>CAWBUQ010000003.1:0-208331 GCA_963791995.1 uncultured Acidimicrobiaceae bacterium | reverse complement strand
TGACACGCGGGCATTCGGCGTCGAAGGCTTGAGCATTTTATTGCGAAAAATCGAAATCAGCGTTAGACTGCCAGAATGAGGATCATCGGGAACGCCAAGTTTCGATGGTTTGGCCCCTCTCGGCTCGCCCGAGCGGAGGAAAAAGCGCGGCGAAAATAATTTTCGCCCTGAGGTCGCTCGTAACCCATTGAAAAGTCACGAATCGGACGAGAGAATCCAAGGAATTCCAAATTATTCCAAGGGGTCTTGAGCGCCTATTTGCGGAGCGTTGCAGAACCGCTGCGGAGAGCTGAGGAAATCCAAATTTCCGCATCCGCGAGAGCGCGTCGTTTACCTTTCCCCCTTCGTCAGCGCCGCGAGCCGCGCCTCCTCCTCCTCGGTCAGCGCCTCGGTCGCGGCCGGCGCGCGGCGGCGGGCGAAGAGGATGGCGGCGGCGCCGGCGAGCAGGGTCAGCGGCGGGGCGAGCCAGAGAAGGGCCGTGTCGAGTTGAACGGCGGCTTCAGCAGGATGAAGTCGCCGTAGCGGGAGACGAGATAGGACCGCACCGCCGCATTGGTCTCGCCCGCGGCGATCCGCTGGCGGATCAGCAGGCGGATGTCGCGGGCGAGCGGCGCGTCGGAATCGTCGATCGACTGGTTCTGGCACACCATGCAGCGCAGTTCGGCCGACAGCGTCCGGGCGCGCGCCTCGAGCGCCGGGTCCTTCATCACCTCGTCCGGCTGCACCGCGAGCGCGGGGGTCGCGAGGGCGAGAGAGCGAGAGGGCGAAGAGGACAAGCGAGGCGCGGCCGCATCCCGCTTCATCCCCGCTTCGCGGGGACCACCTGCCCCGCAGCGCCGGGGTGAAGGGCTGCGGCAACCGTCGGCTGCGTAGCCCTCTCACCACGGCGGAGAGGGACTGTCCGCCGAAGGCGGCAGGCGATGGGGTTCTGCCAGCGCTTACGCATCATCGTCTACTCCGCCGCCGCGGCGGCCATCGCCGCGCGCGAGCGCCGGGCGACGCCGAAGCGCAGGCGCCGGTCGGCGAGCGACAGGGCGCCGCCAAGGGCCATGGCGCAGCCGCCGAGCCAGATGAGGGTGACGAGCGGCTTCCAGTAGAGCCGCGCCGGCACCGCGCCGTCGGGGGTCGGGTCGGCGATCCCGACGTAGATCTGGCCGAAATTCAGCGTCGCCATGCCGGCCTGGGTCGTGGTCATGGGCTGGGCGGCGAAGCGCCGGCGCGCCGGATCGATGGTCGCGACGATGCGGTCGCCGGCGCGGACCGTCATCGTGGGCGACGACGTCCTGGTAGTTCGGCCCGACCCGCTCTCCGATCGAATTGACCGTGATCTGGTAGGGGCCGACAGCCTGCGGAACGCCCTTTTTCATCGTGACGATGGCCTCGGCGCCGAAGCCGACGCCGGCGAGCCCCAGCAGGGTCACGCCGACCCCGATATGGGCGAGCGCGGCGCCCCAGAACGACAGCGGCAGTCCGGCCGCCCGCCGGAGCGCCACGCCGGCCGAGAGGCCCGGCCGCCAGGCCCGCACGCCAACCTCGATCAGCGTGCCGAGGATGGCGAAGATCGCGATCCCCGCCGCGATCGACGCGAGGATCGAGCCGCCGCGGAGCCAGATACGTCCCGGCGATCGCGGCGAGCGCGCCCGCGACGACGGCCGCGGCAAGCCGCTGGACGACGCCCAGAAGATCGCCGCGCTTCCAGGCGAGCGAGAAGCCGACCGGCGTGACCGCGGCGGCGGCGAGCAGGAGCACGCCGCAGGTCATGTTGAAGAACGGCGCGCCGACCGTGATCTTCTCGCCGGTCAGCTCCTCGAGGGCGAGCGGATAGAGGGTGCCGAAGAACACCGTCGCGCAGGCGGTGGTGAGCAGGAGGTTGTTGATGACCAGCGCCCCCTCGCGCGAGACCGGGGCGAACAGGCCGCCCGGCTTCAGCATCGGCGCCCGCCAGGCGAACAGCGCGAACGAGCCGAAGATGAACAGCGCCAGGATGACGAGGATGAACACGCCGCGCTGCGGGTCGCTGGCGAAGGCGTGCACCGAGGTCAGCACGCCCGAGCGGACGAGGAAGGTGCCGAGCAGCGAGAACGAGAAGGCGAGAACCGCGAGGAAGATCGTCCAGACCTTCAGCGCGTCGCGCTTCTCCATCACCGCGACCGAATGGATGAAGGCGGTTCCGGCGAGCCAGGGCATGAGGGAGGCGTTCTCGACCGGGTCCCAGAACCAGAAGCCGCCCCAGCCCAGCGTGTAATAGGCCCAGAAGGAGCCAGCGGCGATGCCGATGGTCAGGAACCCCCAGGCGACGAGGGCGAAGGGGCGCACGAACCGCGCCCAGGCCGCGTCGATCCGGCCCTCGATCAGCGCCGCGGCGGCGAACGAAAAGACGATCGAGAAGCCGACGTAGCCGAGGTAGAGAATCGGCGGATGGATGGCGAGGCCGGGGTCCTGCAGGATCGGGTTCAGGTCGCGTCCCTCGAACGGCGCGGGCTGAAGGCGCGCGAACGGGTTCGAGGTCAGCAGGATGAAGAGCAGGAAGGCGACGCTGATCAGGCCCTGCACGGCGAGCGCGTTGGCTCTCAGCGTCCGCGGCAGCGAGCGGCCGAACAGGGCGACGAGCGCGCCGAAGATCGCCAGGATCAGCACCCACAAGAGCATCGAGCCTTCGTGGTTCCCCCAGACGCCGGAAATCTTGTAGATCGCCGGGGCGGCGCTGTGCGAATTCTCCGCGACGTTGAGGACGGAGAAATCCGAGACGAGATGGGCGTGGACCAGCGCGGCGAAGGCGACCGCGAGGCAGGCGAACTGCGTCAGCGCCGCGCTTCGTCCGACCGCCATCAGGTCGGGGTCGCCGAGGCGCGCGCCCCAGGCCGGCACGATCGTCTGCGCCAGCGCGGCCGCCAGCGCCAGGACAAGGGCGAAATGGCCGATCTCGACGATCACTTGGCGTTCGCTCCTTCCTGCCAGCGGCCTTGCTTCTTCAGCGATTCGACGACTTCGCGCGGCATGTAGCGCTCGTCGTGCTTGGCGAGGATCTGGTCGCCGGCGACACGGCCGGGAGCGGCGAGCACGCCCTCGACGACCACGCCCTGGCCCTCGCGGAAGAGGTCCGGAATGTTGGCGAAGCACGCGCCAAGGCAGTCGACCGCGACGGTCTTCGCCCCGTCGGTCACGGCGAAGGTGAGCCTGTCGTCGGCGCGGACGACCGAGCCCTGCTCGACCAGTCCGCCGACCCGGAGCCGCGTTCCCGGCTGGACGTTCTTTTCGGCGATTTCCGCGGGAGTGAGGAACAGCGAGAGGCTGTCCTTCATCGCATAGAGGCCGAGGCCGACGGCGCAGCCGATCACCGCGAGGGCGGCGGCGATGAGGGCGAGGCGGCGGCTTTTCCGGGTCAATTGGCGTCTCCGAGGCCGAGGTCGCGGGCGAGCGCATCGAGGCTCGCGACCGCGTTGGCGTCGGGCGCGAGCGCCTTGCGGGCGTCCGCCAGCGCCGCCTTGGCCTTGTCGCCCTGATGCAGGACGGTGTAGGCGCGAATAAGGCGCGCCCACTCGTCGAGGCTGCCGCCATTTGTCGCGAGGCGACCGGCGAGCCGGCTCACCATGCCCTCGATCATCGCCTTCTGCTCGGGCGAGCCGAGCGCGGGCGCCTCGGCCGTTGCGGGTTGCGGCTCGCCCTTGAGCGCGGCGAGGCGCGACTTGACCGCGCCGAGCCAGGCCGCGTCGGGAGGCGCGTCCGCGGCGAGCGCCTCGAAGGCGCGGATGGCGTCGGCTTTGCGGCCGTCCTGCTCGGCCGCGAGCGCCAGATAGAACCGCGCCTGCGGCTGGCCCGGGTCGGCGGCCAAAGCCTTGCCGAACGCCTCGCGCGCTTTTGCGGTGACGATGCCGCCGGACGCCGCGACCAGAGCCTCGCCGTAGGCCGCTCGGCGGACCGGGTTCTCGCCGAGAAGCCTCAGCGCTTCCGAATAGGCGTGCACGGCGTCGTCGTAGCGCTCGAGCCGCATGTAGACCGGGGCGAGGACGGCCCAGCCCTTGCCGTCGTCGGGAGCGGCGATCAGGTGCTTCTCGACCCCGGCGACCGCCGCCTCGATGTCGGAGGCCGCATGAGCCGCGGGCTCGCGGCTCGCGAGCGGCTCGTCGCGCATCTGCGGCTGGCCGAGGAGCGCGTAGAGCGGAAAGACGAGCGCAGGGACGCCGATCACGACGAGCGCGGCGGCCGCGAGCCGGTAGCGACCTCGGGGCGCCGACGGCGGACGCGGCGCTCCGGCGCCCGCGGCGATAAGCCGCCGGGCCGCCTCCGCGCGGGCGCTCGCGGCTTCCCCTTGCGGCAATTGGCCGCGCTCGACGTCACGCTGGATCTCGTCGAGTTGCGCCTTGTAGAACGCCGCCTCGCTCGCGGCCCGGACGTCGTTGTCTGTTCCGGGAGACGCGCGCAACAGGGGCCATATCGCGGCGAGGACCGCAAAAGCGGTCAATCCCGCCAAGACAAACCACAGCATAGGAGCCCTCGGAGGCGGTCCGAAGGGACCACGCAAAGTCCGCGCTCCGTTACCGCAAAACGCAGACGAGGTCTTGCAAAAACGCTAGCTCGTCATCCTCCAGCCGCCGTCCGGTTGCTTGCAGGCGACCCCTTGCCCGCGGTTCGGCCGTCCGGCGACATAGATGGTCTGCGCGTAAGTCCGGCAGCCGGCGCCCGTCTCCGCGCCCGGCTCGACAAAGCCGAACACGCCGTGAGCGCCGCGCCACGAGCGGCGCTGCCCGGAATCGAGCGCGGCGATCTGCGCCTGCCAGGCCGACTGGCGGTCGGCGTCCGTGAGCGTCGCGCCGACCGGCCCGCCGAGAACGCCTCCAAGGGCCGCGCCGGTCGGAATTGCCGGCGGCGGCGGCGACGCCGTCGCGACCGGAGTCGCGCCCGGGGCGGCCGGTACGACGGCGGCGTGCCGACGGGGGTCGGCGGCGTAAGGGACGGCGGTTTGCGGCGGCGCGGACACGACCGGGTTCTGCGTCGCGTTCTCGCCAAGGCCCAAGCCAACGCACCCCACCAGCGCCGGCGCCGTCAGCGCGGCAATCAACAGAATTCTGCCGCTCATCGTCCTCGAATCCCCGGTGGCCGAGCCGTCCATAATACGCGTCCGCCCGCGACGAAAGTCATTCCCTTGTCCCCGGGCTTGCTGTTCTCCAGGCTCGCTGCGACGGAAGCCGCGCTCAGAGGCAGGGCAGACGCAGGATCGCCCTGAGGCCGCCGAGCGGGCTCGCGTCGAGCTCAAGCGAGCCGCCGTAAATCGACGCGAGCTCCACGACGATCGAGAGGCCGAGTCCGGATCCCGGACGCGACTCGTCGAGCCGCTTGCCGCGCTCGAGCGCCTCGGCCCGCGCGGCGGCTCCGAGACCGGGACCGTCGTCGTCGATTTCCGCAATCAGGAACGGCGCGGCGTCCTTGCCCGCAGCGGGCGCGCGCCGGGTTCGGATCGACACCGTCTCGCGCGCCCATTTACCGGCGTTGTCGAGAAGGTTGCCGATCAGGTCGGTCAGGTCCTGCGCTTCGCCGCGGAACTTCAGGCCCTCCTGCAGGTCGGCCTTGAAGGTCAGCCCGCGCTCGGCGTGCAGCTTCTCGAACGTGCGGACCAGCCTCTCGACGACGGGCTTGACCTCGGTGGCGAGCCCGGCGGTGCGGGCCCGCGCCGCCGCGCGGGCCCGGTCGAGATAGAACCCGACCTGCTGGCGCATGATCTCCGTCTGCTCGCGGACCTTCCCCTTCAGATTGGGGCTCGCCGAATCGGCCTCGTTGATCAGCACGCTGAGCGGGGTCTTGAGGGCGTGGGCGAGGTTGCCGACCTGAGTGCGAGCCCGCTCCACGATCTCCCGGTTAGCGTCGATGAGTTGGTTCACCTCGGCTGCAAGCGGCGCGACGTCCTGCGGAAATTCGCCTTCGATGCGGTAGGCTTCGCCCCGTCGGATCGCGGCGACCCCCTCGCGCAGCACGCGAAGGGGCCGCAGCCCGTAGCGGACGGCGAGCGCCGGTCGAGCCGATCAGCGCCAGCGCCAGCGTCAGGAAGGTCCCCGCCAGCGCCCATTCGAAGCTGCGCTCCTGCGCCTGGATGACATCGGCGTTGGCGGCGACCTGGACGAGAAAGCGCCCCTCGTCGCCCGCGTCGATCTGGCGCTCGACCATGCGCAGTTCGTGCCCGCCCGGCCCGATGACATAGCCGCTGAGAATCTCGCCGTGATCCGGGGACAACGGCGACGAGATGGGGCAGTTGCGTGGCGAACAGCGAGGCGGAGGCCCGGATCTCCGGGGGGTCGACGTCCATGCGGGTGATCTGCCAGTACCAGCCGGAAAAGGCGAGCTCGAACTGGGGCGCGATTCCCGATCGGGGCTGGGACGCCGCGCCCTTGGTCTCGTCGCCCGCGGCCAGATTGGCGACGAGCGCCTTCAGATAGACGCCGAGCTGGTCGTCGAAATTGGCCTCCGTCCAGCGGGCGTTGAGCGCGCTCAGGCTGAAACCCGCGAGCGCCAGGATGAGCGTGCTCCAGAACGCCGCGGAAAAGAAAAGCCGCGCGGCGATCGAACGGGCGGCGAACCTCAGCCGCATCGAGGATCAGGGGACCTCGCGCACAGCCCCACGCGCCGCGCTGGTGGCGAAAGCGGCATAGGCGCGCAAAGCCTGCGAAACTTTGCGGGCGCGCGGCTTCGCGGGCTTCCAGGCGGCCTCGCCTCTGGCCTCCATCGCTCGGCGGCGCTCGGCAAGCCTCGCCTCGTCGACGACGAGGCTGACTGAGCGGGCGGGGATGTCGATCTCGATGCGGTCGCCCTCTTCGATGAGGCGCAATCGCCCCGCCCTCGGCGGCTTCCGGCGAGACATGGCCGATCGAGAGGCCGGATGTGCCCCCTGAAAATCGCCCATCGGTGATCAGCGCGCAGGCCTTGCCGAGCCCGCGCGACTTCAGATAGCTCGTCGGGTAGAGCATCTCCTGCATGCCGGGACCGCCGCGCGGGCCCTCGTAGCGGATCACCACCACGTCGCCTGCGGCGACCTTGCCGCTCAGGATCCCCTGCACGGCGTCGTCCTGGCTTTCGAAGATGCGCGCGGGACCGGCGAACTTGAGGACGCTTGCGTCGACGCCCGCGGTCTTCACGATGCAGCCGTCAAGCGCGATGTTGCCCTTGAGCACCGCAAGACCGCCGTCCTTGAGGAACGCATGCTCGGCGTCGCGGATGACGCCTTTCTCCCGATCCTCGTCGAGCGAGGGGTAGCGCGCCGACTGGCTGAAGGCGACCTGGGTCGGGACCCCGCCGGGGGCGGCGCAGAAAAACTCGCGGGTCGCGCTGCTCGACGTCCGCTTGATGTCGTGGCGCGACAGCGCATGCTCGAGCAACTCGGCGTGAACCATGCGCACGTCCCGGTTGAGGAGACCCGCCCGGTCGAGTTCGCCAAGAATGCCCATGATCCCGCCGGCCCGATGCACGTCCTCGATGTGAACGTCCGCAACCGAAGGCGCGACCTTGCACAGAACGGGCGCGCGGCGCGACAGGCGATCGATGTCGGCCATGGTGAACGGGATTTCGGCCTCGTGCGCGGCGGCGAGCAGATGCAGCACGGTGTTGGTCGAGCCGCCCATCGAGATGTCGAGGGTCATCGCGTTTTCGAACGCGCGGAAACTGGCGATCGATCGAGGCAGCACGCCCGCGTCGTCCTCCTCGTAGTAGCGGCGGGCGAGGTCGACGATGAGATGTCCGGCTTCGACGAACAGACGCCTGCGGTCGGCGTGCGTCGCAACCACCGTGCCGTTGCCGGGAAGAGAAAGCCCGAGCGCCTCCGTCAGACAGTTCATCGAATTTGCAGTGAACATGCCCGAGCAGGAGCCGCAGGTCGGACAGGCGGAGCGCTCGATCACCGCGACGTCGGCGTCGCTCACCTTCTCGTCCGCCGCCGCCACCATCGCGTCGATGAGGTCGACCGTGCGAGTTCCTGTCGAGAGTTTGACCTTGCCGGCCTCCATCGGGCCGCCCGAAACGAATACCGCGGGGATATTGAGGCGCAGCGCGGCCATCAGCATGCCCGGGCGTGATCTTGTCGCAGTTCGAGATGCAGACCAGGGCGTCGGCGCAATGCGCGTTGACCATGTATTCGACGCTGTCGGCGATCACCTCGCGCGACGGCAGCGAGTAAAGCATGCCGTCGTGTCCCATCGCGATGCCGTCGTCGACGGCGATGGTGTTGAACTCCTTGGCGACGCCCCCCGCCGCCTCGACCTCGCGCGCCACCAGTTGGCCGAGGTCCTTGAGATGGACGTGGCCCGGGACGAACTGGGTGAAGGAATTGGCGACGGCGATGATCGGCTTGCCGAAATCGCCGTCCTTCATGCCGGTCGCGCGCCAGAGGCCGCGCGCGCCAGCCATGTTGCGGCCATGCGTCGAGGTGCGGGAGCGATACGAGGGCATATGCGGCCTGCCGGACGTTAAGAGACGGCGCCCGAGGCGCCGGAAAGCGGACTTCTCGCATTTTCGGCCGACCGCCAGCAAGGGCCAGTGCGACAAATCGTCTGAGCGCCGCAGTGGCCCGCCATGGTCGAGGGCGCTTTCCGGCGGACTGCGTTTCGGCTGACCGGCTCTATCCGCCGGGCGGCTCAAAGTTCTTTTCAGCATTCGGATTGTCGCGGCCACGCCTTTCCTGAGGACCGGCGGTTGCTGGCGTCAGAATGGTTGCGTGTTCGTTGTCAACACAACCCCGCGAGACGCAGACTGTTGCTGTCCAATGATGAACAGACCACGGTCCCGGCGACAGCCTTCCGTAATTCATGCGCGATAATAATCGCCCGATTGCTTTGAGAACTGGGTTAATAAATGTTAGCTAACGGCGTCAATTTCAGTGGTAATAAGCTGGTTATTCCACGCCTTCCACAAAATTGTTGTTTGACTATGTCCACCAAGCGGTTACTAAGCCGCGGGCAAACGCTGATGATGTGGAATCGGCGCGATCGGAGACGGTTGCGCCTTATATCAATACGTTTTTGGTTATAAGCCGAAAGGCCACTTATGTACACGAGCACGGAACTTCAGTTGCTTCGCAACGCCGATCCGGGGGTACAACTCCCGGAATCGACACGCCGGCAGGCAATCCGCTCGCGGCCGGTTCGCTCAAGCCGCTTTCCTCTATCCCCACGTCCGGGGGGCCTTTGAGTTACAACGCAAAAACCAATGTGGTCTACATCACCGGAACCGGCGCGACCGTCAGCGGTTACAATTTCGGCAACGCGACTATCTACGTCGACGCCAGCAATGTGACGATCGAGAACTGCAGCTTCGCCGCCACGACCGGGTGGTACGCGGTCCAGGTCAACAGCGGAACCAATACGACCATCACCAACTGCACCTTCGACAGCGACGCGATCCCCTCAAAACTTTCCGCCTGGGTAATGTCGAAGAGCCTCGTCACCATAACCAATAATCGCTTCATCGACACTCGCCGCGGACGGACTTGACCTCTCCGGCGGCGGCGTCATATCAGGCAACTACTTCTCCGGCTCAGGCTACACGTCCATCGGGACGCACCCGGACGCCATCTGGATCACCAACACTTCGACGCCGACGACCATATCGGATAATTTCATCGACTGGACAACCAATCCGAACTCTGTCTTCTACACGAATAATTGCATTCGCATCACCTCGGAGTTAGGCAACGTCAGCAACGTGGCGGTTACCGGCAATTATCTGATCGGCGGATCCGCCGTCATCGACGCCGGCAGTGCCGGATCAGGCTCGTTCAGCAACATCTCCATCACCAACAACTACCTCGGCTTCGGGACATACGACGACTGGTTTCCCGCTCCGATGTCCGGCGTGACGACGAGCAACAACGTCATCTTCGACTACACCAACCCCGCCTATTCCACCAACGCTTGGGCGGCTTACCAGGCGGCCGGGCTGCCGACGCCGAACCTCCTCGTGTCGACCAACGGCTCCACCATCAAGGCCCAAACGGAGACCGGTCCGACGACCCTATACGGCAGCCCCTGCGCGGACCTTTACGGCGGAAATAACGAAAACAACTTCGTCGGCGGTTTCGGACGGCAATACCTGGTCGGCGGAGCGGGCGCCAACATCTTCACCTATCTCTCCCCAGCGGACTCAACGCCACTGGCCCCTGACTGGATTAATTTCAATTTCAACCCCGCCAAGGACGTCATCGATTTCAGCCATATCGACGCCAATGTGACGCCCGGCGTCCCTGAGAACTTCACCTTCATCGGCACGAACGCCTTCACCAGCGCGGGCGCCGAGGTGCGCTACCAACTGGACCCGACCGATAACATGACCATTGTCCAGGTCGCGCTCGCCGGCGACACGTCGCCCGACATGACCGTCGACATCAGCGGCCAATTCAATCTCACCGCGGCCAATTTCGCTCTCACCTCCAGCCAGTCCGCGACGGACCTCGCCAATGGCGCCGCGCTCTCCGTTGCATGCGTCCGGTCCGGTTCGGCGTTCGAATATCTCTATACCAACGTAAAGGGCCAAGCCTATTCCTCCTACGCCTCCGTTTCCTACGCCAACAACGTCGCCGCCAACGATCTGAACCTGAGCGCGACGTCAAACGAAATCGACCTCTATGAAGGCCACGTCACCGTCACCCGCGTGGGGGACAAAGAAACCTTCGCGATCGGCAACGCCTCCTTCAACCTCGCCTACCACGCCAACGAGACGATCCAGGCGACCAATGCGAACGCGGGCGCGGAGACCTTCGCCTTCAGCGCGGGATACGGCAAGGAGACGATCGACTTTGCGCCCTCGGGAACGAACGCTGACACGCTTGTCCTGTCGAAATCCGACTTCTCTTATCTGACCGGCGCCATGACCCAGGCCCAGGATCTGGCCGCCGTCCTGAGCCATGTGTCCTTGGGCTCAAACGGCGTGACGATCGGCGACAAGTGGGGCGACAGCCTCACTCTTGTCGGAGTCAGCGCCGCGACTCTCACCGCCAGTCCAAGTGCGGTGAAATTCGTCTGATCGAGCGACCCCGCAGGGTCGGCCCGACGTCGCGCACGAGACGCGCCTGTTCCCGCCAGCATCCATCGGGAGGCGCGGTCGTCGCGTTCGACATTGCGGCTGTTCGGGGTTAGCTTGGCGGGTGAGAGGACGCGCTTCCCGCTTGCCATGTCCGCCAGCCGGAGAGAAAGGGGAAATCGTCTGACAGCCATCGCCTGACCGGAGGAGTTCCATGGCCCTTGCGCTTGCCCGGTCCGAGACTTCGCTTGAGGACCGGTGGACCGCGCCGGAGGGCTGGTTCTACATGACCGGCATGCAGGCGCTGGTGCGCCTGCCGATCCAGCAGCGCCTCCGCGATGTGGCTGCGGGCCTCAATACCGGCGGTTACATCTCGGGCTACCGCGGCTCGCCGATGGGCCGCTACGACATCGAACTCTGGCGCGCCGAGCCGATTCTGCGACGTCTCAACATCGTCTTTCGCCCCGGCCTTAACGAGGACCTCGCGGCGACCGCCATTTGGGGAGCGCAGCACGTCACGAGCTTCCCCGGCGCCACAGTCGAGGGGGTGTTCGGGATCTGGTACGGCAAAGGGCCCGGCGTCGATCGATCCGGCGACGCCCTGCGCCACGCGAATTTCACCGGGACCGCCCCCAAGGGCGGCGCGCTCGCGCTCGCCGGCGACGACCACGGCGCGAAGTCCTCGACGGCGGTCAATTTTTCCGACACGTCGTTCGTCGCCGTCGGCATTCCGGTGCTCTATCCGTCAAATACCCAGGAGCTGATCGACTTCGGGCTGCACGGCATCGCCATGTCGCGCTTCTCGGGCTGCTGGGTCGGCATGAAGGTGGTGACTGACGTCGCGGAGGGCGGCGGCACGGTCTATGTCGGCCCCGACTCCCCGACGATCGTCACGCCCGAGCGGCCGAGCAACCCGCCGGGCGGCGTCGGCGCACGGCCGATCGACATGCCGCTCATGCAGGAGGAGCGGCTCTATCAGCACAAACTCCCGGCGGCGCTCGCCTATGCCCGTGCGAATGGCCTGAACCGGGTCGCCGCCGACCCGGAAGGCGCCCGGATCGGCGTGGTCGCTGCCGGCAAGGCGTGGCAGGACCTCTTGCAGGCGCTCGGCAATCTCGGCCTCGGCAGGGCGGGCGCGGGCCCGGCCCTCCGGCTCCTCAAGGTCGGCATGGTCTGGCCGCTCGATCCCGTGATCGTCCGGGACTTCGCCGATGGCCTCGATCTCATCGTCATCGTCGAGGAAAAGCGTCCGCTTCTCGAGGACCAGATCCGCGCGATCCTCTACGGGTCCGAGAACCCTCCGCGGATCGTCGGCAAATATTTCGACGGGCCGGCGTTCGACCCGGCTCACGGCGCGCTCGCCATGCCCAATTTCGGCGAGATCTCGCCGGAATTGGTCGCGGAAGCGCTCGTGATAGCGCTTAAGCTCGGCGATCCGGATTGCCGCCTAGCTTCGCCTGCTCAGCCCGCGAAGACGCTCAGCAACCGCCCGACGCTCGTCAGGAGCCCCGGCTTCTGCGCCGGCTGCCCGCACAATCGTTCGACCCGCGTGCCGGAGGGAAGCCGCGCCCTGGCCGGCATCGGCTGCCACACCATGGCGATGTTCGTGAACCCGATGCAGACGACCACCGTCTCGCACATGGGCGGCGAAGGCGCGATGTGGCTCGGACAGCAGCCCTTCACCACGCAGGAACACGTCTTCGCCAATCTCGGCGACGGCACCTACGCCCATTCCGGAATGCTGGCGATCCGCCAGGCGGTCGCTGCGAACGTGCCGATCACCTATAAGATCCTCTACAACGGCTTTGTGTCGATGACCGGGGGGCAGCCGGTCGAAGGCGGCATGACGCCGCCGCAAATCCTCGCCGAACTCGCCGCCGAAGGGGTGAAGAAGCTGGCGCTCGTCGCCGACGACCCGGACCGCTATCTCGGCGTCGCGCTGCCCGCCGGCGTCGCGCTGCGCCACCGGGACGCCCTGGACGAGACGCAGCGCGAATTCCGTGCGTACAAGGGCGTCTCGGCGATCGTCTACGACCAGCCCTGCGCCACCGAGCGCCGCCGTCTGCGCAAGCGCGGCAAATGGGCCGACCCGGCCATCCGCACCTTCATCCATCCGGAGGTGTGCGAGGGCTGCGGAGATTGCGGGAAGGTGTCCAATTGCATGGCGATCGAGCCGCTCGAGACCGAATGGGGCCGCAAGCGGCGGATCAACCAGTCGAGCTGCAACAAGGATTTCTCCTGCGTCGAGGGCTTCTGCCCGAGCTTCGTCACCGTCCACGGCGGCCGGCTGCGCAAGCCCGCGCCAACGGCGCCGCATGACATGCCGCCGGTTCCCGAGCCTGCGCTGCCCGAGATGGGGGAGCGGTGGAGCGTGCTGGTCGCCGGCATCGGCGGCTCGGGCGTCGTGACCGTCAGCCAGACCTTGGCGGTGGCCGCTTATCTCGACGGGCTTTACGCCTCGAACCTCGATCTGACGGGCCTGAGCCAGAAATACGGCGCGGTCACCGCGCATGTGCGCGTCGCGCGCCGGCCCGAGGCCCTGCACGCGACGCGGATCGCCGCGGGTGAGGCCGACGCGCTGATCGGCTGCGACCTGATCGTCGCGGCCGGAGACGAATCCCTCTCGAGGGTCAATCCGGCCACGCGCGCGGTCATCGACGGCGACCTGGTCCCGACCTCGGAGTTCGCCCGCAATCCCAACTGGAGCGTCGACCGCGAGGCGATGGTCGAGCGCCTGAAACACGCGTTCGGCGACCGGGCGCTCGTCCTCGACGCGCAACGCCTCGCCAAGGACCTGCTCGGCGACGCGATCGCGGCCAACCTTTTCATGCTCGGCGCAGCTTGGCAGCGTGGCCTCCTGCCCATTAGCCGCGCCGCGGTCGAGCGCGCCATCGAGCTCAATGGCGTTGCGATCGAAGCCAACAAGCAGGCGTTCGAATGGGGCCGGCGTGCGGCGCACGATCCCGCCGCCGTCGAGCGGCTCGCCGGCTCGGGCCCGCCTGGCCCCGAGGCGGCGCCCTCCCTCGACGCGTTGGTCGCCCGTCGCGCCGCGCATCTCGAGACAGCGCGCAGCGCGAAGGATGCGCGCCGCTATCGCGCGCTCATCGAGCGCGTGCGCGCCGCCGAACAAGGCGCGGGCCTCGGTGAAACGCTGACCGCCGCGGCTGCGCGCGCCTATCACAAGCTCCTCGCGGTGAAGGACGAATGGGAGGTCGCGCGCCTGATCGCCGCGCCAGAGTTCGCCACGACGCTCGCCGGGACCTTCGAGGGCCCGTACAAGCTCCACTTCCACATTGGCGCTTGGCCGTTCGCGAGGCCCCATCCGCAGACCGGCGTCATGGGCAAGGGCGAACTGGGCTCCTGGGCGATGACGGCCTTCCGCGTGGCGGCGAAGCTCCGTTTCCTGCGCGGCACGTGGCTCGATCCGTTCCGCGGCAGCGACGAGCGCACGCTCGAGCGGCGGCTCGTTGCGGAGTTCGAGGCCGACGTCGACGACGTGGTCGCGCGCCTTTCCGCAGCAAATCACGCCGCGGCGGTTCGGCTGCTCGGCGTCCCCGAGATGATCAAGGGGTATGGGCGGGTGAAGGAAGCGAGCGCGGCGGACGCGGCTCAGGCGCGCGCCGCGGCGCTCCGCCAGTTCAATGCGGCGAAGACGCCGATGGAGATGGCGGCATGACGGTGAAGGGCAAGACCATTGTCGTGACCGGGGCGTTCGGCGCGCTCGGGGGAGCGGTCGCCGAAGCGGCGGCGAAGCAGGGGGCGTCGGTGGCGGCGCTCGACTACGCGTCCGCGCCGCCGCCCGGTCTTCAGGAGCGGCTGGGGCCGGAAGCGCTGCTTATCGGCGGGGTCGACCTCGTTTCACTCGATGCGGCCGAGCAGGCGATCGAGACAGTCAAGGGACGGTTTGGCCGGATCGACGCGCTCCTGAACATCGCCGGCGGCTTCCGCTGGGAAAGGATCGCGGACGCCCGGAGCGACGAGGGGTGGGAGCGGATGTTCGCAATGAACCTCAAGACGGCGCTCAACGCCTCGCGCGCCGCGCTTCCCCATCTGATCGAATTCGGGCGCCGGGCGGATCGTCAACGTCGGCGCCGAGGCGGCTAATCGAGCCGGCGAGGGCATGGGGCCGTACGCTGCGAGCAAGGCGGCGGTGCACCGGCTCACCGAGAGCCTCGCTGCGGAACTGAAGCTCGAGGGCGTGACTGTCAACGCCGTGCTTCCCTCGACCATCGATACCGCCGCGAACCGCAAGGAGATGCCGCAGGCGGACTTCAGCCGCTGGGTCTCGCCCGCCGATCTCGCCGCCGTCATGCTGTTCCTCGCGTCCGACGGGGCCAAGGCCGTGACCGGGGCGCTGATCCCGGTTTCGGGAAAGGTGTAACCGCGCTCCCCCGCGCCTCGAACGCGGGCCAGGTTCAGGCGGGGCGACGGAGTTCGGCGATCGCCGCCTCGCGGCCGAGGATCGCCTCTTCGAAGTCCCCGTTCATGAAGGCCGCGATCATCCTGGCCGCGTCGGCATCTGCGCAGCTTGCGATCCTGCGACGATGGTCGCGCTGTTCCACAACGATCCAGGGGCCGTCCTTGATCTGAACAACTGTAAACCGCAGGCTCGTATCCATGATGCTGTTCAATTCCAGCTTGTGAGGTGATTGCCCTATTCCAGCAAGCGCGGCGCCACATGGGTTGCGCGACGATGTCCGCCCGCCCTGCTCGAGAGAGGAGCCGGCGCCTTTGCGCCGACCCCAAGCCCCTGGACGCCGCAAGACGGAGGCGCCGCGCATGGCGGGAATTATTACACCATGACCACGCTATTATTGACGGTCCTTGTCACGCTCGCCCGTCGAGAGGCGGGCCTGCCAAAGAGGACGCCCAATGGCGCGGCGGCGGAAATTGCCCAGTCGGCCGCCGCGAACGGTCCTCCCGGGTGAGACATTTGGATTTCCTCAGGTCTACGCAGCGGTGCATCAGGGCTCCGCGAAAAGCCAGTCGGAGGAGGGTCGGATATCCTTGGAATTCCTTGGATTCTCTGTGCGCCAGGCAAGCTCGCGTTGTCTAGCCGGTGGAAGTCCGGTCCGGGTAGGTCGTAGCGGACGCCCGGTAGTGAGTGTTGCGCAGTCGTCGGCCACGGCGGGTGCGAAGCGTACACAACAATCACGTGGGGTGGGCTATTGAGCCGCGAAAGCAAGAAAATCGCGGGGGCCGAGGCGTTAGAGAACGTCGAAGGCAACATGTGCGGCGTCGTTATGCGAGACGCTGTCGCCCCGCCGAGGTCGAAGACCCCATCACGCGCGAACAGACAGCGTCGGAACCTGGGAGACCTCGCGCTGGCCCGCAGTCGCGCGCAGCGATCCCGGGCCGTGGCAGGAAGGCGAGGAGCCGAAGCTGCCGTGGAACAGGCGAGGGGTCGGACGAGCCTCGTAGTACCGATGAGGCGCCCGAACAAGGCCGTGACGAGCGGCGGCGGAGGATGCGGAGGGAAGGGGGCTCGGTCGGAAGGATGGCAGACGACTGGCGATGCTCCGGGCACAGGACCGGACAAAGCATACCGTGCCTGTCGCCGTACCAGCGGATCGGCCATACGCGGAGGTGTCCGCGTCCACCCGATCACGCCCGACTTCCGGCAGGAGCACGGTGCGGGAAAGCCGCACGCCGGGACCTGTGCGGGGGGCAGCGAGCAATCGCTGTCCCTACCGCGACCGTCCGAAATTAGCCTTTTCAATGGGTTACAAGCGACCCGGGACCAATTTTATTTTTCAGGGGGCCCCTTCCCCTAGAACCCGTCGCAAAGGCCGATCTTGTTCGATCCGAGGGTCGGCCGCACGAACACGCCTCACGCGGCGGAAGAGGCTGGGCAAGCCGGGGATCATGGCAGTCGACATCGGGGGGTCCGATCGGGCATTGGGATCAGACTAACGCCGCCTTCGCCTTTTTGCAATGAATTGTCGACTCGGCGCCATTTTATGCAAATTGAGGCGCCATCCACAGGGCGTCCGGAAGGACGCCCGTCTTCCGACGGCGCGGGGGAGGGCCGGGGGTGGGGGCCGCGGCGGGTGAGGTTCGCTGGGTTGTAGACGCGCTCGCTGACCGCGTCAGCCGCGCTCAGCGAGCGCGTCTACAGGGCGCCGGAGCCCCATCGCCATTTTCGCATGGACCGGCTGTTTGGGTTGACGATGGCCGAACGGGGCGTCAACCAGATCGTGTCGGTGGAGCTGGCGGAAGCCGAGCGGATGCTGGAGGCGGGTACGCGCTCGCTCGCAATTCGCGTAGGGTGATCACGCGTGCTGGGGAGATGCTCTTCTGAGGAAACCGGTACGAAACTTTTTGGCGGGTTTCGGGAGCAACTCTTCGAGCACAAGTAGACGGAGGTTAAGGGCTGGATGAATAGCGACGATACTCTTGTTGAGGTCTGGGAGACGTTAAGGAACCGAGGCGACTACGTGAGCGGCGTGTTACATCACATGGATCTTTGCAACAAAAAAGCACGGTAACGCATCAGTGTGGTTGGGGATTGGCGGCAACGGATCTTATCCTTGCTATCTCATTTCCTTTCAATCCAACGGTAATATTATGGAATATGGGAAATATAATGACAATCATAGGAAAGCGAAGGATGGTGAGTGGGGCAAGACTACTCCGTGATCTTGGAGTTCGCGATGCATGACTATCGGTGAGTTTGAGGTATTCGTTGCGAACCAAAAAAGAAGTAGCAATTTGTTTACATGAATGCGGGATCGCGAGAGCTTATCCGATCCCTAATCTGTTATCGCGATTACGCTGACAACCGCTTCATATCCCATTTCCCCGATCCGCTTCCACTTGGAAGACCGCGGGGATGTCGCGCTGTCGGGAGGACAATGGGTGCGACGAGGGCCGCCGCGGGTGTGATTGGCCGCGTTGTAGACGCGCTCGCTGAGCGCGTCGGCCGCGCTTGAGCCGAGCGCGGCGACAAGGCGTTGTTTGCGGACCCGTCGCACCAAGCCGCCGGCGCGCCGCTAACGGAACAAGCGCCTGCCCGCGGCGTTGAACGCGAGCGGGGAGCGCCGGAGTGCGGCGCGGCGCCGGTGCGCTTGCGCGAGCCCGCCCGGGCATCGCGCGAGCGCCGACGTATGCAGGCGCAAAAGCAGGCAAATGGGGTGTCCAATGGGGACGTAAGGAGGCGCAAATGAGGAAGGTTCTGGAGTCCGCGGGTCTGGTCGGCGCAACGCTGATGGCGTCGGCGGCCCTGGCGCAATCGACCGGCGGCAATCAGGCGGCGCCGATGGCCGCGCAGCCGGCCCAAAGCCAGCCTGCCGCTCAAAGTCCGGGCTCAGGCGAGTTCGTGACCAAGCAGGCTATCGATCAATGGCGGGCGGCCAAGCTGGTCGGCGTCACGGTTTACGGCTCGGACAACAAAAAGATCGGGACCGTCAAGGACGTGCTGATCGGGCACGATGGGACGACGCGCATCATCGTTATTGGCGTGGGCGGGTTCCTCGGGATCGGAACCAAAAACGTCGCCCTTCCGTTCAAAGCCGTACAATGGAAAACCGAGGCCCGTTCCGTTCCGAGCCCCGAACCGCCGTCGAGCAGCGCCTCGACCAACTCGGCGACGGGAACCGGCGAAATCTCGAAGCCTGAGGCGACGTCCGTCGATCCGGCCGCCGTGGAAGCCTACCAAGGGTATCCGGATAAGGCGATGATCAACATGACGGTTGCACAGATCAAGAGCGCCCCCGACTTCCGGTATGCGCCTGATCCTGTGGACGAGGCGATGGCCGCGTCGCACGCTGGCGCGCAGACGCCGTCGAAGTCGACCCCATAGCGGGCCCCGACGACAGGCGGGGCGGCGCCTTCGCCGCCTCGCCTCCTCCTTCTCCCGTCCGGGAGAAGGGCAGGGATGAGGGGTGCGGCGGGCGAGATTGGCCGCCTTGTAGACGCGATCGCTGATCGCTCGCCGAGCGCGGCTACAGGGCGCGCCACCTTCTCCCGCAGGGAGAAGCGAGCCCGCCGCTTCATTCCCCGAGCACATGGCCAAGGGCCGCGAGCGGGCGAATGCGGTCGCAGATGATTTTGGTGGTGGCCAGAATCGGCGCCGAGAGGATCGCGCCGGGGACGCCCCACAGCCAGAACCAGAACACGAAACTGAACACCACGAACACCGGATTGAGGGTGAATTGCTTGGCGAGCAGCATTGGTGTCGCCGTCTCCCCCTCGATCACATGGATGCCGACATAGAGCGCCGCCGGAAGCAGGGCTTGCCAGGTCGAATCGATCGTAAGCGCGCCGGCGAACAGGAAAATGAAAAAGCCCGCGGCGGGCCCGAAAATCGGGACATAATTGAGAATGAAGGCGACCGTCCCCCAGAGAACGGGATCGCCCACTCCGGTCGCCCACATGACCAGCGCGGTCGCGACCCCGACCAGCGCGTTCATCAGGGTAATGGTGAGGAGATAGGCGGAAATATCCTGGCCGATCTGCTGCGAGATGTCGACGGCCTGCCGCTTGCTGGCGAACCTGGGCAGAACCTCGACCAACCGCCGGAGAAAACTGTCCCCCGCCACAAGCAGGAAGTAGAGAAACATCACGGTCGTGAACAGGCCGCCGGCAAAACTTCGCGTGCCGGCGAAGACGCTCGACAGAATTGCTCCGCCATCGAAAGGCCCGGCCGAGCTTCGCTGCGGGCCGGCAGAGCCAAAATTGTTGGCCGCCGCCAGAAATGTCTTGAGCGTATTGATCGGGGCTTCGAGAAAGCGCAGCCGCTGCACGATGCGGGGAATGCCCTCGGGCAACTTCGCGATCCAAGTCCCGGCCGGCCCGGAGACCGCGGCGCCAATTCCGACGATGGTCGCGACCACGACAAGAATGAGCACAATCGATCCCAGCACCCTGGGCACACGCAATCTTTCGAGCGCACGCAAGGCGGGCTGCAGCAAAAGATTGAACATGACCGCGAAGATCATCGGCAGAACGATTTCGCTCGCGACATAGACCGCCATCAGCATCGCAAGAACGAACAGGCCGCCGAGAAAGAAGGTCTTCGCGTCGGACGGAAGCGGCATGTCCGCCAGCAATTCCTCAGGCGCTATGATCTCGGGCTCGTGGTCCGATTCCGGCAAGGCCAAAACTCCAGAATTGCGGCCCCGAACGCCCCCAGACACGGGCCGCCCGCTTCGCCGAGCGCGCAGCCGAATGCGAAGGCTCGCGCGGCGTCGTCGTCTTCGCCTTCATCTTAGCCAGTTGCGCCTCGATCAGCACGCGGATCAAGCGGTGCGTTGGCATGTTAGGCCTCGGCGCTTCGGCCTCGAGCGTCGCGAGAAGCAAGCCGCGCTCGGCGAATGCCGCCTCGCCTCCTCCTTCTCCCGTCCGGGAGAAGGGCAGGGATGAGGGGTGCGGCGGGCGAGATTGGCCGCCGACGACGCCGCGGCGCCGGCGGCGTCTTCGTCTGAACCGTCGCTCCCTCATCCGGCGCTCCGCGCCACCCTCGGGTCAAGCCCGAGGGCAGGCTCTTCTCCCGTCCTTCGACAAGCTCAGGATGAGGGGAGAAGGGAGGCGGCGGATCAGGGCACGGGCTACGCTCGACCCCGCCCGCTTCCCCGAACGGGCGCCTGGCCGCGCCGATCACGGAACAAACGGCCAGCCCGCGGCGTTGGCCTTCGGCGCGGAGCGCTTGAGCGCAGCGCGGTATGCCGAGGCGCCCACCGCTCGCGCGCAGACGCCGTCGAAGTCGAGCCGATAAACGGCGCCGGCGCGATGGCGAAGGTCCCGGGGCCCCGGCGTCCGGGAGAGCTGAAGATGAGACTTGAACAAGCTGCCCAATCCGTATTTCTGGGCGAGTTCTTCGCGGCTTTCGCGCTGTCCATGCGCTACATGCTCAAGCCCAAGGTCACGCTGAACTATCCGAACGAGAAAAGCCCGCTGTCGCCGCGCTTCCGAGGCGAGCACGCGCTCAGGCGCTATCCCAACGGCGAGGAGCGCTGCATCGCCTGCAAGCTGTGCGAGGCGATTTGCCCGGCTCAGGCCATCACCATCGAAGCGGACCCCGGCCCCAACGGAGTGCGCCGCACGACCCGCTACGATATCGATATGGTCAAGTGCATCAACTGCGGCTTCTGCCAGGAAGCCTGTCCGGTCGACGCCATCGTCGAGGGGCCGAATTTCGAATTTGCAACCGAGACGCGGGAAGAGCTCTACTACGATAAGGAACGGCTGCTCGCCAACGGCGACCGATGGGAGCGAGAGATCGCGCGCAATCTCCTCGAAGACGCTCCCTATCGCTGACGAAACGCCGCGGAAGTAGACGCCCTTTCCCGCATCCTGATCCCAGGGCTTGACCCGGGGATGGAAGGACGGGAGAAGGGAGGTCCAGCGAGCCGGCGGGTCCAAGGACCGCCTCAAATGTCTGACCACATCTCGATCAGACCGCTGGGGTCGGAGGGGAAACCATGCAAAAAATCATATTTGCCACGGCGATTGGATTGGCCGGGCTGGCAAACGCGCCGGTCCAGGCGATGCCGGTCGCGCCGCTGGCGGCGTCGGCGCCCGCCGTCACGCTCGTCGCGGGGGGCTGCGGGATCGGGTTTCATCGCGGACCTTACGGCGGCTGCCGTCCGAATGGTTATTATGGCGGCGGCGCCGTTGTTGTCGGGGCGCCGGGGTATCACTACGGCTATGGGTATCACGGCGTCTACGGGGTTCACGGCGCCTATGGCTATCACGGCGCCTATGGCGTGCATGGGTATCACTACGGCTACCATGGCTATCACGGCGGCTACCATGGCTATCACGGCGGCTACCATGGCGGTTACTACCGTCGCTGATGACGATGCGGACTAACGGGCCGCCCGCCTTCCTGAGTCTCGGCGCCATCGCGCGACTTTGCGTAAGCGTCCTCCCGGCGCGAAGGCGAAGCAGGCGAGGCGGCGTGTACGTCCCGATGAGCGATGAGGATGTCCCTGCGGTCGCGGCGCTGATGAACCGCGCCTATCGGGGCGCGGGCGGCGCGCGCGGCTGGGCCGTGGAAACCGACTATCTTGCCGGCGATCGCACGACGACCGAAGCGTTGCGCGCCGAGCTTGCCGCCGCCCCGGCCGCGACCGTGTTGAAATGGGTGGACGGGCAAACGGATGCGTTCAGCGGCAGCGTGTGGCTAGAACCGCTCGGCGGCGACGTCTGGTATCTCGGGTCCTTCGCCATCGACCCCGAGTTGCAGAACGGCGGCCTCGGCCGCGTCATGCTCGCCGCCGCCGAGGACTGGGCGCGGCAGCACGGCGGCCGTCGCATGCGCATGACGGCGATCAATGTGCGCGAGGCGCTGATCGCATGGTATCTGCGGCGCGGCTACCACAAGACCGGCGAAAGCGAGCCTTTTCCATATGGCGACGACCGCTTCGGCGCGCCGCTGCGCGACGACCTCTCATTTGTCGTGCTGGAGAAGGACCTAGAGTGCGATGCAGTCTGATCGATCGCGCCGGAAACCCTCATCCGGGCGCTTACGCGGCCCCCTTCCCCCACAGGGGAAGGGGACGCCCCTCTCCCCCAGGGCTATGAGATTCACACAAGTCGATCTCGGCGCGCCTCCTTCTCCGCGTAGCGGGGAAGGTGGCCCGGAGGGCCGGATGGGGTGCGGAAAGCAGGGATGAGTTCGATGAAGGCTGGCGTGACGGTCGTGCAATCCGACCCAAGGTTGCGGCAGTGGACCACACCCCATCCGGCGCTGCGCGCCACCTTCCCCAGCGGAGCTGGAGAAGGATAGCGCCCGGCTTTCGAGATGTGTGAATGTCGTAGCCCGGTGGGAGAAGGGAGCCGCCATAGGGCGTCCGGAAGGACGCCCGTCTGTCGCCGGGCTCTGGCGGCAGGGTGAGGGTTAGCTGGCGCGAACTCTTTTCGCCGTCGTCTCTCACGCCGCGGCGCGGGCGCGCACCGAGGCGTGAGCGACGATCTCGATGTGAATGTCGTCGTTCCGTCGTCTTCGCCAAAGAGGAGGTCGCCCGCCGCGTTGGCGACGTTGCCGCGAAAAGTCTCGAAGGTCTCGCCTTCCACGCGCAGACCCTCGATGTCGGAGTGCTCGACGAACCAGACCCCGGCGTCGTCATCGAAGGCGGCTTTCACGACGGCAATTCGCATAGGCGGCTCCCTTGGGCGCCTATACATTATCACATGGCGGCGCCATTCGTTGCGCGGCGCGTCGACGAACGCTCCGGTCAGGGGCAGGCCCAAGTGGGCGTGGCCCCTATCAGTCCGGAGCATGTCTTGACCGGAGAGTTGGCGATAGGCGCACGTTCCGACGGCGCGCTTTCCGCCTGCAAGTCTGCGGGCGTCGAGTCCTCTGAACGCGCTGGGCGAGCGCTGCCCGCGCGCCCCATTCCGGCTCCGCATGCGACGGCCCGTCCTCGGGCGCGGCGAAATTGGGCCGCGATCATCGTTTATCGTCGCGCGTCTCAGCCGACTCCGGGCGGGGCGCCGCCCGGGCTGACCTCGTCGAGGAGGAGGACGCCCATGGACGAGACCGTCATCACCGATTACGCGCACGAACTCATGCGGGCGCACGGCCAATCGGCCATCGCCGAAGCCGCCCACCGCGCCGTGGCCTGCGAAAAGCACGACGACAAGGAAGGGGCGCGCACCTGGAGGCGGGTCGAAGCCGCGCTGCAGGCCATGCGAGGGCCGCGAACGAGTTGACGGCGAGGGGCGCGCAACCATCACGCCCTCGCCGACGCCCGCTGGACCCGCGAGGCGTGGGAGTTTCTGGCGGGACTCCATACGGCCGGGCGCGAGCGGCGCGGCGTCGGCCATAAGAATCCGGGCCAGTTCGGCGGCTGGCGCGCGACTTGACTTACGCCCTCGCCCCGCCGCATTTGGGCCTCAGTCAGTCCCCCGATCGGCGCGCTTATCTCCGCGTCGAAAACGCCGGAAGAATCACGCCGATGTCCGTTCCCGCCTTCGAGCGGCGCCGAGGCGCAGCGGCCCGCGTTTGCGGTGGCGCCGCGTGAGCGAACGCCGGCTCCATCACGCCGAGAGCGGCGCGTTCCGCCACGCGATGCGGGCGTTGTCCACCGGCGTGGCGATCGTGGCCTGCGGCGAGGGCGAAAGCCGCCACGGCTGCACGGTCACCGCGTTCGCGTCCCTGTCGCTGACCCCGCCGACCCTCTATATCTGCCTCGCCCGGACTTCGACGACGCTCGCCCACTTGCGGGAGTCCGGGGCCTTCTCCGTCAATCTGCTGGCCGCCCGGCACGAGGAGCTGGCGCATCGGTTCAGCGGACGCGGCGGCGTTCATGGCGCCCGGCGCTTCGAGGGCGCGAACTGGGGGACGCTCGCGACCGGCGCGCCGATCCTCGCCGACGCGGTCGCCGCCTTCGACTGCCTGGTAGAGGAGGCGATCGAGCGGCATTCCCACGCCATCGTGCTCGGCGCCGTGGTGAGCCTCCGGGAGGGCGCGAACGAGCCTGCGCTCGGCCACGGGCGCGGCGCGTTCTTCGCCGCACGCTGACGGGGGCCTACCCCTCCGCGATCGCGTGAAAGAACGAGCCGGTGACCCGGCCGCGCCGCGATCCGGCGGGCGCGGGCGGCGCGCCGTAGGCGTCCGTGACCAGCGCGAACGGGTCGTCGCCGCCCGCCTCCGCGATCGTCGCATAGTGGAACTCGTGACCCCTGACGACGGCGCCCGCGCGCCCGAGCGCGCAGTCTCCGCGGAGCCGGGCCTCGCGGTAGCCGAGCGTCATCCGGCGCCTGGCGAAGCTCGTCGTCACGCCGAGGAGCCCGGCCATCGCGTGCGCCGCGCCGGAAGCGTCGACGAGGCCTTGGCCGAGCGCCATATAGCCGCCGCACTCGCCATGGACGGTCCTCGTCTCCGCGAAGCTTTTGAGCCCGTCACGAAACCGGCCGCTCGCCGCAAGCCGTCCGGCGTGCAGTTCGGGATAGCCGCCCGGCAGCCAGCAGGCGTCGCAATCGGCCGGCGGCGGCTCGTCGGCGAGGGGAGAGAAGGGCGCGATCTCCGCCCCGGCGCGACGCCAGCCGCTCAGAAGATGCGGATAGATGAAGGAGAAGGCCGCGTCGCTGGCGAGCGCGATCCGCTGCCCCGGCGGCCGCAGCGCCGGCGCGTCCGGCGAGGTCGGCGAGAGGCGCATCGTGCCCGCGAGGGCGCCGACCCGCGCCATATCGACATGAGCCTCGACGAAGTCGGCCATGGCCTCGAGCCGCGCTTCGAGCGCTTCCGTCTCGCCCACCTGCACGAGGCCCAGGTGGCGCTCGGGCAGGGCGACGGCGTCGCTGCGCGGCAGCGCGCCGACGACCGGGACGCCCAGCGCCTCGATCGCCTCGGCCGCAAGGCGGCGGTGGCGCTCGCTGCCGACCCGGTTCAGGACCACGCCGGCCAGACGCAGCCGGTCGTCGTAAGTCGCGCAGCCCTTGACGACCGCCGCGGCCGACTGCGCCTGGCCGGAGACGTCGAGCGCCAGGAGCACTGGGAGGCCGAGGACGGCAGCGACGTCGGCCGAGGCGCCGCTCCGTCCGGCCGGCGCAGGGACGCCGTCGAAGAGACCCATCGAGGCTTCGCAGAGCGCAAGCGCGCGCCCCGCGCACGCCCCAGCCGCGAGGCTCAAGATGAGCGGCGGCGGCATCGCCCAGGTATCGAGGTTGACCCCCGGCGCGCCGGAAGCGGCGGCGTGGAAAGCGGGATCGATGTAGTCCGGCCCGGACTTGAGCCCGACGACGGCTGCGCCCCGCCGCCGGAAGGCGCGCAGGAGCCCGAGCGTCAGCGTCGTCTTGCCGCTGCCCGAGCGCGGTGCGGCGATCATCAGGCCGTCGGTCATTGCCGGCTCGCTACGCCTGCGAAGCGGCAGGGCGAGGGTGGAATGGCGCGACCCGATGTCATGACGCCCTAAGACTAGACGAGCGCCCCGCCAAGGAACAGCGCTTCGGATCAGCCCTGCGGCGCGCTCGGAATCTGAGGCAGCTTGGCCGCGGCCTCGATGCAAGCGTCCCGGCTGGACGATCCAGTTCGTCTCGCGCGCCGCCGCCGCGGTCGCGCGGCGCGCTCCGGGTCGTGCTCGACCGCCCCGCGGCTGACGGATCGCCGGGAGCCAGGCGACCCTCGGCCGGATCGCGCCCGGCAGGCGCGGTCCGCGGCCATGCCGACCGTCCTCGAGCTTGAGCCCCAAACACTATCGGCGATTGTTTTCAGGCCGAAAACTTCCGGTCTCCCGCCACCCACGTCTCGCTGACCTTGATGTCGGCGATGGCGTCCGGGCTGACGGCGTAGGGGTCGCTTTCCAAAATCGTGAAGTCCGCCTCCTTGCCCCTTTCGAGCGAGCCGAGGCGATCGCCCTGTCCGAGCTGGCGGGCGGCGTCGATCGTCACGGCGCGGATCGCGTCGTCAAGCGACAGGGCCTGATCCGGGCCGACGACGGAATTGTCGATGATGCAGCGCCGCGTCACCGCCGTGCTGATCAGCGCGAGCGGCCCTGGCGGCGAGCAGGGGCCGTCGGTGTGCAGCGTGAAGGGCAGGCCGGCTTTCACGCAGGCCCCCGCGGGGTCCATGAAGGCGGCGCGTTCGGGCCCGAAGATCTGGTCGCGATAGGCGGCGCCGTAGAAGCGCACATGGTTCATCAGGAAGCTCGGCTGCACGTTGAGCGCCTTCATGCGCAGGATCTGGTCCGGGCGGGCCATCGTCGAGTGCTCGATACGGTTGACGCCAAAGTCGGTCGCGCCCGCGTAGGCCGCTTCGATCGCGTCGAGCGCGATGTCGACCGTCAAGTCGCCGTTGCAGTGGATCTGCACCGGAAGGCCGAAAGCCTTCACTTCGGCGACCATCTGTTTCATCTGGGCCGGATCGAAGTTCGGCGAACCCTTGGAGGTCGAGTTCAGGTAGGGCTTGGTCTGGGCCCCCGTCTCGGTCTGGTTCGAGCCGTCGCCGACGATCTTGACCCCGTAGAGCGAGAACAGGGAATTGTCGACCGGCGCGCCCTTTCCCAGGCCCCGGCTGCGCCAGGGCGTCAGGCCCTTCATGTCGTCGAACATCACGCTCGCGCTGGTGCGACAGGCGAGCGAATTCGAGAGCTTTGCGAACGGCTCGATCCATTCCGAGCGGATCGTGCCGGGCTCGTGCAGCAGGGTGTTGCCGACGGACGCGACATGCCGGGTGTAATCCGTGACCGCCTTGGCCGCGACGTCGGGCGTGATCTTGCCGAGGAAGTGGACCGCGAATTTGAGCATCGCGCTTTCCTCGTAGACCATGCCGTTGAGCTTGCCGTCCGACCCGCGGCCGAAGTGGCCGCCGCCCGGCATTTCGCCGACATCGTCGGGGATCGCCGCGATCTTCAGCGCTTCGCTGTTGACGCAGGCGTCGTGCCCGTTCGTGTACCAGACGAAAATCGGATGGTCGGTGGATATGGCGTCCAGCTCCGTCCGCGTGAAATCCCCGCCTTGGAGAAGATTGTCGAAATTGGAGCCGACGATCCATTGCCCTTTCGGCGTGTCGGCCGCTTCTTGCTTGAGATGCGCGACAAGCTTTTCGCGGGTCGGATATTTTGCGTAGCCGACATCGTCGAGGAGCTCGAAGATCAGCGCAGCCAGGAGCGTATGGTTGTGCGGGTCGATCAGGCCCGGCAGCAACGTCCGGCCGGAGAGATCGACGACCTTCGTGTCGCCCGTCTTGAGGCCCATGATCGCGCCTTCGTCGCCGACCGCGAGCACCTTGCCGTCCTTGATCGCGATCGCCGAGGCGACCGGCGCGCCCGGCATCGGACGGATCGTCCCGCCGCGCAGAATGAAATCGGCGCGTTCGTCCGCCGCGAAGGCGGGAGCGGACCCGCCGGCGGTCAGCGCCGCGGCCGTAGCCACCGAATAGGCCATGAAGGCGCGTCGGCTGGGCAGGCCCGCCGCCTTGCCAAGCAGCCCCGCGATCCCCCCGGAATGAAGCTCGTTGCGAAGAAGGATCTGGTTGAAACACCCACGGCACATCTTTGAAACTCCCCAACCCGGCAGCGCGCGGCTCCGACAACGTGACCGCAAACCGCAATAGACGGCGATCGTCACTCAAACATGTAGCGGACAACGAAATTCATTCGGTATCCGTCAGTTACGCGCAACGGTGACCGCGCAGCCGCCCGGGGCGCGCCTTGTTTCGGCCGCGACTGCTGCAAACCTACGGCTTGCCGACGCTGACGACCCGGAAGGTCAGAAGGTTGCCTTCGGCTTCGCGGATGGACACGTATTCGCCGACCCTGAACGCGTGGTCGCCGAAGCGGAATCCTTCGTCCTCGTCGTCTGCCGTAGCGCGCGGCGACTTCCATTCGAACGCCCAGGTCGAACCGCCGCGCCCGCCGGCGCGGTGAACGAGCAGGCCCCGCATCGCGGGCTCGTTAACCCAGAAGCGGTGGGCGAAGCATTCGCCCCGATGCGCCTTCCAAGCTTCGAGGTCGATCCGGCCGCCGTCGGTCAGCGGCGCGACGAAGTCATAGCCGTGTCGGATCGACCCGTCGGGAAATTCCTTCGACCGCGCGGCGTGAAGCGTTACCTTGCGTAGGATTGCTGGGCTGGCCGCGGTCATGGTTGCGCTTCTCTCCTCGTTGTTCGCGGGCCCTCGAATTCGAAGCCGTTCGGAAGTTTCCGAACATAGCGCGTCGTTCGGCGCAAGCGCCAGAAGGCGTGTTGCGACCGTTGATCGCGGCCCGCCGGGAGCGGCGCGAAACGGCGCGAAGGCTTTGCGGGAAGACGGCTGCGGCCGCGGCAAAACCATTGCGAACAACGCAGAAAGGCCGCCTTGCGGGGCGGCCTTACCATTTTTTCATACCCGTTCTGGCGTCGGCACGGGAGGGAGATCGAATCCGCTTCGCCGACCGCTCGCGCGAGATTTCAGTTCGTGCCGCTCTGCGAGGCGGGCTGGCTGTCGGCGGTCTGCTGCGTCGAGGACTGGTTCGACGCCGTCGTGCCGTAGGAGCAGGCGAGCGCGGGGGCGACGACCGCCGCGAGGCCGAGACCGATCAGCAATCCGATAAGCTTCGTGCGCATGGCGACCCTCCGTTTGGCCCCAGCCGTCGTGCAGCCTACCACGCCGGCCGCGGCGCGCAAGCCGCCGCCCAGCCGAAAGCGTCCGTCAATCGGGCGCAGGCCTTCAAATCCCCGCGATTGGATTCCGCCCCGCCGAGGCCCCGCTTTTCAGGCGCCGGACAAGTTGGGCGTCACCCTTGCAGCCGCCACAGTCGCCGCGCGTTGGCGGCGAACAATTTGTCTCGCTCGTCGGCCGAGGCGCTGCGCGTGATCGCATGGGTGGCCGCGAGCCAGGTCGACAGCGAGGCCGCGAGTGTTGAGACCGGCCAGTCGCTGCCCCACACGATGCGGTCCCAGCCGAAGCGCTCGATGACATGCTCGAGAGTGGGCCGAAGGTCGTCGAGGACCCAGGTCTTCGGGTCGACATAGGCGACCACGCCGGAAATCTTGGCCGTGACGTTGGGCCGCCGGGCGACCTCGGCCACTCGCCCGCGCCAAAGCTGCGCCACGCGCGGGGTGATCGACTGCGCGCCGCAATGGTCGAGGACGAACTGTACGTCCGGGCAGGCGTCGGCGAGCGCGATCGCCCTGTCGAGCTGGTCGGGCCGGACGCAGAGGTCGAACGGGCGCCCGGCGCCGGAAAGACGCCTGAGGTTTTCGCGGAAAAGCGGCCGCTCGCTGGTGTCGTCCGGAACGACATGCAGCCCGCGGCGGAAACCCTTGACGAACGGATTGGCGAGCGCCCGTTCGAGAAAGGCCGGGAAATCCGGGCTTTCGGGTCGGCAGGCGCTGATTGCGCCCTGGATGAGGACCGCGCCCTCGATCGCGAGGTCCTGGACGTTGCGCGTCTCGGCCTCGATGTCGGGCTCGGCGACGTCGACTTCCATGTGCAGCGCGCCGGTGACGCCGCAGCGGCGCGCCTCTCCCGCATAACGCTCGTAATGCGCCTCGCGGTCGAGCGCCGGGACGGCGGCGAGCCACGGATAGCTCAGCCGGTCGCGGTAGACGAGGTGGAGATGGGTGTCGATGATCCCGGCGGAAGGCATTGGTCGACCCATCTTGAGTTGCCTGCGACGAAGCTAGCAATTCTTTCGCACAAATTTCAGGCGTAAGGGAGTGGGCTTCTTCGCCCGCGCGGCTTCGCCTCCGCCGAGGTTCAAGGCGCCGGGCGGGGCGCGTCCGATCGCGCAACCGGAGCCGCCATGCTGGGAGGGTGTCTTTTGAACCGGGCGAAATCTGACGGGAAGACGAACAAGCGCATCGGCGGCTGGGTTCTGGTGACCGGCGCGTCGGCGGGGATCGGAACGGAGCTTGCGCGGGCGTTCGCGGCGCGCCGTTACGACCTCGTGCTCGCGGCCCGCAACGAGGCGGCGCTCGAGGCGCTGGGGCGCGAACTCGCCGCGAGTTGCGCAGTCAGGGTGAAGACCGCCCGGGTGGACCTGAGCGAGCCCGGCGCCCCTCAGGCTCTGGCCGAGGCGCTCGCCGCGGCCGGCGTCGAGGTCGGCGTGCTGGTCAACAACGCCGGCGTCCTCTCGGAGGGGCCGTTCGCCGCCGGGCCGATCGGCGGCCTCGTCAATCTTCTGCAGGTCAATGTGGTCGCGCTGACCGCGCTGACCCGGCTCTTCCTCGCGCCGATGGTCGCGAGGGGCGAGGGGCGCATTCTCAACGTCGCCTCGATCGCCGCCTTCATGCCGGTCCCCGATCTCGCCGCCTATGCGGCGTCCAAGGCCTATGTGCTGTCGCTGACCGAGGCGCTCGGGGTCGAACTTGGCGGCACGGGCGTCGCCGCGACCGCGCTTTGCCCGGGCCTCACCGACACCGCGATGGTGCGCGGGTCCCGGCTCGGCCGGGCGCCGGCGCTGATGACGATGACGGCGAAGGAGGTCGCGGAGGCCGGCTGCGCCGCGTGTCTCAACGGCGAGGCGGTCGTCGTGCCCGGCCTCGCCAACCGGCTCGTCGCGGGCGGCGCGCCGCTCGCCCCAAGGGCGCTCGTCCGCGCGATCGGCGGCGCCCTGCGCAACGGCGGCTTCGAGCGGCTCGCCGGCGCGCTTCAGGGCCTTGCTCCGGCGAGAGGGAAGGGCAGGGGATGACCTCGCTCAAGGCGAACGGAATCACCATCGAGTACCAGGCGCTCGGGCCGCCGGATGCGCCGGCGATCCTGCTCATCATGGGCCTCGGCATGCAGCTCGTGGCCTGGCCGGATTCGCTCTGCCAGGGCCTTGCCGCCCGCGGTTTCCGGGTCGTGCGCTTCGACAATCGCGACGTCGGCCTGTCGACCCGGATGCCGTCGGCCAGTCGCCTCAGGACGGGCGGGATGATGGCGCGCGCCTTCCTCCATCTGCCGGTGCGGCCGCCCTACACGCTCAACGACATGGCGCGCGACGCGGTCGGGCTGATGGACGGACTGGGCATCGGCGCCGCCCACGTCGTCGGCGCGTCGATGGGCGGCATGATCGCGCAGATCGTCGCCGCCGAACACCCGGACAGGGTGAAGAGCCTGATCTCGATTATGTCCTCGCCGGCCCGGATCATGCCGCGCCCGAAAGTGCTGCGCGCGCTGTTGAGGCCCAGGCCGCGCGATCGGGACCAGGCGATCCGCCGCATGCACGATTTCTTCCGACTGGTCGCCGGGCCCGGCTATCCTCCGACCGAGCCGGAGCTTAGGGCGAAGGTCGACCGGTCGGTCAGCCGCAGCTTTCGCCCGGACAGTTTCGCTCGCCAGCTCGTCGCGATCCAGACTGGTCCGAGCCGCGTCGCCATGTTGCGTCGCGTGCGCGCGCCCACCCTTGTCGTGCACGGCGCCGACGATCCGCTGGTGCCGCCGATCGGCGGAAAAATGACGGCCGCGGCCGTCCCCGGCGCGCGCTTGCGCATCGTCCCCGGCATGGGCCACTTCCTGCCGGAGGCGCTGGTCCCGCTGCTGATCGACGAGATCGCCGGACATTGCCGTAACGCCGAGGGCGCGGCCGAAGCTCGCGCTCCTGAAGACGCTGAGGAAACGCCATGAAACGCCTGTCCGCGCTCGATGCGCTGTTTCTCTACATGGAGACGCCCGAGACCCCGATGCATGTCGGCGAGCCTGACGATCTTCAAACCGTCCGGCCTGCAGGAGGATCTCTTCGAGCGCTTTCGCGCCCACACCGCGGCTCGGCTCGATCTCTTGCCGTCCTATCGCCGCCGGCTCGAGCCGACGCCTCTCGGCCTCGATCATCCGGCCTGGATCGTCGAGGACAAGGTCGACCTCGACACCCACATCCGCCGTGAGGCGCTGCCGAAACCCGGCGGCATGGCGGAGCTGCGCGCCCTCATCGGGCAGCTTCATGCGGTCCCGCTCGACCGAAAGCGCCCACTTTGGGAATACCACTTCATCGAGGGCCTCGAGGACGGAAGCTTCGCGGTCTACGTCAAGGTGCATCATTCCGCGATGGACGGCCTTGCCGGCATGGCGACCCTCGGCGTCACCTTCGATTTCTCGCCCGACGCGGAGCACGAGGGCTCGCCTCCGATGGTCGTTCCACGCGACGCGGAGCCTAACGATTTCATCGAAATGACCAGCACGGCGATCGGCGACTTCATCCGCCAGGGCTTAAGAACGGTCAAATCGCTCCCGGGAGTCGCCAAGGCGCTGACCAAGGCCGCTCCCAACCTCAGCCGCGATGCGCGCTTTCTCTATCGCTATTTGAGCGAGATGCCGCGAACGCCGTTCAACCGGGCGATCTCGGTCACATCGGGTCTATGCGACCGCTTCGCTCTCGTTTCCCGAGGTCAGGGCGCTCGCCAAGGCGCGGGGCGTGACGGTCAACGATATCGTTTTGGCGCTGTGCGCCGGCGCCCTGCGCCGCTACCTGGTCGAACATGCCGCGCTGCCGGATAAGGGGCTCGCTGTCGGCATGCCGGCCTCGATCAGGCCCGCCGGCAACGCTCAGCTGAACAACCAGGTGGTGTTCACCCTTTCCCGCCTGCCGACGGACGTCGCCGAGCCGCTGCCGCGGCTCGCCGCAGCCCAAGCGGCTGGCCAGGAGGCCAAGAACCTGTTCGCCGACATGCGCGACCTGTTGACGACCGACATTTCGATCGTCGCCGCGCCGCTCGTCGTCATGGGTCTGACGAGACTGTGGGCGGCCGCGCGCGGCGCCAACTACCTCTGGCCATTTTTCAATCTGGTGATCTCGAACGTGCCGGGCCCGAGGCAGCCATTGTATTGCGTCGGCGCGCCCGCCACGCACTATTTCCCGATCTCGATTCCTTACCACGGCTGCGCCCTCAACGTGACGGTGCAGAGTTATCTCGACCAGTTGGACTTCGGCCTGATCGCGTGCCGCGAGACCGTGCCGGACGCGCAGCGGATCGCCGATTTCATCGTCGAGGATTTCGCCGCCCTGAAGGCGGCGGCCGCGGAATTGATGAAGCCCGACGTCGTCGGCAAGATCGCCGTGGCGCTCGGGACGAAGCCGGCCGAAATGGCAAAGCCGGTCCGGCTCGGCGAGCCGAGGCCCCCGGAGGCTTCGGCTTCGGCGTCGGCCCCGAAGCCCGAAAAGAAGAGCGACCTCGAGCGCGAGATCGACGCGCTTGGCGGCGCGACCGCCGTGCTCAAGCGCCGCCTCGAGGCGAAGGCCGAGACGCCTCCGCAACCGCCGACGGCAAAGCCGAAGACAAAGCCCGCGGCCGCAACGGCCAAGGCCGGGGCGAAGCGGCCGCCCCGGCGCCCGGCCGCGCCGGCGTCGGAGGCGGCGCCCGCGAAGACCCGCCGGCCGCGCCGGGTCGCCAAGGCGACCGCAGGCAAGACGAGCCCGCGAGGCGCGGCCAGCAGGCCGAAGGCGTAGCTCCGTGGCGAGCGACGGCAGCCGGATCGCGCCGCCATCGGCGCTCCTGCTCGCCCTCGAGGCGCGCGGCCTTCTGAGCCCCGCCCGGCTTCTGGCGGCGGCGCCGCTCCTGGCGTCCGCGCCGCGCGGCGCGCCTCAGGCGGTAATCGTTCTGCCGGGGCTCGGCGCGACCGACCGATCGACTTCGGCGTTGCGCTACTATCTGAAGTTCCTTGGCTATCAGGCGCACGGCTGGAATCGCGGGCGCAATGTCCGGCCCGCCGGGGCGGATCTGTCGGCTGTCGCGGCGCAGGTGGACGCGCTTCGCGCAGCCACGGGGACGCCTGTCACGCTGATCGGCTGGAGCCGCGGCGGCCTGATTGCGCGCGAGGCCGCGCGCATGGCGCCGGACGCGGTCCGGATGGCGATCACGCTCGGCAGCCCGTTCGCTGCGCCGGCGGCGACCAACGTCGGCGCCGCCTGGCGGCGGCTCACCGGTGAGGCCTTCCCGGCGCGGACGGCCGAGCCGTGGAAAGCGCTCGCCGAGCCGCCGCCAATTCCCTGCACCTCGATCTACAGCCGCACGGACGGCGTCGTCGCCTGGAGAGCCTGCCTGCAACCCGAAGGACCGCGGAGCGAAAACGTCGAAGTGCGGGGCTCGCACCTCGGGCTCGGTTTCAACCCCGCTGCGCTCTGGGTCGTCGCCGACCGGCTCGCCCAACCGCTCGGAACGTGGACGCCGTTTGGGCCGAGCGGGCCCGCAGCCCCGCTCTTTCCGCGCCGCCGAAACCCTGTGACGTAGCGCCGCGGTCCCTCCTGACGCCTTCATCAGGGCTGTTGATCCGCGTCAATGCGCATTCGCACAAACGCGCTAAGCGAAAATCCGAAAAACAATGAACCGAGGGATCGCCATGCCGGTCAAAATCATTCCGCCGACGCCGTCGGCCTACACCTATCCCTTGCTGATCAAGCACCTGCTGCATTCGCCGATGACGCGCGCGCCCGATCAGGAGATCGTCTACCGCGACCTGCGCCGGCGCACCTACCGTGAGTTTCGCGAGCGGATCGGGCGGCTCGCCAGTGGACTTTCGCAGATCGGCGTCGATCAGGGCGACGTCGTCGCCATTCTCGAATGGGACAGCGACCGCTACCACGAATGCTACTTCGCGATCCCGATGATGGGCGCCGTGATGCAGACCGTGAACGTCAGCCTGATCCCGGAGGACATCGCCTATACGATCATCGACAGCGGAGCGACGACCGTACTGTTCAACGCCGACTTCCTGCCGCTGGTCGAGAAGCTCGCGCCTCATCTGAAGGCGGTGAAGAACTACGTCCTGATGCATGACCGGCCGGAGGCGCCGCCCACCGGATTTCGCGATCAAGTCCGAATACGAGGCGCTGCTGTCGATCAGCTCGCCCTATTTCCCGTTCCCGGACTTCGACGAGAACGCGGTCGCCACGATTTTCCACACGACGGGCACGACCGGTCGGCCGAAAGGCGTGCATTTTAGCCATCGCCAGATGGTGCTGCATACGCTGACCGGACTGGTGGAATACGGCCTCCCGCCCGGCCACGGCCGCTTCCATCGCGACGACGTCTACATGCCGATGACGCCGATGTTCCACGTGCACGCCTGGGGCTGCCCGTACACGGCGACGCTGTCGGGCGCCAAGCTCGTTTTCCCCGGCCGCTACTCACCCGAGATCTTCGTCAAGATGATCGACCAGGAGAAGGTCACCTTCACCCATTGCGTGCCGACCCTGCTTCAGATGCTGCTCACGGCGCCGGGCGTCGACAAGATCGACCTCTCCCACCTGAAGATGGTCGTCGGCGGCGCGGCGCTGCCTCCCGCGCTCGCCCGGGCGGCGATGGCGCGCGGCATGGATGTGTTCACAGGCTATGGGCAGTCGGAGTCTGGTCCCATGCTGACCGGCGCCCACATCAAGTCGAAGCATGTCCGGCCCGATTTCGAGGACGAGCTTCCCTACCGGACGTCGTCGGGCATCGCCGCCCCGATGGTCGACCTGCGCGTCGTCGACGAAAACATGGCCGAGGTGCCGCATGATGGCGTGGCGGTCGGCGAGATCGTCGTTCGCGCCCCGTGGCTGACCACCGGCTATCTCCACAACCGCGAGGCCTCGGAAGTGCTGTGGGGCGGCGGCTACATGCACACCGGCGACGTCGCCTCGATCGACCCGGACGGCTATATCCGGATCGCCGACCGGCTGAAGGATATCGTCAAGAGCGGCGGCGAGTGGATCTCCTCGATCATGCTCGAAAACATCATCATGGAGCGGCCGGGGGTCCGGCGCGCCGCGGTCGTTCCGATGAAGGACGTCAAATGGGGCGAGAGGCCGTTCGCGCTCGTCATCCTCGATCCGGACTACATCGGCAAGGTCGGCGAGGACGACATCCGCTTGCACGTCGCCTCGTACGTTGAGCGCGGCGTCATCTCCAAGATCGCGATCCCGGAGAACGTCCGCTTCGTGGCCGAACTGCCTCTGACCTCGGTCGGCAAGGTCGACAAGAGGAAGCTGCGCGCCAGCTTAGTGTGAGGGGGCGGTCGCCGCCCACTACTCGGCCGCCGCAATCCGGGCGGTCGAGGCGGCGTGCGCGTCGATCTTCTTCTGACGACGGGCCAGGTACGCCTCCGGATCGCAATAGACGAGGCGCCGCCATCCTTCGCGGTGGAAGGGCTCCCAATGTCCTTCCGGCTGGGCCAGCCGGTCGGCGATCGCGTAAAGGGCGGCCGGATGCGCCCCGAGCCCGAGATGGCTCGAATTCGACGACGATGTTCTCCGCAAGCGTCTGCCGGGGCTCGAGACTGCACCGCCAAGCCACGATTCCGTCGGTCGGGCTCCAGATCGAGGTCGTCGGAACCGGGGGCGCCCAACGCAGCGGCAGGGTAAAATCGTGCCAGTCGACGCGGTGGCCGCTGGCCAATTCGTAGATCCGCCACGCGTTGGTCTCACGCGGGTGGCCGGTGAAGGGCGAGCCGAGCGTGATGCAGAGCCGCACCATCTCGGGCGAGTGCTTGGCGAGCTCCCGGGCGTAGAGACCGCCGAGGCTCCAGCCGACGAGACTCACGGCGCGGCCGTGCTCGAGCCACAATTCGCGCATCCGCTCATGCGCCCGCTCGATCACGCCCTCCTTCAGCCCCAGGTTGAGCCCTTGCCCCCAGCCCGAGGGGGAAAATCCGCGCGACTTGAGGAAGCTCCGCATCACCGCCGTGCTGGCGTCCCCCGCCGTCAGTCCTGGCAGGACGAGCACTGGATGCCCGTCGCCCCTCGGGGCGATGCTCCACAGCGGCCACATCGCGACGGTCGCGTAGTGCTCCCACAGCGCGCGCGCCTCCAACATGCGCAGCAGGAGCCCGGGAGCGGGTTCAGGCGGAAGGGGTGCGTAGTGACCAGCGGTCATATGACGTTTCCTCGATGTTTTGACGACATTGCATTCATTTGTCGTATTTTTGTCAAGGGAGGGCTTGTCTCCTGTTCACAATTCTCGGGACTGGCCCGGCAGCCGAGACGACGACGCCGACGCCGATGAATTCGCCGTTCGGGCGAATGACCTCCCCGTTCGACCGATACGAATTCACGGGCTTCCTCATCCTCTTCCGCCGGTTTCGGGCGCGCCGCATCGATTGAGTCCAGGTTGCGCGCCAGGGCGCTTTCGGCGCCAAAACTTTGCCGGCGGCGGTGACGCTCGGCGCGAACGCGTAGAGAGAACAAACAGTGTACATTCGAGGCAATCGAAGGTAAGGTTGCTCATGACGTCAAAACCGGCGGGCGAACCGCCATCGCCGCCGGGCGCGGACATCGGATGTTGCGTAGGAACCGCTTAAATAACCCCCTCGTTTCGTGGAGCGATGCGAAGCCACGCGTCTCCAACACCGATCCAGCGGGCGTGGCCATCGGCTCACGCCGGAGCGCGCTTCGAGTTGCGTCGCCTACGGCGCCGCTTCTCAGGACGAGGCGCGGGAAAGCGCCTTTCCTCCCCTGCGCGTCAGCGCGGGGGAGCGGGACCATGCAATCAGCGGACTCGATCCGTGGTATGGTGGCGGGGCGCTGGCCGTAGGGTGCCCGCTTGCCAGTTGCGTCCGCCCGGAAAAGTCGCTCCAAGTGCTTGAAAAGGCTCAAAACGGGCTCGGCAATAGCCCGACCCGTTCGGTCCAGCCAGAAGCCGCAAGCCGCGGCGCAGGCCGGCGACTCGGCCCTGCGCCATGTCGCCCCGAAGTCAGCCGCGCGGAGTTTGGGACATCACTCCTTGCGCCCCGCAACCCCTCGAGTTGGCGACAGTCGGCGAAGAGTGCGCGTTGGGACGACATCCGCTTGGCGGGCGATTCGCCCAGCTCACGCTGCAAGCGCCGCGCCGCGTCGGCTCAGGCCGGCCTACTTGGATGCGAGCGCCGCAATCCGCTCCCGGGCGCCGCCGACGCCGGCGGCGAGCGCGCGCGAATAATAGCTGCGCGCCACGCCCTCGTCGCCCTTCATGCCGAGCGCGCCGAGATGGGCGAGCGTCGTCGGGTCGTAAGTGTCGCCGAGCGCCATCAAAGCTCGGGGGTCGCCCCCTTCGGCCGCCCGCTTGAGGAAGGCGCGGGCCGAGGCGATGTCGCCCTTGGCGAAGGCGATCAGGCCCTCGGCGCACAGGCGCCGCGCGTCGTCGATCGGGATGGTGATCGAGGCGATCGGCGTCGTGTCGAGGCTTTGTCCGCGGAGCGCGTGCGCGAGCTTGTCGATCGCCTCCTTGGCGATGCCGTGGGCCGTGACGGTCGGCGCCTTCGGCGGCGCAGGGGCGGCGATCGTCTGGCTCACGAAGACCGGTTGCTCGACCTCCGCCTTGAGCGAGGCGCTCGACGGCTCGATGCGCGGCCAGAATGCGATCACCAGCAGTGCGACGCAGCACCCCGCGATCAGGCCGGCGCCGAATTTCCATGCGTAGGGCAGGGTGGTCCTCCTTTATTGCATCAGGCTTCGCCAGCGCGTCAGGCTGTCGTAGAGCCGGTCGGAATCGTCGGGTTTCGGACCGCCGTCGGCCTCGGCCGTCTTCGCTGCGGCGCGAAACGCGTCGAGCGAGGCGTCGTCCGAGGTCTTGTGATCGTCGATCCATGCTTGCGCCGCGGCAAGCCTCGGCCACTCGCCGTTCGCCACCGTGAGGCCCGCGGCGAGATTGACGTCGCGCCAGCGCCCGTCGCGACCGTCCGCCAGGATCGAATCGTAATGGTCGAAAAAGATCCGGGCCACGCGGCCGAGCGCCTCGGCGCGCGCAGTGCCCGCCGGGGCGTCGAGCGCGACGAGCGCCATCGGTTCGGCCACCGTCTCGATCGAATCGTTAGCCTCTGACCAGATTCGGCCGGTCGGAGGCGGCCACGCGCGCCGGCGCATAGGTCTGCCCGAGTTGCTGCGACCAGGGGATGGCGACGAGATGAAAGCGCCCGTCGTCGCCAAAGCCATCGAGCGCATGCGCCTCCCGGCCGCCCAACACCACGACGGCGTCGCGCTTGCCGGCCGCCAGCGCTGCGAGCGCGTCCGTCAGCGGCTCGTAGATCGGATCGACCGTCACGCCGAGGCGCTGGAACAGGAGCTTTGCGGTGATCCCAGTCGTACCGTCGGGGTCGCCGAAACTGACCGACTTGCCATTGAGGTCGCCGGGCGACTTGACGTCCTTCGACGCAACGATCTCGACGGTTTCCGGCGCGAGCGGCGCGACGAGCGGAACGCGCTTCCCCCAGTCGGGCTGGTATTTGACGCTGACCTCGAGCGAATCCCGGGTGACGATGGCGAAGTCCGCCATGTCCGCCCGCATGACTTTCAGCACGCCGGTCGGCGCGGTCGAACCGACGATCGCCCGGCCTTGCGCGCCCTGGTCGGTGACGACCTGGACGACATCGCGCGCCATGTGGCTGGCGACGAGATCGCCCGGATCGGCGAGGATGGAGAAAGGCTTCAGCGCCGCCGTCGCGGCGACCGCCGTTCCGGCCGCAACCGCAGCGCCGGTCGCCGCGACCGGAGGCGCCGTCTCGGCCTTCGCCGGGGGCGCGGAGCGGGCGTAGAAATGGCGCCCTGCGCCGCCGCGCCAGGCGCCATGCCAGAGGACCCGCTTGCCGTTGTGATAGACGGGATGGTCGTAGCGCACCAGCGCGCCGGCGGCGTGCGCGCCCACGGACGAGGCGGCGCTCGCGGCCACGGCCGCGGACAGCGCGAGGGCTACGGCGCGCGCATGCGCGATCTGGCGCGGGCGCTTTTTCAGCCGCACGCGTTTCATGACCCAGCCCTCATGCTTCGGGCGTCCGCCTTGACGTTCCGCTCGTCATCGGGCGCGGAACCTGCCGTCGAATTGCGACCTCATCATGGCGCGCCATATTTCCGCTTGACTGTGGCGCCGAAGGCGCGAATCGGAGAACTATAGTTATCAAAGAGTTACCAGTTCCTTGAGCGCGGCGTCCAGGTCGGCTTGCGATAATTGTTTTATCGTCGGTCCGTCGAGATAAACCAGCGCCGCCACGATTCGGCGGGTCGGATAGATCGGCTCGAGCGCGGCGCGGTAGAGGGCCAACTGGGCGACATGCGCGGCCCGGGGCCGGGCGGGAGCGGGGCCGAGCTTGAAATCGGCAATGAAAACGGAAGCTTCGGTGACCGCGAGCCGGTCGAGGCGGCCGGCGAGCGGCAGGTCCGGCCGCCCTGGCCGCGTCAGGGCGCCCGCAAACGGCGCCTCCCCGCGCGAACCCGGGCCGAACAGGGGCTGCAGCTCGGGCGAACCGAGCACCGCGAGAACCTTATCCACTAACTCTGGCCGTACTTCAGCCGGTAGCGCCGAGGCATGTGCGCTCAGGTACGCTCGCGCCGCCTCCGCGCGCCTGGCCGGCTCGACGGCGGGCAAAAGCTGCAACAGGGCGTGCGCCAGAACGCCCTCGAGGCGACGTCCAGCGGCGCCGTCGCGCGCCGCGAGCGCCTCGGAGGGGCGCAGCTGGGCGACCGCTGGCTCCGGCGCGGCCCGGGCCGTCAGCCAGCCCGGCAGGGACAGGGCCTCCGCCGCCGGGCCGCCTCCGCCTCCGTCCGCGACGAGCGCCTCGCCATAGCGCTGGACGACCGCGCGCTCGTCCCAGAACGCCGGCGCCTCGAACGCCAAATCCTTCAAGCCTTCGGCGACGAGATCGTACCAGCAGCCCTCGGGACGACGCTTCAGGGTCTCGTATCCGGCGACGACGAGGCGCTCCGCCGCACGGGTCATCGCGACATAGAGCAGCCTCCGGTGCTCGCCCGCTTCCGCCCGTCGCCGCGCCTCGCGCGCCTCGGCGACCGCGACGCAGTCTTCCGCCGTCTTGCGGCTCCACGCGAACAACGGCGGCCCGTCCGCGCGCTGCGGCGAAAGAGGCATGAGCTTGGGGTCGTGCTGGCCGCCCGGCGCTACGGCCGTGTCGGGGAGGAACACGATCGGCGCCTCGAGGCCCTTGCTCGCGTGGACGGTCAGCACCCGCACGCCGTCGCTTTCCGCCTCGAGGTCGCGCTTGATCTCCGCTTCGTCCTCCTCGACCTCGGCCAGGAAGCGGGTCAGCGACGGCGCTTCGCTCCGCTCGTGGGCCAGCGCCAGGGCGAGGAACTCGTCGATCGGCTCGGCGGCGTCGTTGCCGAGCCGGGCGATCAGCGCCTTGCGTCCGCCGTCCTCGCCGACAAGGCGGGCGTAGAAGGCGTAGGGCCCGAGGCGCTCCGCGCGGTCGCGCCAGACCTCGAGGCGGCGCCGGGCGGCCTGCGCCTGCGGCTCCTCCGAGGCGGCGAGCGAGGCGGCGAGCGAGGCTGGACGGTCCGCGGCCAGCGCATAGAGCGCGTTCTCGCCGAGGCCCATCAAAGGCGACTTGAGGACGCAGGCGAGCGTCAGGTCGTCGTCCCGCGTCAGCGCCGCATGGCCCGCGGCGATCAGGTCCATGACCGCGATATGATCCCTGAGCTTGAGCCGGTCGGCGCCGGCGACCTTGACGCCGCGCATCTTCAGGGCCCGGATCATCGCCTCGAAGAAGGCGTTGCGTCGCCTGACCAGGATCATGACGTCGCCGGCGCGGATCGAGCGAGGGGCGTCCGTTTTTGCGTCCACGACCCGCTCGCGCGAACCGGCCGCGGTCCAACGCGCGATCTGCTCGGCGATCCGGCCAGCGAGGATCACGGCGGGCGCGTGGGCCGCCGGTTCGTCGAGCGGCATCCGCCAGTCGTCGGGGTCGGCCGGCTTCTCGGCTTCGACCGTCGGCCAGATTTCGACCACGCCCTTGAGGGTCTTCCGGATCGCCTCGTGCATGGGCGGCGGCTCGTCCTCGTCGAGAAGGCCGGTCCGCGCCGCCTCGGTGGCGAACGTCATGTCGACCGCCGCCAGAATGGCGGGCGCCGAGCGGAACGAGAAGTTGAGCGGCACGCGCTCGAACGGCTTTTGCGCCTCGCGGCAGCGCCGCTCAAAACTGCGCCGCATCTCGCCGAAAAGCTTGGGCGCCGCGCCCTGGAAGGAGAAGATCGACTGTTTCTCGTCCCCGACCGCGAACACGGTGCGATTGCGCGGTCGCGCGCCCTCTCCGGCGAAGAACTCCTCGGTCAGCGCTTTGACAATGCGCCACTGCTCGGCCGAATTGTCCTGCGCCTCGTCGATCAGCAGATGGTCGAGGCCATAGTCGAGCTTCTGCATCACCCAGGCGGCGCCCGACTGCGTCACCAGCGCGAGCGCGCGGGCAATCTGGTCGGTAAAGTCGAGCGCGCTGCGTCCGGCCTTGGCAGCGGCGAAGGCCTTGAGGATCGTGACCGCGACAGCGAACAAGGCGACGCTGCGTTCCAGCGTCCGGGCGGCGCGGCGCTTCTCGCGCAAGCCTTCGAGACGCGCTTGCTCGCACTTGAGGTCGCCTTCCAGCTCCGGGAGCTTGTCGCGCAGCTCTTTGCAGGTGAGATGACCCTTCTCCCCGCCGCGGGGATCGCCTTCGCCGTCCTTGATGAAGAAGGCGCCAAGCAGCGCCTGGACCCTTTCCGACCGTTCAATGTGGGCGTCCGCCGCATGAAGCGCGGCCGCGAGCTGCCTGTCCCTGTCCTTGCCGGCGGCGAGCCCGTGCGCCCACGACAATCGGCGCCTGTGCCCGATGTCGCCGCCCAGCATCTCGGCCTCGACGCCAGCGGCCGTTTCGTTCCCGGCGAGGCCAAGTCGGTCGCGCAGCGCCTCGCCATAGGCCGCGGCGCCGCCGTAGGCCCTGAACGTCTCTGCGAAATCCAGCAACTCCTCGAGCAGCTTACCGAAACCGAACACGCCAGCCTCGCGCGCGACAAGGTCGAGCGCCGCCTTGCCCTCGAGCCCCGCTTCGAGCGCCGCGATTGCGTCGTTGCGCGCCTCGATCATCAGCGCCGCCGCCTCGCGCTCGTCGACGACCTGGAAATGCGCCGGAACGTTGGCCTCGAACGGAAAGAGCTGCAACAGCCGCTCGCAGAAGGCGTGCAGGGTCTGGATCTTGAGGCCGCCGGGGGTTTCGATCGCCCGGGCGAACAATTGTCGGGCGAAGGCGAGCGCCGGCGTCCCTGGCCGCGCCGCGCCGGTCTCGACGATCTTCGCGGTCAGCGCCTCGTCGTCGAGGCTCGTCCACTCGGCGAGCGTCGTGAAGATGCGGCCGGCCATGTTGGCCGCGGCGGCCTTGGTGAAGGTCAGGCCGAGGATCTGCGCCGGCTTGGCGCCATCGAGCATCAGGCGCAGCACGCGTTGGGTCAGCACATGCGTCTTGCCGCTGCCGGCGTTGGCGGAGACCCAGGCCGACGCGTTCGGGTCCGAGGCGAGCGCCTGGTGGCGCCTGAGCGATTCCGGGATGTCGAGGCGGCGGCTCATGCCCCGTCCCCCGCCAGCGCTTCGCCTGCGCCGCCGGCGAGCGACCATTCCTTGACCCGCGCCAGATGGTCGTAGTCGGCGAAGCGGCTGGCGAATTTCGGCATCGGGCGCGATAGGTAGGGCGTGTTGGGATCGGCGAACTGGTTGAGCAGGACCTTGAGGTCCGCGAGGTGGCGGGCGGCGAGCTTGGCGAGAGGTTCGCCTTTGTCGGCCGCATCGCGCGCCTTGCCGCCGTCGGGACCGCCGAGCTTGAGATAGAGCGCCTGCTGAGGCAGCATCGGTCCAAGGTCGGCGAAGCCGCCTTCGGCCAGAATCGCGGCCTCGAGCGTCAGTTGCGGCGCAAGGCCGATCGTCACCTCCTTTATGCTTGGCGGCGTTCCGCTTTTATAGTCGATGAGCCGCGCCCCGCCTTCGCCGAGCCGGTCGATCCGGTCGGCGCGCGCCGTGAGCGTGAACGGCTCGCCGTCGCGGAGCGCGAATTCGAGCGCGCCCTGGCGTTCGACGTAGATCCGCTCGATGGCGCAGCGGCTTTCGTTCTCGAACCGGATGACGAAGTCGATCGCCTTCTCGATATTCGGCCAGTCGAGACCCGAGAAGGCCGGGTCTCTCAGGAGCGCGGCGAAGCGGGTGCGTGCGAAACCGACCAGCGCCGCACGCGCTTCCGCCGGCAACGCCCCGGCCGGGAAGGCCTTGGCGAAATCCTCCAGCGCCCCATGCCAGGCCTCGCCCGCCTCACGGGGCCCGAGCGTGCGCTCGACCGGCGGAAGGACGCCGAGCTTCAGGATCCGCTCGGCGTAGATTGCGTAAGGGTCACGGCGCAAGGTCTCGATCCGCGTAACGCTGAGCGAGCGCGGCCGCTTTTCGACTGGCGGCTTCGGCGCCGGCGGCTCGACTGGAACAACCTCTTCCGGCTGGTCGAGCGCGCGCGCCCAGGCGAGATAGGTTTCGCCGCGCCGCTCGGCTGCCTTGGTCGCCGGGGCGCCGGCGGCGGCCGCTAGGCGCTGCAGGAGACGCGAGGCGACGGTTGGCTCGCCGGCGCGTTTCCTGGCGCGGCTCAGAATCGCCTCGCGCGCGCCGAGCGCTGCGGCGAAGTCGTGCGCCGTCTGGCCGATCCGCCGCTCGGGCGGCGATAGTCCGAGCTCTGCGCGCATCGGCCGGTTGAGCAACGCGTCGGTGTCGACCGACGGCGGCCACACCTTTTCGTCGAGGCCGGCGATCAGCACGCGGTCGAAGGCGAGCAGGCGCGCTTCGAGCAGGCCGAGGATCTGAAGCCGCGGATGGCCGCCCGGCGCGAGCGGGGCGCGCACGCGCGCAAGCGCGTGGTCGACGAGCCGAACGTACTGGCCGAGCGCGCAGGGAAAGCCGTCCCCGGCCGCCGCGCGCCACTCTTCGAGCAAGGCGTCGAGCGCCGCGAGTCCGTGCGGCGCGGTGCGGTCGCCGTCGGGCGCCGCGAGCACGACGGCGAGCGCTGCGCGATGGGCGTCGAGCCAGCCGCCGAGGGGCGTCGAGGGTTTGAGCGCGCGCAAAGGGCCGAGCGCCGCCGCGCAGTCGCACGCGAGGCGCTCGCCCGCGGCGCGCTTCGTTTCGCCGATCGAGCGCACGGCGGGATGGGCGTGGCCATCTGCTGCTGCGGCCCGCGCCGCCTCGAACACGGCGTCGAGATCGTCGAGCGTCGCGATCGGCGCAGCGCGGAAGACGCCGATCTCGAGCGCCCGCGCCGCCGCGTCCTTCTCGGCGCGGCCGCGGCCGAAGCGCGCCGCGGGGTGGGCGATCAGCGCCTGGACCGCGAGTGGCCGGAATTCGAGGGCCGCCTGCAAAACGAGGCGCGCCAGGACGCCAGCCTCGGTCTCGCCGAGCGCGCGTCCGGCTGAATCCTCGACCGCGACGCCCCAGCGCGCGAGCTCCGCCGACACCCGGCGGGCGATCGACGGATCTGGCGTGACGAGCGCCGCGGTCTTGCCTGGCGTCTCCAAAACCTCGCGCATCGCGATGGCCAGCGCCAGCGCCTCCTCGGTCTCGTGGTCGGCCGCGATCACCGTCACGTCCGCGAGCGCCTCGGCGACGGCGGCGGGAGCGAGCGCTCCGTTGCGGTCGCGCCACGCGTCGGTCGAATTCGGCCGGGCGGAGCGCTTCGCTGACCAGCGCGGCGCGCGCTGAAAGCGCCCTGGTCGGCGCCCCGAGCGGACGCACCTCGTCGCGGGCCACGCCGATGAGCCCGATCAGCCGATGAAGCAGGGCCTGGGGGTGGCCGGCCAGTCCCTGCGCGTCGCCGTCGCGCGCCCCGATCATCTCCCAAGTGCGCTCGTCGAGATGGACGTCGAGGCCGGGCAGGACGACCGCGCCCTCATCGGCCCTGGCGACGGCGGCGATGAGCCGCGCAGTGGCGCGGTTGGCGCCGGTCGAGCCGGCGACGATGATGGGCCCCCCGCGGGCGCCCGAGGCGAGCCCTGCGACCTCGGCTTCGACCAAGGCCGCGACACGGGCCGCGCGATCGAGAAGGCCCTGCTCCGCCAGCCAGTCCGGCCAGGCGGCGAAGGCGATTTTCAGGAAGTCGAGGGTGATCCCCCAGTAGCGGTCGTAGCTCTGGGGCGCCAGCGTGTCGAGCGCCTTCGGATCGACCTTGTCGATGATCATGTCGTCGATCAGCGCCGCAAGGTCGCCGGCGAGCGCATAGGCTTCCGCCGGAGTCGCGGCGACCAGCGCCGGCTCGCGGGGGTCGAAGGCGAGGCCGTTCGCGTCCGCGCCGCGGATCGCGCCGCGCAGGGCCTGACCCCATCGGCGCACAAGCGTCGCCAGCATGTGCCGACGGGTGAGGGCGCCGACGGCGGGCGGCGGCCCGGGACGCGGCGCCTCGTCCGCCGCGTTTTCGGCGAAGGACGCGGGTTCGTCCGGCTCGAACGCGCCGAGCGGCGCGATGCGCGGCAGGATCAGGCTCGCGCGCCCGCTCGCCGCAACCAGCGCCTCGGCCAGCGCCGCGGCGGCCCGCTGGGTCGGCACGTAGATCGTGGCGTCGGCCAGCGCCAGCGGCCCGTCGGCGCCGGGAAAGCCCTCGATCAGCGCGCCATCGAGGAGGGCGCGGCTCAGCGCCGGCAGGAAGGGGACGCCGGGGGCAATCGTGAAGACGCGGGGGGCGCGAATCGGCATGCCCTTTTGTCCCGCCGCCTTAGGGCGAAAACAAGATTCGTGGACCTCTGAGGACGGGATAACCCCGACTCGCGGCTCCCAGGGCGGACGTGAGTCCCCGGCCGCGTTGTCCTCGTCAGCCTCCGAGCGCGGCTGCCAGCCGGCGCCAGTGCGCCTCCGCGGCTGGGAGGCCGAATTCGCAGCCAGTCGGGGCGGTCGGCGAAGAGGCGGGTCAGGATTCCGGCGGCCATCAGGCGCTTGAAGGCGTGGCTGGCGCCGGGCCGCGCCGCCAGGCGGAAGAGCCGCGTCCCGCCGACGACGCGCCAACCGCCGGAAGCGAGCAGCGCGTCGAGGCGAGCCGCGTCCTCGGCCAGGCCTGCGGCCGTCGCGGCGAGCCAGGCCGAATTGGCGAGCGCCCGGGCGCCGATGGCGATCGCCGGCCCGCTGACCGGCCAGGGGCCGAGGGCCGCGCGCAGCGGCGCCGCGACGTCGGGCGAGGCGACGGCGAAGCCGAGCCTCAGGCCCGCGAGCCCAAAGGTCTTGCCGAACGAGCGCAGCGCGACCGTCCCGCTTGCGGGGAGGACCGGCGCGAGGCTCGCCCCGGGGTCGAAGTCGGCGAAGGCCTCGTCGACGATCAGTAGGCCGCCGCGCCCGGCGAGTTCCGCCTGCAGGGCGAGGAGATCGCGGCGGCCGACGATCCGGCCGTCGGGGTTGTTCGGGTTGGCCACGACGGCGGTCGCCGTGCCGGCGAGCGCGTCGAGCGAGCCCGCCTCGACGAGGCCGACGCCGGCGGCCTCGAACGCTTCCGCGTAGCCGCCGTAGGTCGGCGCGAGGGCGCGCGCCTCGCCGCGGGGGGCGAGGCGCGCCAGGATATGCAGCAGCGCCTGCGAGCCCGGTGCCGCGACGACCGAGCCGGCCGGGGCGCCGTAACGCTCGGCGGCGGCCGCTTCGAGCCCGGCGAGCGCCGCGCGATCGGGCAGTCGCGCCCACGCTTCGGCAGGAAGGTCCGGCAGGGGATAGGCGTGCGGGTTGATGCCCGTAGAGAGGTCGATCCACGGCTTTGGCGCCTCGGGGGCCAGCCGTTCGGCGACGTCGAGCGCGCCGCCGTGATAGGTGAGGCCGTCGACGCCCGCCTCGCAGGTCCGCCCCGCCATCATGTCCCTTTCGCATTCGCTGCCGCTGGCGCTGGCCGCGCTGATGATCGAAGCGCTCGCCGGCTATCCGGCGCCTCTCTATCGCGCCATCGGCCATCCCGTCACCTGGATGGGCGCGTGGCTCGATTGGCTCGAGCGACGACTGAACCGGCCAAAGGCGGGGTTTGCGGCGCGGCGCCGCGCGGGCGTCCTGGCGCTGCTCGGGTATCTTGCGCCGGTCGCGCTGATCGCTGTCGCGCTGACGGCGGGGCTGTCCGGCCGAGGGGCGCCGGGCTTCCTGGCGCTCGCGGCGCTGGCCGCCAGCCTGCCGGCGCAACGGAGCCTTTACGCCCATGTGCGCGCGGTGGCCGATGGGCTCGACCGGAGCCTGGACGAGGGGCGGCGGGCGGTGGCGATGATCGTCGGCCGCAACCCGGACGTGCTGGACGCCGCGGGGGTGGCGCGGGCGGCGATCGAGAGCCTGGGCGAGAATTTTTCCGACGGGGTGGTCGCGCCGGTCCTTTGGACCGCGCTCGGCGGGCTTCCCGGCGGAGCGGTCTATAAGGCGATCAACACCGCCGACAGCTTGATCGGCCACAAGACCGAGCGCTACGCCGCCTTCGGCTGGGCGGCGGCGCGGCTCGACGACCTCGTCAACCTGCCGGCCTCGCGGCTCGCGGCCTTATGGCTCGTGCTGGCGGCGAGCCTTGCGCCGGGCGCGTCGGCGGGTGAAGCGGCGCGCGCGGTCAGCCGCGACGCCCAAAACCACCGCTCGCCCAACGCCGGCTGGCCGGAAGCCGCCATGGCTGGCGCGCTGGGCCTAAAGCTCGCCGGCCCGCGCGTCTATGGCGAGACGCTCGTCGAGGATGCGTTCATGGGGCGCGGCCGGCGCGAGGCGACCGCAGCCGACATCCGCCGCGCGCTGACCGTCTATCGGCTCGCCTGCCTCATCGAGGGGTTCGCCCTGGCGATCGCCGCGGCGGTCGCGTGACCGGGGCGAGGGGGACTCCCCAGAGCTTTAGCCGAAGTTAGCCGATTGGGGTGGGTTGGAGGGAGGAAGGCGTTGAAAATGTTGAGGCGACACGCGGAAGGTCGGCACTACAGGGGGAGCGTGGCGGCGGCCTGGGTTGAGGTGATTTTCGGTGGCGGCTGGTCGGGCAGTTCGAGCTTGAGCCGGTGAAGGAGCAGGGTCAGATCGGGCTCCGGCTGGGTGTATCGGGTCAGCTGCAATTCGCGGCCGTCGGCGGTGGGGATGAGAACGTCGATCATCTGAACGGCGGCGAATTTCTCGAACACGCTGCGCGGGGTCAGGCCCGGCGCGAGGGCTTTCAGGCGGCGGCCGAGGGTGACGTGCAGGCAATAGGCGAGAAAGGCGATGAAGATGTGCGCCTCGATGCGCCCTTGCTCCTGGTGGTGGATCGGCCGGACGGCGAGGTCGCCCTTGAGCGTTCGAAACGCTTCCTCCACCTGGACCAACTGGATGTAGAAGCTCCACAGGGCGGCGGGATCGCCTTCGGTCAGATTGCTGCGTAACAGATAGCGCCCTTCGCGCCGGCGCGCCTGACGCAGTTTCTTCCGATCGAGCGCATATTGGAACGCAGCCTGCTTCGGGTCGATCTCGACCTCGACCATTCGCCATCCGCCCGGCCACTTGGCTTTGGCCTGTCCGAGTTTGATCAGCAGGTCATCGCGCGTCAGGTTGACGGACATCCTGTGCAGCTCTTTCAGCCGAGCCCACAGGCCTTTCAGTTGCCGCTTGCGCATGCTGCGCTCCTTGGCGACCCTGTCGAGACTCTGGGCGAACACGTAGAGTTCGCCGTCCTGGGGCAACAGCTTGACTTCGACGCCGGGGCGAGCCTCCTGCCAGGGCTTGCCGACGAGGGCGCGCTCGAGCCGGCTCAGGCGTCCCTTCGGCACGCCGACCAAATACGACACGGGCGGATCGGCCTCACGCATCTCGGCCAGCGTTTCCTCGGTGGGAATGCCGCGATCCATCACCCAGACCCGCCTGGCTTTGCCGTATTGCCGTTCAATCCTGGCGAGAAAATCCCGCAGCGTCGTCTTGTCCGACGTATTCCCCGACAGAACCTCGTAGGCGAGCGGCAGACCCTCGGGCGTGACCACCAGCGCGATCACCACCTGCACGCAGTCGGGCCGATGGTCGCGTGAATAGCCGAAGCGTCGTTTGTCGCCCTCGGCGAACGGCGGCTCGGCTTCGAAATACGTGCTGGTCAGATCGTAGAGCAACAGATCGAAGCGCGCGGCGAACAAATCGCGCCAACGCTCCGTGAGGTGCTCGAACAGCGCCTCCTTGTGCTTCAAAAGCCGATCGTGACAGCGATAGAGCTTGTGGATCTCGGCCAGCCCGAAATCGCCGCCCATGAGATCGGCGAGCGCGGTTCGTTCGAACCATTCCCGATGCAGCCGCCACTCGCTGCCCGGCGCCAGCAACCGGTAGGCGACCAGCACGAAGAGCTCCTGGTCCCACCGCGTGCCCTTGCGGCTCGCCGGCAGGCGCTCCGACCAGAACCGGTCGAGCCGCAACTCCTCCCACAGCGAAAGCGCGAGCCAGCAGGCGCCCCATTGCCGCGGCCGGCAGAGCCGCAATTGCGACAGCTTCAGCCGAACGATCGAGGCGTCCGGCAAAGTCCCCGCGCAGCGGTCGTCGGGAAACAACGCCAGAGTCTTCGGCCGATCGGCCTCTTCGTCCAGCACCTCGATCGACCGCCGCCACGCCAGTTCCTGCGAGTCGTTGATCTCGCCGAGGTGAAGAACATGCTTCTGAACGACCCGCCCGCCAGAAACGCGCTTGCTTTCGACGATGCTCCAATAGCGATGCCGCTTGCCGTCCTTCTTGCAAATCTTGTGGCGCAAAAACATGCTGGCGCAGCATTCTTCACAAATCGCCAGCCGGGAAAATAGCCTTGGTCGGCACTACAGTCGGTTTCGTCCGATCCGCCGCACCGCAAATAAGCAATATCAATCGCTTGCGCGATCACTCAGCGGCGAAAATTGTCCACTCGGCCGCGAATCGGCTAACTTCGGTTAGCAGGCCATTGCGCCATTGAGCGTCATGCGAGAGGTGACGAATCCCACGCCGCTCGGATTCGGGGCCGTCGGGAGGACGACCGGGGTTCCGACAGGCGCAGGGGTAGCCTCGGCGAGCCAGCCGCTCCCGGGCGCGGATTCAACCTTTCCAACGGGTTGCGGCGGGATTCCCGGGCGCCTCTCAGGCGACGCGCCGGGCGGGGCCGGGTCGGGCAGGAGATCGGCGGGTGCGAACGCATGCGGCTCGCTGGCCGCCGCATCGGCCTTGCCCGATGCCTCCGTGGTCAGCGCATGTCCGGGCGCGGATTCCATGTTTTCAAGGTGTTGCGAGAGGTTTTCCGGGCGATCGTCGCCTGCGCAGGCGGATGGGCTCACGACGAGATCGGGGGAAGCGGCTTCATAGTCCGGCAGAGCGCCGGCCTCGGGTCCCGAGTCCGCGCTGCCCTCCGGGGCTGGCCTGATCCCGGGCGGGGAATCAATCATTTCAATTGGTTGCAGCAGGTTTTCCGGGCGGACGCCAACCGGTCCCTTCTCCCTCCCCGGGCTGGACCCGGGCGCGGAATCAATGTTTTCAAGGCGTTGCGCTGAGTTTTCCGGGCGCTCGTTGACCGCCAGCTTCAAGTCTCCGGCTTGCGACGCAAGCTCCGCCCAGCAGCCCCACGCCACCTCTAACGCTGTGGCCTCGTCTACCGGCGCGTCGAGCCCCAGGTCCCCGGCCTGTGACCCGCGGGCGATCCGGGGGGACGCCTCCGGCCGGGCCCATTCGGCGGCGAAGACGCCGCCGTAGCGGTCGAGTTCGCGTACAATTTTGACCACCTGGTCGACCGCCTTGAGGTTGGTCGGCGACATGGCGCTGTAAGCGACCAGCAGGGCCTCGTTGAGACGGCTGAGTTGAATGGCCACGAACTCCGCGGGCGGATGCGGCATGCGGCGGGCCAGCCCCCGGATCCCAGTCCGGGGGTCGCGGACGACGGCGCGCAACCGCTTCTCGCCGACCCCGATCCGCGCCGCGATCTCGGAGACCGAGACGCCACGGTTGAGATATTCGACGATCAGCTGTTCGCGCTTGAATTTCGCCATTCCCGCGGCGCGTGCGTCGGCTGGAGGCGAGGGGGCGGTTGGCGAAGCGGTTTCTAGGCAAGCGGACATTCGGCGTTTTCCTTCTAATAAAAGGAAATGTAGAACATTCATGTCCATTAGGCAAGGAATTGTCGCCGGGTTCCACTTTGGTCGCATGGCTGCAAGGAATGGGCGAGCACGCTTCGCCCGGGCGATCACGCCCGTCGGATATACAATATACGTCAGTTAAAGCTGCGCGCCCGACTCAGCGACCTGGGATGGTCACGTCCCAACCGCGCCGGCGATGACGATTGCTTTGAGCCTTTGCGATCTCCTCGCTTGGCCATGACGCGGTGCGGTAGATCCTGGCGCGGAAACCTTCGGCCTCGAGCCGGATGACGCTCCGCTCGGCGGCGGCGCGGGACGCGAACATGTGATTTTCGGGCTCTGCGCCATCAATGCCGAGCACGTGGACTGTATACATCGCGGCCTCCCCTGAGGCGGTCGGCTCGGCCCGACGCCGATCGCCGGCCGGGCCTCGTGACCTGAGCGGCCCAGACGTCCGGTGCGTCTGAGCCGCCAGGTTGGGGACAGGGGAAAGGGCGTCTCTCCCTCGGGGGATCCTGGCGGAACTGTCCCTCGGGTTCGGCTTCTTCCCTCCATCGGGCCGCGATCCTTTTTGCGGGGACCCGCAAATCGCCCTGCGGCGCCCTTGATTAGGCGCCGGGTCGAGGCGAGCGACAAGCGCGCGAAAGGCTAAGCGCCATCCGTCTTTCGGGCGCCCGACCTCGACGGGCGCGAGAGTCACGCTTCGATCGAGGACGACGCCACAGGATCGCGCGACCGCGTCGCCAGGAATGACTCTCGTTGATTGGCGCGCGGTCGCGCGGCGCGCCTCAGGCTCGTTTCCCCGACAGGCGTTGTCCACCGTCCGACACCAACCGTCTGCTCTGCGCAAGGTGCGGGCGCCCGCTGATGGTTCAGGGAACGTGTCAAATGCGACCGCAAGCGCGCCTTCCCGCTCGGTCCCAGTGGGAAAGGGAAGCGCCAATATGGCCCGTTCCTGATCAACTGGGCGCCGAATATGCGTCGATGAAAAAGACCGAGAAATCCGCGCTTCGCGGAGACGCAGGATTGTCCTTCAAGGCGCGCCGCGGAGTTGAGGAAATCGACCTTGTGAGACTTGCCGGGTCCGTCTCCTCGCGCCTACTTGTCGACGATTTCGATCGCCTGCTCAAGCGCGGCGGGCGAAACCCGCATCAAGCCGGTGTACGGCAGGCCGAGTTCGAGTATGAGGAAGATCGCGAAGGCGATCGACAACGCCCCGAACGCCAGCGTCGATAGCACCAACGAGTTGCTCTCGGCGAACAGGCCGATGCCGAAGAACAGCGCGAGCGTCCAAAACAACAGAATCGCAATGAGCACCCACGATACCGGCGGACTCGCGACTTGCAGGGACATCAGCAGTCGCGCTTGCTCGACCATGCTGTTGTACTGGTTCGCCGTCGCCAAAGCCTGCTTCTGCGCGTCGGTCTTCGGCTGGAGAGTCGCGAGAAAGTCGCTCATCGCCTGCGCGCTGGCCAGCGGCACCGCGGCCGAGAGCAAATTGGGGTCGGCCTCTCCGCCTCCCCAGAAAGTCTCATAGCCTTTGACGATTTCCCGCCTTGAGCCTGTCCCGCGCCGGCTTGGTCTCGGGCCCGTATTGCGCGAGCGCCTGATCGAGCCGGAGAATTTGGGCAGAAAAGCCCTCGAGTTCGGTGTTCTGGGTCGAGAAATAGGCGAAACTGACGCCGATCAGCGTTCCCAGCACCAGCGCCAGGAGGAGGCTGACCAGGCCCGCCACTTGACCGACGACGCCGCGCGACTGGTCCGTCTTGTGCTCATCCGCCAGCCGCTTTTGCATGTGCAGCCCGGCATAGCCGCTTGCGAGGATCAATAGGAAGATGATGATGCAAATAACCAGGATCTTCATAGATCAGACCCTCCCAGTCTTGTAGCGCGCGACGCAAACTGCATGCAAGGAGCAGAAGAAGAATTCGCGCGCGCGCTTAATCGTTTTGACTCGCGGTTGATTAGCTTTGTTGCTGTTGTCCAGCGTAATCCTGGAACTACTGATTGGCAATGATCCTGATCGGCGCGCCGAGCAGCGTGATCGGCAGCGACACGACCGCGCCGAGGGCGCCCTGCGGAACTCCTCCGCCCAAGTCGGCGGCGCGGGGATTTGCGGCAACCCCCTGGGCGAGAACGCTGCGCAGTTGCGGCGCAACGGCGGCGAGCTGATCGAATTTGTCGTGGTTCGTGGAATTGTTGGCCTTCACGTCGGTCAGATCGATCACGGTCGCGCCTAACGCCGCCAGCTCCGTCGTGTCGGGGTTATCGCCGACTCGGGTGACGCCGCCGCCGATGGTCCTGGAGAGCCACAGCGCCTTGTCGTCCTTAGAAAGCACGATATAGAACGGCTTCCGCGGCTTTCCGAAGCGCCCCATCTGCGACTTGAACACGTCGATGTCGATATCGGGCGCCGCTAGGAACACATACCCGAGCTTGCTCATGTGATCGAGGTTGCCGGAGATCTTGATCTGCCGGAACGCCTCGACCGTGACCCAGTTGCCCATGGAATGGGCTAGCACATTGACCTCTTCGGCGTTGCTGGCCAAAAGTAGGCGGAGCGTATGCTCGAGTTCGTCGCGCGCCGCGGTGGCGCTGTTGGTGTCATAGACATAGGCCGTCGGCTTTCCGCGCGACGCCCAGGTGAACAGCACGGGGACGGCCGGGGACTTCGCGTCGTGGGCGATCTGGGTCAGGCGATAGAGCCCCTCGGCGAACATTGTATTGAAGCCGTGGATGAATAGGAAAATCTTGCGCTTTCCCGGTGGCCGCTTGGCGAGTTCGGCGTTCAGCGCTTGGACGAACGCCTTGTCGCCGTCGAGATAGTCTTCGCTGCGCACGACGAAATCGGCGTTGGGATCGCCGGGCGGCGTGTTCGCCCATTCGATCTCGCTTTCCTTATGCGTCGGCGGGACCGAGACTGTTATCTCGGCGTAGTCGACGGCGCTGGCTCTCTCGCCGTTGAAAAGCGTGCCCGGACGCGGATCGCGCTCGCGCGTTGTTGCGACGAGCAAGGTGTGGTCGACGGCGCCAGGCGCCGTCACGGCCACGGGGCTTAGAAAGCCGCTCTCGGGTCGGGAGGCGCAGGCGCTCAACGCCGCGACGACCAGCCATAACGCCAGAATGGAAAGGGATCGCCCGAACGATCTTGAAAGCCCCGAACGAAAAACGATCGTCCGCGCAGCAACGCAACTCACATGAACTCCCGCGCACGTCGCTGGTCTTGAGTTAGCCCCCAGCGGTAACCGCCTCTCTCTAGGGTTTGGCCCTGTCGATTGAAAATGAAATCATGATTCCAGCACGTTTACCGTTGCACTGTGCTTTTTGCGCCACGGGATGGGCTCATGCACTTGATGAGAGAAATCTGTCCCAACTGCAGCGTCCCCCCGAGCGATCCTAATGCCCTCAGGTTTGTTGTGGGGGCCCGATCAGCCGCGTCTTGACCAACTTCGCCATGCCGAAGAGCGCGATCACGCCCCGGCGCCGTCAAGCGTGGACAGCGCCTCATCGACCTTGCCGAGCGTCGCCGGGCGGGCCCATGCCGACGTCGACCTGCATCTGCAAGTCGCCCTGTAGGTCCGCTTCCCCACCGAATTAAGGGGTCCAAGGCTGCGGTCTCGTACGCCCGCTCTACGTCGATACAGCACGTTGCCTCTCATTTTGACTCCCAGCGGACCATCGCAATGCCAATGCACCTTGCGGGGGTCGGCGGCCGAGTCGACGCCAGCCTCGAGCGTCGCTGTGCATAGGCGACCGACGAGCCGGCCCGACGCGGCGAGGATGGCGGTGGGGGGACGGTCATCGCCGAAGCGGCGGCGCATGTCGGGGGAATACCGGAAGGACGCGAAGGGGCCTCGCCGCCCTCGCCCTCCGACCGTTCGTTAACTCGGACGTGCTATCCGTCTCCAAGCTCTTACCAGCGAGTCTTCGCCGTGCAGACATCCGATGTCCCGTCGAGGCGCAGCCCGCCTCCCCCCGAGCGCGAGGCGGACGGCCTGGCGGCCCGCAGCCTCGGCGACCGTCCGCCTCCCCCCGAGCGCGAGGCGGACGGCCTGGCGGCCCGCAGCCTCGGCGACCGTGTGACCCATTCCTTGCGAGGCATGTTCATTTCGGCTGACAGCAAGGGCGGCGCCTCCGACGGCGAGGTCTTCGAGACCGAGGACTTCGACGCCTACGAGATCGGGGCTCGCTCCGCCTCCCGCCCGGCCATCGGGGAGCGCGTCGTCGTCTACGTCGATTGCCTGGGGGCCGTGAATGGCGAGGTCGTCGGCCATACGGATCGCGGGTTCCGCTTGTCCATCGAAATCAGCGACACGAAGCGGGCCACGCTTCGGAAATTGATCGCGATCATGCAGGCTCGGCTCGCCGCCGGCCAGCCGATCGGGCGCCGGCACGAGCGGATCGTTCCCATCTCCTCAAGGGTCGACGTCGTGGATTTCGAGGGGCTTACGCATCCCGCGGAGATCATCGACGTGTCCCGCTCCGGCGTCGCGCTCAGCGTCGAGGGGCTTCAGATCGGCGATGTGATCTGCATCGGCGAGCGCACGCAGGGCCAGGTCGTCCGCCTGATCGAGGGCGGCGTCGGCGTCCAGTTCCAGCGGGTCATCCCGATCGAGGAGTTCGACGAGCGCGTCCGGTTGTGATCCCGGCGTCGCGAACGGCGTCCGGGCCACAGAACCGCTGGGACAGAGGCTGGCGCGACAGCGGACTTGCTCTCCGGGTCGTTGCATCGATCCCTCCCCTTCGGTTTCCATCCGCTTTTGCGATTGCCCGGGTAAGGACGCACTTTGATCCTGAACGTGGCCCGTCATGCCGATGAAGTTCGACGAGAGCGGATGCGGGCGCGTCGATCAAAGAGAGTGACGGTGACAACCGCTACGCGCCGAGCGTACCAATCTATGGTTGTGTTTAGTTGCGAACCAATTAAGATCAATTAAGCGTGAATATTCATTTGCCTATAAAGGTATTACATGTTGGTCTGCTATTGGCCCTTGGGAGGGCGCGCCATGGCGGAACCTCGCGCCCGCGTTGCTGGCGCCCTGTATCGGACTTAACGACACCTTTTTGCCGAAATCCGTGGAAGTGGGCGTTGGATTGGTTCCCTGAGGTGAGAAATGGAAAAGGACTCATTTCACCAGTCAACCTACGATATTCAGCACGGCGCGGAAGCTCTCGATAAGTCACTTCTCGTCGTCGATGATGATCGCTTATTCAGCGACCGGCTTGCGCGGGCCCTGTCTTCGCGCGGGTTTACCGCTCGGGCCGCAACGAGCCTCGCCGAGGCGCTGGAGGCAATCAAGACGGCTCCTCCTGCCTTCGCCGTTGTCGACCTCAGGCTCGGCGACGGAAGCGGTCTTGACGTCATCCGCGCGCTGAAGGCCAAGCGTGCCGATGCCCGCGGCGTGATCCTGACCGGCTATGGCGCCATCGCCTCCGCCGTCATGGCGGTCAAGATTGGCGCTTTCGATTATGTCGCCAAACCGGTAAACGCCGACGACGTGGTCGTCGCTCTGATGGCCGGGCGGCTCGATATGCCGGTAGCGCAGGAACCGATTATGTCGGCCGCGCGAGTCCGCTGGGAGCACATCCAGCGCGTTTACGAGGACAACGGGCGCAACGTGTCCGAGACGGCGCGGAAACTCAGTATGCACAGACGGACCCTTCAACGCATCCTCGCCAAGCGCGCGCCGAAATAGCCCAGATCGGAAAACGCAGCGCTATACGATTGAAGCCGACCGCCAGGCCATCATGATGCTCCGTGAGCGTGTTCAATGCGTGAGTGAAGATCGACGCTGGCGAATGAGCCTTGATTGACTGGGCAAGCGATGCCCTCGTCCTACCGCGCCGCCGCGATGAGCCCGTCGCAGTCGAGATGCGCCTCGAGGTGGTCGGCCAACGCGTCGAGCGTCGCTTCGACCGTCGTCTCGTAGGCGACCGACGACTCCGCGCCGAGCGCGGCGAGGAAGGCGGCGCGGTGGCGGTCGTCGGCGAAGAGGCCGTGAACGTAGGCGCCCATCACCCGGCCGCCCGGCGCGACGGCGCCGTCGAGGCGGCCGTCGGCGAAACGCAAGAGGGGCCTGGCGCAATCCGGGCCGGTCGTCCGGCCCACATGCATCTCGTAGCCGGCGAACGGCGCGCCGTTGAGGACGTTCTCGCCCTCGACCCGTTCGAGCGTCTTTTCGCCCGTCAGCACCGTCTCGACGTCGATGAGGCCGAGGCCCTCGACCGCGCCTGGGCTTCCCTCCATCCCCTCCGGGTCGGCGACGCGCTGGCCGAGCATCTGGTAGCCGCCGCAGACGCCGAGAACGCGGCCGCCGCGCCGGACATGGGCGATGAGGTCGATGTCCCACCCTTGAGCGCGAAAAAAGCCGAGGTCGGCGATGGTCGCCTTGCTGCCGGGCAGGATGACGCAGTCTGCGACGGGGATCGGCTCGCCGGGCTTGACGAACACGAGCCGCACCGACGGCTCGAGCCTCTAGGGGATCGAAGTCGTCGAAATTGGCGATCCGGCTGAGCGCCGGCACGGCGATCGTGACTTGCGCGTCGTCTGGCGCTTTCGTCGCCGCAAGCCCGAACGCGTCTTCGGCCGGCAGCCGGGCGGCTTCGGCGAAGAACGGCGCGAGACCGAAGGCGCGCCAGCCGGTGCACTCGGCCAGAATCCGCATGCCGTCGGCGAACAGGCTCGCGTCGCCGCGGAACTTGTTGACGATGAAGCCCGCGATGGTCGCGCGATCGGCGGCGGCGAGCGCCGCCGCGGTTCCCAGAACCTGGGCGAACACGCCGCCGCGGTCGATGTCGGCGACGAGGACGACCGGGCAGCGGGCGGCGCGGGCGAAGCCCATGTTGGCGATGTCGCCGTCGCGCAAATTGATCTCCGCCGCGCTGCCGGCGCCTTCGACGATGACGAGGTCGGCCTCGGCCTTGAGGCGCGAAAAGCTTGCCAGCACGGCGTCGAGGAGCTTTGGTTTCAGCGCCTGGTACTCGCGGGCTTTCGCGTTGCCGATCACCCGGCCCTGCACGACGACCTGCGCGCCGATCTCGCTCTGCGGCTTCAACAGCACCGGGTTCATGTCGACGGTCGGGGGAACGCCGCAGGCGCGGGCCTGGAGCGCCTGCGCCCGGCCGATCTCGCCCCCGTCGGCGGTGACCGCGGCGTTGTTCGACATGTTTTGCGGCTTGAACGGCCGGACCGCGAGCCCGCGGCGGGCGAAAACGCGGCAGAGCCCGGCGACGATCAGCGACTTGCCGACATCCGAGCCCGTGCCCTGGAACATCAGCGCCCGGGCGGTCATGGACGCCGCCCTTGTAGCTGCGGTCGCTGACCGCGGTCGCCAGCGGCGCGGCCTTCGCCCCCGCGGTCAGCGACCGCGGCTCGAATCGTCAAAACTCGATCCCCTCCTGCGCCCGCACCCCGGCGTCGAAATGGTGCTTGACGAGGGCGAATTCGGTGACGCAGTCGGCGGCCGCGATCAGGTCCGGCTTGGCGTTGCGCCCGGTGACGACGACGTGCAGACCGAGGCGGCGCGTGCGCAGCGTCTCGACCACGGGGTCGAAGCGGCAGATAGTCGTAGCGAAGCGCGATGTTGAGTTCGTCGAGCACCAGGAGGCGGATCGTTTCGTCCGCCATCATGCGCTTCGCCTCCTCCCAGGCGGCCTCGGCGGCGGCGACGTCGCGGGCGCGGTCCTGCGTCTCCCAGGTGAAGCCTTCGCCCATGGTGCGCCAGACGATCTGATCGCCGAAGCGCTCGAGGGCCGGCCGTTCGCCAGTCGCCCAGCCGCCCTTGATGAATTGCACCACGCCCACCCGGAAGCCTCGCCCGAGCGCGCGCAGCGCAAGCCCGAAGGCGGCGGTCGACTTGCCCTTGCCCGGGCCGGTGTGGACGATCAACAGGCCTTTCTCGAGGATCGGTCTTGGAGGCGACCTCGGCGTCCTGCGCCGCCTTGCGCTTCTCCATCTTGGCCTTGTGCCGGTCGTTTGCGTCGGTCATGGGCGCCTCGCGGGAACGAGGGCTAGCAGGATTTTCGAGGGCCGTCCAAGCGACCGGGTTAGGCTGGCTGACATTTGACATCCCCCCGCGAAGGTGAAACAGAAATCCCTGCACGGTCCCTCGGATTCGAGGGTGAAAAGGGAATGCGGTAGGCCATCGGCCGATCCGCGGCCGCCCCCGCGACTGTAAGCGGCGTGCCGGCGCGCATTCGCCACTGGGTCCAGCGAACCCGGGAAGGCGGCGCCGGCGAGACGCCGCGAGCCAGGAGACCTGCCGTGCGCCGGTCAACCCGATACAGCCGCCGGAGGGGCGGCCAGGGAGCGCGCATGGGTTCATTCCACAGACAGATTTAGCGATTGGCGCCGAGTTCGCGCGCCTCTGTAGACGCGATCGATAGCCCGTCGACAGACGGGCGTCCGTGCGGACGCCCTATCGATCGCGTCCGCCGCGGTCATCGACCGCGGCTACAATGCGCCTGACGCGTCATCCCCGCTCATGAGCGCCGCCCCCGGGAACTCGCCCTCGACAACTCTGCTCGTCTGCGTGACCTGCAAGTCTGGAGAACGCGTGGTCGGCGCGGCCTTTTACGACACGCTCGCCGCACGCCTCGCCGCCGCGGCGATTGCGGTCCGCCCGGTCGAATGCCTCTCCGTCTGCAAACGGCCCTGCACCGTGGCGCTGGCCGCGCCCGGCAAATGGACCTACGTCGTCGGCGATCTCGACGCCCGCGACCATGTCGAGGACGTCGCGACCGCGGCCGGAAAATACGCCGCCTCCGCCGACGGGATCGTGCCGTGGCGCGAGCGGCCGCTCTCCTTCCGCAAGGGCGTCGTCGCCCGCACGCCGCCGCTCGTTGCCGCCCTCTCCGACTAGGATTTCCGATGCTGGCCAAGACCCCCGTCACCATCGTCACCGGCTTCCTCGGCGCGGGCAAGACCACGCTGATCCGCCATATCCTCGCCCATGCGGGCGGACGGCGGTTGGCGCTGATCATCAACGAGTTCGGCGACGTCGGCGTCGACGGCGACCTGCTCATGGGCTGCGCCGACGAGGCGTGCCCGCAGGACGCGATCATCGAGCTCGCCAACGGCTGCATCTGCTGCACGGTGGCCGACGACTTCGCTCCCGCCGTCTCGGCGCTGCTCGCCCGCGAGCCCAAGCCCGACCACATCGTCATCGAGACCTCCGGGCTCGCGCTGCCGAAGCCGCTGGTCAAGGCGTTCGACTGGCCCGAGCTGCGCACCAAGCTCACCGTCGACGGCGTGAATCGGGCTCTGCCTCCGTGAGCTCACGCGTCGGTCGGCCGGGGCGGAGTACTCCGTGCACGTCTGGGACAACACGGGGCTCGCCGAGCACCGGCAGATCATGGAGACGACCGACCGAGTCAAGGTGTGGCCGACCGGCCACGACGAGTTGTCTCCGATCCCGCACGCCGCGGCCCTCGATCACCTCGTGGCTACCGTCGATGAGGATGTCGAATACCTGGTCCTCCTCGACACCGACGCGGTCCCAGTCGCCGACGGCTGGTTGAGGACGCTCGTGGCGAAGCTCGATGGAGGTGCTGGCGTGGTCGGTGTGTGGCGTGACGAAATGGCGCCCGAGCTCCCGCCATTCGTCCACGTGAGTTGTCTCGCCATCCGGCACGCCGAACTGCTTGCACTGGACCTCCCCTTCGTGGGGAGCGAAGGCGAGCCGGGCCAAGCCCTGACCGCCGAGTTGCGCCGCCGCAAGCGCCGGGTGATGGCCATGCGTCGCACCAACGCCCGCAACGCGCATTTCCTCCTCGGCGGCATCTACGCGGACACCGTCTACCACCATGGCGCCGGCAGTCGCCCTGCGTGGTTCTATGCGTCACCCGACCAGGAAGCGGACGAACACATGCGGATCGCGTTGCGGGAGGCGGCCTTCCGTGATTTCGATCATCTGGTGTCCGTGCTGCGGGGACAGGCTGACAACGACATCTGGTCCGAGCCGGACGACCTCAGCCCGGCTGCAGCGGTCGGTGACCAGACCAGCGGACCGGCGAGTGATCCGGAGATGCTCGCCCACTACACGACCGGAGCCGAGCTCGGCCGTCTCGAGACGCGGAACCGCCTCGAATTCGAGCGGACGAAGATCATCCTCGAGGAGCGGTTGCCGCCGGGCGGGCGTCTGATCGACGTGGGCGGGGGCCCGGGTGTCTACTCCGCCTGGTTCGCGGCCGCGGCTACGAAGTCGACCTGGTCGACCCGGTTCCGCTCCACGTCGAAGAGGCGGAGCGCGCGAGCAGGGCGGGATCACCGTTCAGCGCACAGGTCGGCGACGCCCGCACTCTGCCATTCGCCGACGAGTGCGCCGACGCGGTGGTCATGATGGGGCCGCTCTTCCATCTGGTCGAGCCAGAGGACCGACACCTCGCGCTGGGCGAGGCCTATCGGGTATTGCGCCCCGGCGGAGTGCTCGCAGCCTCGGCGATGGGTCGCTTCTTCTGGTTCGGTCACACGGTCGCCCACAACACGATTCGAGACCCTGGGCTGCGCCGAGGGGTGACCTCGTTCGTCGACACCGGCCGACGACCGGAGGGCGACGGCCCCTATCTCGCGTTCGCCCACCGGCCCGAGGAGCTCGGGGGCGAGCTGAGCCGGCGCGGGCTTCACCGAGGTGGTGATCCTCGCCATCGAGGGTTTCTTCCACTTGCTCGGCGATCTTGCACAGCGCCTGGCCGATCCGCGACTCTGCGACGGCGCTCTTCGAGCTGCTCAGTCGGTATGAAGCCGACCCCGCGTTCGTCGGGATGAGCGGGCACCTGATGGCGATCGGTCGCCGCTGGTAACCGAGCAGCTGCGTCGGCAGTGCCCCGGGCACTGCACGCTCACTCGACGTCGAAGCCGAGGTCCGCGACCCTCGCGAGTTGGTCCGGCCGGAAGGGATCCGTGCCGAACCGTCGCCATCGTCCCGGACGACACACGGAGTTCCGGCGAGCTCGGTGATGTGGGTCAACTGCGACGGTGTCGGCTCGGTGCCCACGAAAGACGCGATCCGCTGAGCCTCGCGCTCGGGGTTCGGCGCAGAGCGCGTCGTAACTGACGAGGAGGAACCTCGGCCCGAGCGAACGGGTCGCCGCGCCGATTGACGCCGTGTTCGCCCTGAGCCAGTAATCGAGCGCGGTCACGGGATCTATGGAGTCGGTGGGGGCGATGCCGAAGAGCCATCCCCAGGCGTGGACCTGCCACTGGTTGCTGCTGAAGGCCATGTCCAGGCCGTGCCGGATCACGTGCACGTACCGTGTGTCGATGAAGTGTCGCGCGATGAACTCGACGTACACGTAGCGAATTGGGTTCCTTCCAACCCCACCAAGTGTTCGAGCGGCTCCCCGATCCGCCGCGCTCGATCATGTTCTCGATCCGAGTCCGGGTCCACGCTTCGCTCAAGCCCTGCTCGCGCAGCTCTCGTCCGGCCCGCTCGAGCAGACGCTCGACGGCGGGATCGACCTCCAGTCGGCCTTGCATGCGTCCGCTCGAGAACGGTGAGCGCGTGATCGATCTCACGCCCGCCGTCCAAACTGTTCTCGCGGTACCAGACCGGACGGCGGAGGAGCAGGGTGGCCCAAAGGTTGTCCGACGAGTTGTTCAGGTCGTCGCCGAGGTCCGACGCCGAGCTCGCGCAGCATCTTGGCGACGATCCGGGTGCCGCTGCCACCGACGCCGCCGATGACGACCGGGCCCGACGCCGGTCGGTTCACCAGGCCAGCTCCACGTCGAAGGCTGCCGAGCCCGGGGTCTCGTGACGGGCCGCGAGAGCGGCGGGCGGTGCCGGCCGGACGTACACCGTCGGGAATCGGCACGAAAGGTCCCGGTGCACCTCCTCGACCAAGGGCCACACCAGCTGGTGGATGTCGCCGCTCCAACCGTTCGGGTCGAAGGACTGGACGGAGTGCAACGCCAACCCGCGCTCCCCGAGCGCACGCCGATGGTCGGCCGTGGACCACTCGAGGGTGGTGCGTGGCTGACCGCGAGCTGGCCCAGGTCGAGGTCGTCGGTCGGGAATCCCTGCTCGTGCAGCCACGGCGCCGAGGGACCGAGCACGTTTCCGGGTTCGTCGGCCAGCGCGTCGTAGCTCACCGCGACGGCCCGGTCGGCGGGTACTCGGCCGCGCAGCGGTAGAAGTGGGCCCAGATCCGCGCCGAGTCGGCCAGCGTTTCGCCGGCCCAGACGAACCCCGATTCGAACGACCGGCGCAGGCTCTGGACGGTGCCCGAGTAGTGCCGGAGCATGAGGACGAAGAGGGCGTCGGGCAGCTGGGCGGCGAGGCGATCGGCCACCAGGAGGTTCCACGGGGTGGTGTCGCAGTACCACTCGCAGCCCTGAGATCGCGCGACCTCCTCGGCGAATCTTCGTGCGTGGTCCATGAGGTCACGCGAGGTACTCCGCTCGGTGCGAGCCGGGCATCGCGCCGAGTGTCGCGGGCGCGACGGTGTGGGCGAGATGGAACCCCCCGTACTCCCCGAGGTCGAGCACCCGAGCGCCCGAGGCGAGGTAGCTGCCGATCAGCGTCGTCCCCGAGCGCGGGGAGCCGAGGACGAAGAGGGCACGAGTGCCGCCGGGGGAGTCCTCCACCGGGGCGATCCTAGATCCGGCGTGCACTCCGCCGACCGTGTGGACAAGGCGGAGGCCGCGAGAAATCATGGCGCCGTGGTCGCCCCCCACCTCGTCGCCATCGAGTTCACCGTGGCGGACCTCGCTCCTTGCCTCGAACTGTTCGGCGACCGTTTTCGGTCTGGAGGTTGAGCCGACGTTCCGGCACCCGACGCTCGACGCAGATGTGGCCCAGGTGCACGCGGGTGAGGATCGTCATCAACCTGCTCTGTCCGACCGACACGGGGCGCGGCATACCGCACGGCAATCCCGAACCGCGGCTGTCCCAGCTCAACTTCGTCGTCAGTTCGACCGAGGAGCTGGCCGCGCTTCGGCGAAGCTGCGAGGAGGCCGGCGCCGCGGTCGTCGAGCGCGGTGACGACCTCTTCTACGTCGACTCCCACATGAGCTCCGGCCTGCTCGGGGCGGATGCGACCCTCGTCTTCTCCTCGGAGGAGTCCCAAACCGGCAGCGACGGGTGAGCAGCAATCTCCCCCGGTCCCCCGGATCTCCACCACGTTGCTCTCCGAGCACCGGGACCGAGCATCTGCGGCTCGACGCCGCGCTGGTCGGCGCCCCACCGGCCGCGGCCCGGCCTGGTCACCCGCCTCTCAGCTCCGGACGACGATTGCCGCGGTGGCCAATGTCCGCCCGTCGATCCGAGGTGGATCGGGTCCACGGGTCCTCCCTCGCCACGGACCTTCCTTCCGACCGCCGACCGCGAGCGCATCAAGGGCGTGGCCGCCGCCTACCGGTACGTCGACAGCCGGCTGGCGATCATCCAGCTCGGTTACGACCAGCCGCCCCGTCTTCGCCCCGAGACGCCCGTATGTGCTCAACGCCCTGACCGAGGGACGGATGGACAATCCGGACGAGTCGAACCCGGGGATGATCCGTGCGGTCGAATTCGACGGCAACCTGCCGGTGGCGCCCTACCCGGCGCCGCCGCGGAGCCGCTGTCGCGCTCTTCTGGAGTCGGCAGTCGCCGTCGCCGGACTCGGCCGCCGAGCCCGCCGACGGTCCGCGCCGCCTGGATGCTCTACGTCCTCGGAGAGATCCATCCCTTCGCAGACGGTAACGGCAGAGTGGCTCGCCTGCTTTACCTCTTGTTGACCGGCGAGGACATGCCGAGGACAGTCGATTGGGGTGCGATCGAGCAGTTCCGCTACCACCAGGACGACTGGGCGCCTTTCCTCAAAGAGCGTGACGTCGGACCGAGTGCCGTCTTCCTCACTCGAGCTCTCGATCGCCGGCGCCCGGCTGACCAGCCGGCGGCTCGAAGTGGTGGTCGCTGCTGCTCGCTGGGATCGGAGCGCAACTCCAATTGCCGGCACCCGGGCCCGAGTTGGTCATTGCCACCTGGCTCCGACGTTCGGGCCGTCTCGATGAGGTCGCGGAAGACATCGGCCTCGCCTACGAGGAGGCTGTGGTGGCCGCCGAGAAGCTGGCGAACATGGGGATCCTCGAGCGCTCGCGCACCGAGGATCCGGCGACCCGGCCCGCCCTTCCTACCGTCCAGCACCGGAGGTGAGGTCCGCCGTCGAAAGGATCGAAGCGGAGCTCGGTGCTGCATCCACCGTGGCCGAGTCGTCTGACAGAGAGAGTGGTGAGATCCGCGATCTCGAGGCCCCCCTGACGTAGAGTCCTCCCGAAAGTGGCTCCGACAGCGACTCCGACCAGGGAGGAAGGCATGTCCGACGGGTTTGAGGTGATCGATGACTCGCGAGCGAAGGCAGCGATTCTCCTCAGAGTTGAGCGGGAAGCCGACGAGCCGGCGCAGGCTGTTCCAGTTGGGGGCTGCCGGGGTCGCTGCTGTGGGAACCGCTGCAGTGGCCAACGCGCTGACTGCTTCACCTGCCGGTGCGACTCCGGGCAGCGCACTGCTGGTCGGTGACGACAACACGGCCGGTTCCGGCGTCACCTCCCTGACCGGAGGCAACGGTTTCGAAGTGTCGACAACACTCGGCGCCGGCGCGGGCATTTCTCCTGTCATTGCAGTCGAGGGAACCGCCCTCGGCGATGACACGTTCGATCTATCGGGGTAAAGGGACGGGACTACCGGAATTCAGGGTATTTCGAACGGCACGAACACCGGTTGGCACCGCTGGCGTGCAGGGTGTGGGAACCAGTTGGAACCCAGGAGTCGCGGCAACAAACACCGGCCTCCCGTCGCTCTACCTCGCCCCGATTTCGTCTACGACTCTTCCGACCGGGGCAGCGGGCTCCAAGCCTCATCCAGGCTCGTTCATCGTCCTGAGCGATGGGACGCTCCACTACTCGAACGGCCGCGGGCAATGGGTGGCGCTCACCGGCCCGTCATCGTTCGCCCAAGGCGTCGCTCGCCTGTTGGCGAGCCCGATCCGCATCCTCGACACCCGGCCCGTCAATCCTGCGGCAATCGACAAGGGCGTCCCATTGCCGGCGGAACGACATACGGACTCCAGGTCACCGGGGAGTCGGTCGGGGCGTGTCGATTCCTTCAGGAGCGGTCGCGGTCATCGGAAACGTCACCGTCGTGAGCCCGCAGCTGCGGGTTATCTGACCCTCTTCCCGCCGGCACGTCGCGACCCACAACCTCCTCGATCAACTACTGGGCGGGACAGGTCATCGCCAACGGTGTCACCGTCAAGCTTTCGGGTTCCGGAGTGATGGATATCTTCGCCGCGGGACGACGGACGTCGTTTTCGACGCAACAGGGTTCGTCGCCTAGGGAGCTTCGGCAGCGCGCGAGCGCTGACGGCGGCCGAGCGGGACCGCAACGGTGGTAGCGCCCTAGCTGGCGCTTGTTCGGCCGGCCGCCGATCTACGATACGCAATGGCCATGTGCGCCGAGCTTTCCGAGAGGGTGGGCGGGCTTCCCGCCGTGTGCACGTGCGTCGGATCGCGCCGTCACCAGTCAGGGTCCGGAACAGCGAGGCTGTCGAGTTGACCGTCGAATGACGACACAGGTCCAACAGGATCCGATCGCCGCCGTCGCAACAGCGCCCGCGGCCTCCGAGTCGACTGCCTCCGGGCCCCGGTCTCCAGAGGCGCTCCGTCGCCACCTGCTCTGGCCGGTCATCGGCGGGAGCCTGGTCGCCGCGGGGATCGTCGCCGGAATCGACCGGCCGAGCGTGGTTGGTCACCCATGTCTCGATCGACTCCGACCAGGCGGTCGTCGGCCTGATGGCGAGGGAGATCCTCCACGGCCACTTCACCGCGTTCTACTGGGGACAGACCTACGGAGGGGTCGAACCCTTCGTGGTGGCTGTGGCGCTCGCGGTCGGCGGTCAGAACGCGCTCTCCCTCACCGTCGTCCCGGCGATCCTCATGGTGGCGACTGCGCTTCTCACCTGGCGCGCCGCCCTTCGCCTGGTGGAGGACCGATGGCTCGCGGCGCTGGCCGGCGTGGTCGTGTGGACGGTCCCGATGTTCGGCGTCACCAACACCACCGAGTACGGGTTCCGCAACCTGACCCTCGCAGTCGGCGTCGCCACCCTGCTCGTGTCCCTCCGCATCCTCGACGGACGGGCGTCCGTGCTCGACGTCGCGGCGTTCGGGCTGCTCGTGGGCGTCGGCTGGTGGGCATCCCCGAGATGACCTTCTTCCTGGTCCCCGCGATTCCCCTCGTCCTCGGGGCGGTCATCGGTACCTGGACGGCCCTCGGGTTGCCGTTTCTGGTTGCCCCGGATCGGGGTGGCACTGATCGGGTTCGGGATCGGCGCACTTCCGTGGCTGTGGTCGAACATCCCCGACGGCTTTCTCTCGATCGACTCCTCGCGGGTCGCCCTCCCCGGCAGTGGCGGTTACCTCAGCCACCTGCACGTGTTCTTCGTGGACGTCCTCCCACTGCAGCTCGGGGTCCACCGGACCATCACCGGAGCCCAGCTCCTGCCCGGGGCACTCGGTCTGGCCTTAGACGTGCTGATCTTCGGAGCGCTCATCGCCTCGCTCGCCGTCTGCTTGCTCCAGGGGGGACGGGGCCGGGCGATCGCCGTCGGGGTGATCGCATTCCCCTTCCTCTATGCGCTCAACCCGCTTGGTGCGTTCTGGTACGACGGGCGGTACTCGGAGTACCTCCCGCCCCTTGCGGCCCTGACCCTGGCTATGGGGTGCGAACGGCTTCCGCGTCTGCTCGTCCCGAGGATCCGCTCGTCGCATGCCCACTCGCGGATGTCCGGAACCGATCGTGCACGGAGCGCGGCCCGCGCCGGTGTCTCGCTCCTCGTCGTGGCACTGGTCGCGTCGGCTGCGGCCGGATTCGCCTCGATCGTGAGCGGGAACCCCCACAGCGTGCTCGCGCGGGACCCGAACGCCACCACCGAAAAGGAGATCGCCCTCCTCGAAGAGCACGGGATCCGTTTCGGGTATGCCAATTACTGGGTCGCCTACAAGCTGGACTACCTCTCCGGGGGAGCCCTGAACTTCACTCCTACGCCCTGGGACCAGGTCAGGTCACCGTCGATCGCGGCAGCAGGTCGGACAAGTCGCGCGACCGGCATGGCTGTTCGTCCCGCCCGCCGGAGTCCGCCTCGCGGGCACGCAATTCGGCACCGATCAATCTGCAGGCCGGCTTCGTCCCCGAGGCCGCGTTCGAACGATCGCTGCTCGCGAGCAGGCATCACCTACTCGATCGTGCACGCCGGGTTCTTCGACGCGATCGTCCCGCAACGGACCCTGGCGCCGCGGCAGACGGCCTTCGGGTAGCCGGTCACCCGGAGTAGGGCGTTCCCCGCGCACCGGCCTCGTCGAGGCCGGTCCTCGGGCGCAGTCGGCCATGGTCCGTCGGCGGCGCGGCTACGAAGCACGGCGCCCGACCGCCCGTCTCCTCCCGCATCGGTTCCGGTGACCTACCATGCATCGATGGGAGTTCGCCCGCGTCTTCGGGGGGAATCGATGAGCCACGGCCTCCGATCGCACGGCTCGCAGGTCGTGCGCTCGCTCGAGCTGCCCGGTGACGGGTCCGCTTGGCGACCCTCGTCGAGAGCGACTACGACGGCGTGGCTCGAGGTCCGCAGCGCGGTGCCGGGACTGGCTGGTGCCGTGGGAGCCGCGCTCCAAGGGCGCGCCCCTGCCGCCCGAGGACGCCGCCAGCTTCGCCGCCCGGTGCACCATGCGGGAGCGGGAGCGCCAGCTCGGAACGGGCTTCGGGTTCGGCATCTTCGTGGAGGGCCGGTTCGCCGGCGAGGTCACGCTTTCGTCGATCCAGCGGGGCCCGTTCCAGAACGGCTCGATCGGCTACTGGATCGACCGAGGAGCTGGCCGGTCCGGGCTCGTGCCCGAGGCGGTCGTGGTCGTGCTGCAGTTCGCCTTCGAGACCCTACGGCTCCACCGGGTGGAGGTCGCGATCATCCCGCGCAACTACGCCAGCCGGCGGGTGGTGGAGAAGCTGGACCTCCGCAACGAGGGCGTCGCCGCTCGGCTTCCTCGAGATCAACGGCGAGTGGGAGGACCACGTCCGGTTACGCCATGACCTCCGAGGAGTGGGGTGCTCGCGGAGCCGCGAGCTGCCTGGTCCTGGCTGGCGGCTGACCGCGTCCTGAGCCGGCCAGCCGGAGCCGACGGCCGGCTCAGGCGTCGATCGCCCCGGACCACGGCGGGCGAGTGGCGGAAGAACTGCTCGACGTCCTGCTCGTAGCGGTACTCCGGTCCGCCGCCTCCGGTGGCCCGGCGCAGGTTGTTGGCCCGGGCGAAGCTGTCGACCGCCCCGGCGCTGGTGTAGCGGTACTCGAACCCGGCCGCGCAGCAGCTTCGAGGTGTCCACGCCCCGCCCGTAGCGGAGCGAGTGCCTCCATCTCCGGGGGGAACTGGAGGCCGCCGAGCCGCCGGAGGGGCGACGCGAACAGCTCGGGTCGCAACGGCGGGAGCGGCAGGAGGTGGGCGCCGCCGATCGAGGCGACCTCGCTCCACGGGAGCCTTGCCCGCGCCGGCCACGTTGAAGACCCCGGGCAGGTGGTTGGCCGGTGACGAACTCGAGGGCCCGGACGACGTCGTCCTCCTCGACGAACTGCACGCAGCGGATCGAAGCCGGCGATGCACGGGCAGCAGCGCGCCGGCGCAGGTTGTGGCTGATCGGGGTGACGATGTCGGTGCCGAGCACGTTGGCGAAGCGCAGCACGGTGACCGCCAGGTGGGGGTTGTCCTCGGTGAAGTCCCGCACCAGCGACTCGACCTCGAGCAGCGAGCGCTCGAGCCGGGTCCGGACCGGGCGCGGTGCGCTGGTGTCTCCTCGCGGAACCAGGCGGGGTCCGATTCGCCGCGCCGTAGACGTGGGTCGACGACTTGACGACCACCTTGCGGACCGACGACCCGGCGGATCCGGCCGCGGCCAGCAGGTTGAGCGTGCCGATCACGTTGATCTCGTGGAGCGCGCGTGCTCGACACCGAGTGGAGTTGGTCTCGAGGAAGGTGTGGACGACGGTGTCCACCTGGGTCGCCCGGACGATCCGGTTGAGGATCGAGTACTTCTGGTCGGACCGCACGAACTCGGTCCGCTCGAGCGGGACCTTCGGGTCGTCGGTCCCGAGCCCGAGGATCATCTCGATGTCCGGTTCCGCCTCGAGGGCCTGGGCCATCCGACCGCCCCAGAAGGTGTCGAGACCGGTGATCAGCACGCGGCGGCCCATCGGGATCAGCCGAACCAGATGCTGCGGCGCTCGCGGAGCATGTCGTGGAGCGCGTCCTGGAGCATCGGCCCGGACGTTCTCCGCCTCGTCCATCACCTTGCTCCTCGAGTAGCGCTCGAGGCCCGGCTCGACGTCGAAGGTGATCGGGTCGAGGACCCGCATCTTGATCTTGGCCGGGAAGTAGGTGACGTAGCCGAGCGGTCCGAGCAGGAGCGAGTTGACCGTCACCGGGAAGTACGGCAGCTTGAGCAGCTTCGCCAGGCCGCCGACCCGGAAGACGATCGGCATCGACTCCTCGGCGCCGACGACGGCGATCGGGACGATCGGGACCCCCGCCCGCATGGCGATCTCGACGAAGCCGCCCCGCCCGAACCGGCGGAGCCGATAGCGGTCGGCGTAGGTCTTGGAGGTCGCCTTGGTCCCCTCGGGGAACACCAGGGCCAGCTGCTGCTGGTCGTGGAGGAGGCGGTAGGCGTTGTCGGGGTGGGCCGGCACGCCGCCGGTCCGCGACCACAAGGTCCCGACCACCGGGATGGTGCGGAAGAAGTAGTCGGCGAGGCCGTAGACCGGCCGTCCGAGTCTCGGTCTCGATGCCGTGCATGATGGCCGGCGCGTCCGAGGGGATGGCGCCGGCGTGGTTGGCGATGAGGAGAGCACCGCCCTTGGTCGGGATCTTCTCCATTCCCTCCCACTCGACCCGGAACCAGTAGCGGTAGATCGGGTCGTAGAGCCGGCGCACGATCGTCCGCATGTGCTCCGACCGCCCCCACCCGTCGACGTCGGAGCGGCGGGGCTCGTCGGGCGGGTCGGTCCGCTCGATGGTCGGGACCGGCACGATCGAGAGCGATCGGGCTGGCGGCGCCGTCGGACGTGCTCGGCCTCGAGCCTCGATCCGGCCTCGGGGCGCGGCGCCGTTCTCGACGACGGCCTCGATGAGGTCCCGGTCGGTCGGGGGCCCGGCGCACTTCCCTCGTCGCTTCGCGCGTCCACCTGGTCCGAGCTCACACGGCGCATGGTACCGCCGCCGGGTTCGGTCCCGGCGGGGCGCGGGTGCGACGGAGCGAGTCACCGGCCTCCGGCCGGCCCGCGCGGGCCGACGCCGCGAGGAGGGCTCGAGCCGACCTCCGGAGCGGCCCGAGGGATCGCAGTGCGCGGGTGCTCATCGGCCGGGCCGAAACTTCGAGGGGTGTCGAGCGCGGCCCGCAGTGCACCGAGCGCGGCCGTCGTGTCCGAGGGTGCGACCAGCGCGAGGAGGACGGCAACCGCGGCGTCGAGGAGGAGCACCGGCACCGGAGTCCCTCCGAGCACCGGCGCCAGTGCGGACCCGATTCGCGGTGGACGATCTCCGGGATCCGGCCTGCGGCCCTCGGTGTCGCGCACGAACACCGTGGTGACCGAGGCCGGTTGCACCAGCCCGAGTTGCGGTTCGGTAGACGTCGGCGAGCATCGCGAACGAGTCGTGGAGCGGGATGGATGGTGCTTTCCGGGACGTGGCGCCAGTGCACGGGCACCTCGGTGATCGACATCCCCAACCGTTGCGCATGGGTCAGGACCTCGACGTCGAAGGCGAAGCGGTCGATCGTCGCCAGGTGGAACAGCAGGCGGGCGGCGGGGGTTCGGAATGCCTTGAACCCGCACTGGGTGTCGCGGAGCCGCAGACCCGGTCCCCGTCGTGACCAGCTGGTTGAAGAGCCGGCCCATCAGCGAGCGGACCGCGTAGGTGCTCTCGACCATCGAGGCGGGCAGGGCCCGGCGAGCCGACCGCGACGTCGTGTGAGACGAGACCGTCGAGGAGCAAGGGGACCGCGATCGGGTCGATCGCCATGTCGGCGTCCATGTAGGCGGTGCAGGCGCCGGTCGCCAGGGCCACGCCCGGTGCGGACGGCTGCGCCCTTCCCGCGGTTGACCGGGTGGCGGACCACGCGGTGGTGGGGGAGGGGGGCGAGGAGCTTCCGGGCGGCTGGCCTCGGTCGCATCGGTGCTCCCGTCGTCGACCACCACGACCTCGGTCGTCTCGACGTCGATCGCACCCGACTCGACCGCAGCCTCGAAGCGTCGCATCCCGTCGCCGAGCCGCGCGGCCTCGTTGAACGCGGGGACGATGATGGTCAGCTCGGGCGCCATGGGGTCGGGAGCGACCCTACGCCCGGCGGCGCTGTCGCGGGCGCCTCCCCCGACGTCTCATCGTCGGCCGCGGCCTCCGGGCGAGCCGGTCAGGGCCGGCCGGCACCGACCAGGCCGTAGTACCAGAGGGGTTGAAGGTGACGACGGTGCCGGTGTGGGCGGCCTGGATGATGGTGTCGACGCCGTAGGGGGTCGCCTGGCCGTCGAGGACCGGGCCGACGTACATCACCACGTGGTCGATGCCCGTCCCGTCGAGGTCGTAGAAGAGCAGGTCGCCCGGTTCGAGGTCCGAGAGGCTCACGTGCTCGGAATCGGCGTACTGGTCCGCGGCCGAGTGGGGGAGCGAGACGCCGGCTTGCGCCCAGGCCAGCATGGTGAGCCCGGAGCAGTCGACGCCGGCCGAGCTCGCCCCGCCCCAGACGTAGGGCACGCCGAGGTAGTGCATCGCGCCGTGCACCGCGGCGAGGCCGGCCGCTTGCGGATCGTTGCCGCTCCGGACGGGCCCGATCGCCGATCCGGCGGCCTGGTTGGCCGAGTCGGTCGCGCTGCCGGCCGCCGCGCTGCCGCCGCTCACGGTGCTCGCGACCTGGGCGGCCTCGGCCGCCGCTGCCGCGGCGGCCTGCTGCCCTGGCCGCCGTGGTCGCTGATGCCGCCGCCTGTGCCGCCGCGGCGGCCTCTGCAGCGGCCTGCTGCGCGATCTCCTGTGCGAGGGTGCCCTTGACCTGCGCGAGGGTCGCCTCGGAGAGCGCAGCGGCCGAAGACGCGCTCTGTCGCGCATGGCTCTCGGCGTCGAGTTGGGACGTCTCGGCCTGCTGCTCGCCGAGCAGCTTGGACTGGGTGGTGCTCAGCTGGTGCTGACCCGCCTGCACTCGCTTGACGTCGGCGACGACGTTGCCGACACCCACCTGCTCGTACAGGGCCCTCGTCTGTGATCCGCTGGTCGGCGAGGCGAAGAGCGCCGCGACCGCGTTCGGCCGAGGTGTCACCGATGTAGGACTGGACCGCATCCTCGGCAAGATGACTGCGCTCGGCGGTGAGCTTCGCCTTCGCCGCGCGGATCGACGCCTGGGTGGAGGTGAGGGCCGTTCGCGTCGACGTCAGTTTGACCGAGATCTGGTCGTACTGCTCGTCGGCCTGATCGAGCGTCTTCTGCTGGCTCGCGATCTGGCTCTCGATCGTGGCGACCTCGGACTCGGTCGCGTTGATCTGTCCCTGCGAAGGGCTTGCCGCAGTCGTGGACGTCGTCGAGCTCGACGTCGACGAGCTGGCGGGAGGGGTCGTTGCAGCGACCGACGGAGTCGGCGAGGACGGTCGACCAGAGAAGCGTCGCGAGGGCGGTCCCGCAGAGAAGGGCACCGAGGCGGACTCGAGGGCCGCGCGGTTCGGGCGGTGGTGCGGGCGGGGAGTGGCACGGGGTCGGGATTCCGGTGGTCGTCGGTGTCCGTCGTCCCTGTTGGGAAGGGCGGTCGCGACTTCCCCTCCCTCAGGAGGCCGACGGCATGGTTCCATGGCGTGGAGCGGTTTCGGGTGATATCGGCAGTTCGCGGCCCGAACTGGAGGAGTTGGAGGGCGCACGGTGAACGGGGTCGTCGAGGTCCGCGACAGGCCGAATCAGAGGGGTGGAGCGAAAGGGGTTGTGGTCCTTCTCGGGCATACCCTACGCGGCGTCGCCTGCCGGTCAACGTCGGTGGCGCCCGCCAGCACCCCCGGAACCGTGGACGGGCGTCAGGGACTGCGATCGCTTCGGTCCCGTCGCTCCCCAGTCGGAGAACTTCGTCGAGCTCACGCTGGGCCGGGATCCCGAGGTGGTCTCCGAGGACTGTCTCACCCTCAACGTCTGGACCCCCTCTGCCGACGCACGGTCGCCGTCCGGTGATGGTCTGGGTCCACGGCGGCTCGTTCCTCACCGGCTCTGGGTCGGGCGGTCTCTACCGCGGCGGCATGCTCGCACGCGACGGCGACGTGGTGGTCGTCACCCTCAACTACCGCCTCGGCGCGTTCGGATTCCTCGCCCATCCCGCGCTCGAGGAAGACGGGCAGGAGTGGCTCGACGGGCGGGAGTGGCACGGCTGCGGGAACTGGGGCCTCGCGGACCAGGTGGCTGCGCTCCACTGGGTGCGCGAGCACGTCGACGCCTTCGGAGGTGATCCGGACAACGTCACGCTCTTCGGCGAGTCGGCAGGTGGGATGAGTGTCGCCGGCCTCCTCGGGGTCGACGCGGCACGCGGGCTGTTCCACCGGGCGATCGTGCAGAGCGGACCGCCCTACAGCGCGTCGATGGACGACGCTGCCACCCTGACCGAGAAGCTCGCCGCCCATCTCGGCGTCGCGCTCTCCCGCGCCGAGCTGGAGCGAGTGCCGGCCGATCAGTGGGTCGACGCGATCTCGTCGTTCGGCCAAACCAGTGGAGCGACCGATGATTCCGGTCTGCTCATGAAGCCCGTCGTCGACGGCGGATTGCTCACCAGCCGTCCGGAGCAGGCCGTGGTGGACGGCGTCGCCTCCGACGTGCCGCTGATCGTCGGGACCACCCGTGACGAGTCGGCCTTCTTCGCACTCGGCATCCCCGACTTCAACTCGCTCGACGACGCCGGTCTCCACCGCTGGATGCGGAGGATCACTCCGGACCCGGACGCCGGCGGGCAGATGGTCGACGCGGTCCGTGAGATCCGCCGGGGGCGGGGCGAGGCGGTCAACCCGGTCGCTTTGTGGAATGCGATCGCGACCGAGCATCTCTTCCGGGTCCCGAGCCTCGACCTTGCCGATGCCCATGCGCGGACGGCTCGACCCGGGGTGGGGACCTACTGCTACCTGTTCACCTGGGAATCGCCGGCGTTCGGTGGCGTCCTCGGCTCGTGCCACGCCATCGACCTGCCCTTCGTCTTCGGGACGGTCCACAACCCGGTGGTCCAGACCTTCGCTGGGGGAGGTGACGGCGCGTTCGGATTGTCGGCATCGATTCGTGCCGCCTGGACCGACTTCGCGCGCAGTGGCTCACCCGTCGCCGCGAACGGAAGGCGCGGGGCCCCGTCGCGCATCGAACCGGAAGTGTGGGCCGAATGGGACCCCGATCGCCGCCCGACCACGGTGCTCGGCCCCTGGCCCGGCTCGCCACAGCTGTGCACGCTGGTCGATGCGCCCCGCGACGAGGAGGCCCGAGTCGTTGCCGCGCTCCACGTGCGGGCGTAGCGCGTCATGGCGCGCCGCCGGACTCTTCGTCGGGTGCGGTCCGTCGTGGCGACGAGCGGCTCTCTCTGCCGTGCCCGAGCCGGTCGAGGTCCTAACCTGGCGCAGGGGACGTAGCCCAACCGGCAGAGGCAAGGCGCTTAAACCGCCTCCAGTGAGGGTTCGACTCCCTCCGTCCCCACCGGCGTCGACCCATCCTGCGCTGTGTGGTCGGGCGGATGTGCGACGCGCGCACCGGGGTCGAGGAGAAGGCTTGGCGGGACAGAATCCGCTCGAACGGTAGCCTTCTGCCGCGGCCAACGAGGAGCCGTCCGAGCTCGGAGGCGCGATCGATGCAGAGTGCTGCACAGCCGATGTGGCCGCCACTCCCTCTCGACGAGTGGGCCGACACACGTGAGACGCTGCAGCTCTGGACCCAGGTGGTCGGGAAGGTGCGCCTCACACATTCGCCGCTCATGAACCACTGGTGGAACGTGCCCCTCTACGTCAACGGGCGCGGGCTGACCACCTCGCTCATGTGGACGGCCGACGGAAGGGGATTCGAGATCGCCTTCGACCTCGTCGACCACGCCCTGCGGATCGACGTCTCCGGTGACTCCCGGACCGTCGTACTCGAGCCTCGGACCGTGGCGAGCTTCTATGCGGAGGTGACGGCGGTGCTGGACGATCTCGAGGTCGACCCGGTCATCTGGTCAATGCCGGTGGAGATTCCCGGTGCGATCCCCTTCGAGCAGGACGAGGTGCACCGCTCCTATGACGAGGAGTACGTGGAGCGCTTCTGGCGCCTGATGGTCAGCACCTCGCTGGTGCTCCACCGGTTCCGGACCACCTACGTCGGCAAGGCAAGCCCGGTTCACCTGTTCTGGGGTGCCCTTGATCTGGCGACGACCAGGTTCTCGGGACGGCCCGCGCCTCCCCATCGAGGAGGCGCGCCGCACTGTGGGGAGCACGTGATGCTCGAGGCCTACTCCCACGAGGTGAGCAGCGCGGGGTTCTGGCCCGGTGGCGGGAGCGAGGGCGCCTTCTACAGCTACGCCTACCCCGAGCCCGAGGGCTACCGCGAGGCGGCGGTCACCCCCGCAGAGGCGCGCTACGACACCGACCTCGGGGAGTTCGTCCTTCCTTACGAGGTGGTGCGTGTGGGCTCCGACCCCGAAGGTGTGCTCACGGGATTTCTCGAGACGACGTATGCAGCCGCGGCAGACCTGGGTGGGTGGGACCGCGGTGCCTTGGAGCGTCCGTTGCCGGAATGGACCCACGACGGTGTGGCGCGGTACGGAACGGTCGCGGTGAGCGCTCGCGGCACGCCGAAGGGAGTTGGTTAGTCACCAGGTCGCCTCTGCCCCAGCGTCGACTGCTGCCATGGGCGGCGACGGCCCCCGGTGGTGACGACCCGGGCGCGCCAAGGAACTCGTTAGCATCGGGCAGCCATCCGAGCCCGGGGAGACCTCCGATGCCGCACGATCCCGTCGTCGCCGAGACGACGCGCCACTCCGACGCCGGAGAGCCGCGCTTCGTCATCGAGGAGCAGGAGCGACGCGCCGGGGCTTCGTTGGATCGCTACCGGGCGGGTGGCCGGCAGCCGAACTTCCTCGTGATCCTCTTCGACGACGTCGGTTGGGGCGACTTCGGCTGCTACGGGGGCGGTGTTGCGGTGGGCGCGCCGACGCCCAACATCGACCGACTGGCGCGGCGGGGTCTGCTCCTCACCTCTTGCTACTCGGAGCCGTCGTGCACCCCCTCGAGGGCGTCGTTGATGACCGGCCGGCTCCCGATGCGGCACGGGCTGCTGCGACCCCCGATGTACGGGCAACGGGGAGGGCTCGACGGTGAGGTCACTCTCGCGTCGCTTCTCTCCGACGCGGGGTACGTGACCCAGGCCGTCGGCAAGTGGCACCTCGGCGAGAACGTCGAGTCGCAGCCCCAGAACGTGGGCTTCGACGACTTCTACGGCTTCCTCTCGGTTTCGGACATGTACACGGAGTGGCGCGATCCCTCCTTCTTCCCTGAGATCGTCTACAGCGAAGAGCGGACCGAATGGGTGAAGAACCTTCCCTTCAACAAGTGCTTCGTCCACGCCAGCCGGGGCGGCGAGACCGAGAACGTCGAGGAGGTGACCATCCCGGTACTCTCGTTGCTCGACGACAAGTGGGCGGCCTACTCCCTCGACTTCGTCCGCCGGATGGCGGAGCCGCCCGTCGGGGAGCGGAAACCGTGGTTCCTCTACCACTGCACCCGCGGGGCCCACTTCGACAACTATCCGCACGAACGGTTCCTCGGCTCCTCGCCGGCCAGGCATCCCTACAAGGACACCATCGTCGAGCTCGACGACATCGTCGGTCGGCTGGTCGCCGAATTGGAGTCGACCGGGCAGATGGAGGACAGCCTCGTCTTCATCTCCTCGGACAACGGACCCGAGATGGAGACCTGGCCCGATGCGGCTTACTCGCCGTTCCGCAGCGCGAAGGGGTCCACCTGGGAGGGCGGCCAGCGGGTGCCGGCCATCGTGACCTGGCCCGGGACGATCGCCGCGGACCGGGCCTCGGACGGCATCTTCTCCCAGATGGACCTGTTCAACACCTTCTTCACCCTTTCCGGGCACCGGCGGCTCGATTCCGGCCGACCGTTACGTCGACGGTGTCGACCAGACGTCGTTCCTGCTCGACACGGAGGGTGTGTCGAACCGGAAGTACCTCTATTACTGGTTGACCAACGTGTTCTCCGGCCTTCGGGTGGGGGAGTGGAAGTTCATGGTCGCGTCCTCCTCCGATGACGATCGCGACTGTTTCAACCTCGGAGGTTTCACCGGGGTCACCCAGCGCTACTCCCATGGACGCCTCTACAACCTCTATCTCGATCCGAAGGAGAACCACAGCTACATGGTTCGGAAGTTGGCCTACATCGAGAGCTTCACCAGCGGGATCGCCAGGCACCTGCTCACCTTCGGGCCGTATCCGCCGAAGCACCCGATCGCGGCGATGAGCTGACGGAGCGAGCTGAGGAGCGTGGTCCGGATGGCGGGACGCGAACGCGGGCCGGGTGCGAGGCGCCTGGCCGCGCCGACGAGGGATCGTGCGCGGCCCCTCGTGCTGCTCGTCTTCGTCGCACTCCTCGTCGCCGCGTGCAGCTCGAGCGGCGGCGCTCCGTCACATCGGCGGACTGTCTCGACCGCCTCGACGGCGGCGCCGGCCACATCGACTGCGCCGCACACGACTTCCACCACGCCTCCGACCACCAAGCCTGCGACGAACACGTCGGCGAGTGCGGGCTGTGGTCGAGCGGTCCGAACCGGGACGAAGACCCTTCGTCCGACCATCGCCGGGCGCCAGCGCCTTGCGATCGTGCACGTCCCGACCGGGTACCGAGCCATGACGCCGACCGCTCTGGTGCTCAACCTGCACGGCAGCCGGTCCACCGCCCTCCAGCAGGAGGCGTTCAGCGGGATGAACGCCACCTCTGACGCCGACACCTTCATCGTCGTCTACCCGCAGGGAGACATCCCCGCCCGGTCGGGCTTCGAGTGGAACGTGCCGGACGAGCCCCTCTTCGGCGGTGCCGCCGTTCCGGCCGACGCCCCGAACGACGTCGGGTTCCTCGAGCAGTTGGTGACCCAACTCGAGAAGACCTACTGCGTGAACCTCCACCGTGTCGACGTCACCGGTTTCTCCGGAGGGGCGAGAATGGCAAGCCAGCTCGGCTGTGACGCCTCTTCGGTGTTCGCCGCCGTCGCCCCGGTGAGCGGGCTGCGCCTCCCCACTCCGTGCCCCTCCACGCGCCCGGTGCCGGTCGTGTCGTTCCACGGCACCGCCGATCCTGTCGACCCCTACAACGGCAACGGCCAGGCCTATTGGACCTACAGCGTGCCGACCGCGGCAGCGCGATGGGGTGCGCACAACGGGTGCTCGGCGACTCCGACGACGACGAACCTGTCCACGGGCGTGGTGCTCACCTCGTACGGCTCGTGTGCAGCCGGCTCCGCGGTCGATCTGTACACCATCGCTGGCGAGGGTCATGAGTGGCCCGGCGGGCCGCACCTTCGCCGCTCGGTGACCAGGCACCTCGGTCCGCAGTCGAACGCGGTCAGCGCCAACGACGTGATGTGGTCCTTCTTCGTGGCCCACCCACTGCCCACGACCTGACCGCTGCCCTGACCACGATTCCGACATCGGGCGACGTCGGTGGAGGTCGATCCGCGGCCCGCGGCGTAGACTCACCCGCGTGTTGAGCGGGAGCCAACTGATCCTCATCCTCGCGCTCTCGTTGGTGTGGGCGTGGTTGGGCTACCGGCTCTCCGAGAACGACCGCCGCACGCTCGGCCGCACACCCTGGGGCATCCCGTCGGTCGTCTGGGCGCTCTTCTGGTTCATCTCGCTCATCCTCGGCCTCGTCCTCTACCTCATCGCGCACGCGAACGGTGTGCGCCGGGCTCAGCAGTCGGGCGGCGGCCCTGCAGCGGCTGCGATGGCCGTCGGCAACCAGACCGTCGCCGAGAGGTTCCCCGTGTATCCGCATCCGGTCAACTCCAGTGCGACCCCGCAGGGACCCGAGGACTCGCAGGAGATCGGCGGCGAGGGCGCGCCACCGGGTCCCGAGGCCTCTGGCGGAACGGGCGGACCCGGGGCAGTTCCGGAGGTGTCGCCGCCCGCGTGGCATCCCGACCCGAGCGGCCGTTTCCAGTTCCGCTGGTGGGACGGACGCGAGTGGACCTCACAGGTGGCGACCAACGGGCAGGTGTTGATCGACACCAGCCCCGACCAGCGGATCGGGCCTTACTGAGGTGCCGGTCGGGCATCGACGTCCGCGTGCAGTGAGGCAGGGCCGCGGTTGCGGCACACTTGCAAGAGGGAGATGAGCGGTGACGAGCGTCGGCGTGGACGATGTGGTGCGGCACGCGGGGGAGGACGACCTTCCCTGGGTGGACGCGACGGGTGGCATCTGGCTGAAGGTATTGCGGGTCGACCCATCCTCGGGCGTGTGGGTCGTGCGGAACCGCTTCGACCCCGGTGCGCGACTCCAGGTCCACCGTCACACCGGGCCGGTGGACGGCTACACGATCGCGGGACGCTGGCACTACCTCGAGTACGACTTCTACAGCACGACCGGCTCCTACATCCGTGAGCCCGCCGGTTCGGTGCACACCCTCGACGTCCCCTCCGACAACGGGGGCATCACCGACGTGCTCTTCGTGATCGAAGGTGTGCTCTTGAACCTGGCCGCCGACGGGTCGGTGGAGAGTGTGAACGACGGCCCCGGCACCCTTGCCGCCTACGAGGCGCTGGCCGAAGCGCAGGGCTTCGGGCGTCCCTCCGGCGTGCTCCTCGGTTGAGCGAGACAGCGGCGGTCGACGAGACCGAGCTCACCGCGCCGCTGCTCGACCCCGAGTTCTACGCGGGCGATCCCTTCCCGCTCTTCTCGCGGCTGCGGGCGGAAGCGCCGGTCGCTCGCAACGACACCCTCGGACTGTGGATCGTGAGCCGGCACGCCGACGTGGTCACCGTCTCGCGCGACCCCGAGACGTTCTGCTCGGCGAAGGGGATCATGACCTTCGAGATCGGGAACGAGTACGCGACGCCGCCGACCATGATGCACACCGACCCGCCCGCGCACACCCGATATCGCGCGCTCGTGCAGCCCGGGTTCCGGCCCAGTTTCATGAGGGCGCTCGAGGACGGCATCCGCGACCGTGCGAGAGCGCTGGTCGACCGGATCGAGCCCGGTGTCCCGATCGACGTCGTCGCGGAGCTGGCCGTGCCGCTGCCGCTCCAGGTGATCAGCGATCTGCTCGGGGTGCCCGAGGAGGAGTGGCCGCGGTTCTTCGAGTGGTCGGAGGCGGTGATTCCGGGTGCCACCGACTGGTCCGAGGACGAGCGCGCCGCGCTCAGCGCCGAAATGGTCCAGTACCTGCTGGCCGCGGCGGCCGATCGGCGTCGCTCGCCGCGTGCCGACATCATTTCGGAGCTCGCGGGCGCCGAGCTCGACGGCGACCGCTTGAACGGCGCCGAGCTCGCGATGTTCCTCGTGCAGCTGCTCGTCGCCGGCAACGAGACCACCCGCAACATGATGTCCGGGGGTCTGCTCGGCTTTGCCGCCGAACCGGGAGAGTGGCCTGTGCTGCAGCAGAGGGTGAGCTCCGCCGCCTCTCGCGCGCTTCCCGTTGCGGTCGAGGAGATGCTGCGATGGACGACGCCGGTCGTGTCGTTCATGCGGACCACCACCAGTTCCGTGCGGCTCGGCGAGCGCTCGCTCGGGCCCGGCCAACCCGCCCTCATGCTCTACGCGTCGGCGAACCGCGACGAGTCGGTCTTCGGCCCGACCGCCGATCGGTTCGACTCGGCCCGGGATCCCAACCCGCACGTCGCCTTCGGGTTCGGCCCCCACTTCTGCATCGGCGCCGTGCTGGCCCGGCTCGAAGGACGAGTGCTCCTCTCGGAGCTGCTCGGGCGGTTCGGCTCGGTGGAGACGGCGGGAGAGGTGGTGCGGAGCGCGTCGCCGGTCATCGCGGGGATCCGCTCCGCCCCGATGGTCTTCGGCCCGGTCTGACCCGCGCCCACGATGGAGGTGGGGTCGGGCCGCGTCGCCGGCTGCGCCGCTCAGACGTCGGCGTGCGCCGCGTCGAGCACCGACAGCTGCTCGTTGGTGAGCGAGAGCGCACCTGCCGCGCAGTTCTCCTCGAGGTGCGCGACGGTCGAGGTCCCGGGAATGGGGAGCATGACCGGCGAACGGTGGAGCAACCAGGCGAGCGCGACCTGGGTGGGGGTGGCACCGGCGTGCTTCGCCACTTCGCCGCTCGCGGCCGTCGGCCCGGTGAGCGCCCCGGCCGCGAGCGGTGCCCACGGGAAGAACCCGATCTGTTGCGACTCGCAGAATTCGAGCACGTCGTCGGAGGAGCGATCGGTGAGGTTGAAGCGATTCTGGACGCTCACCACCGGTACGACCTTGGACGCCGCCTGTACGTCGTCGACGGACACCTGCGAGAGGCCCACGTGGTGGACCTTGCCCTCGCGCCGCAGGTCGTCGAGGAGGCCGAATTGCTCCTCGGTGGGGACCTTGGGGTCGATCCGGTGCAGCTGGAAGAGCTCGATGCGCTCCAGCCCGAGCCGCCGGAGGCTCATCTCGCACTGCTGGCGGAGGTACTCGGGTCGGCCCACCGGCATCCACTCACCGGGGCCCGATCGGGTGAGGCCGGCCTTGGTCGCGATGACCAGCTCGTCCGGGTACGGATGGAGGGCCTCGTAGACGAGGTCCTCGCTGACCTCGGGACCGTAGGAGTCGGCGGTGTCGATGAGGTCCACGCCGAGCTCGATCGCGCGCCGCAACACACGGATGCATTCGATCCGGTGGGCGGGCTCGCCCCAGATACCCGGCCCGGTGAGCCGCATCGCGCCGAAGCCGAGGCGGTGGACGACACGGTCACCCAGCCGGAAGGTGCCGCTCTCGAGCACCGGCTGCGCGGTACCCCCCGAGGGGTTCGGCGCGCTTCGATTGTGACCCGATGGTGCGTCGGTCATTGGTCCTCCTCTCCGATCCTGCCTGTGCGAGGCGCTCTCACCGCTGACGGTAGACCGGGTCGCGGCCCTCCACCGCGCGCCGCCTTCATCTCCTTGTAGTCGTCCGAGGCGAAGACGAGCGACTCCGCGATCGCTTCCTCCGCGATCGTGCGCTGGACCTCCGCCGCGCCGAGCAGGAACAGCGTGCGCCGCGCCATCTTCACCGCGAAGGCAGGTGCGGACGCGATGGTCCGTGCCATCTCCGTGGTGACCTGCTCGAGCTCGTCCTCGTCGCCCACGAGGCGGCTGATGACCCCGTGCCGGAGCGCCTCCTCGGCGTCCATGACCCTCCCGGTCAGTGCGAGGTCGGCGGCGATCCCGTGCCCCGCGATCTGGAAGAGCCGGGCCATTCCTCCCGAGTCCGGGATCACACCGTGTGCCACCTCCGGCAGCATCATCCGAGTGCCCGACGGACAGCGACCCGGATGTCGCAGAGGAGGGCACGTTCGAACGCGCCGCCGATGACCCAGCCCTTCAGCACGCAGACGATCGGGCACGGCATGGTCAGGAACATCTGGGTCGGGCGGTGTCCCCGTTCGATGAACTCGAGGTCGGAGATGTCCTCGGTCCGCAGTCCGAGCTGGTCGGTGTCACGCCCCGACGAGAACGAGCGCCCTTCGCCTCGCCAGAGCACGGCCCGCAGCCCCGGTGTGTTGTGCACCTCCCAGAGGACTTCCCAGAGGCGCCGGTCCATCTCGTCGCTCATCGCGTTGTGCCGCTCGGGCCGGTTGTTGGTGATGACCGCGATCGGACCGTCGATCTCGAGCCGGATCAACTCCTTCTCGTCGTCGCTCATTCGTTCCCCCTCGCTCGCCTCCGTTCGCGCCTCCTCCCCGAAGGGAGGGCGCCCGAGCTGCTCGCGGATAGGTGTGAATTCGGGTTGCACCGTGTGGCGGCGCTGCCAGTTGGCCCCGTCCACGACGAGTGAATGGCCGCTGATGTAGCCGGCGAAGGGGGAGCAGAGGAAGGTGGCGGCCCAGGCCAGCTCGCGGGGGCACCCGACCCGGCCGGCCGGCACCCTCGAGTCCTGACCTTCGTACTTGCCGGGTACGGCGGCGATGGCCGCGGTCTCGTCCTCGTGGGGCATCAACCCGGGAACGAGCCCGTTGACCCGGATGCCGTAGGGAGCCCATTCGACGGCCAGTGTCTCGGTGAGGTTCTTGACCCCGGCCTTCGCCGCCGCAGAGTGGGCGAACCCGGGTCCACCGGTCCAGGCGTAGGAGGCGCCCACGTTGACGATGGCGCCGGCCCGGCCGGCGGGGATGAACCGTCGGGCGAGATCGCGGCAGCAGAGAAAGGTCCCGTTGAGGACGATGTCGACCACGGTACGCCAGGCGTTCGGGCTCATGTCCTCTGCCGGAACCGGGAAGTTCCCGGCGGCATTGTTCACCAGCACCTCGATGGGACCGAGGCCGGACTCGACCGTGTCGAACGCGGCCGAAATCGCCTCGGCGTCGCGGATGTCGCAGGGCGCGGCGAGCGCCTTTCCGCCGGCATCCTCGACGGCCGCCACGCCCGCCGGCGCGGTGCCCCTCGTCGCGGCTGAGGATGCCGACCGACGCGCCGAGACGGCCGAACTCGGTCGCGATCGCCCTGCCGAGGCCGGTACCGCCGCCGGTCACGATCACCACCTTCCCGTCGTAGGCGCCCGGCGGGAGCGCGGACGCGCCGAGGGCCGGTGGTGGTGCGAAGCCGGGGCTCACGGCCGAGATCCTAGGCGGGAGCCACCTCCGCGGCCGGGGCCGGGAGCCGCCGGCGCGAGGCGAGCCGGATAGCCTCGTCGACCGTGGACTTCGACCTCACGCCGGAACTCGCCGCGCTGCAGCAGAGCGTCCGCCGGCTCGCCCAGGACAAGGTCCGGCCCCGGGCGCGGGAGATCGACCTGACCGGCGAGTACCCCGACGACCTCTTCGAGGCCTTCCGGGACGCCGACCTGCTCGGTCTGTGCCTCCCCGAGGAGCTCGGCGGATCCGGTGCGGGCATCCTCGGGCTCACCGTCGCCATCGAGGAGGTCGCCAAGTACTCCAACGCCGCCGCCCTGATGCTGCTCCTCACCCGTCTCCCGACCGGGCCCGTGCTCATCGCCGGCACCGAGGAGCAGAAGCGGCGCTACCTTCCGGGCATCGCGGCGGGCAAGCAGCGGGCGGCCTTCGGGCTGTCCGAGCCCCAGGCCGGGAGCGACGTGGCAGGGCATGCGGACCACGGGCCGTGCCCGACCCCGACCGCCCGCCGGCGGCTGGGTGCTCACCGGGACCAAGTGCTGGATGTCGGGGGTGCGCGAGGCCGACTGGTACACGGTGTTCGCCAAGACCGGCGATCCGGCCTCGCCGGGCCCACGACTCGATCACCGCCTTCATCGTCGAGCGGTCCTGGGACGGCGTGGCGCTCGGCCGGACCGACCACAAGATGGGTGTGCGGGGCGTCGACACCGGCGAGCTGCTCCTCGACGCGGTCCGCGTGCCCGCCGAGAACGTCATCGGCGAGGTCGGCGGGTTCCGGCTGGCCATGCTGGGGCTCAACTCGATGCGGCCCGTCGTCGCGGCGCGGGGCATCGGTCTGGCCGAGGGCGCGCTGATGTACGCCACCGAGTACGTCAAGCAGCGCGAGGCGTTCGGACGGACCATCGCCGACTTCCAGGGGATCCAGTGGGAGATCGCCAGGTGTGCCGTCGACATCGAGGCGGCCCGCCTGCTGACCTATCGTGCCGCCTGGCTGGCCGACCAGGGCAAGTTCACCAAGGAGTACGTGCCCTACCTGTCCATGGCCAAGTACCACGCCACCGAGCTGGCGGTGCGGGCATCGGGTCTGGCCGTGCAGCTGCTCGGCGCCGCCGGCTACATGGAGGACCACCCGACCGAGATGTGGTACCGCGACGCCCGGCAGCTGACCATCGTGGAGGGGACGTCCCAGGTCCAGCTCGGACTGATCGCCCGTGGCGTGCTCGACCACGACCTGTGGTGGGACTGAGCCGCCGGCCGCGCCGCCGGGCCCCCGGCGCGTCCCGGCCCGCTTCGCCGCGCTCGGCGGCTGGCCGGGGGTGCTGGGCCGGCTGGTGGCCGGCGACTCGCTCAGCGCCGAGGAGGCAGAGGCGGTGCTGGGCGAGGTGCTCGACGGGGCGGCGACCGCCGGCCCAGATCGCCGCCCTCGCCGTCGCGCTGCGGGCCAAGGGCGAGTCGGTCGCCGAGATGACCGGGTTCGTCGCGCCGATGCTGGCCCACGCCGAGCCCCTCCACCTCGACGGCGACCGGGTCGCGCACCTGGGGGACCGGCGGTGACCGGCTGCGGAGCATCAACGTCTCGACCATCGCGGCTTTGGTGGCGGCCGCGGCCGGCGCCAAGGTCTGCAAGCACGGCAACCGTGCCTCCTCGTCGGCGGTCGGGACGGCCGACGTGCTCGAGGCCCTCGGAGTCGTCGTCGATCTCGGCGCGGCGGGCGTGGTTCGCTGCGTGACGAGGTCGGCATGGGCTTCTGCTTCGCCCAGCGCTTCCACCCGGCCATGCGCTTCGTCGGCCCCGGTGCGCAAGGAGCTGGGGATCCCGACGGTCTTCAACTACCTCGGACCGCTCGCCAACCCGGCCCGGGCCCGCTTCCAGCTGGTCGGGGTGAGCGATCCCTCGATGGCCGCCAAGATGCCCGGCGTGCTCGGCGGCCAACGGCGCCGGCGGTCCATGGTCGTCTACGCCGACGACGGGCTCGACGAGCTGAGCGTCACCGGGCCTCCACGGTGCACGAGCTGGTCCGGCCTCCGACGGGACGCTACGAGGCGCGACCTGGCGGCTCGACCCGAGCCGCGCTCGGGCTGCCGCTGGCCTCCATCGACGACCTGCGGGGTGGGGACGCCGCCTTCAACGCCGATGGCCATCCGACGAGTCGTGGCCGGGGACGCCTTCGCCGCACCGCGACATCGCGGTGTTGAACGCCGCAGCCGCACTGACCGTCATCGGCAGCCGTGCCGGATCTCGCGGAAGGTGCCGAGCTGGCGAGCAAGGTGATCGACGACGGACGCGCCGCTGCGGTGCTCGACTCGCTGATCAAGGTTTCCCGCGAGGCGTCGGCGCAGGAAGCCGCTCCCTGAGGATGAGACGAGGCGAGCCGATCGGACCGCGCGGCCGCCGGCTCCGGCGTGCTCGTCCCACCCGGTTGTAGGGAGGAGACCACCGCTCGATGAGCGTGCCTTCGAGCTCCGCCGAAGTGTGCGGACAGGGACAGACCCGGTGGTGCACGGCGTGCAGCGGGCGCAGCATGCGCGCGGCGTTCGAACCCGCGTCGCTCGAGAAATGTGAACGGACCTGTGCTCCGTAGGTCGACGGCCCTGCCGACGTAGAGCACCTGCCGGCGGCGTCGGTGAACCAGTACACGCCGGAGTGATGGGGGAGCCGTGGCGTGAGGCGCAGCTTCGTCGCGTGCGGGTGACCGACGAGTTTCGGCAGCTCGAGCAGCTCGGCGAGGCCGAGGATCCCGTAGGAGCCGGCCTGCTCGAGGAGCGGCGTGGAGCAGGTCACCGGTCGCGAGCACGTCGGCCAGGGCCCGGTGCGACGGCTGGTGGGTGAGATGGAGCGTGAAGGCGAGGGTGCCGAGCTTGCAGTTGGGGACGGTGTCGCGGACCAGCTTCCTCGCCATCGCCAGGGTGTCGACCGTCGCGTTGGCGAGACGCTCCCGACCCGACGACACCGAGCGCGTGGTCGAGGAAGGAAAGATCGAACCGGAGATTGTGACCGACCAGCACTCCCGCGGCCGAGGAACTCGAGGAACAGGGGAGCATCTCGCCGACCCTCGGTGCCTCGGCGACCATTGCGTCACTGATGCCGGTGAGCGACGTGATGAAGGGTGGGATCCGCTGGTCGGGCCGCACGAAGGTTTGATAGGTGCCGAGGAGCTCCCCGCCGCGGAATCGTGCCGGCCGCCACCTCGGTCAGCGAGGCGGTCGCCGGTGATCCTCCGGTCGTCTCGACGTCGACGACCACGAAGGTCACCTCGCTGAGGGGAGTCCCGAGGTCGTCGAAGGATCGCTGTACTGAAGCGTTCATGATAGGGCAGTGTAGCGAACACATGTTCGGTCTCTGGGTCCTGGTGGGCTGTTCGGGGGCGGGTACCGTGGGGCAGTGGACAGCTCTGCGCCGCCGTCGCCCCAGGAGAACAGCGCCGCGGCCGGCGGCGAGAGCGCTGCAGTGGCCGAGGGGGGATCACCCGGGCAGACCCGGTACCGCTGCGTCGCGTGCGGGAATCTCACCCGGTTCGACGTGGTGAGCACTCGCCGGACGAAGGCCTTTCACCACTACTCGGTCGGCGGCGACCTCGCGGTCGAGGAGGAGGAAGTCCTCGACGAGAGGGTCGAGTCGGTCTCGTGCCGCTGGTGTGGGAACGGCGGCGTGGTCGAGACCATCGAATCGGCGCCGACGACTGCCCCCTGAGCTGTCGGTGGGCGCTCGGATGATGCGGCGCCGCGGGACTCGACGTCGGTGACCGGGGGCGGGCCGCTCTCGGACCCGGAGTTCGTCGTGGGCCTCCGGCCCGTACCGAGCGGTCTCGAGGGACAACAGGTCCCGTGGGGGGCCGCCGACGTCGAAGGCGTCAGCCCCGAGGGTGCACCGATCCGGGTCGCCCTCGACGCCGTCGGTGGGAGAGTCCTGCTCGCGTTCCTCGCGATCCGTTGCGACGGCTGTGAGACGTTCTGGGAAGGACTCGGACCCTCCGGCCCGCTCGGAGCCCTCGGGTCGTTGCGCGTCGTCGTCGTGACCAAGGGCCCCGAGAGCGTCGACCCCGCGAACGTGCGCCGCGTCCGCCGCCTCCCTCGGATCGGTGCCGGTCGTGATGAGCGACACACCCTGGGCCGACTATCGGGTGACCGGCTATCCCTTCTTCGTCCTGGTCGATCCTGCCGCCCGCAGGGTGATCGGCGAGACGGTCGCGTTCGGGATGGAGGACGTGCTGGCGCTCCTCGGCGCTACCGGGGGCTCGGGGGGCTCGGGGGGCTCGAAGGAGTCCGAACCAGGAGGCTGATCGCACCCTCCTGCGGTCCGGAACTCGTGGCCGAGACTGCGGGTGCTCCCAGGTGGGGCACAGGCGCGGCTCTCATGCTCGTGCTCTGTAGTACCCGACGAGCAAGGAGCAACCCATGACAGATCAGGAGCCCCTCCATCCGAGCGTTTCAGAGTCCGGCGAGGTCGGACACGGCGGGCTCGGGCCCGGACAGGTGCAGCCCGGCGAGCTGGCGGCAGAGCTTCCGGCCTCCGGCACCGCCGCTCTGGCCGCCGGCGCTGCGACTCGGCGAAGGCGCGGCGTGCGGGTCACGACCGCAGCGGCTGTCGCCCTCGGGCTGGCAGTCGGCGGCGGCGTCGCGGGGGCCGCCGCTTCGTCCTCCTCTTCGCCCACTACGTCGTCGTCTCCGAGCGGGACGGCGTTGACCGCCCAGTCCGGTGGTGCGGCGACGTGCGGTTCGCCCCCCGCGGCGGTCGGTACGGTGAAGTCGGTCGGCGACGGAACCTTCGTCCTCACCACCGCGAGCGCCTCGACGGTGACCGTCGACGTCGGTTCGTCGACGAAGTACGTCGACCCGAGTGTGTCCTCCCCGACGTTCTCCGACGTCACGGTCGGTGAGCACGTCGCGGTGATCGGCACCGAGTCCTCCAACACCGTCACGGCGACCAGCGTGCTGATCGGTCTCCCGCCTGCCGGTGGGATGGGTGGCGGCCGCTTCGGCGCTGCCGGACCCGGCGGTCCCCCCGCGGCGGTCGGCACGGTGAAGTCGGTCGGCGACGGAACCTTCGTCCTCACCACCGCGAGCGGCTCGACGGTGACCGTCGACGTCGGTTCGTCGACGAAGTACGTCGACCCGAGTGTGTCCTCCCCGACGTTCTCCGACGTCACGGTCGGTGAGCACGTCGCGGTGATCGGCACCGAGTCATCCAACACCGTCACGGCGACAACGGTGCTCATCGGCGCCCCGCCCGCCGGTGGGATGGCACCGCCGGGCCTCGGAAGCGGGTCGAGCTCGAACAACGCGACGGGCTCGGAGAACGCGACGGGCTACTCGGTCTCGGGAGGTCTCACCACGACCTGACCCGAAAACGAGCGTCGCGACGAAGGCAGCGGTCGGTACGGACCTTCCCCCCAGCCCTTGTCCGACTCACCAACCCGCGGCGCTCGCGGCGAGAACCGGGCTCCGTCACCTGCGACAGGTGGCGGGGCCCGGTTCGCGAGGCGGTCGATTCGTCGACCCACCGAGCGGTGCGGTGCCATCCTTGGGCGATGCTGCACGCGTGCGCCCTCACCGTCGAGCTGCAGATTCCGAACTCTCGGTCGCTCAAGGCGAAGCGCTCGGTCGTGAAGCACATCGTCGAACGGTCGAAGAGTCGTTTCGGAGTCGCCGCTGCGGAAGTCGATTTTCTCGGGCAGTGGCAGCGGACCGAGCTCCGCGTTCGCCGCGGTCGGCGGTTCGCAGAGCCACGTCCAAGAGGTCCTCGACGCGGTCGAGCGGTTCGTCTGGTCACAACCGGACGTGGAGGTCCTTCGTTCGGACCGGCACTGGATCGACGACGGTCGCTGAGGCGTAGCCACACAGGGCCACCCGAGGGCACCCACGGGGGAGTGTGGAGCACCCACGAGGGAGCTGAGAGAAGGCAGAGGGAAGCACGAGCGGGCTCGGCTGACCGCATCGCGTCGCCCGACGCCTAGCGGCTGGCGACGGAACCCGCCTCGACCTTTGCATCCACCGATCTGCGATAGCCCGGATCAACCTCCGGGCTGGTGATGTGCGATCAACTCGATCCAGGTGACGGAGGACGGAGGGTTGGTGATTCCGCCCTTCTGGAGGGCCTCACCGAGGCGTCCCTCCATGAACCGCTCCTGATGTTGCGGCGTGTCCCACACCTCGGTGACGACGAGGTGTCCATCGTCCCGCAAGCCGGCAGCATGGGTGATGAGCCCGTCGGGCCAGTCACCTTTACCCGTATCGCTGTCGATCCCGAGTGCGGCGTTGGTCGCGTCGTACTCCTTCTCGGTGACGCCCTCGAATTCCAGAATCAGCTGGGCAACCATGATCTCCTCCTCCCGGTTCCCGCCAGACCACGTGACGTGTGTCGACGGTCTCTTTCCGAGGAGGGTAGCTGCCGGAAACCGGTGGATCTCTCGAGGACGGTGATCCCGATGATCTCGCAGGTGAGCGGCATGTCGGTGGAGCGGATGCACCACGCCTTTCGCCGGCCACCCTTGGAGCCCATTGACCTAACCTCTCGCCGGTGACCACCCTTGACGAGCTCCTGGCCGACCTGGACGCGGAGTACGGAGAAGCTCGGGATCTGGTCGCGGGTTCTACCCGACGACGCGGTGAATGGACCTGCGACGCCGGCAGAGGGTCTGGGCAGTGCGCGACCAGGTCAGCCATTTGGCGTACTTCGATGACCTCGGTCGGATGGCGATGGTTGAGCCGGAGGAGTTCACTGCCAAGGCCGAGGAGCTCATCGCTGTCGGCGGCGACCCGATGCACGAGCACCTGCTGATGGGCCGTTCGATGGGCGGCGACGAACTCCTCCAATGGTGGGGAGACGCCCACCGGGGGATGGCCGAGGCCTTCGCGGGGTGCAGACCCCTCCACCCGGGTGCTCTGGTTCGGGCCACCGATGGGTGTCATGTCGTTCGTCTCGGCACGGTTGATGGAGACCTGGGCGCACGGTCAGGACCTCGCGGACGCGCTCGGTCGGGAACGTGTTCCAACCGACCGTCTGCGTCACGTGGTTCATCTCGGTGTCCGTGCTCGGCCGTTCTCGTACGCGGTACGCGGTCGGACGCCGCCGGCGGGCCGGATCGATGTGGTGCTCACTGCCCCGTCGGGGAGGAATGGAAGTGGGAGGCGGGCAGTGACGGCGATCGCGACGGCGGCGGCGCAGCGGGCTCGGGCGTGGGCGACGGCGTGGGCGCGGGCGTGGGAGACGGCGCCGCCGCAGTGGGCTGGTGTCAGGGCCCGCGCTCGACTTCTGCCTCACGGTCACTCAGCGTCGCAACCTGGCCGACACCGGCCTTGTGATCCGCGGCGACGCCGCGAGGGAGTGGATGGAGATCGCCCAGGCGTTCGCCGGACCACCCGGGCCGGGGAGGGCGCCGCTCCGCGAGGTGTGAGCCGGCTGGCAGGACCCGCCACTGGCGCAGCGGTGGACGGGTTCCCGTCGTGCACAGAGGCCTGATCGTCTCTCGAACGGTTCGGCACATCAATGCTGGTCTCTACCTGTGAGTCTTTGGCATCAACCGGCATTCAGTGATCGACCGGAAGGGTTTCTCGATCGATCACGAGACAGAGGGGCAATGAGGGGCCGGCCGGGCTAGCAAACTGGCTGCTTCGGTGGTCATGGTGGTCGTGTTGACCGCCGTAGTCATTGCCGCGAACGCCCAGCCGGCCGTGGCGTCGACGACACCAACCTGGACCGATCAGACCAATTTTCCGTCCCAGGTGGCTCCGATTGCAGTCGGTGCGCGACCTCTTCGGATTGCGTCGCGGTGGGGCAGACCAGCCAGTCAGCAGGCATCATCGCAACGACCGATGGTGGAGTCACGTGGGTCACCCAGGAGGTACCACCGGGCGCCGACTACCTGGATGGTGTCTCGTGCGTGTCAGCGTCCGACTGTGTTGCGGTCGGCGATTCAGAGTCAGGAGGTGGCGCGGCGATCGCCACGACCGATGGCGGAGCCACCTGGTTCAACGAGAACGTGCCCGCCGGGTTCTCCTCGATCAATGGCATCTCATGTGCAACGGCATCAGATTGTGTTGCCGTGGGAACTTCGTACGACGGCTCAGATCCGCCGTCCATCATCATCACGGACAACGGGGGGGTGAGCTGGGGGAGCGTGACGGTACCGACCGTCAGCTCTCTTGCCGGCGTTTCGTGTCCGTCCGCAACCTATTGCGTGGCGGTCGGGCAGGGAGTCTTGGTCAGCACCAATGGCGGAAAGACCTGGGTGTCCGAATCCTCGTGGAGTGGACTCGGCAGCATCTCCTGCACCTCGCCCAGTGATTGCGTCGGAGTCGGTGTTGGGTTCGGGGGCGGGCTCGCAGAGCCACATCGACGCCACGACCGATGGAGGGAGCACCTGGACTCCGGAGACGGTCCCCGAAGGCGTCACCGATCTCAACGGCGTTTCGTGCGCGCCGGATCCATCGGGGGAGCCGACTGCGTCGCGGTGGGCTACGAGAACTCAACGGATATTCCGCAGGGAGTCGTCATCTCGAGCTCTGACAACAGCGGGTGGAGCGAGCGGACGTATCCGGGGACCGTCTACCAGCTGACGGGTGTCTCCTGCAGTTCGAGCGTCGCCTGCATCGCGGTTGGCGAGACCCCGGCGATCAGCACAGTCGATTGGCAGCTCGCTACGAGCCCACGAATCTCCGCAGGATCGTACGGCGGGATCATCGCTACCAGCGATGGCGGCCTGACGTGGACATCGGAGGCTCCCCCCGAAGGGATCGACGAGCTGAGTGCGGTTTCTTGCCCGTCATCGACGGACTGTGTAGCTGTCGGTACCAGCAGCGCCGGTCCGCCGTCAGGCGGAATCATCGTGACGACCGACGGCGGAACTAGCTGGACGGAACCGACCGCACCGAGTGGGAACCTGGTGTTGTCCGGGGTGTCGTGCGCCTCGGACTCGACCTGCGTGGCCGTTGGGGAGTCCATCGACATCGCGACCTACACCCCGACTCCGATAGTGATCACGACCGCCGACGGTGGAGCGACCTGGGTGAACCAAACGCTCCCGAGCGGTGTCCGCTCGTTGAGTGGGGTGTCATGCGTGCCGACCACCGGCACACCCACCTGCTACGCAGTCGGGTTCGCCACATCGTTGGGCCCGACGGTCTTCGTCAGCACCGATGGCGGAGACACCTGGGCGGACTCCGTCGAGCTCCCGGTTGTTGCAAACGGTATTTCGTGCTCGTCGGCCGAGGACTGTGTCGCGGTGGCTTCCTCGCCTTCGGGGACTGCGTCGACCCCGCCGATGATCGCTGCGACGACCGATGGGGGCTCGACGTGGGGTTTCCAATTGGCCCCGGCTGGTGCGATCGCTCTCAACGGCGTCTCGTGCGTGTCGAACCTCGACTGTGTCGCGGTTGGCTTCGGAAGTCCTGACAACGGGGCCGAGGAGTCAGGTGACGTCATCGCCACGACCGATGGTGGAACGACCTGGGTGGACCAGACTCCGGGCACCTACCTCGCTCCACAGCTCCAGAGTGTGTCTTGTGCGTCGCCCACCATGTGCATCGCCGTCGGATTCGAGGCCCAGGCTCAATCTGGCCTTTCGTTCTATACCGAAACTCGGCCCCTCGTCGTGGCGACCACCGACGGCACGGACTGGTCGACGCAGTCGGTCCCGACCGGTTCCTATTTCTTTCAAGGAGTGGCGTGTCCGTCGACCTCTGTTTGCGAAGCTGTCGGCCAGAACCAGCAAGGTGCCGGGGAAGTCATCGGCATGAATCCGGACATCTCGACATCGGTCACCGTCGCCTCGGCGGTACCGAATGCTACCGATGCCAATCAGGCAGTCGAGTATTCCGCCACGGTCACGCCGACTTCCGGAAACGGCACCCCGACCGGTACGGTGACCTTCAGCACAGGAGACACCGACCTGTGCACCGCAACGCTGTCAAACGGGACCGTGTACTGCAGCGCCATCAACACACCGGTCGGCTCGGACACGGTCACTGCGGCGTACAGCGGAGATGCGGGCGATTTCGCCTCGTCCGCGACGACCTCGGCTTCCATCTCGCCCGATCCGACAGGAGTTGAGGTTTCGGTGACCCCGCCCCAGGCGATACCGGATCAGCCGGTGACCTACACGGCCACTGTTTCGGACACCTCGGACCCCGGGACACCCACTGGCACGGTCACCTTTACGGACGGTTCGGTCTCGCTCTGCACCGCAACGCTCGCCCTGGGGTCCGGCTCCTGCACCTCACAAGCTGCGCCGCTCGGTGATACGACGGTCACCGGGTCCTACAGCGGAGACACCGACTCCGCCTCCTCGTCCGACACGACCGGCCTCGAGGTCACCAGCCCACCTCCGGTCAGTTCGACCACGGTCACCACCAGCTCTCCCGCCGTCGTCTCGGGGCAATCGGTGACCTACTCCGCCACCGTGCACACGTCCGGCGGTCCACCGACCGGCGCGGTCGAGTTCTTCGTCGGCGGCACCTGGTTGTGCACCGGCTACTTGACTGATGGATCGACATCGTGCACTTCGAGCAATGCTCCGCCCGGGTCCGACACCGTGACAGCGAATTACGGTGGCGATGCAAACTTCATCGCCTCGACCGGAACGACGGACTTGGTCGTCCTCAACCAACCGGGCGTCTACGTGCCCCTCACCCCTGTGCGGGTCTGCGATACACGACCGGGGGATCCATCGCATCTCTCGGGTGCTTCGGTGCAATGCGACGGAACGGCCAACAGAGGAAAGACTCTCTCCGCAGGCGGGGTGGTCACCTTCAACGTGTCGGGCTCCTTCGGGGTCCCGGCGAGCGACGTGACCGCGGTCGTTCTCAACGTGACCGCGGCCGACGCGACCACCGGTGGCGTACTTCACCCTGTACCCCTCGGGAGCTGGCCGACCGACCGCATCGGACCTCAATTACACAGCAGGTCAGGTCGTTCCCAACCTGGTCGAGGTGGGGGTCGGGAGCAGCGGAGCGGTCTCCCTCTACTCGGCGGGTCACGCGGATGCGATTGTCGACCTCGAGGGGTACGTGACAACGACCAGCCAGGGCGGCGCCGGCCTCTACAACGCACTCTCGATTCCCGCACGCATCTGCGACACTCGCGGCGGCAATCCTTCGCACCTCAGCGGTGGTGCCACTCAGTGCAACACGAACACCGCCACGGGCAGTCCGGACAAGCTGGTGATGCCGAGCAGCCCGCTGACGATCACGGTCACCGGCAATGGGGGAGTGCCGTCCACCGGAGTCGAGGCAGCGGTGCTGAACGTGACCGCGGTAGGTCCCCGAGGCCCCGGCTACGTGACCGTGTACCCGACCGGGACGAGCCGTCCCACTGCCTCGAACCTCAATTTCGCTGCTGGTCAAGTGGTTGCGAACCGGGTGACCGTTCCAGTGAGCAGCTCGGGACAGGTCACCTTCTACGCAGCTGCTCCGACCGACCTTGTCGTCGACGTCTCGGGCTACTTCACCGCTACCGGCGGCACGGGCGCCGAATTCACCCCCGAGCCCGCTCCGGTGCGGATCTGCGACACCCGGGGCTCGAATCCGTCCGGACTCGTTGCCCCGTACACCCAGTGCAACACGCACCTCGGTCCGGGCAGCCCTTCGAAACCGATAGGCCCACGCGCCTCGGTCGCAATCCAAGCAAGCGGTCTCGCCGCCGTTCCGAGCGGAGCGACGACCGCGGTCGTGAATCTGACCGCGGTCGCGCCGTCGGCGTCGGGATACCTGACCGTCTACCCGGGCGGGACACGACCGACCACCTCGGATCTCGACCCACCTGCCGGTGCAGTCCTCGCCGACATGGTCGCGGCGACCCTTTCCTCCTCGGGCGCCTTCGACGTGTTCAACGCGGCGGGGGACACCAACATCGTCGTCGACGTGGCCGGCTGGTACTCGACGCCCTGAGCCCTGCTGGCAGGACCCGCCGCTAGCGCAGCGGTGCCCCGTCCATCGCCTTGCCGACCGCCCGGGCGAACTCGTCGACGTCCTCCTCGGTGGTGTCGAACGCGCACATCCAACGCACGACTCCGGTCGACTCGTCCCAGACATGGAAGGGGTACTCGGAGCTGGAGCTCCCTGACGACCTCACCGGGAACCGTCGCGAACACCGCATTCGCCTCCACATTATGCACGACCTCGACGCCGTGGATGTCGGCGACGTGGCCGGCCAGGCGCACCGCCATCTGGTTGGCGTGCTGGGCATTTCGCTTCCAGAGGTCGTCGGAGAGCAGTGCGACGAACTGCGCGGCGACGAATCGCATCTTCGAGGCCAGCTGCATCGACTGTTTGCGGATGAAGGGAAGCGCGGTCTCCGGCTGCGGCCGGAAGACGACGACGGCCTCGGCCCCCATCGCGCCGTTCTTGGTCCCGCCGAAGGACAGCACGTCGACCCCGGCCGGAGCGCCGAACGCACCGAGCTCGACGTCGAAGTGCGCAGCCGCGTTGGCGAGCCGGGCGCCGTCGAGGTGGAGCCACATGCCGTGTCCGTGCACCCAGCTCGCGAGGGCCGCGACCTCCCCGACCGTGTAACAGGTGCCCAATTCGGTCGCCTGGGTGATCGACACCACCTTCGGCTGCACATGGTGCTCGTCGCCGATCCCGGTCGTCGCGCCCTCCACGAGGCTCGCGGTCAGCTTCCCGTCGTCCGGCTCGACGCCGATCAGCTTGCACCCGATGAGATGCTTCCGGTGCGCCGCACTCGTCGATGTTGATGTGCGCGCTTCGTGCGCAGATGACCGCCTCGAACGGCCGGAGCAACGACTGGAGCCCGACCACGTTGGCTCCGGTGCCGTTGAAGGTGAAGTACACCTCGGCCTCCTCGCCGAAGTGGTCGGCGGAAGAGGCCGTCGCGCTCTCGCGGTGAGCGGGTCCACGCCGTAGGAGGGCGCGTGGCCGTCGTTGGCCGCGACGATCTCGGCGAGCACGTCGGGATGCACCCCGGCCCAGTTGTCGCTAGCGAAGGTCCGGAGTGGCCGGTGGGTCGGACGGCAGCCTACGGCCCGCGGACGCAGGCGGCTTGTATCGGATCCGGTGCGGCTGGTCCGCGTCGACGCCCGAGGCGCTTCTTGCGGTCCGCCTCGTAGTCGCTGAAGTTGCCCTCCCACCAGCGGACCTCCGAGTCGCCCTCGAAGGCCAGCACGTGGGTGGCGATGCGGTCGAGGAACCACCGTCGTGGCTGATCGACCACCGCGCAGCCCGGGAACTGGAGCAGCCCCTCCTCGAGCGCGCGCAGCGTGTCGACGTCGAGGTCGTTGGTCGGCTCGTCGAGCAGCAGCACGTTGCCGCCGCTCTTCAGGACCTTGGCCAGCTGCACCCGGTTGCGCTCGCCGCCGGAGAGCTGCCCGACCTTCTTCTGCTGGTCGCTCCCCGTGAAGCCGAAGCTCGCCACGTACGCCCGCGCGTGGAGCTCGCGCTCGCCGACGACGATGCGCTCGGCGCCGCCGGTGATCTCGTCGAAGACCGTGTCGTCTCGGGTCGAGCTCCTCGCGGGACTGGTCGACGTAGGCGAGTGCGACCGTCGCGCCGATCTCGAGCGAGCCCGCGTCGGGCTTCTCGTCGCCGACGATCATCCGGAACAGCGTCGTCTTGCCGGCGCCGTTCGGCCCGATGACGCCCGACGATGCCCCCCGGGGGGCAGGAGGAACGAGAGGCCGTCGATCAGCAGCCGGTCGCCGAACCCCTTGACCAGCTCGTCGGCCATCGACCACCTGGTCGCCGAGGCGGGGTCCGGGAGGGATGGTGATCTCGAGCTCGGGCCCCGTCGTTCGGCGGCCTCGGCTTCGCGCCACCAGGTCGTTGTAGGCGTTGATCCGCGCCTTGCCCTTGCTCTGGCGAGCCCGTGGCGACATCCGGATCCACTCGAGCTCCCGCTCGAGGGTCTGCTGGCGGGCCCGGTCGGCCTTCTCCTCGGCGGCGAGCCGTGCCTGCTTCTGCTCCAGCCACGACGAGTAATTCCCCTCCCACGGGATCCCCGCGCCCCGGTCGAGCTCGAGGATCCAGCCCGCGACGTTGTCGAGGAAGTACCGGTCGTGGGTGACCGCGACCACGGTGCCCGGGTACTCCTGCGAGCGTGCGCTCGAGCCAGGCGACCGACTCCGCGTCGAGGTGGTTGGTGGGCTCGTCGAGCAAGAGGAGGTCGGGCTTCGACAGGAGCAGCCGGCAGAGGGCCACCCGCCGCCGCTCGCCACCCGAGAGGGTGGCGACCTCGGCGTCGCCGGGCGGGAGGCGCAGCGCGTCCATCGCGATCTCGAGGGTCCGGTCGAGGTCCCAGGCGCCGGCGGCGTCGATCTTGTCCTGCAGCTCGGCCTGCTCGGCGAGGAGCTTGTCGAAGTCGGCGTCGGGCTCGCCCATCGCCGCGCACACCTCGTTGAACCGGTCGACCAGCGCCTTGGTCTCGGCGACCCCGTCGGTCACGTTGCCGAGCACGTCCTTGTCGGGATCGAGCTCGGGCTCCTGGGGGAGGTAGCCCGACGGTGAACCCGGGAGTCAGCCGCGCCTCGCCGGAGTAGCCGTCGTCCTCGCCCGCCATGATCCGCAGCAGCGAGGACTTCCCCGAGCCGTTCGAGCCGATCACGCCGATCTTGGCGCCGGGGTAGAAGGAGAGGTTGATCCCGCGGAGCACCTCGCGGTCCGGCGGGTAGAACCGGCGCAGGTCGCGCATCGTGAAGATGAACTGAGCAGGCATACCGACAGTGTGGCAGCCGCCGGGCCCCGGCCGTTCGGGCGGTCGGTCGAGGGTGGGCCGGCTCGGTCCCTATGTCCCTTACACCTAGGCACGCCCGCAACCCGGCACCGAAATCTTCCGAGGCGACGTCGTATCCTTGAAAGTATGACGGATGGGACTCTGCCACGTCCCCAGCCAGTTCGGCGCCGAATCCGGCGATTCGGAGGACGCCGGGGTTCGACGTGCCGGCGGTTCCCCGAACGGCCAGGTTCCCGCGACCCGCCGGACTCGCCTGGCCGGGCTCTTCCAGCGCCTGGTCAAGGCGATCCGGGAGGGCGACGACGACCAGGTGGAACAGGCGGTGCTGTCCCTCAGCCGCCGCAATCGCCTCCTCGCTCCACTGGCCCTGATCGTGGGTGCCTTCGCGGTGCTCTTCCAGGGAATCAAGCTGCTTGTCACCAACTGGCGGTTGACCCTGATCCAGGTTCTCCCGGCCATGTGGATCTGGCTTGCGATGATCAACCTCAAGGCGCACGTCTTCCGCGGCAAGCAGTTCAACATCGTGCGCGGACCGGTGCTCGTACCCCTCCTACTCGCCGTCATGGCGATCACCGCGGCCGCCTTCTATCTCAACGCAATGTTCGGCTTTGCCATCGCCAAGTCCGGGCAAGCCGGAGATTCAGCCCGCCTTCGCGGAAGCCCGAGACCCACCTCCGGACGATCATCGCCTGGGGTTTCGGTGATCGGGCTCGCGCTCGGCTTTTCGGGGCTGGTCGTGACCCGATGGGGTCTCGGCTGGTTCATGATCTCGTTCGGCATCGTGGTCGGCATCATGATGTTCTCCTACGTCGCCCTGCCCTCGAGGCTGCTCGGTCTCCGGCCGGAGATGTCGCGTCGCGACAAGCTGGCCAGCTTCTGCGGTCGGAGGAGCGGTCGGAGTTCTCGTCTGCTCGCCGCCGTACTGGCTCGGCCGACTCGCGATCATCATGCTCGGCTCTGCGGTCCTTCGGATCCCCACGATCATCCTGCTTGCGGTCGCGGTGGTGCTGCAGACCGGCGCCACCGAGCGCGGTCAAAGCGGTCAAGATGAGTGCGAAGATCGTCGCCGGCCGCGCCCCAGCAGATCCCCAGCCGGCTGCGGCGTCAGACTCGCTGGCGGAGCCGGGTGTCGCGCCCTGACGCGGGCGCACAGCCCGCAGTGGCGCGGTCCGTGCCGCAGCGCGTGGAGCGCCCCGCGGCGCGGAGAGTCACCGTCACACCCGGGTGAAAGGCTCTTCCCATGGCAGGGGACGAGCCCCCGAGGGTCGGCGTGGACACGCCGCCGACGAGCGACGACCTCTCCGAGGCGATCGGCCAACTGCACGCGGCAGAGGTCACCGTCCACCGGCGCCTGCTCGAGGTCATCGCGACCTTCGACGAGCAAGAGAAGTGGCGGGAGGACCTCTCTCCCTCGATGGCCGCCTGGCTGGTCGCCCGCCTCTCGATCGCCTCTTCCACCGCGGGCGAATGGGTCCGGGTGGCCCGGGCACTCGAAAGGCCTCCCGGCGATCGCCGAGGTGGTGCCGAGGGACGCCTGTCGTGGGACCAGCTCGCCCCGCTCACCAGCTTCGCCAACGAGACGACCGACCAGGTCCTCGCCGAGGCGGCCCCGGGCTGGTCGGCCGCCGAGACGAAGGCCCTCGCCCGGCGGGCCAAGGACCCCGAAGGTCGCCGACGCCAACGAGGCCCACCGGGCGAGGCGGCTCACCTGGTGGCAGGACGCCCACCTCCTCCACCTGCGCGGGGCGCTCCCGACCGAGGCGGGTGCGCAGCTGACCGCGCGGTGCTCACCTCCCTCGCCTCGGCCGCCCCGAAGGACCCCGAGACCGACACGCTACGAGCCCTTCGAGGCCCGGGCCGCCGACGCCCTGGTCGAGCTCGCCGCGACGAGAGCGGGCGAGCTGTGCCGACCCCGACCGCCCCTTCGTCGTCGTCCACACCGACCCGGCCACCTCGGCCGGCGACGAGGAGGGCGAAGCCGAGCTCGCCGAAGGCCGACGGCTCGCCACGGCGACCGCACGGCGCCTCGCCTGTGACTGCCGCTGGCAGCTGGTCGTCGAGCACGACGACGGCGACGTGGTCCGCCTCGGGCGCACCACCCGCCAGATCCCGGCCTGGCTCAACCGACAGCTCAACGTCGAGGGACCGGGGGTGCCGTTTTTCCGGGCTGTGGGGCGACGAGGTGGCTCCACGCCCACCACGTCACCCACTGGGCCGACGGCGGACGCGACCGATCAGGACAATCTGGTCCTGTTGTGCGGTCGCCACCACCGGGTGGTCCACGAAGGCGGCTGGCAGGTCGCCTCGACGAGAGAGGGCACGGTCACCTTCGAGAAACCGAACGGCGACGTCCTCACCTGCGGGCCACCCCCGCTCCGACCCGACGTCCGCCGACGGCTCTTCGGGCCCGACCCTCCTCCAGCTCCACCATCCACTTCCACTTCCACCGAAGCCGCCCACCTGATCCGATCACCAGCCCCGACACCCGGCGAACCAAGCCCGCCGGGCTACGGGCGCGGCCGCCCATGCGCAAGGGACCGAAGGAGTGTCAGGCCGGCCGGGACAGCAAACCCGCGTCGTGTCCCTCACCCTCCGCCCCGGTGAGGGACACGACGCGCTTCCGTAGTCGCCGGTTCCCGCCAACTCAAATGTCACAATGGTCTGACACTAGACTCTCAGTAGTCTGACACGGGCTCGACCTTTGTCAAGCGGGGGCGAACGCGCGAGGTGTCATGGCAGGAGAACGAGGGGAATCGACGAGCTGAGTCTCGCGGCAGAGAAACGCCAGGTCACCAAGGAACGTATCCTCCGAGCCGCGATGATAGCGATGGCCCGAGCGAGGCTTCTCGGCCACAGTCGAAGAGATCGCCGCTGTTGCCGGGATCAGTCCACGGACGATCTATCGATACTTCGACACACACGATCAGCTGATCGCGGAGGGATACCGCGAAGATGCTCAAGGCAGTCGGGAGCATCATTCCCGACTTGCCATCGGTCAACGATGACCTCGACGGGTGGATCGACTGCATTGCCCTTGCGTCGCACGCCCGGAACTCGATGATCATCGGAGCCACGTTCTGGGATGTCTTCAAGCCTGATCCATCGGGTTCGAAAGAGATCGAAGAGGCTGAGAGCGCTGAGGCGGCCAATGCGGATGCAGTGGATGACGGGGATGGCATTTATCGCGTGGATGGCCGCTGGTGGGAAAGGAGAGCCTCCCTCCTCTTTGGTCGTTACCTTTGCCTTGGCACTGTCGTCGTTCACGACTCAGGGATTGGCCGCCGACTTCGACTACGGCCCCGAGGAGGCTGCTCGATTCAGCGCGGTGATGATCAAGGACCACTTGGCTGGGGCCGTAGCGGCCCAAGGCGGGCCATCGCGACCGACATCCCGCCCGACATAAAGGTCACACGTCCGGCAATTGGAACAGGCCTTGACATGGGCCTCTTACAACCCGGCGACCGGTTGGCGCCCGTGCCGAGGGGATGGAGGACGCGGCGATCGGGGCGCTCGTCCGGTCCGTGCTCCAGGACCGAACAGAGCGGGGGGCGTGACGCCCGCGATCGAGACCGTCGGGCTCGGCAAGCGGTACGGCACGACGTGGGCCTCCGAGACTGTCCGGTCCAAGTCCAAAAGGGACGGGTGTCGGCGCTCGTTGGTTCGAGCGGCGCGGGCAAGAAGACGTTGTTGCTGCCTCCTTGTGTGGGGGGTCACGCTCTTCCGGCGTTGCCCCTGCACCTCCAGGCCACGTTCCACCGGGAATTTTCCCGTCGTGAGCGTGGCCGTCACATTTCGGTAGTGGTCTACGTCAACATGATGTGACCACGATGGACGTGACCGACTTCGACGCCGAGCGATCCCGGCTGACTGCGATCGCCATCCGGATACTCGGGTCGGAGGCCGATGCGGACGACGTCCTCCACGAGGCCTGGCTTCGGCTCTCCCGCACCGACGATATCGACGACCTGCCCGCCTGGTTACGACCGTGGTGACCCGGTTGTGCCTTGACCAGCTACGCAAGCGACGTACTTGGTCGGTGGCCGAGGCCGAGGTCCCCGCGGATCCCGTACCGGTTGACCCCGAGGCCGACGCGTTGCTCGCCGAGAAGATGGGCGACGCGATGCAGGTCGTCCTCGACGCCCTGGCGCCGGCCGAGAGGGTGGCGTTCGTCCTACACGATGTCTTCGGCTATCCGTTCGACGAGATCAGTGCCGTCATGGGGCGCTCGGGTACCGCCGTACGCCAGCTGGCGAGCCGGGCGCGTCGCAAGGTGCAGGACGTGCCGGAGCCGGCCGCGTCGCAGGTGGCGCGTGCCGAGAGCCAGCGGGTCGTCGACGCGTTCCTCGCGGCAGCCCGCGGGGGGATCTTGCCAGCCTGTTGTTGCTCCTCGCGCCCGACGCTGTCATGCGTGCCGACCTGGTCGGACAGAAGATGGGCACGGATCCCGTCTACGAGGGCGCAGCCGCCGTGGCCGCCCGCTTTAACGGCGCCCGGGGGGCGGCACCGGTCACCATCGATGGTGAACTCGGCGCCGCCTGGATCCACGCCGGCGTCGATGAAGGTGGCCTTCGTGTTCCATGTCGAGGCGGGCCTGGTCCGCGAGGTCGAGCTGATCGCCGACCCAGATGTGCTGGCGACCATGGACATCGTCCGTGTTCGGGCGAAGATCCTCGAGAGTTGAACCGTGCCAGAACCACGTTACGCATCCAAGTGACGATCCGACACAGCGAAAGGAACGGAAGGCTCATGAAGACGATGACGTGTCAACAACTCGGTGGCCCGTGCGATTCTCCGCATCAGGGCATGACCGCAGACGAGGTCATCAAGGCGCAAGATCGACATCTCAAGGAGATGGTCGCCAAAGGTGACACGATCGCACGAAAGCGCCCTGAAGGAGATGAAGGGCCGGTGGAAGAATCCCATCAAAGGCATGGGGTGGTATCGGCAGGCAAAGCGCGATTTTGCCGCTCTTCCCGAAGGCTGATCAGGGTTCGACGCCTCGGGCTGACTCCGATCGCGTCGATGGCACGGCGAGCACGACTGAGGTCGCAACCACCCGGCAACGGAATCCGGGAGTCCACTGGGTCACGGAGACCGTCCCAGGCCTGTCGCAGGCGGTTGGGGGCAGTTCTGCCCGTTTCGACTGTCCAGCAGACCAGGCCGGTACAGTCCAAAGTGTCTGGACTTGGGCTGATACCCGCAGAGGAGAGTGCAGTGGATGAAGGACAACCGATTTCGTATCTTGCGCTCGCTGAATGAGACTCCCGTCCTCAGTGCATCCGGCACCGAGTTCGGGAAAGTGGTTCACGTTCTGCAGATACCCGAGCTAGACGAGTTCGACGGGATCGTCGTTGGCACGAAGCACGGCCACCGATTTGTTGACCGCGACCAAATCACTGAAATCACCACGTCCTGTGTTCGATGCGCCCTGTCTGACGAACAAGCGGCAGCGTTACCGGCGCCACACGGTCCACCGGTTCTCCATCTCGACGCTACTTATGAGGAAGGTCCGTCCCTGAGTGCAAGATTCGCCCGACTATTCGGGCGGCCGCACTGGAAGGAACTCGAATAGCCGAAGGTCCCCGAGCACCCGATGGTCATCGGTCCGGCGATGGATCAGGGCCACCTGGATCGCTAAGAGTGGGGTCGTCCGGCCCGTCGTTGGTCCTCGGGGGAGTAGGGGCAGTGTCGGCATCCACTTCCACAGCACTCGCCGAGGTCCTTCAGTGCTGGGGCCGTCAGAACTAAGTAGCCGGTCTCGGGATCTACGTAGCAGTCCTCGTCGGCTTCAACCGCCCGCTGGTGCTCGATCATGGCAGCAGGCGGAATGATCTCGGGCACGCCCCGACTCTACGGGTGGCAGGCCCAGTCGTAGCGACGACCGGACCCGGTGCACACTCCGCTTGGGTCTTGGCGTCGCTGCGCGTCTCGCGGTCTCGGATGCCCCGCATGGATTCGCTATCGTCACTGGGATGCGGATCGTGGTCTTAGGTGCGGGCTTCGGCGGGCTGGAGTTGTCGACGCGGCTTTCGGAAGAGCTCGGAGGGGAAGCGGACGTCGTCCTGATCGACAAAGGCGAGGGATTCGTATTCGGTTTTTCGAAGCTCGACGTGATGTTCGGGAAGAACGGCGCCGTCCGCGGTCTTCCACCCCTACCGAGACATCGACAAGCGCGGACTCACCATTCGTTCAGGCAACGATCCGTGCGATCGACCCGGTCGCAAAGCGCGTGGAAACCGACGCCGGGATTTCGACGCCGACATCCTCGTCGTCGCCCTCGGGGCCGATCTCGATCCGTCGGCGACTCCCGGGACTCGGTCGACGGTTGGTCACGAGTTCTACACGGTCAAGGCGCTTTCGCCCTACGAGACGTTCTCTGCGCTTCGACGGGGGAGACGTGATCGTCGGAGTGACCTCGACGCCGTTCAAATGCCCACCGGCACCGAGCGAGACCGCGCTGTTGATGCACGACTTCCTAATAGAGCGGGGTCTACGTGAGCGTTCGACCGTTTCGCTGGTGATGCCGATGGGCGCGCCCATTCCGCCCTCGCCGGCGGCCTCGAAGGCATTGTTGGCCGCCTTTGCCGAACGCGGCATCATTTGGAGGCCCGATTGCGTCGTCGTCAGGACTCGATCCGAGCGGAAGGTGGCCAAGCTCGCCGACGGTGGCGAGATTCCGTTCGACCTCTTCCTCGGCGTCCCGAAGCACACGGTCCCGCAGGTGGTCGCGGAGTCGGGGCTCACCGTCGACGGTTGGGTTCCGGTCGACCCCCTCACGCTGCAGACGAGCTTTCCAGACGTGTACGCGGTCGGCGACGTCACCAGTGTCGGCACCCCCAAAGCCGGCGTGTTCTCGGAGGGCCAGGCATCGGTCGTGGCAGAGCAGATCCTCGCGCACTGGGGGGAGGTGCCGAGCCTGCGACCTACGACGGACGGGGAATCTGCTACCTCGAGTTCGGCAGGGACATGGTCGCAAAGGTAGAGGTGACATTCCGCGCCGGACAGGCCCCCGTCGGCTCACTCGAGGGTCCGTCGGCGGCGATCGCCTCGGACAAAACGGAGTTCGGCTCGAGCCGGATCCGGCGGTGGTTCGGTCACGTTGGGAGCTCGCCGGAGCGGGGTGACAACTGGCCGGAGCTCGGGCTTCCGGGTCCGCGCAATGGAACTCATTCGGAATGGATGAGTTCGATCGGACGGCATCAGCTCTACAACAAAGTCTCTCCACCAAATGTGGTCACCACCTCACGTGGCGTAACCGTCCTGCCTCCCGAGACCATCCAATGGCTGCGGTACCTGCGAAAATCCTTGCACAGCAATGAAATTGACGACGAGCGGTTACGGGACTGACCTGGGAAGCCGCCTCACGGACTCGGCCGGCAAGCAGACGTGCAAGGCACGGTGCAAGGCACGGTGTAAGGTAAGTCACCGATCGCTGCCGCGATGCCCGTGGAGGGGCGAGGTCCTGGACGAACCTCGGTCGAACAGCAGCAGAGCAGGGATTCTTTCCCGCAACGCGGCTCGTCTCAGTCGCCGCGTCGGAGCACCCGACTCCAAACAATTTGCACAGGGTGTGCAAACATCGTACGCGCGTCGGTAAACGGATTCCTTATCGTCCGGCACCGATGCAGGGGGCAGGATGTGAATCACGATCCAAAACAGCAGCGCGTGATGGCCGAAAGCGGCAGCACTGAGGTCGTCTGAAGTTAGCTCTGGGTCAGGGTCTCGTCCACAGTTTCAGTGGTTGATTTGGCGGGTCGTCTCGTGCGTGCCTTGGCGTCCTGGAGCCTGTAGCTCTCGCCCTTGGTCTCGATGATCCGGCAGCGGTGGGTGAGCCGGTCGAGGGTCGCCCCGGTGAGGCGCTCGGAGCCGAGCACCTCGGTCCAGGACTCGAAGGGCAGGTTCGTCGTCACGATCAGGCTGGTGCGCTCGTAGGCCGTTGAGATGACGTCGAAGAGCAGCTCGGAGCCGACCTTCGACGCGGGTACGTAACCCAGCTCGTCGAGGACGAGCAGATCCAACTTGGCAAACTGGCTCTTGAGGCGGAGGAAGCTGCGTTCGTCTCGGGCCTCGATGAGGGCGGTCACCAACTCGGTGGTGCGGATGAAGCGGACCCGGTAGCCCTTGGCACACGCCTGGGCGGCCAACGCGGTGGCCAGGTGGGACTTGCCCGTCCCGGGGTTACCCACCAAGAGGATGTTCTCCTTCTTGTCGATGTACTCGCAGCGCATCAGTTCGGCGATGAGCACCTTGTTGACCGAGGGTCGCGCCACGAAGTCGAAGGTGTCGAGCGTCTTGATGGTCGGGAAGCGCGCCGCCTTGAGGCGCCGCTCGGCGGCCCGCTTCTCCCTGTCGAGCAGTTCGAGCTCTGTGAGCTGCAGCAGATAGGTGAGGTGGTCGGCGTTGTCCGCGGCGGCGCTGTTGTGCCACCTTCTCGCACTCGGCCCCGACGGTCGGCAGGCGCAGTGCCTTCAGGTGGTGGTGCAAGAGCACCAGGGACTTGGTCTCGCTCGCTTTCATGGTGTTGCTCCTTTCTCCTAGCGCGATCCGCGCTGTGATGGGTGAAACCGCCGCTCAGATGCCCTGAGCGGCGATGGATTGATGGGGCCGGACCCTGGGGCCCGGATGCGGCCTGGGAGAACATGCTCATGAGCCGATCGCGGTGAGGGCCCGATAGGCGGTGAGGTCCGGGGGTTCGATGGCCACCGACTTCAAGTGGGGGTGGCCGTCGAGGCTGAACAGGCCGACTGGACGCTCCGCGTGGTGGAAGAGGATCAGCGCGATGGCATCCGAACCCGTCGCGCCGATGGAGATGGCCGTCTCGATCGCTCTGGTCAGTGCGGGAACGCTCGAGTGCTCCAAGAGCCGCAGCACCTTGATGAACTCGCGGGTGCCGCCGTGGCCGAGATCGGCTTCGAGACGCCGGCGGAGCGTGGCGAAGCAACCCGGCAGCTCCCAGTCCTCGAGGGGTCGGGCGAAGTCGATGGCACCGGGCTTGCGCTCCAAGAGGGCCAGGTAGTGCAGCGGGTCGAACGTCGTGTGCTCCTTGCCCCAGTGTCGGGGGTGACAGGCGACGACGGTCGTGCCGCTGGTGATGGTGACATCCTCGATTCCTCCGACGACGGTCACCTCGTGGTGGGCGTAGGCGGTCGGGACCGAGTAGTCGTTGCGGTCGAATCGCACGAGCGAGAGCGAGTTGGCATGGCCCTGGGCCACCCGGCGGGGCTCGAAGGTCTCTGCTGGCAGCGCCAGCATGGCGGCGCGCTCCTCGGCCAGCCGCTCGGCCTTGGTGCCGACCTTGCCGCGCACCCGTCGGAACAGGTCGGCATAGCAACCGGCGGCGAGGTACTCGTTGAGTGCCGCCCAGGACGGAAACGCCGGGACCGGGACCAACAGGTTGCGGCCGCGCGTAGCCGACATGGTTTTCCACGTGGCCTTTCTCGTTGCCCCGCCCCACCCGGCAAAAGTGGTGCTCGAAGAGGTAGTGGCTCTCGAGGGCACGAAACGCCCTGGTCAGCTCGCGCTCTCTCCCCATCACCTTGGTGACCGCGATGGTGGTGTTGTCATAGGAGATCCGAACCGGCACGCCACCGAAGAACTCGAAGCCGGCCAGGTGGGCGGCCTGGAAGGTCTCGGTGCACTCGCGCGGATAGGCGGAGAGGAAGTAGGTGTCCGAGTAGGGCAGCGTGATGACCCCGAGCGCGGCCTTGATGCGGTCGCCGGCGATCTCGACGACGGCCTCGCCGAAGTCGAACTGGGCATGACCGGGTGGATGGCTGAGCGGGACGAACGCTTCCTTCGAGTACGCCTTGGCTCTCTTCACCGCCGTCTGGACCTGGGAGTAACAGCCGGTGTAGCCGTGTTCGTCCCGCAGGCGCTCGAAGATCTTCCTCGCCGTGTGCCGCTGCTTGGGCGGGGCCTCGCGGTCATCGTCGAGGATCTGGTCGATCGTGGCCAGGTGGGGACCGAGCACGGGCTTCGAGCGCACCCCGGCCATCTGATAGCCGGGAGGCTCAGGGTTCGCCAGGATCTTGGCCAGGGCCTGGTGCCCGACTCCGTAGTCCCGATGGATGGAACGCTTCGACGCGCCTTCCACCAGGACCTTCCGTCGGATCTCGGTCCATTCGTCCATGTCGGTGTGCACCCTTCTCCCGTTCTGCTCGTCCGCTCAGGCACGAAGCCTTGAAGCGGGACCGAACAGAGCTGGGGATGGTCAGGTGCTGCCGTTTTCGATCATCTTTTCGACACGCTCAGGTGCTGCCGTTTTCGATCGTGATTTACATCAGTGAAGTTGCGTACAAGTTGGACACCTGAGGGAAGGTAGGTATCAAGGAGAGAGCAGGGAGCAGGACCGTCGGCTTGGGCATGGCCGTAGCCAGTGCCGAAGTTGCGAAGGAGTTCGTGCTGCGTCTGTAGCCGACCGGCTACCGCCACGCTTCCGTCAGAGAGTATTCGTGCTGCGTCTCAAGCGGGTTGAGAGCCGACATGTTGTTGCCAGGACCATCCATCATACCAGCGTTCCACTTTCCGATCTAGGCCAATCTGGCCCGAGAAGTGACTCCTTTCACTACTTGGCTTGCTGTCAGTTGATGTTGCACAGGGTGGTCGGCGTGACGAATCTGTCCGAAGCGTCATGTAGTCCCGAGTTTGACCAGCGGCACTGTCTTGGTTCTCATGAGTCCTCCGAAGGAGTGAAGAGCACTTCGAGTAGGAGAGTGAGATGGAAGTTGTTGATCGGATTCAGAACGGCCTCGGCCTGAGCTTTGCGGATGCAGGTCGGCTCCTGACCGTCAGCGAGGCGGCCGAAAGGATGGGACTCTCAGGCCGAACGCTGCGGCGGCTGGTTCAGCAGCGGCGGATTCGGCACTTGCGGATTGGTCGACTGATTCGAATCAGCGCCTGGGACCTGGACGACTTCGTTGCCAACTCCACCGTCAGCCCGATCGAGAACTCGGTCGCAGGGACCGACGGTTACCTGGGTACAAAAGACGGCTACCTGGGTAGAGAGCGGCCGCAGGAGGCTGGCGATTCCCCCGAACCGTCCAACAAGGCCGCAGCGGCCCGAAAACGAGGTCGTGACTACACCCATGGGGGGAGGCTTTCAAGATGAGCGCCAGCAAAGTGACCCTCGACGGACACATTGACACGCAAGAAGGCAAGGATGGCTCTTTCCGGCACGTTCGTCCGAGGAAAGTGATTCTGACTCCTGAAGCGTTGGCAGAGATGGAGGAACGACTCAACGCATCACCGGATGGGGAGCTACCTGAAGAGGATCAGGTGCTGCTGAGAGACGCCATCCGCCATCTGTTCTACCGCCAAGGGGTCGAAGAGGAGCGCCGTGCAGCGCTACAGCGCCTTCACTCAAGGATCGAGATAGTCGGTCTCCGACAGGCAGTGGACACGTGGGTGAGAGACATATGGGCACAGCATGAGTAGGTCAGTCGATGGTGGTGCTGCGTATCCAAGCGACCAACGTGGGGAGAAGGCCTCAGACTCTCGTATGCCGGGTGAGTCTGCCGAGAGATTCGCTCGGCGCACGATGGCGTTGTTTATCGAGACGGAATCCCAGTGGGTACTCAACATGCTGTTGGGTAGCACCTCCCACGATTGGGTGACCGTCCCGAGCCAACGGTGGATGGAAGCTTGGAACCGCTCGGACCACAGGCTGTGGTTGACACTGACGGCCCTTCGCTCCGATGGTGGTGGGCTCGTTGGACATCTCGTTGTGGACTGGAACGGCTACCAGTTGGCAGACAATTGGGGAGACCTCCGAGACAAATCGGTGTTTCTCCCTCGAACCAACACGGGAATGATCACGACCGAGTGGGCCACGATTTGGCAAGTTGCGCACGACATCAAGGGACTCGGCGACGAGTACGATGCCTGCTTCGAACGCAGCGGGCTGATTGTGGGCTGAACGCATGACTTCGGACGGGGCCGTTTGCCCTGACGGCAAGTGGAGGTCGTACACGCTCACGGGTGACATCGCCGTCGTGCATGTGCGGGGCTACCGGGTCGAGGGGAAGATCTCCGTTCTGGACGGCGTGACGAAGTTCCGGCAATCTGCTAGTCATCATGGTGCCCATCTCGTGTATCACCCCAGCACGAGCCGACAAGCCACCGGGTGATTGAGACGGGTTGAACGTGGCAGGCGGAGCGCCGCCTCGTTGGGAGTCAACGCCTGACCCAGGGATTCAGCCCCTCGCCCCTACCGAACATCACATGTTGGCGTGCGGAAATCGGTGAGTAGCAGATAGGCGAATGGGAACGGCGAGGATCTGAAACAGGACAGATGTCGGGCAGAGCGGACGCTGTGTCCATGGTCCGCACGGACACTCACGTCGTCTAGGCCACCGCCATTACGGTAGAGGTGGACTGCGTCCGAACCCGCTCCCTCGGCGGCTGATCCCCCGCCTCGGAGTCCCTGCATCATCGCCAGCCCATTTATCCGTGGCCTAGTCTCTAGCCGTGTACTCAAGCTTCGAACTGAGTTGGTTTAGGAACTTCGAGCATGTCGCCCTGCAAGACCTCGGTCAGATCAACTTGGTCACAGGGTTGAATGACGTTGGCAAGAGTTCACTCCTCGAAGCAGTCTTTCTCCTTAGCTCCGAGGGCAATGCCGCCAACGCAATGTATGGACCTCTCGCTCAACGGCGGGGAGTAATCATGGGCCCGATCGGTCGAGGTCCAATGGAGCCCTCGCCTTGGGCGTCGTACTTTCACGACTACGACACAACCAAGCCAATTGTCTTCCAGTCCACCGCAGTCGATCAGACCCCGCTCACGGTACGTATCTCGCTCATCGAAGATCAGACGGCTCTCGTGTCTCCCCCTCCGACGCCTAGCATCGAGCCGCTCTTTGTGGAAGTCTCACGCAGCGGGACAACGCAGACGTTCACCCATAGCCACGTCAACTTTCAATCTCCATTCGGTATTCAGACCCAAGCACAGACAAACCCTTTACCTGGGCCATCGGCGACCAACGCCTACCTGATCGGGTCCCATCAGCGATCGAACCCCACAGAGATCGCTGGTTATTTCTCGTCCCTCAAGGTAGAAGATCGTGAGCACGACCTTCTAAAGGCCTTGCAAATCGTGGACGATCACGTTCGTTCAGCAGAAGTGCTGGTCATGAACGGCCAACCATCCCTCTACCTTCACACAGATGCACGTCGCCCACTCCCTCTATCTCTGTTCGGCGAGGGGACGACAGCCATCGCCGAGTACGTCCTTGTCATGCATGCATCACGCTCCGGCGTACTACTAATCGACGAGATCGATAACGACGATGTTCCGCTTCTTGTTGAAGTTCAGCGGTGGCCACAGCGTGTTCAGGCTGCTGCTGCCTGATCGTACTCTTCGGGTGTAGCAACGGTCGGTGTGACCTCGCGTCGGAGGGCATCGACCAGCTTGGTCATGTCCTTGTGGCCGCGCACGCGCCGGAACGAGCGCTCGGCTTCGAGCATGCCGGCCGCGATCCAGCGCTTCTTCATCGAACCGTCCTTCCACTTCGTGACTCGACGCGTCGTCCGCTTGGCGATCGAGATCATCGACTCGATGCAATTTGTGGTGGTGAGCGTCGCGGCCAAGGTGCCCCCGACGCCCAGACGTCGCACGGTGAACATGTCCTCGAGTCCTTCGCGCAAGGACGCAGCGGCATCGGGATGGTCGGCCTCGAGCTCTTTGGCGAGGATCTTGGCGGCGGCGAGCCCCTTGGCCGCGTCGGGCTGGGCGAAGATGAGGGCCAGTCGCTTGTCGACGACCGCGGCCAGCTCCTTTCCCAGGTGCCCCTCGACGTTGCGACGCTTGTGCAGTACGCAGCGCTGCACCACCGCGTTGTCGCCGAACACCTTCTTGATGCCCGCGGCCAGCGCCTTGGCGCCGTCGATGACGCAGAGCACGCCCGAGGAGACGTCGAGGCCTCGGGCGACGAGGTCGGCCAACAGGGCGGTGACGACGGTCTTGTTCTCGGTGTCACCCAGCCAGAGCCCGACGGGAACCTTGGTGCCGTCTGTAGTGATGACCAGGGCGACCACGGCACACGAACCGGCCATCTCGAGGCCGTCGATCATGAGCACGGCCACGTCGAGCTCGGCGAGGTTCCGGGCCATGAGCTCACCCATGGCCTTGGTGGTCGCCGCCACGAAGCGCCGAGACACCGCCGACTTGGACATCGACTTGGAGCGCCCCTCGAGCTCGGTTCCGACCGGCTCGGCCACGTCGGCGTGGCGCCGGGTGGCCACCCCGGCGAGCATGCGCTCGACGACAAGGGAGTTGAGCAGATCGGCCGAGCTGAACGCCTTCCAGGTGTCGAGCCCGATCTCGGTGCCGTTGGTGCTCCGGCCTCTCGGGCGCTCGGCCTTGACCTGCCGTCCGCCGAGCACGACCGAGCCCTTCGCGTTGCCGTGCCAGTTTCCGACACGCTCTTGGGCCGCGACCTTTGCGTGCTTCTCACCGATCGCCTCGGTCAGTTCGGCCTCCATCATCTGGCGCATCACGACAAGTCCGGTGGCCGACGCGAACGCCAACAACCCGTCCTTGATCGCGCCGGCCACGTCGGCCAGCGCCACTGTCGCCTCGAGCGGCAGGTCAGCCAATCGGGCTGCCTCCTCCGCGTCGGCGACGCTCACAACAGCTACCTTCTTCTTCACGGTGGTCCCCTTCCTAAGGGTTACTTGGTCGTGCCCGATCCCTACCAGCTGGCAGGTCTCAGGCGGGGGACCACCGCCTTACTTCAACAATGTTCGGGACAACGTCTCGATAACGGGCTCCACTATTCAGTGCTCGGAGACATGTGGCGTCACCTGGGAACTGTCGTCAAAGCAACCGGTACCCAGATCATCGCCACCACGCACAGCAAGGAATGCATTACCTCGGCCATCGAGGCACTGGCAGACGTGGATGATTCAATGCTCCGGCTCTTCCGTCTTGAGCGATCGGGGCCGAACGCAACGACCCCCGGTGTAGACGTAGTCGACTACTCACGAGAAGAGATGGTTGGGGTGCTCAATCTCGGTCTCGATGTGCGCTGACGGCCCACTTTGGTCACCTGGGGCCAAGTACGAGATCTTGCCCATAGAGCAATCGCTGCTGGTCCTCGTCGAGGGGCGGCCTGATCAAGCTTTGATTTACCACCTGTGTCGAGCCATGGGTATCGAGGATGTCCACATTCGTGACATGAACGGTAAGGACTCGTGGGGACCCGACCTGCGGGCACTGACTAAGGATCGTGGTTTTCGAAGTCACGTTACTGCCCTCGGCTTGATTCAAGACGCCGACTCGACTCCAAATGCTGCATGGCAGCGATGCGCCAGCGCACTCAACGTGGCGGGGCTAGCGACACCGACCGGTCCCGGCTTGGTTGCGACGCAAGGCAGCATATCAACTGCGATTGCGATTCTACCGAGCCATGACCAACAGGGGACGATTGAAACGGCATTCCTTGCGTCACTGCCAAACAATGACCGTCGTGCTTTTGCAGACGCATATATCGAACAGGTCTCTCAGATAGGTGAACTGCAAAACAGCGACAAGTCGACCGTTGCGGCGTACCTTGCCGGTCTGCCGGGTGACATGAGGTCGCTCACCGTTGCCTTCAGATATCCCGAAGTCGTGGATGTGATGCACGATGCGTTTGCGCAGTGCCGGACTTTGCTGGATGGACTCCGGGCCGTTTCAGGCGTCTGATCACCGAGTGGCGGGCAACGCACTGGTCTGCCACAAACGGTCGATTCTGCAAGCCGCTGCAAGCCGATCCCGTCCACGCCTGAGGGGATCTCTCAGAACCCGTCTCATTATCAATACCCTACAGGAGCGTTTTTGATAGCATCAGACTATGACAACGATGATCGGTTACAGCAGGGTCAGCACTAGCGATCAGGATGCCTCGCTTCAGATTGATGCACTGAGGGCAGCGGGCTGCAAGCAGATCTTCACGGATGAGTACTCCGGGATCAAAGCAAGCCGACCAGAGATTGACCGACTCCTTGACCACCTGCGTGAGGGAGACACCGTGGTGGTCTGGCGACTCGACCGCTTAGGCCGGAGTCTCAAGAACCTGCTTGAGTTGGTAGCGACCTTTGAGGAGCGAGGAGTTGGTTTCAGATCAATCGAGGACAGCATCGACACCAGTTCGGCAAACGGTCGCTTCTTTTTCAACGTGATGGGCGCCCTGGCGCAGTTTGAGAGGGAGTTACTCGTCGAGAGAACCCGTGCTGGTCTGGCTGCCGCCCGTGCCAGAGGACGGGTCGGAGGTCGGCCCACTGTAATGAACGCTACGAAGATCGAAAAGGCCCGCAAGCTGTACGCCTCCCAGGATCACACAGTGGTGGAGATTGCAGAGATGCTCGGGGTCAGCGTAGCTACCGTCTACAGGCACCTCGGTCGAGATCAAGCCGCCTAGCCCGGAGCCTGAGTGACTACCTCCAAACAACCACGTGTTTCGGTCTTGGTGACCGACCTCGACAACACCCTGTGGGATTGGTTCGGCATTTGGCACGCTTCATTTTCGGCGCTGCTCGAAGGACTGGCTGAAATCAGCGGAGTCGATACTGATGTTCTTGAACACGAGATTCGAACAATCCACCAGCGGGTTGGCACGTCAGAGTACTCACACTTGGTCCAGGAGATTCCTTCGCTTGCTCGGGCGTTTCCCGACGCCGATCTGTCGGAGGTGTTCGATGATGCGATTCATGCGTTCAGAAGTGCTCGAAAGAGAGCGATGGTCCTGTATCCGGGCGTAATGGATGCCCTCTCGTACATCAGGTCTCTTGGCACGACGGTAGTGGCGTACACGGAGTCGCTTTCGTATTACACCTCATACCGTCTGAAGCAGTTCGGGCTCGATGGTGTGATCGACTTTCTCTACTCACCGGCAGATCACACGTTTCCCGAAGGGATCGATGCAAGCATCATGCGCACTGGCGACGACGACACCACCTACGTACTTCAACACACTGAGCATCGAGAAACGCCTCCGGGAGTGACAAAGCCATCACCGGAAGTGCTCGGTACCATCGTAAAACAGTTCTCTCGCAGTGCTGCTTCAGTTGCATACGTCGGGGACAGTCTCATGAAGGATGTAGCGATGGCTCAGGCTCTTGGAGTCTGGGATGTTCATGCCAACTACGGGGAAATCGTTGAGTCCTCCGAGTACGACCTTCTTCGAAGAGTCTCTCACTGGCCACAAGACGACGTTGTGCGGGAACAAGCCATGATGGCGGCTCCGGACGTGGTGCCACACTTCGTGCTCGAACATCGGTTCGACGAAATACTTCGACTATTTGACTTCTCGGCAGCATGAGCGAGACCGACGATGCGATGGTCAAGTTGGAAGTGTGGAAGACGACCATCGAAGTCCAGAAACATTTCAACGAGATCGAATGGAAGATTCGAGGGCTAGCCTTGACTCTGATCACCGCAGTGCTGGGGGCCAGTGCGCTTGCGGCAAAGGATGGGACGACTCTAAATCTGCATCTCTTTCATCTAAAAATGTCAGCAGCCATTCTGATTGTCGGGATCGTGGTGTGGTTTGCGTTTTACTTTGTAGACAAAGTTTGGTATCACAGGCTGCTGATCGGATCGGTGAGGTACGGCGAAACTGTTGAAACCTCCATGGGCGAAGCTATGCCCGGCGTTGGATTGACAAAGGCCATCAGTGCCGCCAGCCCATACCCCTTCAGGTGGTTGCATTGTGGCAAAGTACGAAACATCCACTCCGACGCAAAGCTCAGCCTCTATTACTGGGTGATTGGTTTATTGCTGGTGCTTCTCACGATCGGAGCGCAGGTGGGAGTTGCCGTTGCGCCACTTGGAACGACTAAGGGCACCGTTCATTCTTCAACTACAGCTTCAACCACCAAAGTCGCCGGAACCCGAGACAGCGGTAACTGACGACCGCCACCGAGCCTGCTTGCCAGATCAGCGATCACGAAGCTTGGGTTGAGGTTGAGCATCTCTACTCCTTGGCTGTGCGCTCATCGTCATGTAAACCAGCCAGCGAGTCGGCCAATGCAGAGAACTCTTCGAGAGCAGCTTCAAGGTCTTCCACGATCTCGGCAGCAAGGGTTGCTGGGTCAGGGAGGTTGTCGAGGTCTTCAAGGGTGTCGTCCTTCAGCCAGAAGATGTCAAGTGAAACCTTGTCCCGGGCAAGAAGATCCTCATACGTCAACCGATGGAACCGTTCCGATTCGACTCGCTTGGAGCGGTCTTGTGGGTTGTAGCTGGACACGAACGCTTCGAGGTCGCTCGCCTTCAGCGGATTCGTCTTCAGGGTGAAGTGCTGGTTGGTGCGCATGTCGTAGATCCACAGGTCCATGGTCCACGGAGTCTCTGAAGCGGGCTTCCTGTCGAAGAAGAGGACGTTGGCCTTCACCCCCTGGGCGTAGAAGATTCCCGTGGGGAGTCGCAGGAGAGTATGAACATCGCACTCGTGGAGGAGCTTGCGGCGCACCGTCTCGCCAGCACCCCCCTCGAAGAGCACGTTGTCGGGAACGACGACGGCAGCCCGGCCATTGATTTTCAGCAAGGTCTTGACGTGCTGGACGAAGTTCAGTTGCTTGTTCGAGGTCGATGCCCAGAAGTCATCCCGCAACACTGTCAATGCCTGCTTCGCTGCCTGTCCCTCTGCATTCACGATTGTCATGGATGACTTCTTCCCGAATGGTGGATTCGTCAGCACCATGTCGAATCGGTCGCCTGGATCGCTGATCAAGGAGTCATCCACATGGATAGGGCTGTCCGACTCCGGCGATTCAAGCCCATGCAGCAATAGGTTCATCGCACACAGCCGAGCGGCATTGTCTACGATCTCCCAGCCGGTGAACTCTCCCGAGCGCAGGTACTTCTTCTGGTCGGGATCGAGGTGGGGGTTGTTGGCAACGATGTACTCATAGGCGAGCAGGAAGAACCCACCAGTGCCGCAAGCTGGATCACAGATCTTCATGTCGGGCTGAGGCTCCATCACCTCGACCATTGCTCTGATCAAGGCACGGGGAGTGAAGTATTGCCCCGCCCCCGACTTGGTATCGGCTGCGTTCTTCTCCAAAAGTCCTTCGTAGGCGTCTCCCTTCACATCAGCGTCGAGGGTCATCCACGTCTCACCGCCGATGAGATCCTTGATCAAGCGTTCGAGCTTGGCAGGGTCCTGAATGCGGTTCTGAGCCTTGCGGAAGACGACTCCCAAGATCCCCTTCTCACGACCTAACTCGTTGAGGATGAGGATGTACTGGGTCTCAAGTTCTGCTCCCTGCTTAGACATTAGTGATGCCCAGTCAAGGCCCGCAGGAACGATAGACGGCCTGTTGAACGGGGGCTCCGTCAACTCGTCGGCCATCTTCAAGAAGAGCAAGAATGTGAGTTGCTCAAGGTAGTCCTGGTAGGAGAGTCCATCATCCCGCAGGACGCTGCAATACGACCACAGCTTGCCGACCAGCGTCGATGCGTCACTCATCCCGTTACCTTCTTCTTGCGGGGCTTGTTCGTGGCGGAAGAGTCACACTTGTTTTGGATCAGCCCCAGCAACACGCTGGCAGGTTGATCATTAGAATTTTGCGGTACAAGCCTGCCCGAGAATGCCAACGCAAGGACTGAGCGCCGCAAGGACTCGGCTTTAGAGTAAGCCCTCTTGACAGAGGCCAGAGTAATGTCCCAAGAGGTCAAGGCGTTGTCTAGGTTGTCTACGAGTTCGTCTTGCACAACAAGCGGAGGCACTGGCAGCCAGAGATTTCTGCAAGCGGAAATACTGAGGTTGATCTGACCAGCGGTCGCTTTTCCAGTTGCTACTAGCGGATCGACGATCGTGCGTGCCATGAGGAGGTAGGCGAGAAATCTTGATCTGAGAAGTTGAGTGGGACGGAACGCTGCGACCGCCTGGTTCATGTTCCATGCTGGGTAGTCGTCCGGGACCACGGACACTTCCCAGGGGCGGACCTACGATATTGGTGAGTATGTCACCTGGTCGGAGTCGTGAACGCTTTAGTTGGCCTTCGTGAGTTGTCCTGTCGATGAAGGTCGGCTTGATGCCGAAATCGAGCAGACCTTCCGTCCCAATGTTGTAAACCTTGATGAACGGGATCTCACCCTCGTCGCTATACATATCGCTAGCCTTCGGAGTACTGCCAGAACTCACCATGGAACACACTTCGGACGCTCGCTGCCAAGACCAGCCCGCAGGAAGAGGGACCGATTCCACTGTCTCACTGATGGCGGGTGCACGAGATAGATGCAGCATGGAGCCAATCAAGTGCGACCGTATTGAAGAAAGTCGCTCCTTCGTGCGTCGGACGTTTGCATTGGCTGCATCGATGCGGCTGAAGTGCTCCTCGATGGCATCAACAATCCGTTGTTGCTCGGCAAGCGGCGGAGTGGAACCTCCGTACTATCGAATACCGACTTGGTGACGTGAACCATGCCGGAACCGTGGGCGTGGCGGCGAAGGTCGTCAAGAACATATTCGACAAGGAGGCGGTGGAAGTCCTTGTTGATATGGCTCTGGACCTTGAAGATGTGCTGATTCACGACAGCTTCTGGTCCCTTCCATTCGAAGACACCCAGCGTTGCTGCCCATGAGATCAACAGGTCACCTGGCAGGGCGATGTAGCGATCCTCTACTTCACCATCAAAGTAGTTGTATTCAAGGCTTGTTCCAGTGAGATTCTGAATCCTGATGATGGGCCTCCCGGAATCCCTCCATTCCGACTTCTTGAACCCACGCCCATTGATGTACTGACCGATGTCTCCAAGCGTGGTCTGGGTCCAACCTTCGGGCACCTCGCTCACGAGACGAGCACCTCATTTAGTTCGACAAGCACGGCGTCGAAGCTCGTCACCCAATGCTGCGTATGCGGCACCGAGACCACCGTGCTGGTTGAACGGGGCATAGTCGAAGTCCTCGGGCGTGATCCGCAACGAGGCTGCTATGTGGTCACGGATACGGTCGAGCCATACACGCTGCTCGTCGGTAAACGTCCGACCAACTGCTGCCTGCTCTTCGAGCCAGGCCGTGTAGCGCTCCGCCACGATCTCGGGGAATGGCACGAGTTCGCCATCGGGGTCGAGGGCATGACGCACCAGAGACACGAGATCCGTGAGCAGTCGCTGACCCGTGCCCCGCACCTTGTCGGCCTGCACTGCTCCGTAAGCATCCCACAGCCGGTCGGGGTCCAGTTGTGCGGCGGACGCTTGATGGCCTGGGCGAGTTCCTTGATCTCCCTGAAGTTCAGATCCTTCGATCCGTAGGGCTGGTTGTAGAGGATCTGAAGCGCCGTGATGTCGTCACGATGGTCTCGGATGAACTGCTCCCAGGACTCGACGGTGTGACGAGCCTTCTCGGTGGCTTCCAGCTGAGTATTCAGCCGATAGCACCACATCGACGCTGATCTCATCGATGAACTGATCATGGGCCTGGCGGATCGCAACCAGTTCCTCACGCAACACGGGGTTGTCGGCAATGGGCTTCACGGCTGCGGTGAGAAGTTGCTTGGCTGGCAAGGGCAACTGCCTCAGGCCCTGGGTCATCGAGGCCGGTTGCGGCTTGAGCAGCTTCAAGGCGGATGTCGGGATCAATGGCAGCGACAAGACCGTGGATCACATCGAGCAGCGGAGTGCCAGCGATCTCTTCGAGTCGCTGCTGTTCGGCATGGCGTTAGCTGAGTATTGAGCCTCGCCAGGCGTGAGGCGACGGACGACACATCGTCATCGTCGTAGGCCCCGGTCGCTACCCGCATCAACAGCTTGTCGAGCGAGACGGTGATTCGCCGTTCGAGGGGCTGATTCTCGTTGAGGTCTGTCTCAGTGGCCCCTACGGCGTCCACGATCACGAACCGATCCTTGACCCCAGCGCTGGGAGTCCGGGCTTGGAGGTCATCCTGGCCGATGATCCGAGATCCTCGACCCTTCATCTGCTCGAAGTAGTTGCGGCTCTTCACGATCCGCATGAACAGCAGGCATTCGACCGCAGGCACGTCCGTGCCTGTGGCGATCATGTCCACGGTGACCGCCACCCGAGGGTTGTAGGTGTTGCGGAAGTCCGACAACAACTGGGCAGCATGACCAGCCTTGGACGTGATCTTGACGGCGAAGTCATTGCCCTTGCCGAACTCCTCTCGCACAACCTGCACGATGTCGTCGGCGTGGGCATCGGTGCGGGCGAAGATCAGTGTCTTCGGGACTTCATCTCGCTTTGGGAAGATCTCGGGAAGCTTTTCCTTGAACGTCTGGATGACAGTTCGGATCTGGTCCAGCGCAATGACACTGGTGCCGACCGTGGTGGCTTCGTAGTCGAAGTCTTGATCGAGCTTCTCCATGCGCTCGGCTCGGGTCTCCCGATCTCGGAACTTCCCGAAGTAGCCCGCCTCAACAGTCGACCCCTGCTCGGTGATCTCGGTGCGGATGCGGTAGACGTCGAAGTCGACATTGACTCCGTCAGCGACGGCCTGCTCTCGGGGGTACTCCATGACGAGGTTCTGGTTGAAGTACCCGAACGCCTGTGCCCCGGTGTGGCCGTCAGTCCGATCTGGAAGGCATCGAAGTATTCAAGGACTTGGCGCCAGACCCCGTAGATCGAGCGGTGGCACTCATCGATGATGATCACGTCGTAGAACTCGATGGGAAGTGCGGAGGTGTAGGACACTTCCACGGGGCGGGACGGCTCGATCTCGAATCCACCGTGCTCCTCGATCTCTGGATCGAGTTCTGGTTCCCCTCGCATGATCGAGTAGAGGCGCTGGATAGTAGTGATCGTCACCTTCGCCACCGGATCGATCGTGTTGCTGGTGAGTTGTTGGAGGTTGTACAGCTCCGAGAACTTCCGCCCGTCGTCGGGCGTGGTGAAGTGCTGGAACTCCTTGAGCGTCTGTGTGCCCAGGTTCGACCGGTCCACCAGGAACAAGATGCGTTGCGCCCCAGCTTCCTTGATCAACCGGTAGGCGATGTTGGCAGCCGTGTAGGTCTTGCCTGAGCCTGTCGCCATCTGGATCAAGGCACGAGGCTTGAACAACTGCATTGATGTCTCAAGGTTACGGATCGCCCGCTGTTGGGCATCCCACAGCCAAGGCGTCTCCGCTGGCAATGGCGCCAGCTGATGGATCAGCCGTTGCCGGAGCGTGGCGGATTGAGGTTCGTCGCTCCAATCGTCGAGCCATCCGGCCAGCGTCTCGGGCCGATGGAAAGAGAACACACGCCGACTGGCTGGTTCGGGGTCGAGGCCGCACGTGAAGCGAGTCTCGATCCCAGTCGACTCGTAGAGGAACGGCAGCGGGCGGCAGCGAACGTGGAGCTTGTCGGGAACGCCCGTGCCGTACTTGTTCGACTGCCACTCCACGCCGACGAGCGTGGTGCCCGCCTTCTTGGCCTCGACCACCCCAACTGCGCCCCATCGACGAACAGAAGGTAGTCAGCCGTCCCATGCCCAGTGGCCATCGGGTACTCCCGAACCGCCACCCCACGTGCCACCCCAAGGGCGATCTTCTTGAAGTCCTGCACCACCCAGCCAGACGCAGTGAGCATGGCGTCGATGACCAGCCGTGCAGCCGCCTCGGGTCCCAGGTAGTCGTCAGGCGTCATTGCTGACCGACATTACGTGTCCGTACAAGACTGCTGGCTGACCATTGGTCCTGTCCATCGCATAAACGTCCGGGTTCGACCTGCGTCGTAGACATACGTCAGTGATCGGCCCGGAAGTGGGGGCTTGAGGATTCAGCCTCGCCATGAAGACCGGATCAGGAGTATTCACTAACCCCGATCATTCACGATCTTCGTTCGGGTCGGCTTTGAAGAGCTGATTTCGACTGCGGTAGGCGGGCGGGATTATGGCGATCACCGTCGAGACTCTCGCCGGGCCGGTTGCCGACATGATCATGACATCGCAGTGTCGTTCAAGGCGCGTGAAGACGTGCGCCGTCGAGGTCTTGACCGTGAAGCCGAGGTTGTCGATGGGGTCAGGTAAGCAGTGCGATCCGCCGGTGAGCGCGCACGATGGCCGAAGCGTCAGGCCAGGTGTCGAGGATGCGCACGATTACCTGACGTCCGGAACGGACCTTGCGAGCCGGAGCGTGCCACAGCCTCCACCGCAGGCTCTTAGGTTCGGCCGAAGCGAGGTCGCCTGAGAGGCACAGCCGCTGGAACCAGCGCACCAGGTCGTGAGCGAAGCACACCTCGGCCAGCCAGGCCCGGTTGGCCTGCAGATCGACGAAGGGGAAGCGCAGGAGTCCGGCGTCTTTCAACCGGCCGAGGGCGTCTTCGACGTTGGCGTGTCCCCGCATGAACAGGTCGCGTCGCGAAGGAGCGCCGACCTGGTCGGTGTAGTGGCCCCAGTAGCGGTACTCGAGGGAGGGAAACAGGCTGGCTTGGGCACCCGGGTGCAACGGTTCGCGCCGGATGAGCAGACGAGTGCCCGGCGGCCACTGCGACAGGTCGACCAGGTGGGTGACCTCTGTCACCGAGGCTCCCTTGCGGTGTCGACCGTCTTGGCGAAGGGCCGGCTTCCAGCAGCGCTCGTCGTCGGCGATCTTCGAGATTGCCGCTTTGATCTGGGCATTCGAGCGAGCCGCCACCGCGAAGCCGACGTTGCGTTCCCGGCATCCCCACACAAATCCCTGGCTCGCCCCGGCCGAGTCCGTCCGCACCACCACATCCCGGCGCACAGCGTCGGGATCCTCTCCACGACGGTGGCCGGCTGTCACCGCTTCGGGCAGCTGGCTCATCGCCTCGTCGAGAACCGTGAGATGGTCCTCGGCGCAGTTGGACGTCGCGTTACCCGGACGAAGAAGCGCCGAGAGCGCCTCGCCGGTGACATCGGCGATGCAGAACATCGGGTGAAAGCCGAAGCCGAACTTGTAGTTGGGCGCGGTTCCCTCCTTATTCTCGGAGTGGACGTCGATCAGAGAGGCGTCGATGTCGAGCACCACGGCGTCCTTGCCCTTTATGAGTCCGGCCCGGCGCCACACCGTCTTGCGCACTTCGGCGAAACCGGTCTTCAAATCGGAAAGGACCACATCGTCGAGATTCTCGGTGAAGGTCCGATAGAGGGTCGAGTCCGAGCACACGTCGGCGAACAGGTCGCCTTCGACTCGCAGGTACTCGATGTCGGCGCAGCTCTCGCCGCCTCCAGCCAGCACCAACATCTGGTGCACGAGCACCTTGCCCCGGTCGTGCAGTGGCAGGCGCCTGCCGGTATTCGGGATGCGAGCCGAAAGGGCGCTGCCCAGGCCCAGCTGGTCGGCAAAGGCACCCAGGGCGTGCAACCCGACGTGGGCTGCCACCTGATCGCCTCCGGGTTCCACTCTGACGCGACGGACACTGGTAGTTTGCATCTCGGACGTGCCCTTCTGGTTGGGATACTGGATCTTCGACAAGCCCAGTTTCTCCCACCAGGAGGGCCTTTCCGCGGATGCGCGCCCTCAGCTCACGTCGCCACGTGAATGATCGGGGTTAGTGGGTAGCGCATTCGCATCCTTCGGGTTCGGGGGTAGTCATCTCAAGATTTCGCCTGAAATGATCCGCTACTTCGTCAAGATGATTCTAAAGGAGGGCGGCCTGAAGAAGTTCTTGAGGGGCAGCGCCTTCGGCGACGCCGGCGAAGTCCGGTCCCACTGCGGTCGACCAGTGGGTACAGAAATACGGGATCCGAGGTGCCCACCAGCGCCTACGGAGGTACCAAGACGGAACCCTCTACTATGTCTCGTCGGACTCTGTGCGATCTGATGACTCGCCGACAGCAGCGTGCGAAGGAATATATGACATCGACGACAGGACCGGAACTGGAAACTCAGTCACTGTCTCGCCAGCTTCGGGCGAAGCGCTCGGAGATGATGGTGTCCGAGGTAGAGGCAAGTAGCCCTCCGACTGTTCGACCAGCGCGGGTTCGCCAACGTAACCGTCGAGGAGATCGCCTCGAAGCGCGCATCTCAGTGCGGACCTTTTACCGTTATTTCGCCGCCAAGGAGGACGTCCTGCAGCTGAGGATAGAAGAGCGAAGCGAGGTCCTCCAAGCGGCCTAGTCGGCCCGGCCGCCAGACGAGCCACCGATGCGCTCACTCCGCGCTGGCACTCGAGGAGCACTTCTCAACGGTCGACCTGATCGATCTCCGGCGTTGGATCACCGTGATCGCGGACAATCCGAATGTGATGAAGGGTGTCGTGGGTGCCATCCAAATGAAAATTCACCCAGTGATCGCCGAGTTCTTCGGTTCTCGATTGGGATTGCCCGCTGAAGCCTTGGCACCCACGATGTTGGCGGCCGCGGCGATGGGCGTTGTCCAAGCCGCGCACACGCAGTGGTTCCTTCAGGACGGCGACTTTGCCACCACGATGTCCGAAAGCCTCGGCGTTCTCGAACGAGGAATGAGCACCGACCCCGAAACCTGGACAGCAAGCGTAGATGCCTCAGACAGGCAAAGGACAAATCCCCCCGACCGACGGAAGCGCAAGGGATCGAGGTCCCCCTAAGCTACTTCGACCTGAAAAAGTCGGTGTAGGCACGAAGGTCATCTGTCCCGAGGGGCGTCCACGCGCTCCGCCTGTGCCCCGAACCCCGGCTCCCTGACCGGGTCAAAGGCTGGGAGACGTGCGACGATCAGGTCCCGGCTGAGGTTGTCCAACACCACAATGTCCTCAGACGGTCGGATAGGATTCCCCAAGTTCGTTGCCTCAGAGCACGACCGCGAGCTGCGGAGGCTTTGTGACTTCGCCCGGTCCAGGAGGAGATCGAACGAGCCGCGATTGACCTCGATGCGGGTAGTCACTAACAAGTCCGTTTCATCCCACAGGGTTTCAAGTAAGAGCAGTCAGGTGCCGATGAACCGGATCCCCAATCCTGATGCGTAATCAGGCGATCTGTTGTGATGTCTACAACGGAGTGGACCTAGAGGAGACAGCTCTTGAACCCCGTGATCCGGCGGCTCATTGCTGAGCTGCACCTGAGCCTGCAACAGTGACGCGCGATTGGAAGCTGTCGCCCTGGCCTCACCGGTTGTCAACGGCCAAACCTGCAGAAGCCCCGCACACCATGGCCCACGGCCCGTATCTGTCGACAAAACCCATCACCACTCCCATCCGGTAGATCGCAACAATGGACGGGGGCTGAGCAGGCAATCGCAAGGCATATTCCGCCCCGTCCGCATCATCTTCGATTGGCGATTGCCAGATGTGCCACAAGTTGGCCGGGCATTGGACCATCTCCGATCGACTCCATGATTCCCCTCCGGTACGAGTTCAGTTGCTCCACAGTCAGTCGCTCGATGATCCCTCGCCAACCGTGGGACCAGCACCATTTCCAATAGGTCTCGGCGTCTTCAAATTCGAAATCGAGAATCACTTTGGAACGCTCGACTCGTGATAAAGGCGTATCGCGCAGCAAGTCGTCTACGAAGCGCTGGCCAGACGACGACGGCGGATCTTCGATCAGAACACCGAGTTCATCTAGGAGCGAGGCATGCCAATCCCAGCGTGGATCCTCTTCCCACCACCAGCCTTTGGATGTGGAGATTCCGAACGTTCCCCCTGAGCGGATCACCCGACACATCTCGACCACCGCCGCTTGCGGATCTGACATCGACTGGAGCGCGATTCCTGAGAGAGCGGCCTCAAATGAACCGCTTCGGACACCAAGCACGGTCGCATCCATCAAGGCCGTCGAAATGGGTGCTGACGTCTGTCCAGAGAGCCGATTTCGCAGCTGAGTGAGCATCTCTGGAGCGAGGTCGACAGCCAAAATCCGACCGCTCGATCCCACCCGACCGGAAGCGGCCAGACTTACCGCACCAGTACCGGCGCCAACGTCGATCACCGTGGATCCGACGGACACCGCGGCACGATCCACAAGGAGATCGCCGAGAGCCGAAAAGAAATCTGGACCCACGCGACCGTAGGTGGGAGCGGCACGATCAAACACGGTTCCGGCAAGGTTGCCTTTGGGACCAGTCGGCTGCACGAGCCGATCGTATGGTGAAGGGATACGGAGTGCCAGGGTCCTTCCAAGCACATTGCGTGCGAGCGGTAGCCCAGCCCACAAACCGGGATGAGGCGCACTTCCAGCCGTAGAGTCATGACATGACCATTGACAACCAAGAGGAACTCGATGCTTTGACTCGTGCGGGTCGGGTTGTTGCCGAGGCCCGCCAGGCGATGGTGGCCGCCGTCTCTCCGGGTACCACGACAGGTGAACTCGATGCCGTCGGCAGAGAGGTGTTCCGCCGCCACGGAGCTCGGTCCGCTCCCCGTGTGACCTACGGATTTCCCGGCTCCACGTGCATCAGCGTGAACGACCAGGCCGCCCATGGCGTCCCCTCGCTCAGACGCCAACTACACGCCGGGGACCTCGTGAACCTTGACGTCTCGGCAGAGCTGGACGGCTACTTCTCCGATACTGGGATCAGCGTGGCTGTGGGCGAGGTGTCGCCGGTTGCCTCCAGACTGTTGGAGGCAACCAAGCTCGCGCAGCTCGACGCCATGGACGCAGCTCAACCGGGAGCTCGACTCCGCGACCTCGGCCGGGCGGTCCAAAAGAGGGCGCGCCGTCATGGCTTTTGCGTCATCAAGAACCTCAATGGTCACGGTATCGGGCGGGGACTCCACGAGGCCCCCTCAGTCCCGAGCGTCGATAACGGCGAGAAGATGGTGCTTCGCGAGGGATTGGTGCTGGCCATCGAGCCGTTCTTGTCAGTCTCTGCCAGTTACGTGGTTGACGGCGACGACGGATGGACGCTGCGAACTGCTGACGGGAGCTTGGTTGCTCAGTTCGAACACTCGATCGTGGTGACAGGAGATGGGCCTGTGGTTCTCACTGCGTAAGGGTGTTCCGCTTCGCCCCGGTCAGTGGAGCACTGCCGTAGGCCGATCACCGATTGGCCCGAGTTCCTCTTTCATATAGCGCAGCGCGCCGAGATCTCGGGTTCGCAAGTTGGCCCGCTGAGTGCCACGTCAATCTCGCGGGAAGAGAGGAATCCCAGAGTCTCGTAGTAAGGCCGGAGACGCGGATTCGATGCTGGGGTATCGAGCCGTAACCAATCTCGACCTCGGTTGGCGGTCTTCCTGTCCGCCCAATCGAGCATCTCGACTCCGAAGCCCCGGCGAGCGACATCTGGGTTGGTGCAAATCCGATGTACGAAACCAGAAGTCAGCTGGGCGCTCACCCCAGAACGATCGGATGTTCCCAGGATAAGGCAAACGTACCGTGCACTGCGCCACGCTCGACTGCGACATACGTTTCGCCTCGAAGAACGGAGTCTTCGAGCACTGCGACTGGGAAGTGTAAACGCTGATCGAAAACGGCAGCACCTGACGACTAGAACGCGCTGATCGAAAACGGCAGCACCTGAGCATCCCCAGTTGTGCTCGACCCCCCTCACAGGCTTCGGCCTGGGGCCCGGGCCGACAGATGGGGAGGAAGGTGCACACCGACATGGACATGTGGACGGAGATCCGCCGGAAGGTCCTGGTGGAAGACGCGTCGAAGCGCTCGATCCTGCGTGACTACGGGATCGGCCACCAGGTGCTCTCGAAGATCCTCTCGAACCCCGAGCCCACCGGCTACCAGGTGAGAGGTCCTCGCACGAAACCGAAGCTCGGGCCGTTCCTCGGCGTCATCGACGAGATCCTGGAAGCCGACAAGGCCGCCCCGCCGAAGCAGCGCCACACCGCGAAGCGCATCTACGAGCGGCTCCGCGACGAGTACGGGTATGCGGGCTGCCAGTCCCAGATCCGGGCGGCGGTCGGCCGGGCGAAGCGCTACTCGAAAGAAGCCTTCGTCCCGCTCAGCCACCCGCCGGGCCATGCCCAGTTCGACTTCGGCGAGGCGACCGTCGAGATCGGAGGCGTGGGGGTGAAGGCCGCGCTCGCGGTGATCACCCTGCCCTATTCGGACACCTACTTCGTCTCCGCCTACCCCCGTGAGTGCACCGAGACCTTCCAGGCCGGCCATGTCGCGGGCTTCGAGTTCTTCGGCGGGGTCCCGGTCCGCATCTCCTATGACAACACGACCATCGCGGTGCGAAAGGTCGTCGGGCGTGAGCGCGAGCTGACGAGGGCGTTCCTCGCGCTCGAGAGCCATCACCTCTTCGCCCACCACTTCTGCCGGGTGGGTCGGGGCAACGAGAAGGGACACGTCGAGAACCACGTCGGCTACGCACGCCGCAACCTGCTGGTGCCGGTGCCGTCATTCGCCTCGTGGCGCTCGCTGAACGAGTACCTGGCCGCCTGCTGTCATGCCGACCTCCACCGCCGGGTGCGGGGGAAGATCGGGACCAAGGCCGAGCGATTGACAGAGGACCGGGCCGCCCTGCTCGCCCTTCCCGCCGAGGCCTTCGAGCCCCGCCGGGTCGAGCAGGGACACGCCAACTCGCTCAGCCTGGTGCGCTTCGACCGGAACGACTACTCGGTGCCGACCGCGTATGCCCACCACGAGGTGACGATCACCGGCGGCATCGAGGAGGTGACGATCACCTCGGGGACGGCCGTGATCGCCACCCATGTGCGCCACTGGGGCCGCGAGCACACCACTTATGACCCCCTCCACTACCTGGCGCTCCTCGAACGCAAGCCCGGGGCGATCGACGTCGCCCGGCCTCTCGAGTCCTGGGGGCTACCCGGCTGTTTCGCCACCCTGCGACGGCGCCTGGAGGCCGACCTCGGACATGCCGGCACCCGGGAGTTCATCAAGGTGCTGCGGCTGCTCGAGCACTCGAGCGTGGCCGCCCTCGCTCGAGCGGTCGAGCGAGGGCTCTCCATCGGGGCGACCGGCTCCGATGCCATCGCCTTGATCCTCTTCCACCACGCCGAGCGTCCCGTCTCCCTCTTCAGCCTGGACGGCCACCCGCACCTGAAGCCCTTCGTCATCGACCCACCCGATCTGTCCGCCTACCGGACCCTCACCAGCCAAGGAGCCCCGTCATGAAACAGACCGAAGCGAAGTCCCTGGTGCTGTTGCACCACCACCTGAAAGCACTCCGCTTGCCGACCATCGCTGCCGAGTGCGAGAAGGTGGCACAACGGGCCGCCGCCGACAACGCCGACCACCTCGCCTACCTGCTGCAGCTCACGGAGCTCGAGCTGCTCGACCGGGAGAAGCGGGCAGCCGAGCGGCGTCTCAAGGCCGCGCGCTTCCCGACCATCAAGACCCTCGAGACCTTCGACTTCGCCGCACGGCCCTCGGTGAACAAGGTGCTCCTCGCCGAACTCATGCGCTGCGAGTACGTCGACAAGAAGGAGAACGTCCTCCTCGTCGGCAACCCCGGGACCGGGAAGTCCCACCTGGCGACCGCCCTCGCCGCCCAGGCGTGTGCCAAGGGCTACCGGGTCCGGTTCTTCCGCACCACCGAGCTGGTGACCGCGCTGATCGAAGCGCGCGACGAACGGAGCTTCCTGCGGCTCAAGGCGAACCTCGCCAAGCTCGACCTGCTGGTCCTCGACGAGCTCGGCTACGTGCCCGCCTCCAAGGTCGGCGCCGAGCTGCTCTTCGACGTCATCTCGACCGCGTACGAGCGCACCAGCCTGATCGTGACGACGAACCTGCCCTTCGAGTCCTGGACCGAGGTGCTCGGCTCCGAACGCCTCACCGGCGCGACCCTCGACCGCCTGACACATCGCTGCCGGATCATCGAGACGAAGGGCGAGAGCTACCGGCTCTCCGACGCCAAGGCCCGCACTCGTCAGTCGGCCGTCAAGCGGTCCAGCCAGCCTGTGGACGAAGCCCCGGCCTCAAAGTAAGTTCCCGACAAAGTGCTGCCGTTTTCGACCGGCGCGCGCTGCTGTTTTGGATCGGCGTTCACACCGGCATCGCGCAGGTCGTCCAGGGTGATCTCGGTGTCCTCAACCACGTCATGCAGCACGGCGGCCGTCTGGTCGACTGGATCGGCAAACCGAAGCATCACTCGCAGAGCGTGAAACACGTAGGGCTCCGCGTCAGGTGATGGATATCGGACACCCCGGTGCAGCCTTGCGGCCAACCCAATTGCGTCCTCAACGGTCGGCTCAACCTCATCCACGCCCGAGACGCTACGACCAGGCGACGTGGTCCCTCGGCTCGTCAGACGGAGACGCTCCAAGCCCGGGCCAGGTACTGCTCTCCAGCATGAGCGCCGTCAAAGGAATTCGCCCCGCAAGGGGGTTCAAGTGAGTGCCGTTCGGTGTCCAGGTACCCGGGCGCCGGACCAGCCCTCTCATTTCGAAGAACGTTGTGATTTCGACCACAGTGGACCTAAGGGGACAGCTCTTGAACCCCGCCATCCAGCGACTGCTTGATGAAGTGCACAACAGCCTGTATAGGTGAGCCTTGCTCACACGTGCAGAACCCGAAGGTCACCGTCTCATCAGCTGAGTGTGGCGCTTGCGGTTTGCAGTTCGTGCAGTGATTGACGGGCGAGCGCGGCAAGTTCCTGCTGGTTGGCTGGGTCGGACCAGCGAGCGTGGGCGGTCCTCAAGGCCAGGATTCCGATTTCGGCAGCCAGGCTCGCGGTCGGGTCTGGCACTCCTCGTTCTTGAGCGCGTCGGTTATGGCCGTGGCCAATCCGACGCGCTTGAGCGTGTCGCGTTCTTGCAGTTCGCTGCTGGCCGCGATGGCTGCTTGCATCTTTCGCCCGAGGTCTCGCCTTTCGGGGGTGAATGCCTTCGCCCTGGCGTCAGGCCCGCGGCGACGGCCTCCAGCGGTGTCGCTGACGGCGGTGCCGCCGCAATTCCCTCTCCGAAGAGCTGGCAGAGCGTGTCCTGCCCGGCAGCCAACACTTCGCGTTTGTCGGGGAAATGACGGAAGAAGGTGCTCTTCGTCAGCCCTGCCCGTTCTGCGATCTGGGCGACGGTGGTGTTGTCGTAGCCCTGCTCGGCGAACAGGTCCAGCGCGGCGCGCACCAGTCGCTCGTGTGCGTCCGGTTCCCATCGGGCCATTCACCAATGATAGAAGGTGATGCGACTCTGGTCCCATCACCCTGCTACAGTGACGGGATAAGAGTCTTATCACTGGCTCGCCGGCAAGGCGGCTCATCTCTCAGGAGGGTTAGATATGCGTGTTTTCGTTACCGGCGCCACCGGAGGGATCGGTTCCGTGCTCGTCCCCGAGCTCATGACCGCAGGCCATGAGGTTCTCGGCCTGGCCCGATCCGATGCTTCGGCGCAAGCCCTCACCGTCGCCGGAGCCTCGGTGGTCCGCGGCGATCTCAACGACCCCGAGAGCCTGCGCGGGGGCGCCGTTCAGTCCGATGGAGTGATCCACCTCGCCTTCGGCGCCGACTTCAACAACTTCGAGAAGTCGGTGGCGAGGGAGACACTGGCAGTCGAAACGTTCGGCGCCGCCCTCGAGGACAGTGGCAGGCCACTGGTCATTGCTTCGGGCACGCCCGCATTGCCCGGACGTACCTCGACCGAGGCGGACGCCTTCCCCACCGACGGACCCGTTGGCGGCCGCGGCCGCAATGCCCAAGCTGTCGTTGACTTGGCCGAGCGTGGCGTCCGTGCCGCCGTCGTCCGCCTGCCCCGGTCGGTCCATTCCGCAGGCGGACGCTGTGGATTCGCCTCGGTACTCGTCGATGCAGCCCGGCGAAGTGGGGTCTCAGGCTATGTCGGCGACGGCAACCAGCGTTGGCCGGCGGTGCATCGGCTCGACGCTGCCCGGCTCTTCCGGCTAGTTCTCGAAGAAGCGGCTCCCGGCACTGTGGCTCACGCCGTCGGCGACGAGGGCGACACCATGCGTTCCATCGCCGACGCGATTGGCCGCCAACTCAACTTGCCTACCGAGGCCGTGGCAGCGGAGACCTTCGGGTTCCTCGCCAGCGTCTTCGGTATCGACCAGCCGGCGTCCAGTGCATTGACCCGAGAGAAGTTCGGCTGGCAGCCAACCCATCCGAGCTTGCTCGAAGATCTGGAGGCCGGGAATTATCCCGCCTGATGCAGCGATCTCCCTTTCGGAGCCGAATCGGGTTTCCGTTGGGTTGCTAGAACACCCACTTGGGTTTGCAACCTGCGACCGGAGCTTCTTTGAAGAATTTGACGCACGCTAGCTGGGATGCGTCGCCGAGTCGTCACGGGTTTCAAGCGAGCGCGGTTCGGTGTCTACGTCCCGGACGCCGGACCAGCCTTCCCATTTCGAAGAACGTTGTGATTTCGACCACAGTGGGCCTCAGGGGATTGCTCTTGAACCCCAAAACCGCAGGTCAGGTTGATGTGTTGCACCGAACTCTCTCACGACCTGGCTTGGTGCACGGGGATTCGGACGATTGACGTGTACCCCAGATAGCCCCTCTCGCGGAACGGTGGTTCGAGAAGGTACAGCGCGCCGTCGAAGTGCACCCCTTGTCCTTGCACGAGTCCACCGGAGGGCGCGCCGATTGGATACACCACCGGTGGCAGGGTGGCAACGACGGACTCCGTTCCTGTGGCGGAATCGACGGAGATGATCTGTTGAGGGCTGCTGGTACCTGGAGACACCGGTTTGGTCCACTGCATCGCCCAGAGACCGTCGGCGTTGTCTCCGATCACATAGAACGGTATGACGCCCGCGGAACCGGGAGTGGAATAGAGCGGTCCAGGCGTACCGTCGACATACTCTTCGACGACCTGCTTCCCGCAGTCCCAACCGACACCTGCACCGACCCACGCGGTCGTCGCGCCGGCTGTTAGCCAGCAGATCGGCAGCCCGCTATCGGGAACCACGATGATGGGAGCGGAAGCCCCCGAGGCGACATAGGAGAGCGCAGGACCCGGTGATCCTTGGATGGAGTTGGCGACCCAGACCCCTCCGTCGTCGGCGGCCAGGATGGGTCGATAGAGCTTGGGCATGGGGATAGCATCCACTACAGCGCCCGATTGGATAGAGACCTGAAGCAGCTCGGGACCAAGCGTGCTATCCACGTCGTAGATCCACAACCATTCGCTGCCGTAGGTCATCAGGGGGCGGGTGTCGGAATACGACCCGTATGTCATCACCACCGGTCCGAGGATCACCTTGCCGGTTGATGGGCTCACCGAACTGATCGAGATCGTCGCGTTGTTCGACTGGGGAATGTTGGAATTGATCGCTTCCACGGTACGGCCGGAGAATCGTGGATCGTTGCAGCTCCCAGTGACGAGTGTCCCTACACGCAGCGTCTGCGGATCGAGTGACGCGGCGGCGCATGTTGGGGTGAGGCTGTTTGCCGTCGCAGGGGTCACGCCGGCTAGCAGAAGGCCCTCTGGGGTCACCGAGATCCGGTTGAACAGCGCGGACGAAGGCAGTGACACTCCGGCCTGTCGTTGGAGCGCGGCGGGTGGGACTGATCGCGGCGTGCGGTACGCACTGCTTGAGACGGGCCGACCTCCTCTTCCGCCGGTCACGGCCAATCCCACTGCCACCGCAGCCGCGACTACGCACAAACCCAGGCCGATCAGGAGGTAGCGGCGTCGACGACGGCGACGGGCCTCCTTGATGAGGGCCTCGGCGTCGCGGCGCTCCGTTTCGCGGGGCATCGAAGAGGATTCGAATAGCAGCTGTTGATTCGCGGTCACGAAAGCGCGTCGATCATGTCGATGACCTCTGCCCGTTGGTAGCCCTGACCTCGGGCGTAGTCCATCAACTCCCGCACTCGCTGCATCAGTGCTCCGCGCTCAGGGGTTCCGATAACCGAAATCCCCCTTCCTCGTTGAAACTCCAAGATCCCCTCGTCCCGCAGGAGTCGCAGTGCCTTGAACATCGTGTTCTGGTTCACTCCGGCCACCGCTGCCAGATCGTGGGCAGGTGGCAATCGATGTCCCGGCCCGACTTGTCCATCGGCGATGTCACGGCGCAGCTCAGCCGCCACTCTCAAATAGAGCGGAACTGAATCGTCGAACCCGTTGCTCATGGACAAATGATACTATATCGCCTAGTATCTTTCCATGACGGTGGCGACGCCTCGAAGGACGGACCCCCCTTCTGCGTCAGATCATCATCGGCCCTTCGACGAGGGACTCATCATCAAAGAGGCGCGGCAACGCCGGAGACGGCGCTGGCTTGTCGCCGGTTTGCTTCTGGCAGCGATCGTGGCGATCGCATTGACCGTCGCGGCCGAAGCCATCGGAGGGCCACGAACGTCGGCGAAACCGCCTCGTTCGGACGACGGTACGAGTAGGAGTACTCCACCTGTCGAAGGAGTGAATACCGGCTCAAATCAGTTCAGTCACGGCGCAGCTCCGACACCCATCTACTTTCTTAACTCTCAGCAGGGTTGGGTTGCGATCGGCTGCGGCAGTTTCTGCTACCAGTACCGACCGGCGATAGTCCGGACGTCGGACGGGGGCCGTACATGGCGAGTAATCACCGGCCCAGACATCGGCTCGGTCTCATTTGGGGCCGCGACCTGGATGGCGCTGGGAGGAAGAGTCGAGGTTCGCTTCCTCGGCTCCCGGCGAGGCTTCTATACACAGGTTGGGGAGTTGTGGACCACAGACGACGGTGGATCAACATGGAGTCTGGCGAACGTCGGTGGTCCTGTCGTCAGCTTCGCGACGCTCGGCAACAGTGCATGGGTTCTCGTGAATCATTGCCCAGACTTTCCTTTGAGCTGCTCCCAGGTGGACTTGTATCGATGGTCGGTGACGAGTCCGGAGTGGGTTCGCTCATCGCGTATTTTCTCGACTGGTCCTGGCGATCCGACCGAAGCGGCCCTGACCGCTGCCGGTGGCTCCCTCTTTCTTTCGGTGTCCGGGCACCAGTATGAAATTGCCTCGAGTGGTCGGATCACCTCTGTCAGCACAGTCTGTTGGGCGATACAAGGACCACCGACAGGAGGTCAGCTCGTTGGCATCTGCCCCGTTGGCAACGGAGGGGATGCTTCCAAGGTCAAATTCGCGGTCTCTCGTGACCATGGAAAGACATGGACACCGATCGTCGCAGGGCCATCGTCCCACGGGCCCTACAACTGGTCCGGTGCCGCCACGACCAACGGTCGGGGAACGATCTGGTACGTCGTCGGCGGCGGGACCCTATGGCGAACCTCCACAATTCAGAAGCAGTGGGTGCCGGTTTATGCCACGCAGGCGGGAAGTGACGAAGAGTTGTGGCCGATCGTGTTCGCGAATCCCGACCGTCGGTTTCATGGGCGAGAGTGGAAATGAAGCAGTCCAGCTCCTGAAGACAGCGGACACCGGACTGACCTGGACGTCGATTACGGGAGCCCTACCGAAGGGCTCAAGCCTGGAGCCGCGATCAAGCCGAGTGGTCGGATAAATGGGATCGTTCGATCAACCGGATTGAATCGTCGTCCGCTCGATGTGGTGGCCCTGGAACTGGTGCCCGTATTTTTCGTGCAGCGGTCAGGAGGACGGCTCCCACCGTCAGGTCGCGTCCCAGGAGGGCTATCAAGTGCGTCTGGGCGTCAGCGTCGATTGGAACCTCGATCGAGTTGGCGAACATGCCGGAATCTTGAAGCCCGGTCTCGTTGCGCTGAGCTCCCTCGAGCGCCCGTTCACAGAGTTCCGGATTGAAGGTGACATCGACCCCGATCGCCCTCGCCAGGTCCCAGGTGTGGACGAGGACCTCAGTCGTGAGCATTGGCAAGAGGGTGCCGACATCGAGTGTGTTGCCATTGGGCATGTCAACCGGGCGGCCCCAATGGGCATCGAGCGAGGTGAAGATCGCAGTCTGAGTAGGTGGCCATCGACCGGGGATGTCATCGTGGGGGCGTCGGACCTTCACGCCGAGAGGCCGGAGGAGAAGCACCTCATGAAACCCAATGACGTGCTCCAACACGCCCCGAGCGTCCCACTCGGGGCATGGCGAAAGGCAGCCCCACCGGCCGCCGACTTGTTCCACCACATCCCGGAACCCGTAGCAGGCTTGCCGATGTCGGTAGATGGGTCGGTCGTCCCTTGCCACTCGATGCACCATCCCATGACCGGTCCGCCGAATTCAATTGCACCTCCAAACCAGTGCCAAATCATGAGGGCCTGGGTTTTGCGGCAGTCGTTTTCTTGAGAAGCAAGGTTCAAGCTAGAGACCGAAGGTCCCTCACCAGGCGGACACGTGATACCGTTCCTCACAAGGGAGAACTGTTGTCGTAACGACAACAGTGGACCTGAGGGGACAGTTCTTGAAACCCCGTGATCCAACAGCTGATTGCTGAGCTGCACCGAAGCCTTCGAGGCTGAGGCTCTATGGGCGGGTCAGCCGGAGCTCTTCTGGCGGCAGGAGACGATCGAGCGACTCTTCGACCGCCTTCACAACGACGAAGTTGATCGACAGGCCCCTCTTGTGATCGCGCCGGTGACTAGGGGTCCGTGCAGAGAGCGGCGGATTCGGTGACTGCCTCCTTGGGTGCCGTTCAGCGACGCTCGATAACGTGCTGCCGAGCCCGTATCACTGACGCTCCTATCACTTGTCAACCCCTCTTCGGGACTCGGGAGTAAAAACAGCGGACAGAACATTGATGAGTCACTCGAGGTGAGGACAGGCTGCGGACATCTCCGCTCGTGAACGGCGACCCTGAGCGATGCTGATCACCTCGGTCTGGCTGACTAGTCCAAAGGCCCAGGTTAGGACCGCTCTGTTCCCGGCATTGCCGACAGAGTGGCGCCTGCTACAACTGATCCTGGTGTCGGACATCGACTGTCGGCATGGCTAGCCTTTCGCAAATGGCACAGCCTCCGGCGGGGACGGTGACCTTTCTGTTTACGGACATCGAGGGATCGACGCGACTGTGGGATTCGGCGACGGAGTCCATGCGGCAGGCTTTGGAGAGCCATGACGCCATTCTCCGTTCGGTCATCGATGAGAACGGTGGATACGTCTTTGCCACGGGTGGAGACGGCTTCGCAGTTGCCTTCCATCGGGTAGGCGACGCCCTTGCTACCGCGCTCACTACTCAGACGAAGCTCGCAGCTGAATCCTGGCCCGAAGGAGCGGTGATACGGGTCCGGATGGCTGTGCACACGGGAGAGGTGTCCGAACGAGATGGGGACTACTTCGGCCCGGCCGTCAATTTGGCGGCTCGACTGATGGCTACGGCTCACGGTGGCCAGATCGTCTGTACCCAGTCGACAGCGGGCTTGGCCGATTCGTCCCTACCTCTTCGCAGCCTTGGTGAACACCGTCTGCGTGATCTGGCCGCGGCCCAACAGGTCTTTCAAGTCGGAGAAGGCATGTTTCCGCTACTACGATCGGTTGATGCTGTTCCCAGCAACCTGCCGACCATGCGCACCGAGCTGGTCGGACGATCTGATGAGATTGCGAGCCTGACTTCGCTTTTCGAGCACGAGCGGCTGCTCACGTTGACCGGGGTCGGAGGCGTGGGGAAGACACGCTTGGCCTTGGGCCTAGCTGCGGCGGTTGCACCTGGCTACGCCGACGGGTGTTGGCTGGTTGATCTGGCTCCCGTAGCGGACGGAGCAGAAGTGCCGAAGGCCTTCGCGGCTGCCATTGGCGCGCCCGTAAGCGACGACAGGGGCCTCATCGAGTACATGTCGGATCGTCAGATGCTGGTCATCTTGGACAACTGTGAACATGTCATCGGCGACGTCTCGGACCTCATGGATCTGGTGCTTGCTGAGGCCAGCGAGGTTTGCGTACTTGCAACCAGTCGCGAGCCATTGGGTCTTGACGGAGAGGTAGTGCGCCGTGTCAGCTCGCTCTCTGTACCTGAACGTGAAGCAAGCATCCAAGATGCGTTGACCACCGCTTCCGTTCTTCTGTTCGTCGAGCGGGCTAGGGCCGTGACTGAGGGTTTCTCACTCGATGAAGTCACCGTAGGTCCCGTGGTCGACATCTGCCGCCATTTGGACGGCATCCCGTTGGCTATCGAATTGGCAGCTGCCCGCATTCGATCCATGCCCCCGAGCGAGGTCGCACGACGACTGGACGATCGCTTTCGTCTGCTCAGTGGAGGATCGCGTCGGGCCCAGGAACGCCATCGAACATTGGTGGCTGCAGTGGCATGGTCTCACGACTTGCTCTCGACCGCCGAGCGCAAGGTGTTTCGCCGATTGGCGGTATTTCCTGCCTCGTTCGCCCTTGGTGCCGCCGAAGCGGTGGTCGGCGGCGAGGAAGATGCCGAGATTGACGTCTTGAGTTCTGTCCTCGGCCTCGTGGACAAGTCACTTGTTCAGTTCGATCCCGAAGAGGGTCGGTATCGACTCCTTGAGACCCTCCGCCAGTTTGCCGCCGACCGTCTAGCCGACTCGGGTGAGGCGACCCTTACGAGAGAACGGCATGCGCGATTCTTCCTGCAGCTCGTGAATCAACAAGCTGCTCGCTTCCTCGGCGCGGAATACTTCAGTGCACTGACCACCGTGCTCCCCGAGACAGATAATCTGCGCTCGGCGGCCTTGTGGTGTATCGACCAGGCTCGCTGGGATGAGTTGGCCAGCCTCTGTCGAGAGGGGCTGTACTTGGCCATCCAGGCGGCACCGGTCGACGGCATCAGTTGGAGGCAACAGGTGCTGGCGCACCGAGATCTCCTCGACCCCAGGATAGTCGTGGAGCTTCTTGGAGAACTCGCTTATTTGGAGATCGCGGGACTCGGGGATTATGAGGGCGCAGCCGCCCATGCGGAGCAAAGCATCTTGCTCGCGGACGAAGCCGGAACGCCACACTCCGCCTGGGGGTGGGTGGCGCGGTTGCACGTTCAAGTCATGACCGGCCGATACGAAGAAGCGATCAGCAACGGGGAGCGAGCGTTAGAGATCGCGGACGCCACCCAAGACGCCGGTGTTGCCAATATCGCCCTCAACGATCTCACGGCGGCGCTTGCCGGTCTCGGACGGCGCGAGGAAAGTGTCGCAGCCGCGGTCGAAGCGCTGCGACGGGCCGACGAGCGCAAGCACCCCATCTATGTCAGCGCCGCGGTCATCACCTGGTCCGCGTGCTATCTCACGCAAGTTGCGACACCGGATTTCGGCGCCAGTATGGACGTTCTTGCTGAACGGCCTGAAGGCCTGGACGTGAGTGGCACCAACGGCATGTGGCTGGACGCATTTTGGGGTTGGACACTGATGGGTATGGGTCGTTCTGGAGCGATGAATCATCTCGTCCGAGCGGCGCGTGCCGCGGACCAGATCAGCGCCCCGCATCTCTTCGATCTAGTCTTGCGCTTGCTTGCTCTTACCTTTGCCGACGGCGGATACGCAACGGAATCGGCGACGCTCGTCCACTATGCGGAAACCAACCTGCGGGCCTATCGGATTGGGGCGCCCGGTCAGGCCTGGATCGACGGACAAATTGAACAGAGGGGCGTCCTTGGAGCGCAACCCGACCCCTCCGTTCTTCGGCGCAGTGACCTCATGGCCTTGATCCGGCGAACGGCCTCTTCAATGACTGAAGGGGAGCTTCTTGACAAGCGACGTTCGTCCTCGAATTTTCTGATCCGCGCTGCGCAGTGGTCGATCGCGGTGAGCGGAGGCAGTCAGGTAGCGGCGCGGTCATTGACGGGTGTGATCAGGTTGGTAGCTCGATTGGAATCAAGGCCACGCCTCGGAGCCTCGGAGAGCTACCGGGAGGACCGTCGTTACCCCAGCGGTCGTGACTGGGCCATGTACGGGGAGCCGTTGGGGCACCGCTTGCGCCTCTCGGAAAGCGTAGAACATCTGGCGGACTGATCTTCGGAGGACGCCGCCTGCCTACGTTCGGGTGATGGCCGGCATCGTGCCTGTTCAGGCCCTTCGGCACAAATTCGGAGGAACTTCCGGGCGCCTGATGCGTAAGACGGGGTGATGGCAGTGGAAAGCGAGCAAGACGCGGCGCTGATTCGGGCAGCCCAGAACGATCCGGCTGCCTTCGGCACGCTCTTCGACCGCCATTTTGGCACTGTCTACCGGTTTTCCGCGCGACGCGTGGGCCGCGACTTGGCCGAGGACCTGGCTGGCGAAACCTTCCGGCGCGCGTTCGAGGCTCGCCATTCCTATGACCACAGCGAGCCCGACGCCCTTCCCTGGTTGTTCCGCATCGCCCTCAATCTGGTGCGCGATGCGATTCGTTCGAGAGCGGCACAGGACCGGGCCTACTCCCGGTTGCGGGCCTTGGCCGGGATCGGGTCACCCAGCCAGGATGAAGACCAAGCGGCCAGGAGCGCAGCAGCACGGGCGGATCTTGCACATCTCGCTCGCCTGCTCGTGGCTGAACCCGTGGAGGACGTGGATGCATTGTTCCTCCACGTGTGGGATGGATTGAGCTACGCCGAGATCGCAATCGCCTTGGGGATTCCGGTGGGCACGGTGCGGTCTGCTCAGTCGGCTTCGCGATCGTCTGGAAACTGCGGTCGGTGTCCAAGCTGATGATCGGCAAAGAACGCAGCTGGAGGCAAAGGATGGCTATGGACCGAATCGTTGAGCTCGTCCAGCTACTCGAACCTGAGGTGGCACCTCCACCCCCAGACCTCCAGGCCCGCCAGCGGGATGTCCTTCTTCAATTCATCGCGTCAGCGGACAAAGCGCGCACCCGCCTACCGCGCTGGCGCCCTAAAGCCAGGCACAGCGGTTGGTACATCGCGATCGCCGGTGCGGCAGCTGTGGCGGCGGTCGTCGCGGCGATATCGCTTCCTGGCTCCTCGCCGCCACATCCACCAGTTGCTGCGCCCGGCACTTCGGCTGTTCTCACGGCGGTCACGAGGGCGTTGGCCAATGTGAGCAGCGACATTGAAGAGGTGCGGTCGTCGGCTCCGGTAGCCGTCCAACCATCCAGTGTCTCATGGATTGACCTCGCCACCGGAGCCTGTCGCACCGATACGTCGGTCGACGGACAGCCACTCTTGACAGTATTTGTCAAGAGTGGGAGCGCTGTGTTCATCGACTATGGCCTTCGGGAGTGGTGGACCCGCGGCACCGGAGGAGTGACTTGTGAGCCACTCACCCCTGAGACCATCGAGCACGATCTGAGCACAGGCAACTACACGCTCGCCGGCCGCGCCCTCTGTCGACGGACAGCAGGCGCTCAAGCTTGTGTCCACGACCAGCACCGCAGGACCCCATCGAGCGACGAAGATGACGACCTTGTGGGTCAACTCGACGAGTTACCTACCGATTCAGTCCGTATCGGTCGGACATTTCAGCGAGCAAACCGCCTTCGCCTGGATGTCCGCTACATCTACCAGTGCGTCGATGCTCAACATTCACGGTTCCTGCTGGCTTCCATCAGGTTGCGAGGGCACCCAGCGCAACACCGTCAGGGTCGTAGTCCGGATGCTCAATTTCGACGTAGAACAAGCGCGGAAATCCGTCCGCGATCTATGCATCGTCGAACTTATCGGAGGCTGTCGATGCCCGAGTCCTAGCAGGACCCGGAGCGAGATGACACGTCCGCGAATCCGAAGCGTCATGTATCACCAGCGGAGGCCGCTGGCATCATCCCTCCACGGTCGTTCGTGCGACAGCCTCGCTCCCGGCGTTATACAGGTGATCCGTAGGCCCTGGGCTCAGTCCCATCGAAGCACACTCACTGGGCCTCGGCGACCCCCTCGATGAGACCGTCGAAGAGCTCGGTGCGATCGCTCTGACCGCGCTCGCTCGGCATGGTTCCGTTGGCGTCGCAGGATGGTGACGAACTGTCGGCCCGGTCTCGAAGAACCCGCACCGCTCGCACACGCTCTCGAAGGCGCAGCCGAGTAGCGCAGGTCTTGTGCAGTGACCGTTGGCCAGCAGACGCCGATGGTCGGTCGCGGTCGCCGTGTCGGTCGTTCCGGTGATCCGGCGGGCAGTCGAGCCGGTGTGTCGGTAGTTGGCCTCGACCGCCTCGGTCACCTTGAAGTACTCGTCGGCCACCGTGCGATCCGAGATGCGGGCGTAGACGAGCGTCATGTCCATCGACTGGTGTCCGAGCAGTGCGGCGATCGCCTCGAGGCTCATGCCCCGGTTGATGGACTGGGTGGCCAGCGTGTGCCGCAACTGGTGCGGATGGACGTGTCCGATCCCGGCCCGCTTGGCCACCGTGGCGACGTAGCGCTGGATGGTGCGCCGATCGAACTTCTTGCCGTCGTCCCGTTCGACCAGGTGTCCGGAGCGGGACGGTCCGCGCACTACCCGGTAGTCGACGATGAGATCCAACAGCATTGGCAGCAGGGGCACGTAGCGGTCGTTGTGCAGCTTGCCGACCGGGATCCGGAGTTGGTGGAGGTCGCCCTGGCGGACCACGGCGTCGTCTTCGAGGGCGGCGAGCTCACCGACCCGCATCCCGGTGCGGGCCAACAGCTCGACCATCAGGCGGCGACGACGATTGGGATCGATGGCCAGCGCGGCCATGAACTTGGCCGCCGTCGGGTCGTCCAAGAACTTGGGCAGCGCTTCGTCGAGGGCGGGGAAGTCGGTCGAGTGGATGGGGAGCCGGGCCGGGGCATCGTCGTAGTCCCACTCGATGATGCGCTCGAAGAACGTGCGCAGCATGGAGAGCCGGTGCCGGATGGTGGTGGTCGACAAGGGCTTGCCGCCTCGCCCCGGACGGGCGGCCTGCCAGACCTTGAAGTCCTCGATGTGGGCTCGTCCGATGGCGGCCACCGTCACGCAGGTGGGATCGGCGAGGGTCACCCGGTGGGCGAAGAGCCGAAGGGCCAGGTCGGCCGCACTGCACGGTGGCCGGACGGGCCGAGACTTCGAGTTGTCCCAGGTAGGAGGCCATGGTGGCGGCCATGCGTGGCGCCCGGGCGGCGATCTCGCCCCACGTCACCTCGGGGGTTCCGCCGCCCGGACGGCGCGTCGTCGGACTGCAGCTGGTTGGACCAGGGCGCTCACTGGGCCACCCCCACCAGGGCCTGGGCCTCGATGGCCTCGACGGCCCGCCGGTACTCGTCGGCCAGCCAGTCCACGCTCAGGTGCAGGTAGACCCGCGTCGAGGAGATGGAGCGGTGTCCGGCCTGGGCCTGGATGGCCTCGATGGCCATCCCCGCTTCCCGCAACCGGGTGAAGCAGGTGTGGCGCAGCTCATGGCAGGTGCCGTGGCTGAGGCCGGCCCGCTGGCGTGCGGCGCGCACGATCTCGTCGAGTCCCGGTGTCGAGAGCGGTTGGCCCCGGTGCTGCCCTTTGAGCGAGACGAACAGCGAGTCGGTCGTCGACTCGGGTCGGCCGCTCGTCGTTCATGTAGCGGGCCACGGTGGCGAAGAACGTGGGCGACAGCGGCACCAGACGTTCGTGGCCGCCCTTGCCCTCGCGGATCAGCACCCGCCACTCGCCGAGTCGGAGGTCGCCGAGTCGCAGACCCAGCACTTCGCAGCGCCGCAGTCCTCCGAGCACCATGGCCTGGACCATGGCCCGGTCCCGGTCGGTGCGCAGTGCGCCCATCAACGCCTCGACCTCTGTCGGGTCCAGGATCCTCGGCAGCCGACGCACCCCGCGCACGAGGGGCAGACCCCGACCGGAGCGGGACCGGCTCTGGCGGGTGGCGATGCCCCGGGGCACCGGGTTCACCGTCACGTCGACGTCGTCACGGGTGATCAGGTAGCCATAGAAGCTCGAGACGGCGGCCAGCCGGCGCTTGATCGTCGCCGCCGACAGTCCCGACGACCACCGTCGATCCGGACGACGTTCTCGGCACCCGGTCGTGGACGGCGTTGCGCGGTCACGAAGGCCATCACGTCCTTCGGCGTCACCTCGATGGGCTCCTTGGCCACCACCGTGAAGAACACGCTCAGGTCGTGGGCGTAGCACCGCACGGTGTTCGGACGGGCCCGGCCCACCACGAACTCCAGGAACTGATCGACCAACTCGTGGCCGATTCGGTACTCGACGTTCACCGTCCGGACGGACGTGACTCTCGAATGACGGACTCCACACCACCGCACACCTCCTGTCGGGCTTGCACCCGAGGAGGATCCCCCGGATGCCTAGCCCAGGAGGTGGATCACCTGTATAACCGGTGTTCTGGGCTAGCCCCGTTCGACCTAGAAACCACGCCAAATCGGGCAGTGGTTCGGTCACGCGTCCGTGCGTTCATCGTCTGGCATGGCCGGGTGCCGATGCAGCCAGCACAGTCCTGAGTGGTGTGTTGTCCGGTCCCGCACCGGCGCCGCCCGCCGCGGGCCTCGGTGAAGGGCACGAAGACGTAGGCGTGGCACTGTTCGCTCATCCGTCCGCCTCAACCCCGACACTCATCGAGACCTTTAACCCGACCGACTTCACGAGCGAACCGTAGCCTCAGACCCGACTGCTAGATAAGCCTCGCCATCCCGGCGTACGGGGATGTGCCCCATATTCGGGATCTCGCCGCGTGGTTTGGGGACACCGTGCAGAGGGCCGGCTTCAGCGCAGTTTGCGATGACAAGATGGACTGGTGCTTGACGACGGGCCTGCTGGATGGGTGGCATCCCACCAGAACGTCCGACTCCGCCCCGTCGAAGAGCGGGACCTCGATCTGCTGGGCCGGTTCGATACCGAGTCAGCTCTCCATCAGCCGTACGAGTGGAAGGGCTTCCGGATCCGCAGGCAGCCCGTCGTCGCTGGGAGCAGAACAGCTATCTCGGTACGGACGACTCCGTCGTCATCGTTGCGCTGCCCGACGGCACATCCACGGGATTCATGGCGTGGACCTCGTTATTCCGCAGCTCTGCCCCGACCGCTCTCTTACCGTCACCTACCGCATCGGCATAGCACTTCTCCCCGAGTACCGGAACCAGGGCCTCGGCTCCGCCGCTCAGTGCCTGCTGGCGGACCACTTCTTCTGGACGACCCTGGCCAACCGCATCGAAGCGGGTACGGACCTTGAGAACGTCCCTGAGCAGCGCGGACTTGAGAAGGCCGGGTTCCAGCGGGAGGGAATCGTTCGAGGAGCCGGCTACTTCGAGGGCCGCTTTCGAGATGGAGTCACGTACTCTCGTCTCCGTTCTGACCCGCACCCGTGATGCGAGCCTCAGCCGTGGCGGCAGAGCGTGGATCGGCCCGACCGACCTGGACCCGGCAGCGAGGGGCAGGGCTCGCGCGACCCCTCCCGCTTCCGGCGCCCTCAGGCGCTACGGGATAGGCGCCGGACCGGGCGCTGGTGTTTTCATGAAAGTTGCACCTCCGAGTCCTTCGGGCACGCACGGGCTTGTAATCAGTGGCCACCGCATAGAGGTGGTAGGACCCCGGGCTTCCCGTCCAGCACCACCCGATTGTCTCGTTCGATCCTGCCCCCGGGAATGCATCGGGGGCAGGGCGGCAGCGGCCCCAACAATTAACAGGGTCTTATGTCATTGACCGTGCCCCGTGACCAGTTCAGCGCGTTCGCACCAAAGGCACTCTGGCAGAGGGACTTGGCTGTAGGCGAGGTGCTGGCTGTGGTTCCGCAAGATGGGACGGCCAAGACCATCGTCACTCCGAGAATGCCGATCAGCCGCCGCATGACTTTATTTGACGCTACAGCGACAGCGTCGGTTCCATCGTTGTCGCTAGCGCAAAAGGCCGAATAGCGGATGATCCAGTCGCACGAACCGCCTGCCACAGTCGTGCCGTTCCGGGCGCATGCAACTTTCGTGAACGCCGACCCCTTGGATGAGCATCGACGAGCCGGACCAAGTCTGCCACCGAGCCGTATTCTCCAAGGACTCGGGTCGGAGAGCCCGCATCATCCAGACAAACCGCCACCCGCCTACGATCGACCTGTGTCGTCGCCGATAGTGATCGAGGAGCGCGGATTCGAGGTTGCTCGAGTCGAGGCCGTCGGGGGCCCTGCAGGCGCCGCCGCCGCGTTCGATCGCCTGGAGGGAGCCATGTCGACACTTCGCCGTCAGAAGATGTACGGCGTCCTCTATCCCGGTGATCCGATCCGATACTTCGCCTGCCTTCGGCTGGACGGCGTGCACTCAAATGGCCTCGGTCTTGAAACGGGCGGCCGTGCCCGGTGGTCGCTACGGACGCCGGGTCGTGCGTGACTGGAACGCCAAGATCACCGAGCTTCCGGGCCTCTTCGACGAACTCCAGGCGGACCTCGTCGGTGCCGGATACCCCATCGACCAATCGAGACCGCTGATCGAGTTCTACCGCCGAGAGGACGCCTGCCACGATCATGGTTCCTGTCATGGCTGACGGGCAAGGACGGCGAGACAATGCGTAGCCCCGTTCCACCGCTTTGTTCCTTGCCATCCTGGGAATGAGAGCGTGTTGCGCCAAGTGGCTCTGACCTTCCGCTGTACCAGATGCAGGCGGTAGCCCTGCTGCTCTCAGATCTCACCGAGTAGACAGGCGAGGAGGGTCCCGTTCTCTTCGGCAGACTCCGTGGCCTGCAGGGTCTGAATCGACATGGTCGGGAGATGACCAAGTCGATCGGGTACGTTCAACGTCCTCCCAAGAGAGCTCATACCAGCCCGGAATGGAGCGGTCTCGATGTCGGATCCTCTCGTGATGCAGGTCACGGTCCGCGCAACTCGGCGAGGAGAACGACGAAGTTGCACCCCTCCTCCAGTGCAACCGGTCGGCAACGCTTCACCTCGTCAGGTCGTGCAACTCCGTCGAGTACGACCGACGCACCTCGCCGTAGCTGTGACCGTGCCAGACCGCGGCAGACCGACCAGCCGACGGCGCCTTGACCCGGCGGAACCATCGAATCCATCGCCTTCCAGAGCTCGTTGTAGGGAAGTAGCCCGCTCATCGCCCAGTCATGCCCGAGCACGGATGCTCGATGAGAGTGGCCACCTGCTCTGCGACTGTCGATTTACCCGAGCCGGGGAGCCCGGTCACGAGCACAAGTCGGGACCGATCCGCCACTCGATCGTTCCACAGGGTCAATCCGATCCACTCTGACTTGCCCGCTCAGTAAGAAGTGCGCCGCCGACTCCCACTCGAAGCTTCGGACCGACGGTCAGGGATCTGCTCCCTCGTCGGTGGCCAGCAGGCGCGCACCGATGCCCGGTGGGAGCGAGCTTGCCAACAACATTCAGTAAACCCATGTCTCGCGCAGGAAGTCGAGAATCAAGAAGCAGCAGGTCAACAACCTCTTTGGCACAGGGCGATGCCCTTCTTGGAAAGCATTCAGTAAACCCATGTCTCGTGGCGGCGTCCGAAGCCCGCTAATGCGGGACGTAAACCCGCAGTTCAGAGGCCTGGCGTGGGCGTTCTGCGCCTAGAGTCGGCCGCTGCGGGCAATCGCCGGTGCTCGCAATAGTGAGCGGCTCCCCCGTCTGAGCCGTGATTCTGCGACGTGTAACCGGTTGTGGGACACCTGCAACATGCCGCCCTTCAGGTCTGCCTGTAAGTCACCCCGTACGTCAGATGGGTTACACCGGGGGCGTCAAGTACCTGGACGATCTCCAAGTCGACGTTAACGTCGTCCAAACCGTCCAGCAGTCGAACACCGCTGTTCAGCACAATTGGCACAAGGCTGATGGTCAGTTCGTCGAGAAGACCGGATCGTATGCATTGCTGAACGACGCTGGCCCCCATGAGGTGGACGTTCTTGCCCTTTGCAGCCACTTGTGCCTTCCCGACGGCCGCCTCAATGCCTTCGGTAACGAACGTGTACGGCGGATCGCCCTTGGGCACCTGCTGGGAGGCTCATGGGTGAGAACGAATAGCGGCAGGCCTTGAATCGGACGCACACCCTCCATCCGCCGGAAACGTCGTAGGTGCGACGCCCAGAGAACTGCGCCGGTAGATGCAACACCTTCGTCGAAGAACTCTGCATCGATTCTCGCCATCTTGAATGCAGGAGTCGCTGCTCGTCGTGCCACCGGCGGTGAGCCAGTCGTGGAGGCCTCCCGAGTGACCGTCGTGCCCGGTGATGAACCCATCCAGTGAGGTGGACAGTGCTGTTCCGACTCTGCCCATGGATGACCCTCCGCCTCGGCCGACGAACCTACGTCATAGACGGTATCGAAGGTCGAATCTCATCGGCGCGGTGAGTTCCCCACTCGCGCCGTTCCGGGCGCAGCAGCGATCGCGAGCACTGCCAACCAGCATTCGGTAAACCCATGTCTCGCAAACCTGGCGAGGCGGGTAATTCCCAGGTGATCAACCTCTTACAGGCAGGGCCATGCCCGTCTTCCACGGCATTCAGCTAACCCATATCTCGTGCGTGGTGCCTGCAACTGGCTTAAGGGCAGCGAACTCCCCAGCTCAGAGGGCCAACAGCCGGCATGTCCACGATGGGCGTCGACATACTCGATGTCGACTGGGGAACGCCTCGGCACAGGCTTAAGCAAGTGGTGCACGACCACAGCACCTCGATGTTGATGACGTCAGGCACGAGTGTGGGGCGCCGACAGAACCCGATTTAGGCTCCACGCGTTGGAGTGGGGAGAACGGGTTCGATCCTTGGCAGCACCCCGGGAGTCAACGGTGTTCCACCGCTCGCGAAAGCAAGCACCCGGCGCTTATTGTGGCGAAACGTGCCCCACTGAACCGGCAGCGTCGTTCGGGGCATTTACACACAGGTGAGCTTCAGTCCAAGTCGGCCGACCTTCGCTATTGCTCCCGCAACCTCCAACACGAGGTACGAACATCCCGACGCTCAGTTGTCGGGAACGTTGTCGGAGTTCAGTCGCCACCCTCGTACTTGAAAGAAACTTTCATCCTGGCTCGATATGCCTTGACCTTCCCATCCTCCAGCTGAGGTCGAGTTCAGCCACCTCGGCGATTCGAAGGTCACGCAACGACGAGCTTGCCTTGGCCACCGCCGCGCTGGTGGCCTTCTCCCAGGATTCCCCGCTCGTACCTACGAGTTCTATGACCTTGTACACGCTCTCGGCCATGACAAGCTCCTCTCTCCTCGATGTTGCTTAGACACGACGCCGACCTGGACGCTGCTTTCACCGGCGTGCCAGCAGGCGATCCACAAGTTTCGGAGGCCGATTGGTTCCGCCCAAAGCCGGCATCGTTTTAGGACATCTCTCTAGGTGTCCGCACCGGCTTCGCCACGAAGGCCGGTGGTTGGTTGCCCACCCGTAGTCGGCAGGCCACGATATCGACCAAGCCCATTGGCGCCGACGGCATCGTGGGAGCGATGAACCTGCCCCCCCGATCCGTCAACTCCGGCGATGATCGTCCGCAGTACCGAAGGGAGAAGATGACCACCATGGAGGACTCCGATCTGCAACCCGTCTTCGCAGCCCAGCTCCTGGGCCTCGCGAACTTCCTTGACGGCGCCACCGATGCGCAGTGGAACTCTCTCGCTATGTGAGGGGTGGCGGGTCCGAGAGGTGATTGCTCACATAACCATGGCGGTCCGCTACTCCGACGAGGCGTTCATGGCCGAACTGGCTGACTGCGAGTACGACTTCCCCCGCCTGTCGAACCTGATCGCCGGCCGTGACGCCGAGCGGCCAACTGCCGAGCTTGTCGCCAACCTGCGATCGGAAACGATGCTCCTCTGGGTACCACCGGGCGGTGGCTATTACGGCGCTCTCAATCACGTGGTGATTCACGGCCTCGACGTGACCGTGCCCCTCGGCCTGCCCCGTCTCGCTACCTACTTGAGGCGATGGGTCATCGTCCTCGACGACCTCTCCCAGGGCAATGCGCACGAATACTTCGGCATCGACATATCTGGGCGCCGTCTGGAAGCCACCGACCTCGGCTGGTCCTACGGGTCTGGCCCGGTGCTAAGTGCCGAGGCCACCGATCTAGCCCTGATGATCTGCGGCCGGACGGTGCCAGGCATTCGGGTCGAAGGGGAGCCCCTCAGACGACTGCCACCGGCTGACTGACGGCCTGTGCGACGGCGCAAAACCGGCAGCGGGCCGCCCTCCACCCCGCTCGGACTCGGCACTTTCGGCGAGGTCGAGATGGGGCATACGGTCTCGGATGACCGAAGTTCAAGACAGTTACCGGTTGGTGTCGAGCGGCTTCGGCGCTGCGGTGAGGGCGGTGGCCCCGGGCCAGTGGGGGGCCCAGTCCCCCTGCGAGCAGTGGACGGCCCGCGACCTGGTGGCGCACGTGGTCGAGAGTCATCGGGGCGTGATCGCCAGTGTCAGGGGTGGGGAGTCGGAGCCCCTCGGCGCTGACGAGGACCCGAAGCAGGCCTGGGAAAACGCCTCTCGAGCGATCGACGAGATCACCGGAGACCCCGAGGCGGTGGCCAAGGAGGTCGACGGGCCGACGGGCAAGATGCCTGCGGGTCAGATCATCGGCCAGTTCGTGACCATGGACCTGCTCGTCCACACCTGGGACCTGGCCCGAACGATCGGTGCGGACGAGCGTCTCGACGAGGACTCCGTCCGCCGGGCCTATGAGGCTCTCAAGCCGATGGACGCCATGATCCGCCAGCCCAACGTCTTCGGGCCCAAGTTGGAACCACCCGCGGGGCGGACCTGCAGACCGAGTTCCTTTACTTCTTGGGCCGCCGGGCGTAGGTAGGGCAAAAGGGCCCGCCGCGGCTCGATCCGGCGTAAGGCGGGCAGGACAGTCATTCGTCCCGGATGCCTGCCTCACGGAGCTGTTGATGCGCCGTCCAACCTGTCGGTCGCTGGTCCGGAATGAACCAAGGGCAGCCGTCCCGCAGCCATCGGGACCGGTACTCCGAGAAGGAGATTGGGGAAACCGTGCCCGGGTTGTCATCGTTCCCGAACTCAAACCCAAAACACGCACTGAAGGGTGCCATGACAGCGCCTGCCCACTAACCAGACAGATCAGTCGAACGGCCTTTGTGCCATGACCCTGCAATCGGTCAGCTCTAGGCAGCGGCCCCAACGATGGGAGCGGCCAACCCGACCCCGGCCAGTGATCCGAGGAACGTGGCGTCGCCGTACGTGTAGACGGAGCCATCTTGACCGACCAGCCAGTAGCCCCGACCGGACGGTGTGGCGACCACGGCGTCGATGGGGACCGGGGAGGTGATGCCCTGACCCGGCACCGATCCGAAGAAGCCGGCGTCACCGAGCGAGAAGACACCGCCGTCGGCGGCCACCAGCCAGTACCCGGCACCGTCGGGGGTGGCGGCCATGCCGACGATGGGGGCACCGAGCGGTGCACCGCCCATCGATCCGTTGAAGGTGGCGTCCCCGAAGGAGAAGATGCCGCCGTCACTGGCCACCAGCCAGTAGCCGCCGCCATCGGGGGTGGCGGCCATGCCCACGATGGGGGCGTTGAGGTGGGACCCGCCCATCGATCCGTCGAAGGTGGCGTCCCCGAAGGAGAAGATGCCGCCGTCACTGGCCACCAGCCAGTAACCGCCACCATCGGGGGTGGCGGCCATGCCCACGATGGGGGCGTTGAGGTCGGGACCCGCCCATCGATCCGTCGAAGGTGGCGTTCCCGAAGGAGAAGATGCCGCCGTCACTGGCCACCAGCCAGTAACCGCCGCCATCGGGGGTGGCGGCCATGCCGACGATGGGGGCGTTGAGGTGGGACCCGCCCATCGATCCGTGGGAGGTGGCGGTTCCGAGGGCGGAGATGCCACCGTCAGACCCGGCCAGCAGGATCCCCTGATTGCCCGCGGCCGGGAGGGACAGCTGCTCGGCCAGTGTCCTGAGCGTGAGGTTGCCGTTGAAGTTGGTGGCGGCAAAGCCGGCGGCGATGCATCCATCGGATGTGACGCACGAGACCGTGGCCAGGTAGCCGAAGGCGGTCACGTCGGGGCTGGGGTCGATCGACCAAGCCGAACCGTTCCACTCCTCGATGAAGGGGTTGGGCTGGAGATTTCCGTGGTTGCCGTGGCGGTGCCCGAGGCACCCACGGCCCAGCAGCTCAAGGGGCCCAGGCAGGTGACATCGGTCAGCAGATCATGTGGCCCGGCCGGGCTGGGACTCGAGACCGTGGCCCACTCCGCTCCGTTCCACCGTTCGACCAACGTGGTCGAGGGATTGCCGTCGGCACCCATGGTGGCGCCCACCGACCAGCATTCCGTGGACGAGGCGCAGGTGACACTGCTCAGGTACGTTCCGTCCGGGCTGGTCGCGGCGGGGAGGGTGACCTTCGTCCAGTGGGCGCCATTCCACCGTTCGACGAGCGCCTGGTCACCCGCGACATTGGGGGCCACATTGGGCAGGAAGTTGTTGTTCTGCTGGTTCGGCCCGGCAAAGCCGACCGCCCAACAGTCCGAGGGCCCGCTGCAGGTCACCGAGTTGAACTGGTCATAGGTCTGACCTGATGGAGCAGTGGACGCTTTCGTCCACGACGAGCCGTCCCAGTGGTCGATGAAGCCGTTGAGGGGATCGGACTGGTTGTCGTCGGTGAGAGTGGTGCCCGCAGCCCAACAACTCGAGGGTCCGGTACAGGTGACCGAGAACAGGATCCCTGACATGCTCGGCGCGTGGACCGCGGACCACGTGCTCCCGTCCCACTGCTCGATGAGGGGGCTGGGGCGCCGTCGCCCGTGGACTCCTCGGCCCCGACCGCCCAACAGTCCGACGAGCTGACGCAGGTGACGTCCCAGAGCAATGACAGCGTGGAGCCGGCCGGCACGGCATCGGGCCCTTGCGACCACGCTGACCCGTTCCATCGCTGGGCTATGGCAGTTGGTTTGGCCTGATTGGAGTTCAGGTCCGGATGACCCCACCAACCGCCCAGCAGCTCGAGGCGCTGGTGCAGGTGCTCCCGAGGAGGAGGTTGCTCGCCTGTGCGCCAGTGTTGAAGCTCGGCACGATGTTCCAGCCGGACGGGGCGGCCGTGGCGGCCGGCACCATCAGCGCCGTGACCAATAGACCAGTAAGAAGGGCAGCGCTAGCAAGACCGGCGGGCCTTCGGGCACGGGCTGATTGAAACCTGGGCATATCCAGGCATCGTCCGACTGCCAAAGGGTCTTTAGAGTTTTGTCGTTGCCAATGTCACAAAGGCAGGTGCGGGTCCCCGCGAGAAGAAGAACCCTTCCGTCGTGAACGTGCCGCTGCCCTGAAGGGTGTCACGACGGCCTACCCGCTGACCAGGCACGTCAGTCAGAAAGCCTTGCTCGAGGCTCCTGCGAGCTGGCTCGGTGAAGCTCGCCATGCTTGTCCAACTGACTGGCCCCGATCAGCCGCCAGCTCTTCCTGTGGGTGCCCGGAACTCATGCGGCCACGTCATGCAACCATCCGGTATTCATGAATCAGTCCACCCAGATTCGTTCGTCGTAGTTGGGCGAGCGCCCGGACCACGTCACGCTTGAACTCCTCGCGGAACTTCTTGGGCATGGCGTCCATCCTTCCGTGGGACCAAGTCCCACAAAAGAGATGTCAACCAAAAGCCAGGGCAGACCCGCTTGGCAGGCGTGAGAGGGCCTGCTGAGCCGATCCGTCTTGTGAACCACTTATTTCGAGACAGCGAACCGCGCAGGTGGCAACTAACCGAGATCCAAGTCACCGATCCGTTCGTCCCACCACTCCACGAGGCTGTGTCGTAGACCTTCGGTGAGTCGCCCATCCGCTATCACAATCTTGTAATCGATTTGGCCGAAAAGGTCCTCGATCCCGGACTGTTCTTCCAGCCAGTCTGCGGACTCCATGACCAGGTCCCGATGATCGTTGGCGATACGGTCCGAGTACCAGACCTCAAATCCTCCCGGCCGCTCCTCGAACGTGATGTCGCCACTGAGGGGCATGGGCCGGAGGTTGTCCAGGACGTCCTCACTCACTGCTTCGCCGTCGGCTCCGTCCGGGTGCCCGCCGAGAACCCTTCGTCCACCCCACGAGAATACGAGGGTAGATCGGCGTCTTGTGATGATCCGATTTCCGCCTTGGCCGGGATCAAAGTGTCGTCAGTCAGGCTCGGGTCGGTCGGCCCTCTGTGTTGGCTCCGCCGATTGCGTCGGATGCGCCCTGCTCCATCTGTCGAAGCTCAGAAGCCGACAATGTGCACGGTATGAGACAGCGCTTCATGCACATTGCACAGCGATGCTTGGTGCGTAGCTCCACAAGTGCCGGCGAATGAACCTATAGCTGCTTCGAAAGCGCTGTCATGGCTATCGCATCGGTCCGTCCCGGAGTCGACTTGACCGATCCTTTTCACGCCGCTCGCCCATCGACCCGGCCGCACACACCATCCACTGCTCAAATCGCTCCATCGGACCTACTCGATCTCGATTTCTTGTAGCCGACCCATCGTGCAGGTTGGCCTCCTCCCAGGCATGGAGCGCTCGGCATCGCCATCGAAGGGTCACCTTCGTCGGGATCGGGTCGGTCCCAGCGGGACGAAGATCAATTTCGACGAGGACTCCGGTTTCGTCGCAGCCGTGGGCCACGCAGCTTCGTGCCTGAGCGGTATGGATGACCTGCTCAACATCAACGATGTCCTCGATGGACATGTCACCCTCGACCTGCACTGTCTCGACCGCATCTACTTGAACGTCTACGTCCCGAACCTCCAAGTGGGCGGTCAGGTCATCACCTTCCTCACCAAGCACCTCGGCTACGAGATCCCTTCACCGTCGCTGTTCAAGAAGATCGGCGACCGCTTCCGGAAGGATGTTGCGTCCTTCGCCGAAGACAACGACGTCCCCCTCCTCCAGTTGAAGCGACCCGACCGCACCCGCTGGGACGACCCGCAAGCTCGACCACGTCCGCCCCTATCTTGAGGCGGCCGAAGCTGAAGGTCGCTTCGGGCTGGTGGCCATCGTCGCCGCCCAGGAGGTCACACGCCCACATCCGCGGGGCAGCCCCGGCGAGCCGGTCGCCGGGCTGCCCATCTGTTGGCCATTCCAACCCACGACAGTCTTCGACGCGGCAAGATGGACCGGTATCAAGAGCGGAAAGGGTATCCGATGACGACGACCGCAGAGCGGCTTATTGGCATCAACGGACAGATAGAAGCCGCGGCGGCGACAGTCGACGCCGACCCGGGCGCGTCCCCAGTGCTCGGCGCGGTCGTCCGGGAGCTGGCGCATAAGGCCCAAAAGGCGGTGGACAATCTCCCAGGTGCCAACACCCTCGTACTGCGTTTGTCGATCGTTGAGGTGGAGCAGGCGGCGGACAGCGCGAAAGTGGCAGCCGAGGTTGACCTTGGGGCTTCGGACGTTGCACGTCAGGCCGTTGTCAACGCGCACCTTGCGGTCTGCATCCTCAAGGCCAAAATGAACTGACGATCTCAGGGGTTTCCGATCGACTGGGGTGCTGATCAAGGTCTCCGGTCGTCCTGCGCAGGATGTCCAAGTCAGTAGCTTGGATGGGATATTGGCACCTACAGGGTACGTACGTCTGCGTGTACGAGATCGGCCGAGCGGGACCACGCCGCCGACCTCTCACCCGAAAGCTCGTCGCGACCTCACATCGGCGTAATCGCCGTGGTCACGCCTTCCAGGCCGAGCGGCGCGACTCAGCAGATGTTCCCGGACGGGTCGCCAGGCCAGCCGTTCAGCCCAGTGGCGTCAGCGGTGTCAACTGTGCCTCGGTGGGTTCACTGCAGCAGAACCATGGCTCGGTGAGGTGGGCCCGATACCCCATGGCGCCCTTCGAGACGGCCCCATAGGACGGGGAAGCGGCCCGGTGCGGAGGCCGGGAACGGATGAGGGCGTCGATCTCTCGGAACGTCACGGACGCGCCTTGCTCAACCCGCGCCTCGACCAGCGCCGCCAACTCGTGCTGCAGTCGATCGACCATGGGATCGGGATGGCTCCACGTCCAACCCAAGCGCTCCGCGTCATAGTGACCGAGGTGGGGTTCCATGGCGGCGTGGCCAAGGAGGAGCGATCCCTCGGGCAACAACAGGCGAACCGTGTACTGCACCGGGTCCACGTTGGCCACGAGATCGTGGGCCACGACGAAGTCGATCAGGTCGGTCAGGTCGTCGAGAGTAGTCCAGGGGGTAAACGGCAACCACGACGGGCGTACTTCGATCCCGTGAGCGCGAAGCAACACGACGGCCCTGGATGCATCGGCAACGGAATGGCCCTTGTCGAGGTACTCGAGGATCGTGTCGTTGGTCGACTCGAACGCCGAAACGATGAATGCGCAGCCGGCGTCTGCCAGCTCAGGGAGAACGTCCGGGTAGCGCAGGATGTGCTCCACCTTGGTCGTGCAGTCGAAGCTCAGGTCCCGATGACGCTCGTGCATCGCCGCCACGACCCGGCGTGCGTGGAGTGGGACGTTGAGGAAGTCCGGGTCGGCGAAGGACACATGGCGGGCGCCGGCCTCCACTAGCTGGTCGATATCGGCCATGACCGCAGCCACGTCCACTGGGCGCACGCGGCCGTCGTATACGACCGGAACTGGACAATGCCGGCACCGATGCGAGCAACCTCGACTGGCCTCGACCGATCCGACCAGGCGTTCCTCCCCGCCGACGGCGAGTCGGGTATACCGGTCCAGGGGCGGCAACAGGTGCCGGGCGGGAACCCGCGCCTCGACTCGGGCCAGTTGGATTGTGGGGCCCGGGTCCTCGCCGTCCACCCACGCCACCAGCCCCGTCTCGTACTCGCCGGCGATGACAGCATCGACGGCCGACCTGACAGTCAGATCCCGGCTCACCGGGGCATAGAGGCCATAGAAGCACACCGGAAGTTCGGGTCGCCGGGCCCGTATCGTTTCGGCGACCCGCAATGCCAGGCGCATGGCGGTGTGCATCGGCACGGAGAACGCCACACGGTCGGCCCAGTCGACATCGTCTGCGTCGAGCGCGTCGAGGGCGACATCGACGCAGCGAACCTCGTGACCAGCCGCGAGCAAGGCGCTTGTGGCCTTGGCCGCGTGGAGTGGCTGGTGGCCCAGTTCGTAGGTGGACAGCAGCAACGCCCGCACCACCTCGACCCTATCGGGCCGGCCTCGGCCCTCAGGCTTGCCTCAGCGCAGGTGCACGTCGAGACATGCCTCTGCCTGTCGAAGGGCCCCTTCGACAGCGTGCGGTGTCGGTCCACGGGCGAAGATGAACCCCAGGTAGCGATCGCCTTCGGGCAGTGGCACCACCGGCCGCCCCGACGGAATACTGATGTCGAGACCGACCACTCCTTCGATGGCGAGGGCACGTTCCTGTCCCGACACGTGGTCGAGTACCCCCGCCGAGCGGATCGGGAGCATCATCACGCCCGATGCCTGTGGCTCCCGGGTGAGGCCATCGAGCCCCATGCCGAGGGCGTGCCGGATGATCACCTCTTCGAGGCTCACCCCCGCTCCGAACCTGAGGGCCCGCGCGCACAAGCCACCGATGGACCGGGCGGCAAGTTCGAGAATGGTCACGGCGCCACCCGGGCCGATGCGCAGCTCAGCATGGACGGGTCCTTCCCGCAGACCGAGTGCCGTGGCCGCCCGAGCCGTGGTGGACTCGATCTCGGCGAGGACCGCCGGGGGCTGGCGTGACGGCGTGACGTAGATGGTCTCTTCGAAGAAGGGGCCGTCCAGGGGATCGGGCTTGTCGAATACCGCCAGCACCTCCAGACGTCCCCCCGTGAGCAGACCTTCGACGGCGACCTCGTCTCCCGGCACGAAGGACTCGACGAGCAGGGGTTCGGGACAGTCCGCGGTCATGGCGCGAATGCGGACGGCCGCCGCCTCGGCCTCGATGGCGTCGTCGACACGGATGACCCCTTGGCTGGCCGACCGCGAGACGGGCTTGACCACGCATGGATACCCGATCTCCGCCGCGGCCGAGGCGACGTCGGCCCCGAGGGTAACGATTCGGTAGGCGGGCTGGGGTAGCGAGGCGGCTCCCAAGCGCTCCCGCATGATCGCCTTGTCCCGGGTGGCGACGACCGCGTCGGGCGGATTGTGGCGGAATCCCAGGCACGTGGCCGCGGCAGATGCGATCACCACGCCTTGGTCGTCGACGGCCAGAACGGCATCGAGGGGGCTGCGACGATGCAAGGCCACGATGGCGCTCACCGCGGCGTCGACGTCGGCCAGCGGCACCACCACGGCCCGGTCACCCATGGAGCCGGACAAGGCCTGACGATGTTCGGATCCGACCACGACATCAACCCCGAGGCGAGCAGCGGCGGCAACGAAGTCCGAGGCCCGGTAGGTGGCAGTGGGCAGCAGTAAGAGGATCCGAGGCACCCCCCTATGATGGTCGCGACCCACCAAGGCTGAGACGAGACACCATGACCGACATCGATTCCACCAGCGTGGCCGTCCTGCATGTGGCCGACGCGGCGCTGGAGATGGTGCTGGAATTGCGGTCCGGCGAGGACGATGAGGAGTCGCTGGCCCTCTGGGTCGAGGTCACCGGTACGAGCGGAAACGACTACACCTACGACATGTACTTCCAGGCGGTTGGCGACGCCGGACCCGATGACTGGTCCGACGAACGTGGTGGGCTCGTGCTCGTGGTTCCGGCCGACAGCATCGTCAAGATGCGGGGGTCGGTCCTCGACGTCAACCGTGCTGGAGACCAGGACGGGATGGTCATCCAGAACCCCAATCGGCCACCGCGCCCTGCTGGCGCCAGCCCCGGGATGGCCGGGCCGCCGGTGGACCTCAGCGGAGACGTGGCGCAGCGGGTCATCCAGGTCCTGGAGCAACAGATCAACCCGAGCATTGCGGTGCACGGCGGTCGGGCCGATCTTGTCGCGGTAGAGGGTGACGCCGCCTATCTCCGCCTGAGCGGCGGCTGTGCGGGTTGCGGCATGGCGGCGGTTACCCTGAGCCAAGGGATCGAAGTCGCCCTCCGCGACTCGGTCACCGAGATCACTCGGGTCATCGACGTCACCGACCACGCGGCCGGCACCAACCCCTACTACGAAGCGGCCAAGAAGTAGGCCCTACGACGCGGTTAGACAGCACGCCCTACCGAGCAATGAATCGGCGGGCGTCCTCCGCCGCATAGGACGCCACGAGGGCGTCGGTCGCCGCGGTCGTTTGAACCTGGCGGACGACTTCGTGCAGCCGGTTTGCCGGGATGGCACACGTCATGTCGGTCTTGGACATGGCGGTGCGAGCACGACTGAGCGTGCAGCCCACGCTCACGGCCACTTCCCCCTCTTGCTTGGCTACCGCAACGATGTGGCACTGGGGCTTGCCGTCGATGCGAAGGCCAGGAAGCGCGTCACGCAACACCATGAGCTGCTTGGCGTTGACCCGGATCAGTACGACGTCAGGGTCCACGGGTGTTCCTGTCAGGGGGCCGTAGGTTACGACCTCGGGCCGGTCGGCGATGACAGGGATGTCGGGAACCACGTCCATGGTCACCCAGCCCGACTCCACCAGGGCCGCCATATCCGAGTGGCCAGAGACCTCGTCGAGGGTGGCGAACCCATGGGTCAGGCTTCCGACGCTGCAGTTGCCATGGTCGGCGGCGACGGTGGAGAACGTCCGGTCGAGTGCTTTGGTCCAGAACACACACCCTGCCGGAACCCGACCGGTTCGGCCATCGGAAGTTGGTTCCGGCATCGGAGCGTCGAACGGCGAAACGCCGTCGGGAGCAGCCTGAGAGAAGGTGATAGCTATCGGGGGCGTAGTGAGGCTCAGCGCCTCAGTGAGCGCGTCGGCAGCTTCGGACCACGGCGAGGGATTGGGCATGTCCACAGTTTTCCCGGCCGCTCCCGTTCGGGCAATGTGACGGTCGATGTCACGGCCTTCCGTCACCTGCGAATAAGTCGCCCGGAGAACGCACCGATCAGGCCGGCTTGCCGGCCGGGCAGAGTTACGTTGAGCGGCCCTCGTGGGGGGTCTTCCCACGGATACTGTGCTCCATACTCTACTTCCCGGCTCTTCGGAATGACCTGCCTGTCGAAAGACACCGTGCCGGCGAGTGAATGCTGAGCCAGGATTCGGGGCCCCTTTCCGCCGTGCGATCCAGTTTCCGAAACGGTACGCGCCCAGTGCGCACCTTAGGGACCGGGCGGTGGGTGGCGTCAAGTAAGGTCTATCGAGGGGTCAACTCGCTCACCTCGAGCTTGCTGCGGTCCTTGTGGCTCGGCGTTAGCCACAGTGGGGGGCGCCCCGGCGAGGGGAGAATCGTGGTCTCACCCGAAGGATCGCAGATAGGCGCTCGGCTCGACGAGCACCATGCTCCAGAGACAAACGGGCGGATGGCGGTCTGCCGGCGCTGCGGAGCTCAGACGAACGGCCCAGACGGAAGTCACCACGTCCCGAACGAACGACGATTGCCTCGTTACAACGATTGGCTGGACGCGCAAAACGCTAACGAGCAGCAATGACCGGGTTGGAGATTTGTTCAAGAAGTGAGCCTCGCGGGTTGACCTGGAAGCCTCGAACACCTTTTGACCCAGGTGAGCAGCTCTATCTCCGTGGCGGTTTTCTGGGCCGGGAGGTCGGTGTGAGCGCCGAAATCATCGTCCTATAGCGGTCGAGTGCGCTGGTGGTTCCAGTCACGACGAAGTCTCAGGCACCAGCCTCCCGCCGACGACGTCAGCACCCACCAAATTTTCCAACACGACATTCCCGCCGCCTCCGTCCTGGAACAAGACTGAGTTGGATCCCCCGCTGCGCAACATTCACTCAATCCATGTCTCCTCGGAACGACCAGGGGTTCAAAACCGCAGGTCAACTGTCCTATCTGCACAGGGCGATGCCCGTCTTGCCGAGCATGGCGGTGCACGCCGACCGCAATCTGGAGAAATAGGCGTCGGCCGCCTCTTCGGTCACGGCACACCCGGCGGCGACGATGGTCTGCTGGTCCGAGAGATTCTGCTTCGCGTCTGACCAGGAGAAACGGGCCGGGGCGCGGTGAGCAGCCACCTCTCATATCTGGCTCTAATGTTCGCTGGCTACTGTGACGCCATGTTGCGGACCGCGTTCAAATGGGGTTTGCGGTTGGCCGTTCTGGCGGCCCTGGCTTCAGTGATAGCCCGGCTCATCGAGTCGACCTCCCGCCACAGCGGGCCCGAGGGGTACCCGATCATCGGGGGCGACACCTGGCCACCGGTCCCGACCAACCCGACCCGGCTCAACTAGGCGCCAAGGACTCCCGGTCGGCATTACTCCGGTGATCGGGACCACCGGGAGGTGTAGCTGCATCGAGCCACCTGGATCGAGTATTCGTCGCAGGAACTCCTGCCGGCCCTGTTGCTGGGCCGCCCGGTGGGCAAGGTCGTCCCGCCAGGCACGCTGATCCGCCGGGGTCCCGAAGGTGGCCACCGAAACCTGCTCGCCGTCCTCGGCGACGAACGACTTGAAATCGACGAAGCCGGGCATGGCCCGGGCCTTCAGCTCGATCTCCGCGCTCAGCGCCTGGTAGGCGGACTCTGCGCCCTGATGTTGTCTGGAACGGAAGACCGTCACGACCTGGCCCTCTTCGAAAGGCGATCCGGCCGGCTCCTGACTGGGCAATGGGACCTCGTGCCCTACGACTCGACCGTGTGCACGTCGCTTATCCCAGGAGCCGCCCGCAGCTGCGCCAAGGCGCCATCGGGCAGTTTCTGGTCGGTGGAGAGGACCATGAGGGCGGTGTGGCCGGTGGCCGAAGGTCCGACCGCCATGGACGAGATGGACACATCGGCCTGGCCAAGGATGGTGCCGACGACTCCGATCATCCCGGCACGATCGTCGTTGCGCACGACAACCATGTGCGGGGCGGGCGGCACCTCCACCGTGTGGTCGTCCATCATCACCAGGCGAGGCTCGGAGCGTGGGCCGCTCAGCGTCCCGGCAACGGAATGGCTCGCCGCTGCGCACGGTGATCAAGTTCACGTAGTCGTGGGCAGTGACCGTCGAGGTCTCGCGGACCTCGAGGCCCCGCATCGCCGCCAACTGGGGGGCGTTCACGTAGGAGACCGGCTCATCGGTCGTTGCCACGAACAGTCCCTTGAGGACTGAGAGCCCGAGGATGCCCGTGCCGGCGCCGGCCAGGCCCCCCTGGTACTCCACCTCCAGGGTGTTGGGTAGCCCGTCGTTCAGGCAGGAGATGATCCGGCCCAGCTGCTCCGCCAGGCCCATGAACGGGCGAACGGTCTCGGAGACCTCGGTGGCGGCCACGTTGACGGCAAAGGGCACGAAGTCGCCGTCGAGGGCCAGGATCACCTGCTCGGCGATGGTCACTCCCGCCTTGTCCTGCGCTTCGGCCGTCGACGCCCCGAGGTGGGGGGCCACCACCACCGAGGGAAGGTCGAACAAGGGGGATTCGGTCGTCGGCTCCTTGGCGAACACGTCGATGCCCGCTCCTTGCACCTGCCCCGACCGGATGGACTCAGCCAGCGCGTCCTCGTCCACGATGCCGCCGCGGGCGGTGTTGACGATGCGAAGACCGGGCTTGGCCTTGGCCAGCAGCTCCTTGTCGATCAACCCGATGGTCTCGGCATTCTTGGGGAGATGCACGCTCACGAAATCGGAGACGGCCATCAGGCCCTCGAGGTCCATCAGCTGGACGCCCATGTGCTTGGCCCGGTCGGCGGAGACGAACGGGTCGTAGGCGACCAGGTGCATGCCGAAGGCCAGCGCTCGCTGAGCCACGAGGGCGCCGACCCGGCCCAGGCCGACCACGCCCAGCGTCTTGCCGTGCAGCTCCACACCCTCCCACTTCGAGCGCTCCCACTTCCCGGCCACCAAGGCGGCATGCGCCTGGGGGATGTTGCGCGCCTGTGCCAGCAACAAGGCCATGGCCTGCTCGGCAGCGGAGAGGATGTTGGACTGAGGGGCGTTGACCACCATCACGCCCCGTTCGGTTGCCGCGGCGACATCGACGTTGTCGAGGCCGATGCCGGCGCGCCCGACCACCACCAGCTCGGGGCCAGCGGTGAGGACCTCGGCCGTCACCGTGGTGGCAGACCGGATGACCAGCGCCTCCGCTCCGGCCACGGCCGATAGCAGGTCCTCGGGAGAGAGCTCGAGCTCAACGTCGACCTCGTGCCCGGCGGCATCCATGATGTCCAGACCCGCTTGGGCCAACTTCTCGGTGACGAGCACCCTAGCCATGGCGTGTTCTCCTCCTCGCGGTCTCGGCCCCGATGACGGCAATGCGGCACGGGCGGAAGCCTGGCGGCCGAGTGCCTGCGGTCACGAGGCGTCGCCGAAAAGCTTGGCCAGCCGGGCGACTCCCTCCACCAGATCGTCCTCGCTCAATGCATAAGACATCCGGAAGTATCCGGGGGCACCGAAGGCCTCACCGGGCACCACTGCGACCAGTGCCTCCTCGATGGCCAGCTCGGCAAGGCCCGCACTCGATGTCGGACGCCGACCGCGGATCTCGCGACCGAACAGCCCGGCAACCGAGGGAAAGGCGTAGAACGCCCCCTCGGGGAGGTTGCACTCGAGGCCGTCGATCTCGTTGAGCAGGCGATGCACAGTGAGGCGGCGACGATCGAATGCCCGTCGCATATCTGCCACTGCCTCGAGGTCGCCCGACACCGCGGCCAGGGCCGCTCGTTGGGAGACGTTGGCCACATTGGAGGTCACGTGCGACTGGAGGTTAGTGGCCGCGCTCACCACGTCGGCCGGGCCGATCATCCACCCGACCCGCCAGCCGGTCATGGCATAGGTCTTGGCCACGCCGTTGACGACGATGCACTGGTCCATCAGCTCGGGAACCAGCACGGGCATCGAGTGGTGCTCGGCGTCCCCGTAGACCAGGTGCTCGTAGATCTCGTCGGTCAGAACCCACAGCCCGCGCTCGACCGCCCACCGCCCGATGGCCTCGATTTCGGTCCCGGGGTAGACGGCTCCTGTGGGGTTGGAGGGCGAGACGAACAAGAGGACCTTGGTCCGGGCGGTGCGGGCGGCCTCCAATTGTTCGACCGTGGCCCGGAACCCGGCTGCCGCGCCGGTGGGGACGACCACGGGCACGCCGCCGGCCAAGGCGATCGCTTCGGGATAGGTGGTCCAGTACGGCGCCGGTACGAGGACCTCGTCCCCGGGGTCGCAGAGGGCGGCAAAGGCGTTGGCCACGGCCTGCTTGCCCCCGTTGGTCACGAGGACCTGTGACCCGCTCACCTCGAGCCCAGAGTCGCGCTTCGTCTTCGCCGCCACCGCCTCCCGCAACTCGGGCAACCCGGCCGTCGGCGTGTACTTGTGGGACCGGGGGTCACTGCAGGCCGCCTCGGCCGCCGCCACGATGTGCTCGGGGGTGGCGAAATCGGGCTCGCCGGCGCCGAAGCCGATCACGCTCTCCCCCTGGGCTCGGAGCGCCTTGGCCTTGGCGTCGACGGCCAGGGTGGCCGACGGCGAGACGGCGGCGACTCGCGCCGAGATCCGCCGTCCGGTCATGGCTCCTCCCGGCACGGGCCGCGGCCGGTGACGGGGCCGGTTCCTCGGCGCTGGGCCATGGTGCCATGATTCCATACGTGACCGATGCCCCTGACATCAGCATCCCCGCCCACCTGCGGCCCACCGACGGCCGCTTCGGCTCGGGACCGTCCAAGGTCCGCCCTGAGGCCGTCGACGCCCTGGCCGCGGTCGGCGGGGCGCTACCTCGGGACCAGCCACCGCCAGAAGACGGTCAAGTCGGTGGTCGGCAACCTGCGCGCCGGGTTGCGACACCTCTTCTCGCCTGCCGGACGGTTACGAGGTGGTGCTCGGGAACGGCGGGACCACGTCCTTCTGGGATGCCGCCACCTTTGGATTGATCGACCGCCGGAGCCAGCACCTGACCTTCGGCGAGTTCTCGTCCAAGTTCGCCGCTGCCGCGTTGAGTGCCCCGCACCTCGGTGAGCCCGAGATCATCAGCGCCGAGGTCGGGACCCACCCTCTGCCGGTGGCCCGGGACGGTGTCGACTTCTACGCCCTGACCCACAACGAGACGTCCACCGGGGTGATGATGCAGATCAACCGGCCCGACGGCGTCGCCGCCCCCGAGGAAGGTGGGGGCCTCGTCGGCGGTGGACGCCACCTCGGGGGCGGGAGGGCTCCGGGTGGACCCCGCCAATTCGACGCCTACTACTTCGCCCCGCAGAAGTGCTTCGGCTCCGACGGCGGCCTCTGGATAGCCCTCCTTCCCCCGCCGCCCAGGACCGGATCGCCGCCATCGCTGCTACCCGGCGTTGGGTCCCGGCGTCGCTGGACCTGGCCATCGCCATCGAGAACTCGAAGCTCGACCAGACCTACAACACGCCTGCCCTGGCCACCCTCTTCTTGTTCGAGCACCAGGTGTCATGGTTCAACGAGAACGGGGGCATCGAATTCTCTGCCGGTCGCTGCGACAAGTCCGCCGAGATCCTCTACACCTGGGCGGAGAGCTCCGACTTCGCCACTCCATTCGTCACCCGACCACAGGATCGCAGCCGGGTGGTCGGCACCGTCGACTTCGATGACTCGGTCGACGCCTCGGTGGTCGCCGCCGTCCTGCGCGCCAACGGCATCGTGGATACCGAGCCATACCGCAAGTTGGGCCGCAACCAGCTACGGATCGCCATGTTCCCGGCTGTGGAGCCGGACGATGTGGCGGCCCTGTGCGCCTGCATCAACTATGTGGTGGGGGCCCTCACCGGCTGAGAGTCGGTCGTGCCGGTCGAGCCGGCGGCCGGGCCCGCCCGTCGCGGGCCGACTACGAAGCCCAACGCTCAGGCAACTCCGACCACTCGTGGTGGCACGTTCGACACTGGAGCTTCACGCTGGCTTCGATGACGGTCGACACCGGAGAGCTGCCTCCCCGGACGATCAACCTGGGTGCGTCCACCGACCCGCAGTTGGGGCACGTCGCATCACGCCTGCTGCCTGGCACCTCGCCGACCTCCCGATGAGCGTCGAGCGGCCCGGCAGTCCGAGCCCGCCACGTCCTCCGGCACAGTAGTACCGAGGTCCAGACGACGCCAGACCCGCTCATCCGGCGTCGGGTCGCTCACCCTCGACCACCCAGCGCGAGCGCAGGTCCTCGAGCCAGGGCGGCAGCTCGATGGCCGGGTCCGGAAGAGCTTCGGCCCCCTGGGCGCGCGAGCGCGGCCTGGAATGAGCCCGGGTCGTCACCCCACGACCGCGGATCGCCCATCATCACCTCGAGCAGGACGGTCCCCTCCGGCCCGGCGACGAACGGGCCGAACGCCGCACCGAGCGGCAGCTCGATGTGGGTGCCGGCTGGGCAATGGCGCCCGCCGCACCACATCTCCCCGCCGACCACGAAGACCACGTGAGGGCTGAAGTGGCCGTGCCGGCGGATGACCATCCCCGGGTCCCAGCGGGCGTAGAGCGAGAGGTAGGCGGGGTCGGCCGAGAACGCCAGCCACTTCTCCCACACCGACGAGGTCGATCCGTCGGCATTGCGGACCGCTTTGACCTGGTGCCATGGGACATCGGGATCGTCGAGGTGCCGGAACGTGGGCTCGAGCCCGGGCACCTTCACGTCAGGAGCGTCTACGTCAGGAGCGTCTACGTCAGGAGCGTCTACGTCAGGAGCGTCTACGTCAGGAGCGTCTACGTCAGGAACGTCGCCCGAGCCGACCGTGGTCATCTCGTTTCTCGATCGCACAGCACCCGGACAAGGTGCACCGCCTCCCTCAACCTCCGGAGACGTCCTGGATCTTCTGCCGCCCGGCCGTGACGAAGGGCATCATGTCGCGGAGCTGGGCACCGACCTTCTCGATCGGGTGGTCGAGCCCGGCTTGTCGCAGTGCCTTGTAATTGGGGCGGCCATTGGCATTTTCGGCCACCCACTCCTTGGCGAAGGCACCGTCTCGGATCTCGGACAGGATCCGCCCCATCTCGTCACGCACGGCCTGGTTGATGACCCGGGGGCCCCGGGTCAGGTCACCGTACTCGGCGGTGTCCGAGATCGAGAACCGCATGCCGCTGATTCCCTGCTCGTACATCAGGTCCACGATCAGCTTCAGCTCGTGGAGGCACTCGAAGTACGCTGACTCCGGCTGGTAGCCCGCGTCCACCAGCGTTTCGTACCCGGCCTGCACCAAGGCGGTCAGGCCACCACACAGCACGACCTGCTCACCGAAGAGGTCGGTCTCGGTCTCCTCTGCGAACGTCGTGTCGAGCACGCCGGCTCGAGTGGCACCGATGGCGTGGGCATAGGAGAGCGCCAGGTCGTGTGCCTTGCCCGACGGGTCGGCCGACACCGCCACCAGGGAGGGCACTCCCCCGCCCTCGGTATAGGTGCGGCGGACCAGATGGCCCGGCCCCTTGGGAGCCACCATGGCCACGTCCACGTCGGCCGGGGGTTCGATCAGGCCGAACCGGATGTTGAAGCCGTGGGCGAACAAAAGGGCGTCACCGCCATGGAGATGGGGAAGGATGTCAGCCTTGTACACCGCGGCCTGCTCGGTGTCGGGCAAGAGGATCATGATGACGTCGGCCTCGGCCGCCGCCTCGGCCACGGTCAGCACCCGGAGCCCGGCCTCCTCGGCCTTCTGGCGGGAGGAGGATCCGGAGCGCAGGCCCACGCGGACGTCCACACCGCTTTCGGACAGGTTGAGGGCATGGGCGTGGCCCTGGGAGCCATAGCCGATCACCGCCACCCGGCGGTTCCCGATGAGGCTGGGATCGGCATCCTTCTCGTAGTACAGCGTGGCCATGGCCTTCAACCTGCCTTCTCTATGGGCCGCGGTCCCACCGATCGGCCCTGGGACCGGCGCGTGGCCGGCCCTCCGGACCGGTCAAGCATAGGCAAGGCCACACGACCCGTCCTCTGCATGTCAACGATCCCGTAGCTGCGTATGAGGTCCTCGAAGTCGTCGAGCTTGGTCGGAGCGCCGGCCAGCATCACCGTCAGCCGGTCATGGCCCACGTCGACGATCTTGCCCTCGAACACCCCGACCAGCTGGATCACCTGCCCCCTGGTGTCGGGCCCGGCCTCGACCGTCGCGAGGAGCAGCTCCCGCTCCCGGGAGACGGCCGGATCGAGCTCGGTGATCGACACTACCGGGACCAGCTTGTCCAGCTGCTTGATGATCTGCTCCAGGGGCGACGACTCCACATCAACCACGATGGTGATGCGGCTGAAACGCTCGTTGTCCGAGGGGGCGACGGCCAACGAGAAGATGTTGTACCCCCGGCGGGAGAACAGGCCCGCCACCCGGGCGAGCACGCCTGACTTGTTCTCCACCAGCACCGTCAGGGTGTGGTGGCGCTTGTCGGTTCCGTACATGCTCGTTCAGCGCTCCTCGCTCTGTGACGGGTCGACCACGATGTCGTCGTTCGAGGCGCCGGCCGCCACCATGGGGAAGACCTTCTCGAAGGCGTCGGTGCGGAAGTCGACCACCACCGGGCGGTCGTCGATGTTGTTGGCCTTGTCGATGGCGGCCTCGACCTCCTCGGGTGACTCGACCCGGATGCCGACGCATCCCATGGACTCGGCCCAACCCACGTAGTCAGGCAGGTCAGGAGAGAGGTAGACCTCGGAGTAGCGCTCCTCGTAGAACATCTCCTGCCACTGGCGGACCATGCCGAGGTAGGCGTTGTTGAGGATGGCCACCTTGACCGGTATGCGTTCGGAGCTGGCGGTCACCAGCTCCTGGGCCGTCATCTGGAAGCAGCCATCACCGTCCACCGCCCAGACCATCCGATCGGGCCGGCCGACCTTGGCTCCGATGGCGGCGGGCACGGCGAACCCCATGGTCCCGAGCCCTCCCGAGTTGACCCAGGTGTAGGGGTAGTCGAACGTCCACCATTGGGAGGCGAACATCTGGTGCTGCCCCACACCGGAGGCCACGATGGTGTCGTCAGGGGTGGTGTCGCGCAGCGTCTCCAGCACGAATTGAGGCTTGAGCGCGCCCGGACCGGGCTGCTGGTCGTAGACCAGCGGGTAGCGGCGTTGCCAGTCGCTCAACTGGGCCCGCCACGGGCTCAGTTGCTGGCGCGGGAAGGAGGCGGCCATCGACCCGTCTTCTGCCGGCGCGCCGGACACGGCGTCGGAGGGTGCCCCGCCCGACCCGCCCCGGGTGGCATCGGAGTGCCGGAGCCCGAGGGCGTCGAGCGCGGCCAGCAACTCGTCGATCACCAGGCGGCAGTCCCCGGCGATGGCGACATCGGCGCGGCGCACCTTGTTGAGCTCGGCCGGGTCGATGTCGACATGGATGATCTTGGCCTCCGGGGCGAAGGCGTCGACCCGGCCGGTCACCCGGTCGTCGAACCGGCTCCCCAGGGCGATCAGCAGGTCCGACCGCTGCATGGCGGTGACAGCGGTGTAGTTGCCGTGCATGCCGGGCATGCCGAGGCACAGGGGGTGCGAATCGGGGAACGAGCCCCGGGCCATCAGCGTGGTGACGACCGGGATGCCCGTCCGCTCCGCCAGCTCGCGAAGCGCCTCGGAGGCACGGGCCTTGAGGATCCCGCCGCCGGCGTAGACGACCGGGCGTTCCGCCGAGAGGAGCAGCTCAGCCGCGACGCGCACCAGGTCGGGATCCCCCTCGGTGACCGGGCGGTAGCCGGGGAGGTCGAGATCAGAGGGCTCGGGCCAGTACCAATCCATCGGCCGGTTGGCCACGTCCTTCGGGACGTCGATCAGCACCGGTCCCGGGCGGCCGGTCGTGGCCACGTGGAACGCCTCCGCTACCACCCGTGGGATGTCGGACCCGTCGGTCACCAGCCAATTGTGCTTGGTGATTCCCATGGTGATGCCGGTGATGTCGCTCTCCTGGAAGGCGTCGGTCCCGATCGCGGTGGTGGCCACCTGGCCGGTCACCACCACCAGGGGGATCGAGTCCATGTAGGCGTCGGCCAGTGGCGTGACGATGTTGGTCGCCCCGGGACCGCTGGTGACCATGGCCACGCCGGGTCGACCGGTGACCTGGGCGTAGCCCTCGGCCATGTGGCCGGCCCCCTGCTCGTGGCGCACGAGGATGTGACGGATCGAGGAGTCGAGGATGGGGTCGTAGACGGGCAGGATGGCGCCGCCGGGGAGGCCGAACATGACCTCGACCCGTTGCATCTCCAAGCTCTTGATCAGCGCTTGTGCTCCTGTGAGTTCCATCGTGGGCTCCTTGTCGGCGATGGTCGGGTGTCGGGGGTGATGGTGTCGTGGCTCCGGCTCACCGGGCCGGAAAACGTGCTGGGACATGAAAACGACCTCCCGTCTGGGAGGTCGGAAGGCGCGCACGGCGAGAAGGCGTCGTGCGCGCTACGAAACGAGTACCAGGGTGCAGAGGAGGGATGACGGGCTCGACGGCATGATCAGGACATTGTTACACGGTGGGGACGTCGACGACAAGCACGGGGCCGGGCGCCCGTTGCGCACCCTGCCTGCCTAGGAGGAGAGGCCTCGCCGACCGTTCCATCAGGCCGGGAAGAACGGCTGGTCGCACCGGAAGCCATGGGTGGGGCCGCTCGTCGGCAGATCGTCCAGCCGCGGGAAGGCACCATTCTCGATCCGGCCGAGGCCGTGGCAGCTGATGGGGGTCTTGCCGGCCGGATTGCTGTCCGGGACGGGGTTCGAACCGGTGAAGGAGGTCGATCGGCGAAGCGCCTCGAGCACCGAGCCCCTGGTCGGATGCAGCACCGGCCGTGCGCAGGGCGTCGGTGAACAGCTCCCCAGACGGCCAGCCGTACAGGGTGAAGAAGTCGGCATGGAAACCGGGTGAAACCGCTGGACCCGGTCGAGGAGCGTGCGGACTGCGGGGATGGCGCCGGCAGGCATCGAGCTGTTGGTGGAAGAGCAACCAGGTCGGGTGCGAGTCTAGAGGGCGGGTGCCGTCCAGGTCCGGGTGGTGTGACCCTCCCCGGCGACCACGAAGTAGCCGACCTCAGTGATGTCAACGGCGAAGAGGTGGAAGTCGCCGTCGGGGCGCCATCCGATCCGGGCCTCGAGGGCGCGGCAGTAGCGCTCGCGCTCGTCGGGGTCGGGGACGTCGACCGCCCGGCCGTACACCTTCACGTCTCCCTCGGTTCCCGCCTTGTCACGCACGACGCTGTGCACCACGCAGCGGGCGTCGCGCCCGAGGTCGAGAGCCTTCCTCGACTGCCACATCATCCCGAGGTAGAGCACGCCGCCGACGATGAGCGGCTCGACCGGGCTGATCCGGGGCCACCCGTTGCGCCGCAGGGTGCCGACCAACACCAGGCCCTCGCCATCGATACGGCCCTCGGCCAGCTCGGCGAAGGGCGGGTCCGCCTCCCGGAATTCCTGCCAGGTGGCCATGGACGCCGCACTCGAGCTCAGGGCTCGGTCACGGCCCCTCGCTCCGCCCCGGTGACCAGCCGGGCGTACTTGGCCAGGACCCCGCCGGTGTACCGGGGCTCGGGGTGCTTGAGGTCGCGGCGCCGGCGCTCGAGCTCACGCCCGTCGACCACCAGGTCGATCGTGTGGGCTGGCACATCCACCACGATGCGGTCCCCGTCGGCGACCAGGGCGATCGGTCCTCCGTCGACCGCCTCGGGCGCCACATGGCCGATGCAGAACCCGTGGGTGCCGCCGGAGAATCGGCCGTCGGTGACCAGCGCACAGTCCGCCCCCCGGCCGACCCCCTTCATCGCCCCGGTCACTGCCAGCATCTCGCGCATGCCGGGGCCACCCTTCGGGCCCTCGTAGCGGATGACCACCACCGTGTTGGGCTGGATCGCACCGGCGAGGATCGCCTCCATGGCACGGTCCTCCCCGTCGAACACCCGGGCGATCCCGTCGAAGGTGAGCTGGTCGATGCCCGCCACCTTCACCACCGCCCCGTTGGGGGCCAGCGTGCCGGTCAGCACGGCGATCCCTCCCTGGGCGTGGATGGGGTCGCCGACCACGTGGACGACGTCCCCGTCGGGGGCGGGCGGGTCGAGCGCGGCCAGGTTGTCGGCCACGGTCCTCCCCGACACGGTGATGCAGTCCCCGTGGAGCAGGCCGGCGGCCAGGAGCTCCTGCATCACCACCGGGACCCCCCCGATCCGGTCGAGATCACTCATGTGGTACTTGCCGTGAGGCTTGGTGTCGGCCAGGTGGGGCACCCGGGCCGCCACCTTGTTGAAGTCGTCGAGGTCGAGCTCGACGCGCGCCTCGTTGGCGATGGCGAGCAGATGGAGCACGGCGTTGGTGGACCCCCCGAGCGCCATGGTCACGGCGATGGCGTTCTCGAAGGCCTCCTTGGTCATCACGTCCCGGGGGCGGATGCCGGCCCGGAGGAGGGCCACCACTGCTTGCCCGGAGGCGAAGGCGGCATCGTCGCGCCGCCGGTCGACCGCCGGGGCAGAGGAGCTGCCGGGAAGGGCCATGCCGAGGGCCTCGGCCACCGAGGCCATGGTGTTGGCCGTGAACATCCCGGCACAGGATCCCTCGGTCGGGCAGGCGTTGTGCTCGATGAGGCTCAGCTCCTCATCGGTGAGGGCGTCGACGGCGTGGGCGCCGACCGCCTCGAACACCGAGGTGATGTCGAGGGCGCGCCCGTTGGCCCGCCCCGGGAGGATGGAGCCGCCGTAGAGGAAGACGCTGGGCAGGTTGAGCCGGCCGGCCGCCATGAGCATGCCCGGCAGCGACTTGTCGCAGCCGGCCAGGGTGACCATCCCGTCGAACCGCTCGGCATGCATCATGATCTCCACCGAGTCGGCGATCACCTCGCGACTGACCAGCGACGCCCGCATCCCCTCGTGCCCCATCGAGATCCCGTCGGACACGGCAATGGTCACGAACTCCAAGGGGAAGCCCCCGGCGCCCCGCACCCCGTCCTTGGCCCGCTTGGCCAGCCGGTCGAGGGGCAGGTTGCACGGGGTGACCTCGTTCCACGAGGACGCCACCCCGATCTGCGGCTTGTCCCAGTCGTCGTCGGTCATCCCGACCGCACGCAGCATGGCCCGGGCCGGCGCCCGCGTGGGCCCGTCGGTGACCTCGTGACTGCGGGGCTTCGGACCGACCAATGGCTCCTCCGACGGGTCAGTGGTACTCGCTTCGCTCATCCCTGCATGGTAGGACCTGTCGGACTCCGACCCGGTGGCCGGTGGTTCCCCCAAGGGCATCTCGCCGTCCGACCGACGGTCGGAGTCCCCTCTGCTCGGGCCGGCTCCCCCTGGCGGCTCGCCGAATTGACCGCTTCGCGGCCCCTACAATCGCGCCGTGGACCGCCCGCCATCGCCCCGGCCCCGGACCAGGCGCCGGTGACCGGGGCCACCGGCATCTTCGCCCCCGGCGAGGGCGAGCTCGACCCGTTGGCGGCATTCTTCGAGGCCCGGGGGTACGCCACCATCCGAGGACTCTTCGACGAAGAGACCCTGTCGGCCGCCGAGGACGAGCTGGCCGGCGCACAGCGGCGCTTGATCCATGGCGGGATCGGCGACCACCACCGGACCGCCATCCTCGACGCCCCCGGCGCCCGCATCGACGGGCAGGCCGTTCTCCCACTATGTCTGCTTCGCCACCTCGGTGTCGCAGACGGCAGACCAGTTGGTGCACCATCCCCTCCTGGTGGGGGCGGCCCACCGGCTGCTCGGCCCGGGCGCATGGCTGCTCGACTACGAGCAGTTCGGAGTGGTCTATCAGGATGCCCGGCCCGACCCTGGCTCGGGTTACTCCCGCATCGGCTGGCACACCGACCACCAGTCCGGCCCGCACCTCGACATCTGGCCCGGGATGGCGTTCACCATCCACTTCGACCCGACGTCACCGGCCAACGGGTTCCTCCGTGTCCTGCCGGGCAGCCACCTCGGGACGCACCGAGGGCATCCCGCCCGGGTTCGAGCGCGTCCCCGGCGAGATCGCCCTCTACCAGGAGCGTGGGATGTCCTTCTCCATGACGCCCACCTCTGGCATGCCGCCGCCCGAGGCACGGCGGACGGGCCGGCGGCCGTCCGCCGGCACCTGCGTGGTAGTTGGCACGGAGGAGCGCCGCTCGACGTCGGCCACGGCACCGACGACTTCGTGAAGAACGTGGCACGGTGAAGGGCCGCCACCGATGGACCGCCCGGCGCCGGGCCACGACCCGGCCGGCCCGGGCCCCGGCTGCTATCGTCAATTGACAGCCTCAGTGTCACTTTGTGACCCCCCCGAACACCCGAGAGCGAGGTAGCGCGCCCATGGAGGTTCTCCGCACCCCGGACCGCTGTTTCACCGACCTACCCGGTTACGGGTACGAGCCGCACTACGCCGACGTTCCCGACCAGGACGGCGGCAGCCTCCGGATGCACTACCTCGACGAAGGGCCCGCCGACGGACCGATCGTCCTGCTGCTCCACGGCGAGCCCTCGTGGAGCTTCCTCTACCGCCACATGATCCCGGTGCTGACCGAGGCCGGGCTTCGGGCCGTCGCCCCCGACCTGGTCGGGTTCGGACGCTCCGACAAGCCGACCCCACGCACCGAGTACACCTTCGCCCGCCATGTGGAATGGATGCGGTCCCTCCTGTTCGACTCGTTGGGCCTGTCGGAGGTCACGCTGGTGGGCCAGGACTGGGGCGGCCTCATCGGCCTCCGACTGGTCGGCGAGCACCCCGACCACTTCGCCCGGGTGGTGGCAGCCAACACCTTCCTCCCCACCGGGGACAAGCCTCCGGGCGACGCCTTCCTGGCCTGGCTCAAGTTCTCACAGGAGGTCGAGACCTTCCCCACCGGATCGATCGTCAACGCCGGCTGCACATCCGACCTCAGCCCCGAGGTCATGGCCGCCTACGACGCGCCGTTCCCCGACCAGTCCTATACGGAGGGGCGCGCCAGTTCCCGACCCTCGTCCCCATCTCCCCGTCCGACCCGGCGGCCGCACCCAACCGCCAGGCCTGGCAGGTCCTCGAGACGTTCGAAAGGCCGTTCCTCACCGCCTTCAGCGACGGCGACCCGATCACCGCCGGATCCGACCGGTACCTGCAGGACCACATCCCCGGGGCCCGCGGGCAGGCCCACACGACGATCGTGGGCGGCGGCCACTTCCTGCAGGAGGACCGCGGGCCCGAGCTGGCCGCCGTGGTGGTCGATTTCATCCGCGCCACCTGACCCACCGGCACGCGCGCCGAGCCGACTACGGGTGCGGGGCCGGTTCTACTTCGGCTCGCCCAGCGCCCGGAGCCGACGGTCGATGAACCGGTGCTCGGCGGCGTTGTCGGTCTGTCCCCGGGCCAGCCGGTAGGCCACGGCCGCCTCGTCGGTTCTCCCCAACCGTCGCAGCAGGTCCGCCCGGGTGGCTTGGTACAGGTGGTAGTCGCCAGCTCGGCGGCCAGCGCGGGGTCGTCCACCAGCTCCAGACCGGTGGCCGGCGAGCTCGGCCATGGCCACGGCCACCGCCCGGTTGAGGCGGACGACCGCCGTCGGCTCCCACCCACGAGCGCGTCATAGAGGCGGACGATGGTCCGCCAGTCGGTGAGCTCGGGCTGCGGCGCCGCCGGCATGCAGGGCGCTGATCGAGGCCTTGAGCCCGTAGGGCCCGGCACGCCCCAGGGCCCGGGCCCGCTCGAGCAGATCCAACCCGTTCGCCACCTTGGCCGGCTCCCACCGGGAGCGGTCCTGCTCGTCGAGCGTGAGAGGGACCCCCTCGGCGTCGACCCGCGCCTCCCGCCGGGCGTCCTGGAAGTACATCATGGCGGCCAGGCTCAAGGGCTCGGGATCGTCGGGCAACAGGTCGATGACCACGCCGGCCAGCCGAAGGGCCTCGTCGCACAGATCGACCTTGACCAGCTCCGGCCCCGACGGGGCCAGGTACCCGGCATTGAAGATCAGGTAGATGACGGCCAGCACGGCCGCCAGCCGGCCGGCGCAGCTCCTCGGGGGCGGGCACCCGGTAGGCGATCCCCGCCTGCCGGATCTTGCGCTTGGCCCGGACGATGCGCTGGGCGAGGGCCGACTCCGAGATGAGGAACGCCCTGGCCACCTCCTCGGTGGACAGTCCGCCGAGCGTCCGCAGGGTCAACGCCACCTGCGCCTCGTGCGTGAGGGCCGGATGGCAACAGGTGAACATCAGGCGGAGGCGGTCATCGGGGATGGGCCCCATCCCGTCACCGATGTCCCAGGCCACGGCGAGCTCGCCCCAGGCGCGGTGCCGCCGGTCCGACGCCGCCGTGCTGCGCAAGCGGTCGATCGCCTTCCGCCGGGCCGTGGTGATCAGCCACCCGGCCGGATTGGCCGGCACCCCGTGTGCCGGCCAATCGGACGCGGCGGACACGAGCGCGTCCTGCAGGGCGTCCTCGGCCAGGTCGAAGTCCCCGAGAATGCCGATGAGCCGGGCCAGGACCCGGTCGCGGTCGTGCCCGGTAGGCGGACTCGAGGGCGCCGTCCTCGGAAACCGGCGCGCCCGGCGGGAGGTCGACCGCTCAGGGCTACATCTCCGCCACGGGACGGACCTCGACCGAGCCGAACTTGGCCGACGGCACCATGGCCGCGGCCTTGAGCGCCTGATCGAGGTTGTCGCACTCGATCACGTAGTACCCCGACATCCACTCCTTCGTCTCCTCGAAAGGCCCGTCGACGACCAGGGTCTCGCCGCCCCGCACCCGCACCGTCGTGGCCGTGCTCGGGATCGTTGAGCGGGGCGCCGGTGTAGGTGCCCGAGCTGTTCGCTGAACGCGGCGTAGTCGGCCATCAGCTGGTCCCAATCGGGACCACCGGGGACCGGATGGATGGCGGGGTCATTGTGGATGATCAACATGTATTGCACGATGCAGCTCCTTGTTCTCGGCGGTCGTGGGATGCCACGCTTCCCCCAATTGACGGTGCCATCGGAGCCGGATCGACCCGATCGTCCCGATCTTCTCGACAACGCCGAGCTCCTGGACGACGACAGGCGGACCATTGTCGGCCGGGATCCGCTCGGATGGCATCGGTATCGTGGGGCATGCACCTCTACGCGGCATTTCTGGGCGGGTCGATGGACGGGAGCCGGATGGGTGAGGACCACGAGGTGGTACTGATCGTGGCCGAGGACCAGGCCGATGCCAGTGTGAAGGCCAAAGCCAAGTGGCGGGGGCGGGGTCCAGCCACGTCGACGCGCTTGAACGCATCGAGATGGTCGACGGCTTCCGTATCCAGCTGGTACGGGCGGGCTCGGTGACCGCACCGAGCTCTACGGCTACAACGCCTGACCGGTCGGAGTGACCAAGAGGGGGGTGTCAGGGCGCGCTCCGGCGCCTGGCGCTGACCCGCTGCCCGTCGGCTGGAATACTGGCCGGATGGGCGATCGGAACGTGCTCGGCGGCGAGCTCGAGCCCTGCAGCACGGACCCGCTCACTGGCTTCTACCGGGACGGATGCTGCACGACCGGTCCCGAGGACCGAGGCAGCCACACCATCTGCGCGGTGGTCACCGCCGAGTTCCTCGAGCACCAGCGGAGCATCGGCAACGACCTCACCACCCCGCTGCCGCAATTCCACTTCCCCGGCCTGGTCCCCGGCGACCGGTGGTGCGTCACCGCGGTCAACTGGCTGCGCGCCCACCGCGACGGGGCGGCGGCCTATGTCGTGCTGGCCTCCACCCACGAGCGCGCCCTCGACGTGGTCCCGTTGTCGGCGCTCGAGGAGCACGCCGTCGACGTCCCGGCCGGACCGGGCGACCTGGCGCCGTAACTGTCAGCCGGCGCGCTTGCGCAAGGCCTTCTTCAGCACCTCGGTGTACCCGTCGAGGCCCTCCCGGTAGAGCCGGGCCTCGGGACCGGCGGCGATCCCCACTCGTTCGGGGATGACCCCCCAGATGGGCACCTTGGACTCCGTCCACCACTGGATAGCCTCGTCGAGATCGTTCGTGCCGAATCGCGCCGCGGTGATGACCACTCCGTAGGGCGTGCGCCGACCGACCATCTCCAGGGTGGCCATGACCCGCGAGTACTCGACCCCGCCGGCCCGGGTGGGCACAATCACGGCGTCCGCCCGGTCCAGGGTGGCTCGCACGATCCGCTCGTCGCCCGGCGGCGTGTCGACCACGGCCAGTCCGCCGGGGCCCGACAGGGCCCGGGACACCGTCCGCTCCGACGGCGCCTCCACCAGGTCCACGCCCTCGATAGGCCGCTCGTCGAGCCACTCCGCCGACGACGCCTGCCGGTCGGCATCGACGAGGATGACCGGCTCCCACCCACGCTCCACGGCGGCGGCGGCCAGGTACACCGCGGTGGTGGTCTTCCCGACCCCGCCCTTCACGTTGCTCACCACGATGTTCATCGGACCTCGCTGCTGACCATGGGGGATGGCCCCACCGGATTGTGGACGCTGTTCCGGTCGACCATAGCCGAGGCCTTTCGAGTCTGACCAGGGGAAACGGAGCGATTCCGACAACGCGCCGACCACCTGTGGCGTGCGGGGCGGCCGAACCTCCTCCGGCATCACGCGCGGCGTCGGACCGGACGGCGCCCCGGAGCCGACCGGGTTCGGGGCCGGTCGGGCCGGATTGACACCGCCGGAAGGCAAAAGGGAGCATCTGGCGTCGTGACCAATCCCTTCTTCGCCACCACGTCGGTGAGGGCAACGGGGCCGGATCACTACGAGGCGGAGATCGACCAGACGTGGAATCTCAATCCCCTGCCCCAAGGTGGGATCGTGAGCGCGCTGGCGCTCCGGGCCATGGACCACACACTGGGCGACCCCGCCCAGGCGCTCCGGAGCCTGCACACGGCGTTCGTCGCCCAGGTCGCCGCCGGGCCGGTCTCCATCGAGGTGGAATTGCTGCGACGGGGACGGTCCATGTCCCATCTGCGCGCCGAGGTGACCGCCCGGGAGGCGTCCCGGGGGCATCTGACCACCGGGATCTTCGGCTCGCCTCGGCCGGGCTTCGCCTTCACCGACCTGCTTCCACCACCGGAGGTGGCGCCCCCCGATGCCTGTCCCTCGTTTCGGGATCCGCTGCCCGACGGGGTGGACCGGTTCGACCCCATGCCGTTCTGGACCGATCTGGTCGAGGGGCGGGCGGCCATCGGTCACGCCCCCTGGGAGGACTACGTCCCCGAACGGGCCGAGCGGGCCGCCTGGTACCGGTTCGACCAGACCCCCTTCCTCGACGACGGGACGATGGATCCCCTAGCCCTGGTGGTCCTGGCCGACACGATGCCCGGTGCCGTCGGCGAGAAGGTGGGGCCCGGGCCGCGGAGATGGTTCGCCCCCAGCGTCGACCTCACCGTGCACGTCCTCGATCACTGCCACTCACCATGGGTGCTGGCCCACAACCGGGCCCGGCACGCCGGCGACGGCTACGCCTCGGCCGACATGGCGCTGTGGGACTATGGAGACGACGGAACCGGAACACCCCGCCTCGTCGCCTATGCCACGCAGGTCTTCCTTTTCACCTTCACCGACTGATGAGGCGGTCGATCACCGCGCCGCCACCCCGGTGATCGGACCCGAGAGCCGGGCGCCGGTCATGGCGCCGAGGAAGCCGGCGTCACCGTAGGCGTACACCCCTCCGGCCTGGTCGACCAGCCAGTACCCGGCCGTCGGGGGTCGGGGCCAGGCCCACCACCGGCCGGTTGAGATGGAGCGCACCGGTGGAACCCCAGTAGGCGGCATCACCGAAGGTGAACACCCCGCCGTCGGAGCCGGACATCCACGGTCCCTGGTCGGTACCGGCTGGCAGTTGCAGCTGCTCGACCAAGGTACCGATGGTGGGGCTGTTGTTGATGTTGGTGATGGCGAAGCCGGTGGCCAGGCACATGGCGCCCCGGACACAGGCCAGGCCGTCGAGGTAGCCGAAGGCGGTGACGTTGGGGCTCGGCTCGATCGACCATTGGGAGCCGTTCCAGCTCTCGATGAACGGGCTCGGCGCACCGCCCTGGCCGCTGGAATACCCGTAGGCGCCGACGGCCCAGCAGTCCGATGCGTCGAGGCAGGTCACATCGGTGAGGAGCCCGGAAGTAGGTGACGGGCTCGGGCTGGACCCGGCTGTCCAGGACGACCCGTTCCAGCTGTCGATCAGGGTCGCCGACGGATCGCCGGCGGCATCCATGGTGGCGCCGACCGCCCAGCACTGGGAAGGTGAGGTGCACGTCACACTGGAGAGGTAGGTGCCGAGGGGGCCGGTCGCCTGGGGGACGGTGGGCCGGCGGGCGAGGGTGAAGGACCGGGCCCGGGTGAAGGCCTGGCGGGTCAGGGTGAAGGAGTCTCGGGGGCGGCGGCCAGCGCCCAGTCCTGGGCGGCGATCTCCTGGCGGATCAGGCGTCTCTGGGCCCGCAGCAGCTTGTCGGCGTCGGGTGGCGGGGCCGACAGCTGGGCGCTCGGCGCGGCGGCAGGGATCCGGCGGGCGACTCGGTGCAGATGGGGTGGAACATGGCCAGGTCCTGGGCGGCCAGCGAGTTCGGCGGGAGGGCGGCGGGGCTCGAGAACGGGTTCCTCGGCGGGCGCAGCGCCGGAGGGTCGGCAAATGGCGGCTTGGTCGCGGTGAAATCGAAGAAGTCGAGCATGTTGGCTGCGTTGGCGTCCCGGAAGGTCAGCGCCGGGAGGTTCCACTTGGTCTCGACCAGCTTGAGGATCGAGGTGTGATCGAAGACCTGGTGCGAGACGTAGTCCTTCTTCGACCAGGCCGAGACCATGCTGCAGGGGACCCGGAAGCCGGTGAAGTTGTAGGCGCCCGGGATGTCTCCCGGCTTGAGCTCGGGCGCCACGTTGTCCGGCTTCACCGCCGCCTCGCGGCGGGACGTGGTCGTACCAGCCGCCGTGCTCGTCATAGGTCCAGATGAGGGCGGTCTTCTCCCAAGCCGGCCCGTTCATCACGGCCTGGATGAACAGCGCGGCGTACGCCTCCCCCACACTGATGTCCCCGCTCTCCTCCGAGTAAGTTGACATAGGGGTCGATGAGGCTGAAGGCGGGCAGGTTCCCCGAGGCCGCGTCCACGAAGAACTGGCTGACGTGGACCGCCTTGGTCGGGTTGTTGAGCAGCACCGGCTCGAAGAGCGCACACGTCGGGATGTCGGGGTAGTAGTCCTTCCACGAGATGCCGTGCTCGTTGAGCCGGTCGAAGATGGTGCCGTTGGGGGCGTCGGTGCCGGAGATGCCCGAGCCGTCGGTGCTGATGTCACCGAGAGCGGTGCCGGCGATGAGGAATCGGCGGTTGGGATAGGTCTGGGCCATCACCGAGCAGAAGTAGCGGTCTCCGATGGGGAACTTCTTCGCCATGTCGTGGTAGAAGGGAAGGTCGCCGCCCTTCCAGTAGCCCATGGCCGCCCCACCACAACCTTTGACGAATCCCATGTTGGTGCCGTTGTCCCAGCAGATGTGGGAGGCATCCCACGACTGGCTGATGCCCGAATCGCTCTCGCCACAGGTGTCCGGGTTGTGGAACGAGCGCACGAAGCCGCCCGCCGGATTGGGGTTGTAGTTGACCGGCTTCCCGTCCGCACCGGGGGTCAACCCGTCGCCGCGCCCGAGCGTACCCAGGTGGTCGTCGAACGAATGGTTCTCCATCATGAGGACCACGATGTGCTCGATCTGCGGCAGGGTGTCGGTGCCCGCGGGCAGCATCGGGTAGGGAAGCGTCTCCGGCCGGAGGTGCGACCCGCCCGGACCGAGCCCCTTGGCGGCGGAGGTGGCGGCATAGGCCCTCGAGCCGACGGCGGGTCCGACGGCTGCGGCCAACCCGGCGGCCACGCTGCCGGCCATGAACGAGCGCCGGGAGACCTTCGACGCAGACGCCGGCCTCCGGTCCGGGCTCCGCTGTTCGGCCACGCGTTCACGCTAACCGCGACGCCCCAGGGGCGCCGGATTGGCAGCTTTGTCCCACGCCGAGTCGTCGATCACCCTTCCCCACCCTCGACCGGAGGCGCAGGATGGAGAGCATGCTCCTCGTCCGCGACCGTCACGACCCGGCCCGACTGGCACTCCGGAAGAACCGACCGTGGCACCGCGCCGCGTCGCGGCTGCTCGCTGCCTCCCTCGACCAACGTCTGGCCGGCGGCAGGGCGCCCGAGGCGGGCGTCCTCCTCGCCAGCCGGGCCGAGGCACTGGCTGCACCGCGACACCGCGACGCCCTGGCCCTCCTGTGGGAACGCTGCATCGACCGGGCCTCCGGTCGGCGCCCGACAGGCGGGGTGGCGCTCCGTCACGACCGCATCAGCCGGGCCGAACCCGCCATCCGCCAGGTCGTCGACCTGCTCCGTGGGTCGCACCCCAGCCCGGCGCGCGGGGTGGCCATGGTCACTCTTCTCCTCACTGACGGGTCCGGGCCCTTGTACAATGCGCACAGCGACGAGGACCTGGGCGCCGCGCTGCGGCGGGCGGCGGCCCAGTTGGACCCGTCCCGGGTGGTGGCCCTGACCGGGTGAGGTCGGCGAGGGCCCGAGGAGGGCCGGACCGACCGTCACCCGTCGTACCACCCGGATCGGGCCCACACCCTGCCCAACTAGCGGGCGAATTCCCGCCCAACTAGCGGGCGAATTCCCGCTCCCGCTACGGTGGCTAGGACGCCGGGCGAGCCGGCGACGGGAGAAGTGGGGATGATGGCCAAGCAGATACCGCTGGTCGACTATCTGGTGCTGGGAGACGAACCGCACCTCACCGCCCAGGAGTGCACCTCTTGCGGTGCCCGGTTCTTCGACCGGCGCAACGCCTGCGCCGCCTGCGGCGCCACCGGGTTCAGGACGGTCGACGTCCCCACTACCGGCGAAGTCCGCGCCTTCACCATCGTGGCCTTCGCCGCCCCGGGCGTCCCCGTCCCCTACGTGGCGGCGCTGGTGGACTGCGAGGGTACGAGCGTGCGGGCCAACCTGATCAACGTCGAGCCCGACCCCGAGCACGTGAGCCTGGGCATGAAGGTCCGCCTGGCCACCCAGCCGATCGGCACGGACGACGATGGCACCGAGGCGATCGGCTTCGGTTTCGAACCCCTGGGAGGTTGAGCCATGGCAGCGGATGACTTGTGGATCCTCGGCATCCACATGACCAAGTTCGGGAAGCATCCCGACCTCGACCTGGTGGACCTGGCCTCCGAGGCCGTCCTCGGCGCTCTGGCCGACGCCGGGGCGGAGATGAAGGACGTGGGGGTGATCGGCGCCGGCAACCTCATGGCGGCCAACGCCGGCATCGGGCAGCAGCTGCAGAAGCAGCTGGGCCAGACCGGCATCCCGGTCTACAACGTGGCCAACGCCTGCGCCACCGGGGCCACCGCCCTGAGGGTGGCCTGCATGGCGGTCAAGGCCGGCGAGACGGATATGGGTCTTGCCTTCGGGGTCGAGAAGCTCTCCGGTGCCGGCCTGCTCTCCGGCGGGAGCCGCAAGGCGGACTCGAACACCTGGGAACCGCACGGTCGCTACGGTGCGGTCGCCCCGGTCGACGGCCGCATCGGCACCGAAACGATGCCTGGGGTCTTCGCCCAGATCGGCATGGAGTACGGCTACCGGTACGGCGGGACCAGCTTCGAGCTGTTCGCCAGGATCAGCGAGAAGAACCACTCGCACTCCACGCTCAACCCCCTGGCCGCCTACACCAAGAAGATGAGCCTCGAGGAGATCATGGGCGATGTCATGATCGCCTACCCGAACACCCGCCCCATGTGCTCGGCCAACTGTGACGGAGCAGCCGCCGCGGTCGTGGTGAGCGGGTCCAAGCTCAAGACCCTCTCGACCGAGCAGCAACGTCGAGCGGTGAAGATTTCGGCATCGATCCTCACCACCGATCCGTGGCAGGAGTCGTGCCAGGTCCTACCGGACGTGAACACGCTGACCCGCAACGCCGCCGCCCAGGCCTACGAGCAGGCCGGCGTGGGCCCCTCCGACCTCGACCTGGTGGAGCTCCACGACTGCTTCGCCACCGCCGAGCTCGTCCACTACGACAACCTCGGGCTGTGTGAGGCAGGGGGCGCCGTCGACTTCTTCGAGTCCGGGGCGAGCCTGGCGCGACGGGTCGACACCGGTCAACGTCTCGGGCGGCCTCGAGTCGAAGGGCCACCCCATCGCCGCCACCGGGATAGCCAACGTCTGGGAGGTGGCCACCCACCTCCGGGGGGAGGCCGGTGACCGCCAGATCGACGGGGCCAGGGTCGGGCTCACCCATGTCATCGGACTGGGGTCGGCCTGCGGGGTGCACATCCTCGAGAAGGCGGCCTGATCGGCGTCCGACCGCGTTGGGTCAACCCGCCGGCGGCACCGGCGGGCGGGCGATCACGCCGACCCGCCGGTGCGGAGCTCCTTCGCCTGCCACGCCAGCAGCTGAGGAGCGAGCTGGGGCCAGCCCTCGAAGAGCCCCGACCCTTCGGACTGGGCGGCGTCGACGCGCTCGTTCCATTCGGTGTCCGGCCAGGGCGGCTCGACCAACTCGGCGCGGCCGAGCAGGCCCGCCAGTCGCTCGGAGGTCTCCCGGGTGTGGTGGGGGTCGCTCGCCCCGCTGCGGAACACGAGGGCGGGGACGTCGACCGCTCGGGCCCGGTCATCGGGCAGGCCCGGGCACGAGCTCATCGGGCCGCGGGCAATAGGCCAGCATCCACTGCTCGAGCGTGGCGATGAAGCGTCGCGGGTCCTGCGGCCAGGAACACGTCCCGGTTGGCCGGGTGGCGCGCCATGACCTCGCCCCACTACCGGCAGCTCGACCACGGCCGCCATCCCGTCGCGCCAGGCGGCCACGATCGAGTCCCCGCAGTAGTGGACGCCGAGGCTCATGAGACCGAACACGCCACCGCTGATCCACCAGAGGGCCAGAGCCCGGCGGCCACATCGGGATGGCGGGCGGCGGTCAGCAGCGAGACCCGCGAGCCGCCCGAGCCGCCGGCGATGACGGCGGGCGCCATGCCCAGCTGGCGCAAGCAGCCCGGCGAGCACGTCGGCCTGCATTGCGGACTCCGAGGTCGCCGGTGAAGCACACCTGTGAGGCGCCGGTGTTGGGCCGGTCCCAGATGAGGACCTGGTTGCCGCCGACGGCGAGCGCCTGGGCCAGCTCGTCGCAGCCCGGGAGTGTCCTTGCTGAAGCGGCCGCCCGGGGTGAGCACCCACGGCCGCCCCTTCGCCGACGAGGTCGTAGGCGATCGACAGGCCCTCGATCTCCGCGACCGCCATGGCTCCCCCTGCTGGCCCAGCTACATTTGACGACAAGCTACTACTGGGGGAATCACGATGGCGCTGGCACTCGAGGGGCTCAGGGTGATCGATGCCGACACCCACATGACCGAGGCGCACGACCTGTGGACCAAGCGGGCGCCGGCCGCCTACCGCGATCGGGTCCCCCAGGTGAAGGAAGGGGTCGACGGTCGGCCGACGTGGGTCGTCGACGACCACGAGCTCGGGTTCGCCGGCGGCGGCGGGGTCATCGCCCGTGACGGCAGCAAGGGCCGGGCGGCCGAGGCGCTCTTCGAGTGGACCGTCGACCGAATCCACGTCGCCGCCTACGACCCGGCGGCACGCCTCGAGATCATGGACGACTCGGGCATCTGGGCCCAGGTCGTTTCCCCAATGCCATCGGCCTCGGCGGGCAGAGCCTGTCCAGCGCGGTCGACGACGAGCAGCTGCGCCGGCTGTGCATCGAGATCTACAACGACGCCATGGCCGAGATGCAGCGACGAGTCGGGCACCCGACTGCTGCCGATGCCGGTGCATGCCGGCCTGGGACGTCGACGCCTGCGTCCGCGAGGCGGAGCGGGTCGCCGGGCTCGGGCTGCGCGGCGTCAACCTGACCTCGGACCCCCAGGACCTCGGTGCCCCCGACCTGGCCAACCGGGCCTGGGACCCGTTCTGGGAGGTCTGCGCCGACCTGCACCTGCCGGTGCACTTCCACATCGGCGCCAGCCTCACCACCATGACCTTCTTCGGCACCTACCCCTGGGAGTCACAAGCCGAGGACACCAAGCTGGCCATCGGCGGGACCCTGCTGTTCATCGGGAACGCCCGGGTGGTCACCAACATGATCCTGTCCGGCATCCTCGACCGGCACCCGACGCTGAAGATGGTGTCGGTGGAGAGCGGCGTGGGATGGATCCCGTTCATCCTGGACGCGCTCGACTACGAGATGTCCGAGAACGCCCCCGACGATCTCGAGAAGCTGTCGATGATGCCCTCCGAGTACTTCAAGCGCAACTTCTATGCCACCTTCTGGTTCGAGAAGAACGACGTGCCCGGCCTCATCGAGTCGGTCGGCGAGGACAACGTCCTGTTCGAGACGGACTTCCCCCATCCCACCTGCCTCTACCCCAAGCCGCTCGACACGGTGGCCGACAAGATGGCGGCGCTGACGCCCGGGGTGCAACGCAAGGTGCTCGGCGACAACGCCGCCCGCCTCTACCGCATCTAGGCCGTTGGGGGCTGCCCGGTCCGCCGGTGGCCCGGGCCCCCCGCTCAGGAGGCCAGGTCGGCCCGGGCCGCGGCCACGTCGTGGGTGCCGAACCGGATCGAATAGCCGCGCCGGCGCTGGTAGCCCACCAGTGGCCGGCCGTCGTGTCGGACTACGGGCACCGCCAGCTGCCAGAAGCGTTCGTCCCCCGCGCCGGGGTGCCGACCGAGCTCCATTGGGCGGTCGGGAGGTCGTCTCGCAGGGCGCGTCGCACCACGGCCGGCAGGTGGGCATCGAGCCCGTCGAGGATCACCTGGCCCGGCACGGGCGCGGGGTCGGTGACCCGACCGCCGTCGTTCCAGGTGCTGAGCACGTCCAGCCCTTCGGTGGACCGCCCGACGGCGCGGGTGACCAGACCGGGAACGACCGTCGACGAATCGAGGAGGCGGAGCTCCACCACGAGGTCGGGCCCGTCGACCTCCTGGATCTCGGGCTCGACGGCGAGGCCGGTGGCCCCCTCGACTTCCTGCCGGATGACGTGAAGGGCGTCGGGTGAGTCCGCGGTCACGACTCGGAGCTTGCTCGTCGGTCTCATACATCCTCCTCGTCGGCCATGGACGGCGCGCCGATCTGGCCGGCGCGGTCCCAACTTCGTGCACTGCTTCGGCTCGGCGCCGGCTCCGCGCCCGTTGCAGCCAACCTACCGACCCGACATGAACGGCCGCGAACGGCAAGGGAACGGGACGATGAATTCCGGGTCGGGCAGTCCGGCGCCCCGGTCGACCGGGGCACGGTGGTGGACGCGGGTGGCCGTGCCGGCCGGCGAGCCGAGCAGACCGCGAGCCCGCGATCGGGGCCGTTACCCTGGGACCATGAGCCTCCTCACCGCCGGGCAGCGCCGGGCCTGGGACGAAGACGGCTGGTGCGTGCTCGAGCGCGCCGTGCCGGCCGAATTGCTGGCCCGGGCGCAACGGGCGGTGGCCAAGCTGTTCCCCACTGCCGAGCAAATGGCCCGGGCCCCCGGCGAGCCGTGACGCCCGGTGGCGCACCTGGGACGCAGCCTGGCCCGAGTTCCCCTTCCGGAGCCGCTCGCTCAACTCGGTGGTGGTGGGCGACCCGTTCATCGACCTGGCTGCCGACCTCCTCGGCACCGACGACGTGCGGATGTACCTGGCCATCGTGTCGGCCAAGTACGCCAACCAGCCGTCGGACTTCAACCAGCTGCTCCACACCGACTTCCCCAACCACACGCTGACCGTGCCCCGGCCGGAGACGGGGTACCAGCAGATGGAGACCTTCATCTACCTCAACGACGTGGACCGGGACAACGGCGCCACTCGCTTCGTGTCGCGTCGGCTCACCCACGCCGTCCCGGTCGAGGAGCACACCCTGAACCTCGACGACTACGGCGACCTCTACCGGCGAGGACGGCGACGCCTCGGCCCCGGCCGGGTCGATCGTCGTCTACCGCCCCGACGTCTACCACCGCTCGGTCGACTTCGCCGATCCCGCTCGGGCCCGTTTCATGCTCCACGTCTCGTACAAGCCGGCCGCGGTGGAATGGGGCGGCTATCAGGCCTGGCCGTTCAAGGGGTTCTCGCCCGAGTGGCACAACTTCGTGCAGCACGCTTCACCGCGACAGCTGGCCGTCCTCGGGTTCCCCGAGCCCGGGCATGCGTTCTGGACCGAGGAGACCCTGGCCGGCGTGGCCCGCCGCTACCCGGGGTTGGACCTCGGCCCCTTGGAGGATCGCCTACGCCGACGCCCGTCCCGTCTCGCGGTGACGGTTCCTCATCGCCGAGACCGTCCACCAGCCGTGCTTGATCGGGTCCGGCGTCCGGTTCACCATGGGATGAGGGCACACCGTCCGGCGAAGGGAGCCGCCATGCACGCCAATGTCGGGGATCGGATCTTGATCGGTGGGCGCCGGGTGGGCCAGCCCGACCGGAACTGCGAGGTGCTGGAGGTTCGCCACGCGAATGGTGAGCCGCCCTACCTGGTCCGATGGGCGGACACGGGCCACGAAGACCTCTTCTTCCCGGGCCCCGACGCCGCTGTGGTCGACGAGCAGGGTCGCTCTCACTGAGTCGGCGGGGGCACCCGGTGGGGGCGGTGGTCGAGCCGGTCCGTCCCGCGACCGATCAGGCGGATCAGGCGGGTGCGATGGTGTCCGTGCCCGGCATGGCACCGAGGGGTCGGACCCGCCGCGGCGATAGCTCGTGACGTAGCCGGGCGGCCGGAGGCCGGAACGGAGATCGTCGGCGGCGATGGGCAGACCGGTGGCGGACAAGATGGGCAGCTCGCCCGCCCAGACCGGCAGGGCGAGGTCCTCCTCGTCATCCTTCGGTCCCCCGGCTCGGACCTTGGCGGAGGACTCCCCCAAGGGGACCCTCACCACGCGGGTGGCCCGGAGCTCGCTGTCCGTCGGGGGCCGGGCATCGGTGCCGCGGCCGGGGACCAGGTGCTCGACGATGGCAGCCAGCGCCTGTCGCTTCTCGTCGGCCTCGGTGACCTCCTCACCGATGCCGTAGACGACGACGGAGCGGTAATTGATCGAGTGATGGAAGGCCGAGCGGGCCAACACCAACCCGTCGACCAGGGTCACCGTGATGCAGAGCTGGCCCCCGGCGGCGGCGTTTCGCAGCATGGCATTGGCCGACGCCCCGTGGAGGTACAGCTGGTCGCCGAGGCGGCCGTAAGCCGTCGGGATGACCACCGGCCCGTCGGGCCCGACGAACCCCACATGGCACACGAAGCCCTCGTCGAGGATGGCGTCGACGTCCTCCCGCCGGTAGCGGCCGCGCTCGGGGAGCCGGCGGACCCGCACCCGCCCACTGGCGGGATCGCCCGGTCCGGCTTCGGGTGGTCGGTGAGCCTGGGCCATCCGCGCTCCTTGGAAGTACGTTACAGTACAAGCTGTGGACACGATGGTACAAACTCCACACTACGCCATCTCGGGCCGGAGAGCCACCGACATCGCCGACCAAGTGGAGGAGGCGATCCGCCTCGGCGCCCTCCGCCCGGGCGAGGCCCTCCCGACCGTACGCGGGCTGGCCGCCGAACTCGGCGTCAGCCCCTCCACGGTGGCCGGCGCCTACCGCCAGTTGCGGTGGCGCGGACTGGCAACCGGGGCCGGACGTCAGGGCACTCGGGTGCGACCCCATCCCCCGCTGTCGCCTCACCTCCCGCTCACCATCCCGAGCGGGATGCACGACCTCCGCACCGGCGGACCCGACCCTGCCCTGCTCCCCGAGCTCCCGCCGCCGGGAGGGTCGGCCCGTTACTACGGAGCCTCGCCCGTCTCTCCCCGTCTGGTGGAAGTGGCCCGCGCCAAGCTCGCCGCCGACGGCATCGATGCCACCAACGTGGCCGTGGTGGGAGGGGCGTTGGACGGCGTCGAACGCGTCATCGGGGCCTGGCTCCGCCCGGGCGACCGGATCGCCGTCGAGGACCCCGGCTACACCGCCGCCATCGATCTGTTGAGCGCGCTCGGGTTGGAGCTCGTCCCGGTGGGCCTCGACGACCGCGGCGTCCGGCCCGACCGCCTGGAGACGGCGCTCCGGAACGGGGCGTCGGCCGTGCTCCTCACCCCGCGGGCCCAGAACCCCACCGGCACGGCCTGGGACCGGACCCGAGCCGGCGAGCTCGAAAGAATGCTGGCTGACCATCCCGACGTGCTGGTCATCGAGGACGACCACGCCGGCCCGGCGGCGGGTGCCCCGGTCTTCACCGCATGCCGGAGGCGGGACCGCTGGGCCACGATCCGCTCGGTCTCCAAATGGCTCGGACCCGACCTGCGTCTGGCACTCATGGTCGGCGACCCGACAACGGTGGCGCGGGTGGAGGGGCGCCAGGCCCTCGGCACCGGTTGGGTGAGCTACGTCCTCCAGGAGTCGGTGGCCGTGTTGTGGAGCGACCCGGCGGTTGAGGAGCTCCTCGATCACGCCGCCGCCGCCTATCGACAGCGGCGGAACGCGCTTTCCGAGGCTCTCGCCGGGTACGGGCTGCATGCCTCGGGGTGCTCCGGTCTCACCACCTGGGTCCCGGTCGCCGACGAACCGGGCGTGGTCGGCGGCCTCCTCGAACGGGGCTGGGCGGTGAGCCCCGGTGAACGCTTCCGGGTGGCCTCGCCGCCGGGGATCCGGATCGCCTACGCCGCACTGGACACCGACCAGGCGTCGCCATTCGCCGCCGCCCTCTCGGCCTGCATCCACCAGCCGCCGCGGCGGTCGGACTGACCTGAGCCGCATCCCTCGCGCCGGTCGGGACCTGGCCGGCACGGGGACATCTCCGGCCCGGCCGGTCGACGAGGCCCGACGAAGACCGTCGGGTCCCTCTACGGGGACATCGTGCCTGGTGAACGGAGTGTGTACCCAACCACGCGGTCAGCTGACGGTAATTTGTCGACCGTGTCCCTCACCACCGTCGAATTCAGCGAGGACTCGGGCGGCAGCCGGCTGACCCTCACCGAGCAGGGGGCCCATCCCCGATGGGGCTCTACCAGCCCTTTTGGCGGGAGGACGGAACGCCCAGGGGCTCGATTCGCTGAGCACGAGGTGACACTGCACCGCTGACCCGACCATCTCGTCCACCGTTTCCGCCTCACAGAACGGGGTAGCACCCCGAAGAAGCCCTGCCCGCTGTCGAGGAGCGTGCCATGAAGACGGCCCCTGACCGTATGCATGCCTTGATCGTGTCGAACCGTGGGCGTCCCGAGGACACCCTCCACGGAATGGTCTACGAGCGGATCGAGCGGCCCCGACCGGCCATCGGTGATGTCCTCGTACAGGTCCGAGCTTCGAGCCTCACCCCGACCGAGCTGCAGTGGCCCTCGACGTGGGTGGACCGGGCCGGCCGCGACCGAAGCCCGGTGGTGCCGGGACATGAGGTCTCCGGTGTGGTGGTCGGACTCGGGCACGGTACGACTGGCTTCCGGCTGGGAGACAGCGTGTTCGGTGTCACCGACTGGTATCGGAACGGCTCCTTGGCCGAGTACGTCGCCGTCGAGGCGAGGAACCTGGCGGCCAAGCCCGGGTCGGTGTCCCATACCGACGCCGCAGCCATCCCACTGGCTGGTCTCACCGCCTGGCAGGCCTTGTTCGTGCACGCGGGTCGGAACCGGGACAGATGGTCCTCGTGCACGGGGCGGGTGGCGGGGTCGGTGCGTTGGCCATCCAACTCGCCAGACAGGCCGGTTGTCAGGTCGTGGCCACCGGGCGCGCCTGGGCCCGCCAGATCTCGCTCGACCTCGGTGCCGGACGGTTCTTCGACCTGGAGGCCGACCGGCTGGACGAACTCGACGGACAGGCCGACGTCGTGCTCGACCTCATCGGCGGCGACGTGTTGCAGCGCAGCTGGCGGACGGTCCGGGGCGGGGGCATCATCGTCTCCGTGGTCGAGGAGCCCGAGCCCAGTCGGAGCGATGTCGACGGCGTCTTCTTCGTGGTCGAGCCGGACCGCAGCCAGCTGGCCAAGCTGGTTCGGCTGGTGAGCGACGGTGCACTCCACCCGGTGGTCGGCGAGATCGGCGACCTGCGCGATGGACCAGTGGTATGGGAAGCCAAGACGGCCAAGGGAACCCCGGGGAAGGTGGTGCTGAAAGCGACGGCGTGAGCAACGGTCGGGTCGGCACCGGCCCGCCTCTCCCACCCGAACGACGGCGTCCGCTCCCGGTCCGATCGAGATGGGATCGTCATTTGCACTGCCTCGATTGCCGTGGTCTCACGGTGGTCGTATGGTCCCGGCGGTGGAAGGCCGGGGAGACGAGGGAGGAGCGCGGGCCGTCGGCGGCATGCCGGCCACGCTGTCGATGGTGGTGCTCGGTGCCAGGGACCTGCCGACCCTGCGCCGGTACTACCGGGCCCTCGGATGGCCCGAACAACCGGACGGTTCCGACAGCCTGTCCACCTTCGCGCTCGGCGGCGTCGCCCTCACCCTGTATCCGCAGGCGGAGCCAACCAGACCGGCGGCCGAGACAGTCGAGGATCGGCCGGCCGTGACTCTCGTCGTCCGGGTCGGCGCTCGCGACGAGGTGGACGCCGCCTGCGCGGCCGCCATCCGGGCCGGTGGCCACGCCACCGCCGACCCACAGGACCAACCGTGGGGCGGACGGTCGGGCATCGTGGCCGATCCCGAGGGCAACCGATGGGAGGTGCTCTGGGTCCCGGGGACTTCACCATCGGGGCAGGGCGCTCCTCCCGGAACCGACTCGTTGTGACAGCATGGCTCAGTCGTCCAGGGCCGCAGCCGCCAGAGCCCTGATCTCGGGCGGCACGAAGTTGTTCTCCGTCGTCGTCTCGGCTTCGACGAGCTCGACCATGCGATCGGCGACCTCGGCGGGATCCAGTTGACCGTTGGTCACCATCTCACCGACGGCCCGGAACAGGTCGGTCGCCGGGGCATTGATGGAGGAGTCGCCGAACCATTCCCACATCGACTCGGCCATGCGGTCGTTGAACCCGGTGTGGTAGGGCCCGGGGTTCAACAGGGTCACATCGATGCCGAGGGGGGCCAGCTCACCACGCATGGCCTTGCCCATGGCCTCGAGAGCGTGCTTGGTCATCGAGTAGGGCCCGAATGTCGGCGCCGACAGGACTCCGGCGATCGATGACACGATAATGATCCGCCCGTGCCCCCGAGTGATCATCGATCTCAGCACGTGCTGGGTGACGACGAGCGTGCCGAACACGTTCACCTCGAAGAGTCGACGCACCCGGTCGATGGGGACGTCGGCCATCGGTCCCGTCTGGCCGACCCCGGCGTTGTTGATGAGCACATCGATGTCCCAGGCCGACACTCGGGTGACATCGTCGCTGGTGATGTCCACCCGTTCGACGGTCAGGCCGGGAACCTCGGCCCGCAGCGTTCGGCCTGCTCGTCGGTCTCGGTGGTGGCGATGACCTCGTAGCCACGTTCGCCGAGGGCGATGCTCGCCAACTTGCCGAAGCCCGATCCTGCACCGGTGACCATCACAGTTCTTGCCATGCCCGTCACGATAGGGCAGGACGGTGCGCCCGGGCGGGTGGGGCCGCCTATAGGGTGCGCCGGGGTGACACCGGGGGGACGGTGTCGGAGGGGACCACCGTGGTCGTCGACGTGCCGGGGTCGTCGTGGTGGACGTCCGGTCGGGAACGGTCGTGGTGGTCGATGTCGTGGTGGTCGTGGTGGTGGTCGTCGATGTCGTGGAGGTGGTCGGGGTCGGTGTCGGGGATGGGCAGGCGGACACCATGGGCGCCTGGTCGGCCGGCACGGTGCCCGCGGTTGCCCCGTTCTGATCGACGCCGACGACATCCACACCGGCCAACCCTGAGTCACCCGGTTGGGCCAGCACGGCGAGGCCGGCGCTCGGAACCATGGCGTCGGTGACGACGGCGCCGGACGACAGGTGGACCGAGGTCACTCCGGCTCCCACCCGAACCGCCACCCAGCTCGCCGGTGCTCCCTCGGGGGTGCCGAACGATCCCCCGCCCAAGATCTCCATCGTGTCGGGTGCGGCGGGGACGGCGGTCGGCCAGACGGCCGTCCCCGTGCCCACGGCTCGGTCCGTCGACAGCTCGACGGCCAACTCTCCGCATCCGGTGGTCGGGCCAGGGGGTGCCGGATCCGGGGGCACCGAGACGGCCGGACCGGAACCGCCTGAGCCCGAGGAGTCGGGCCCGGTCGTCGCAGATGCACGCGGAGCGATCATCGGTTGGGCACACATCGCAGTCTGAGGGCACGGTGTCGGGCCGGGGACCGTCCCGGTTGGCGGACATGCGGTCGGTCCGCCGCACCCGCTGGCCGAGCCCACCACCGAGTAGGCCCGGATGGTCACGCCTGACGACGTCGTGCGCGTGCGAAGAGGAGGTCGTACCGCATCCTGACCGCTGATGGCCGGGATATCGGGCGACCCGTGGCCGCCGGGTGCCACCGACGCGCCGCTGCGCTGGGGACTGGGCGGCGACAACGACGAGGCGGAGGATGAGGCCGGCGATCCGTCCGCCAGATTGACGCCGGTGAGGACCCCGGCGCTGGCGAGCATCACGACTGCCGCCGCTCCCGCGACGACGATGCCCCTTCGGTGACGCTGTCCGGCGGAACGCTGCATCAGCCCATCGGCATCGGGGTCAGCCGTGACGTGGGATGCCTGCTCAGCCAAGTGAGCTCTGATTCGCTCCTCGAATGCGTCACTCATTGCTCCACGGTCCTTCTCAAGTCGGTCAATGCCCGGTGGATGAGGGAGCGGACGGTGCTCGGTCGGCAGCGCAACGCCGCGGCGATGTCGACATCGGTAAGGTCGCCGTAGTAGCGGAGCACGACCGCGGATCGCTGACGTGCGCCGGCAGCTTGGCCAAGGCATCTTCGAGCTCATGGGCCTCGAGCTCGAGCGACCGGGCCTCCGGTGGAGGCAGTCGACGGGCGCGGGCGATCCGCCGGTGATGGGAAGCACAGGCATGGACGACGCTCCGGCGGACGTAGGGAAGCGGATCACGGACGGCGGTCCAGTGGCCGTGCAGGCGGACAAAGCAATCCTGCACGAGGTCGGGAGCCACATCGACGGACCCGCTCAGCAGCGTGGCCAGGCGAACGAGCTCCGAGTAGTGGTCGGCGTAGAAGTCGCTGAAGCCCCGCCCTCCGAACTCCGATGACCCCGGTGGACACGGGTCGATGACGGTGGGTTCCGGGTCGGCGGATGTCGACACTGGGAGCCGGGCGGCGAGTGCGCCACTACCTTCCCCTCGGTCTGCGTCGACGATGCAACTCAGCTTACCCATCACAATTGAGACGCCCGGGGCGGTAGTTGTGTTGCGCGAATTTCGCGGGTGCTGCTCACGAAACGCCTTCAAAGGTCATGGCGGTCGGTGTGACTGCACCACGATCGAGCGGGTCGGCCACTCGCCCAGTGGGCCGTCACATCGGTCGAACGACCGGTCGTGATCCCAATGACCGAGGTCCCCCGTCGATCCGTCGTCGACGGTCGGCGCATGATGGTTGCAACCGCGACAGACGGCGCGGTCACCCTGGCGGTCGGTGATCCGCCTTGGAACCAGGCACTGGGCACGGCTAGCTGTCAGACTCGTCGGGGTGCATTCGGTGCGGAGGGTGGTCGTTCCGGCGCTGGCCCGGCACCATCAATCAGGGCAGCGGTACGGTGACGCTCAATGCCCGGACCAGAAGCGTCACAGTGGAGCTTCGACACCCCCCTGCCACTCGGTCGACATCCTGACTCGGCACCGGTTCGAGCTCAACGACCTTGCCAACGGGGAGCCCTACCCTCACCGACGGCGCGGCGTCCCTCCTCGGCGTCCTCGGTGGCCGTGGCCACCAGGCGCATGGTCTCGCCGAAGCGGATGGCCTCGACCGTCGGCAGGCTCTGCGCCCGGACCGCGACCTCCTTGGTGGCCCGAGCGGCCAGTGGCGCCGCCGGCGACCAGCCGATCGGCCAGGGTCCGCGCCTCGTCCATCAGCTGGTCGTGCGGGACCACCCAGCCCGGCCAGCCCGATCTCCTTGGCCCGCTCGGCGCCGATGCGTTCGCCGGTGAGGAGCATCTCCATGGCGTACTGCCAGTTGATCCGCTGCGGCAGTCGGATCGCCCCGACGATGGTCGGGACGCCGAGGCGGACCTCGGGGAACCCGAACTCGGCCCGCTCGCTGGCGATCACGAAGTCGCACCACGTGACCAGGGTCAGCCCGTAGCCCAGGCAGTAGCCGTTCACCGCGGCGATGACCGGCTTGAAGATCTCCCACCCGCTCTCGAACGAGTTGACCGTCGGCTTCTCCCAGAACGTGCCGGCGAACTCGCCGGCCGACCCGGCCCCGTCGTCGATGTCGGCGCCGGCGCAGAATGCCCGCCCGCGCCGGTGACGATGGCCACCCAGGCCTCCTCGTCGTCGCGGAACCGGGCGAACGCCTCGTTGAGGGCGCGCCGCATCTCGGCGTTGATGGCGTTGAGCGCGTCGGGCCGGTTGTAGGTGATCGTCGCGACGTGGCCGTCGAGCTCATAGGTGGCGAGCGTGCTCATGTTGAAAGCTTGCCTCATCACTCGAGTCGGCCGTCAGGGTGCCGATCTGCCGTGGGAAGTCCGGTCAGGGGCCCAGGGCGGCGCGGACCAGGTCGCTCAGCTCGTCGTCACCGACCTCTTCGACGCTCCCCGGTCGGAGCTGGATGGTCCCCTTGCTGGTCCGGAGCTCGGGATGGCGGGCGCTGAAACCGGCATCCGCCCCTTGAGGCCAGCCGTAGACCGACAGCCCGTGCTTCCACGCTCCGACAAAGAGGCGGCGCTTGCCCACTTTGTAGGTGGGGATCCGGTACGAGAGCACGACGGTTGCGTCCGGACGTGCCTCGAGGACCACCCGGTGAACCCGGTCGAACAGCGGGCGGTGCTCAGCCGGGATGTCATCGATGTATTTCCGCACCGCCTCGTCCATCCCTCCAGTATGGGGCGCCGGCCACCGCTCGGCCATCGATGCGGTGCGACCGTCGCCGACAGGGCGGCGGCCAGTCCGGACGGAGGCCGGCTCGCCCCGGACGTTGGCCCCATCGACGGGCGGGCGTATCCTGCCCAGTGGAGGTCGCATCGATCGGGTAAAGGACTCCTCTCCTTCTCCGAGGTCGAAGAGATGCTCCTCGGCACGCACCGCCGGTAGCGGGCTCACCCGTCACGGTCTCCCCCTACGGGATGGCCTCTTTCGGTCCAGCGCCGACGGGCGATGTGATGCGAGACGACGAGCAGACGGCGAGAACACGACCATGACCACAGAAACGATGCAGGCCTGGGCGGTGAACGACCCAGGGCCCATCGAGACGGGGCCCCTCCGGTCGGTCGACCGACCGATTCCCCTGCCCGGCGCCGGACAGGTCCGGGTGCACGTCCGGGTCTGCGGCGTCTGTCGCACCGATCTCCACCTGGCCGAAGGGGATCTCCCGCCCAAACACCGCCTGGTGGTCCCCGGACATGAGGTCGTGGGCATCGTTGACCAGCTGGGCGAAGGATGTGTCCGATTCGCCGAGGGAGACCGAGTGGGGATCCCTTGGTTGGCTCGCACCTGCGGCCGGTGTCGATTCTGCACGTCCGGCCGCGAGAATCTCTGTACCGATCCCCTGTTCACGGGTTGGGACCTCGACGGGGGATACGCCTGGTTCGCCGTGGTCGACGAGGGCTATGCCTACCCGGTACCGGAGGCGTTCAGCGACGAGGAGGCGGCTCCTCTGCTCTGCGCCGGCATCATCGGGTACCGGGCCCTTCGGCGTTCGCAGCTGCCCCCAGGTGGTCGGCTGGGTATCTACGGGTTCGGCGGCTCCGCGCACCTCACTGCCCAGATCGCCCTGGCCGAGGGAGCTCGGGTGCACGTCATGACGCGAAGCCCCGAAGCCCGTGAGCTGGCACTGGAGCTGGGTGCCGCCAGCGTCGGTGATGCGGCTGACCGCCCGCCCGAACCGCTCGACGCAGCCATCCTCTTCGCACCCGTGGGCCCGCTCGTCCTCCCCGCCTTGGAAGCGCTCGACCGCGGGGGAGTTCTGGCCATCGCCGGGATCCACCTGACCGATATTCCGATCCTCAACTATGAGCGGCACCTCTTCGAGGAACGCAGCCTCTGCAGTGTGACGGCCAACACCCGCGATGACGGGAACGAATTTCTGGCGGCAGCGGCGCGCACCCCGGTGCGGGTGTCGACGGTGGCGTACCCACTCGACGAGGCCGATCAGGCCCTGGCGGACTTGGCCCATGACCGGGTCAACGGAGCCGCAGTCCTGGTCAACGCCTCAGGCCGGTGATCGAGGCAGGGATCTCACGCCTGAGATCCTCCTCGGGATGGCGCTAGGAGGACACATCCACGGTCAGGCTCGGGAGAGATGTGACCCCCTGGTTCAGGTCGAAGGTGACGGTCGAGGTGCCAGAGACTGCCGAGGTCACCCGAATCGGCGTCATCGAACGGCCATCGACCACTTTCAAGGTTCCCGAAGCCGGTGACACGGTCACCCCGGTCGAGGGCACTGCCCGCCAGGAGACGCGGTCCTTCGATCTCGAGCCGCCGGACGTCGACGCCTCCTGGACCCCGAGCCCGAGGAGGGACGAGCCGCCGGGGGGCACGCGGAGGATCCGCCCGGATGGTGAACGGCACGGCCGGGGCGGCGCCCTCGGAGAACGACGGCGGGGCGGCCGACGGAGACGACCCCCAGGCCCGGTCGGGACCGTCACCCAAGTCCACCGCGAGGTTCGCCCCTCGGAGAGGGCCGCGGAAGGGAGCCACGGCTTGTCCCACGTCGAGGGCCCGCGCCGACCCGATCGCCAGTCGGGCATGCTGATGTAGGGGTCGGGGGCATGCGGAGCCGGTGATGGTGAGCGTGCGGCCATTGCCCTCGATGACCTTCACCCGGGGGAAGAGGGGGCTGGTCATGGCCAGGTCGGCCACCCCGGGGTTTCGGGGTAGAGGCCCAGCGCCGCCCACACGTACCACGAGGAGAGGGCCCCGAGGTCGTCCTCGCCCGGCTCGCGACCGGGGCGAGCGGGTAGAGCTGGGTCATGATCCGGCGCACCACCGACTGGGTCTCGCAGGGCGCCCGGCGTAGTCGTACTCGAAGGGGATCCACTCCCCCGGCTCGTTGCCGGCCCAGTCGTACGGCTGCGAATCGGGTGGCGTCGAGTCGGGTGAAGAAGGTGTCGAGCTTGGCCACGGCTGCCCGGTCGCCACCCATCAGCCCGAAGAGCCCGGCCAGGTTCTGGGGAACGGCCCAGGTGTACTGGATGGCGTTGCCCTCCTCGAAGCCCTGCTGGGCCACTCCTTGGGCCTGGTCGGCCGGGCTCGCCGGTTGGAATGCCGGGCCGGCCGGGAAGCTCCCGTCGGCCTGGCGGGCGGCCAAGTATCCGGTTGCCGGATTGAACAGGTTCTGCCAGTTCTGGCCCCGCTTGGCGAAGAGCGGCCGCCTTGGCCTGGTCGCCGGCCGGCGGCGAGCCAGCTGCGAGATCGAGAAGTCGTCGACGGAGTACTCGAGGGTCTCCGAACCGCCGTCGGTGTAGGGATAGGAGGTGATGTCATAGGTGAGCTGCGGGCACCCAACCGTGGGCCAGGTACTCGGTCGAGGTTCTGCCGCTCGGTCGACGAAACCGCTCTCGGGCACGGTGGCCCCGTGGATCATGGGCTTGAGCGCATGCTGCCAGGTCGAACTGGCGCGCACCGTAGGCGTAGGCGTCGGCGATGATCGGGTCGGCGGAATCCCCGTCCCACTGGCTGGCGTCGTTGTCGGCGATGACCCACTTGGGCAGGAAGCCCCCCTTGGTCTGGTCCGCATCGTTGAGCAGCGACTGGACCATCTGGGAGGTAGGACCCGGCAGCAGGAGGGCCAGGAGGGGGACTTCGGATCGGTAGATGTCCCCTTCCGAGATTTGGAGTACTGCACGTGACCGCCGGACAGTGGTGTGCACCCGATGGTCGAACCCCATGTACTGGCCGTCGTCGTCGCTGAACACCGAAGGGAACAACAGGGAGTGGTACAGGGCGGTGTAGAAGATGCGCTGCGCGGCGTCGCGTGCCGCCGTGGACGGCCACCCGGTCCAACAGGCCGTTCCACTCCGCAGTCGCCGCACTGGGCGACCGCCGCGAAGTTCCAGCCGGGGTCCTCGGCCACCAGATTGGCGGCCGCCCCGGCCGCCGACACGAAGGAGATGCCCACCTTGACCATGACTCTCTGGCTCCGGTTGGCCCGGCCTGCGGAAGCTCACCCAGGCCCCACAGGTAGCGCTCGGCCGTGCCGGCGCAGGCCTGCCCGGGCCGACCGCGCCGTCCTGCCAGGTGCCGCTGGAGGCAAACCGCTCGGAGAACTGCGCGGCAAAGTACAGGGTGTAGTTGCCGGGAATGCCACAGAAGTCCCCGCTGGTCACCGATCCCGACCAGTCGGTCGGTCCCGACGACCTGGACCCGCGAAGCACTCGACCCGTTGGCGGAGTCACTCACCTTGAACAGGAGGTCGTCGCCGCCCGGGCGTGCTCACACCATCGGCGGCGTGTGGGGATGCCGGGAAAGCTGAACGCGCCGAGGGCGCTCCGGGTGGTGGCGGTGAGCCGGACGCCGATGTCCGCGTCCGCCACCCGATCCCAGCTCCACCGAGTAGTTGCCCGCCGAGGACCGCTCGGTCGTGTGGGAGAAGGGTTGGACCACGGTGTCGGGGTCGGCCGGCACCGCGCCGGTGAGCGGAAGGATGGGTATGTCCCCGTAGATGGCGCACCCCGGGCCGGAAAGATGGGTGAGACTGAAGCCAGAGATCTCAGAGTCGGCGTAGTCGTAGCCCGAACCGGTCGTCACCCCCCGGTCCGGCGAGGTGTCCGGGCTGAACTGGACCATGCCCAGCGGGACGGAGGCCCCGGGGTACTCGCTCACGTTGCCCGGTGCGGCCGCTCCGATACCGGTCCCGGCCTCGGGGTCCACCAGGGCGGCCGGTCCGCCCGTGGGCGATCCGAGAGGGAGGTCGATGGGCGACCCGGCGGGTTGTCCGACAGGCACCACCCCGCTCGCCCCGACGTCCGGGCCCACTGGGACCACGACCGCTCCCAGCACCACAGCCACGGCCAGAAGGACGGTCGCCGAGGTAACCGGGGGCCGGCGGGGGGCCGTCTTCGGCATGGATGCACCCTACCGAAGTCGGCCAACCCGGTCCTGGCCGATCGAGCCGATCCTCCCTGGCCACCGAGCTGTCACGTTCAGAAGGGCAAGATCGTCTTAGCCTTCAGAAAGGTGGTGGCCCATGGCACACGTACCGCTAGACACTGAACCGAAGGGCTTCGTCCCCAAGCTCGCCCAGAGCTATACCCTGCGCCGGTTCGGCCAAATGGTCGAACCGACGCAAGCCGCCTCACACCACGCCGGGGTGCTGGTGGCGATGGGAGCGCTCGAGACCGCGGTGAACAGGGGCTGGAAGAAGCTCGACCCCACGTTGCGCTGGCTGGCCATCCAACAGGCCGGGATGCTCATCGGCTGTTCGTGGTGCACCGACTACGGGTACTACGAGGGAATGAACGCGGGGATCGATCCGCGAAAGGTTCGTGCCGTAGCCGAATGGCACAAGAGCGCCCTCTACGACGAGCGTGAGCGCATCGTGCTCGAGTATGCCGAGCAGGCCACGCTGACCCCGGCCCAAGTCTCGGACGATCTGGCCCGGCGATTGCACCTCCACTTCAATGACGCCGAGATCGTCGAGCTCGCCGGGTGGGTGGCGCTGGAGAACTTCCGCTCTCGGTTCAATGCCGGGCTCGGCCTGCACAGTCAAGGGTTCGCCGATCGGTGCGAGATCCGATGAGCCGCAAGGGGGACGGTGCCGACACCACCGCCTGATGCGGCATCGGAGTTCGAGGAGTGGCGATCCCCTCCTCTTCGGCATCGCGTACCGCATGCTGGGCAGCGCGGCCGACGCTGAGGACATGGTCCAGGAGACATTTCTCCGTTGGTTGGAACGCGATGAAAAGGCGATCCAGTCGGTCCGGGCCTACCTGGTGACGATCGTCACCCGGCTCTGCATCGACCAGCTGGGCTCGGCGCGAGCCAAGCGAGTCACCTATGCCGGTCCTTGGCTACCCGAACCGGTGACCATGGACGACACGTCGGCATTGGAGCAGGCCGACACTCTCTCGTTGGCCTTTCTGGTCCTGCTCGAGGAGCTCACACCGCCTGAGCGAGCGGCGTACCTTCTCCACGACATATTCGGGTACCGCTTCGACGAGGTCGCAGGGGCGATGGGCCGTAGCACGGTGGGCTGTCGTCAGCTGGCGGCACGGGCACGCCAACGGATCGAAGACCGGAGGCAGCGATTCGACGCCGATGCGCGCCACGGCCGAGAGCTGACCCGCCAGTTCGTGGTGGCCTGCGCCAGCGGAGACCTCGAGGGACTGATGGAGATGTTGGCTGACGACGTGGTCGTCTGGACCGACGGGGGAGGCGTCGTCCGGGCAGCGATGCGACCGGTGGTCGGCCGCCACCGGAGCTCACGTTTCTTGATGAATGTGGCCGGCAGGCTCCACGGCAGCCCGCGTGAGGTGGTGCTCAACGGTCAACCGGCCATGGTGTTCGTGGACGGCGATCGTCTGGTGGCCACGCTGGCGCTCGACATCCTGGACGGTAAGGTCGTCGCGGTCCGGTCCGATCACCGACCTCAGAAATTGGAGCACTTGCGACGGGAATTGGTGCTGGGCGGGCGTTGATCGGCCGCAAAGCCTGATCATCCCGGATCGCCGGGGAAGCCCCTGGGGAACGGCCCAAGTCTCGACCTCGTGTCTACGTCGCGACCTCGTGGAATCTCAGTTCGCCTTGAACCAGCGCCGAAGCCGTCGGCGATCCAACCGGTGCCAGACCGATCGCCACCGACGGCGCAGCTTCGACTGGGACCGGGCCCGCCCCGCGGCCAGACGGCCGGCGGAATAGCTGGCCGCCACCGTGCCTCGCATCGCCTGGTCCCGGAGCCAGAGCTCAGCACCCACCGCGTCATGATGGTCCCCGAGAACATTCTGGGCGGACTCGGCGGCGGCGGCGGTCCGTCGGGCCGACTTGCCTATCACCGGTGTCGCCGTCTCCGCCGCGTACCGAAGCTCCTTCGCCCTGATCCGCAGGGCGTGCAGGTCACCGTCGCTCGGGTGACGGCCGGCTCTTCGAACCATCTTGCGAAGCGCCTTCCAACGGTTCCCGACCAGGGGCGGCAGAATGGCTTTGGCTCGCCGATGGGCCAGGGGTGTCCGGCTCGACGGGCCGGACCGGCTCTCCTCGAAAGGTGGGGACCGAAGTGCCTCGTCGAGCTGGTCGAGCAACGTCAGATAGCGACTGTCAGTCAGCACCATTGCCAAATCTCTGCTGTGCATCGATCGTTGCTCATCGAGCTTCGACCGCAATTCCCTTCGCCCGTCTCGGTCGAACGGCGAACCGTCGCCGTCCCCATCGAGCACGGGGGCGAGTACGTCGGCATCACGAACCCGGCCGAGCGCCGCGCCCAACCATTTGAGCGATCCGCGCACCTGGTGTACCCAATCGTCGTCCAACGCCGAACCAAGCATCTTCAGTTCCGAGCGCAACCGGCGAGTGGCGACGCGGGCCTGGTGGACCCCTTCGACAGGAGGATTCACCGGGTCGACCCGCAGGAGGTAGTCATTGTCGATCAGGCGGTCCAGCGCGGTGGCAACGCTCCGCGTGACGATGTCCCCGACCGTGGATCTCCGGTCGATACGCTGGGATCTCCCTGTGCTCGAACTGGTAGATCAACTGCCTTGGCCAGCTTCTGTTCTCCATCCGGCCGGGCGCCGGCTCGAATAAGGGCGCCATGATCGGGTCGACCATGGGCTCGCCGCCTTGCTCCAGCTCGAGCTCGATCTGGCGAAAACGAAGACCGCTCCTCGTCCCGCCAACGACAGTGACCGAGTCGTCATCCATTCCGCACGCGACACCCCAGATGCGTCATAAAGGGAGAGGCGCCGTCGGGTCGGTGACGAGCTCCACGATTTGACGGAGCGAAACGCGCCGCGTGATTCCCAGCGTCAGCCGGGCTGCCTCGTCGGGAACCGAGAGCCGGGGCCCGGTCCAAGTCAGTTCGGTCCGGCTGAGCAACGACCCCTCGCTCGGGCCGGGAGCTTCAGTGTCCACGTTCCGGGCCCTGGTCCCTCTCCCATGCGGTGGCGCAGGGTGATAGCACGACGCCATAATCGGAAGTCAGGCGTGTCGAAATACGCCGTGCGCATTGGCGCTCGGACTGCCATTCACTCGCTCCGACCACCTTGGGCAGCTTGGGCAGGAGGAAGTCGACGTCGACCTCGAGCTTGACCTCGCGCTCGAGCGAGCCCCGATCGGGAACCATTGTGATCAAACTGGCGTCCCACCGCGGAACCGATCAGGTCGACTCGATGTGATCGCCCGATGAGGCCGAGAAAGCCTGCTCCCGAGCCAGCTCCAAGCAGCCCTTCGGCTGCCCGTTGTCGGCCGCCCCAATCTCTCATTCGTCGTCACCTCTACTGGATCAATACCGCCATGGAGATGCCGCCAAGGAACGGTGCGAGCCACAAGGGCGAAACACAGTGGTCCGAGGCTGGACCCGGTCCTACGGCAACTCGAGATGTGGGCTCCAGAGCGGCGTTCCTGAGTCGACCCTAGCCCCCAGGGCGCACTCACCGTACCGGCGGCAACATCTCGACGGGATCGGAGCGGAGCAGGTCCCGACCGTGGTTTGGCCAGCTCGTATCCCATCTCCACGGGACGGAGTCGGGGCGGACACGCCCGTGCCATCACCGGCACCTCCCTTTTCGGCGCGACCGGCACCGGACGACCGACCACTCGAGCCGAATCATCACGCCGAAGCGAGCTGGTGGGGGGTCACCCCCGGTCGCATATGGTGGGATCGGGTAGCCTCCCGGCCCGGGTCAGGTGCATGGAGAGCCGCGGATGTGGGGACGGCCTACGATGGGTGAGGAATCATTGGAGGCACGGTGATACACCTTCGACGACTAAAGAGGCAGACCAGCGCCCTTCTCTCCGACCTCGGTCACAGTCCGGACGAAGTGGCCGCCTCTCTGCAAGCAGCAGGCGTCGAAGGGGTCCCCAAGGACAACCGGTCCTGCGCCGTAGCCCTGTACCTTTCGGGCGCAAATGGGGTCCGAAGCCGAGGTTCGGTCGGTCACCGTCGGGCACTGCTCGATGCAGATCACACTGGTAGCGCCACGGGACTCCCGTCCGGCCGGACGACTGCACATCCAACTGCCTAAACCGGTGCGCCGGTTCGTGGCCGCCTTCGATGCCGGGCAGTACCCGACGATCGTTCGAGAGGCGTCGGACGGAACGAGGACCGAGAGCTTCGCTCACCGCTGATGCCGCCCCGCCCACCTCATCTCGCCGGCGACGGAGCAGAGGGCCCCGGGGTCCAGACGCAGTTGCTCAACTTTGCCGGCCGGGTGGTCTGACGCCTCGTGCTTGTCGGCCATCGGGTGGTCGGGTCGGGTCGGAACCGGTCACCCCATCGTTTTGGCGCCGTCGATCGACTCCCGAATGATGTCGGCGTGGCCGGCGTGCTGGGCCGTTTCGGCGATGATGTGTAGAAGCACCCGTCGGGCCGACCAGCTTGGCGCCCGGCTCGAACCAGGGAGCTTCGGGCAGGGGTTGGGAGGTGTCGAGCGAGTCGAGCGAAGCCACCAGCTCATCGGTACGCCGAGCCACGTTCTCGTAGCCCTCGAGCAGGCTGGCCAACGAGTCGCCGTCGAGCATCCGGAATCCGGCGGCGTGGGCTTCCGCCGCCCCCTCTCCCGCCGACCCGAGGGCCGCCGGCCCCTGCGAGATGAACTGGACCCAGCCCTGCTCGACCAGGGTCACGTGCTTGATGATCCCTCCCAGGCAGAGCTCACTGGCTGTCGTGCGCAGACCGGCCTGCTCATCGTTGAGGCCTGGACGGTCTGTCGCAGAGGGCCCGATGCTTGGCCAAGGTGGCACCGAGGTCGGCGCGCTCGGTCGCCGGGTTCGTTGCGGATTTCGGGTTCGTGGTGGATTTCGGGTTGAGTTGTCATGGCACATTCTCGTCCGTAAAACCGGCCATCTAATGACCGCTTTCCTTGGAGTAATTTGAACTCGATAATGGGGATAATGCCACCGCATCGTCTGGGGCCGACGGATGCCGTCAGGTCCACCGCAGCCCGCGGCGCCCTCCGCCAATAGGTCTGGGGGTCGAGCGACAGGGGCGCAACCGGCCATCGTCGTGCCAGGCCGCGGCGACTCGAGCGCCTTCAGGTTGGAGGCTCATTTGCGACGGTCACCGCCCCGGAGAGCACGACATCGGCCCAAGGTCTGTCATCGCCGCGGCCAGTGCCGGCCATCGGGTTGCTCGCCCAGCCCGCGGCCGTCGGCGGCCGGGAAGGCCAGCCGGCCGTTGGCCAAGGCCTCCTTGACGATCACCGTCCACCCGGCTGCCTTCGCCTTGGCCAGCGCCCCGCCGACCGACGGCTCCAGGCTTCCAGGTGGCCTGGACGGCCCAGAACAGCGGCCGGCCGTCGACTTCGATCGTCATCGCTCGACGGAGGGCCTCGGTTGGCGCGGTCCACTGACGCTGAGCCCGACAGGTACCCCAGCCCGGCCAAAACCTGGTGCACCCCCCTCGTCGGAGGATCCCCAACTCGAGGGTGGCCGAATGGACCTGGTAGAGCCGGAGCCATGGCCCGAGCAGGGCCCGGGTCTCCGGCCATTGGCGGGCAAAGGCGCCAGTGGAATGGTCCTTCACCTCGGGAACATCAGCAAGCACGGGCTCAACCAAGTACATGTACATAAAGGAAG
>CAWBUQ010000002.1:0-9169 GCA_963791995.1 uncultured Acidimicrobiaceae bacterium | reverse complement strand
TAGCCGTCTCGGGCCCAGGCCGTCTCGGGGCCCGCCGTCTCGGGCCGCTTAACGCGGATCGGGCCGGTCCAGATTCCAGTGCCGAGCAACCGACGGGAACCACTTCGTGCCATCGTCCACACGCGTGGGCGTCATGCCGAACCGGCTGATGGTCCGCTGCCCGCCCTCGTGGTCGCCGTAGAGGAGGTCGATGGTGAACGGCCTTCCTTCGCGGATGTCTCGACTCAATGCGTCGTAGTCGGGGTCGCTGGCTTCGCGGATGGCGGCCTGCCAGAAGCCGATGTCGCCGCCGGCGGTGTAGAGGTCGCGCGTCTGCGGGCGGAACTCCTCGGGTTCTGCATGGGAAACCTCGTTCAGGGCAATGTCGGTGAACACGTACCATCCAAACGTCACGGCAATGCCCGAGCCGACGTTACGCAGCGAGATGGCGAGATAAATGCTCCCATCCACCAGCTCGACGCTCGCCTGACTCCCTTCGAGTCGTATCCAGTGGTCGTCGACCCAGCGGATCTTCTGCACGGGATCGTCCAGCCTGGACGTGACGAGCACCGGCCGCAGATTGACCTGGAAGGCCGCCTCGGCGATCCGAGCCGAGCGATTGGAGGAGCGCACCGCCGAGAAGGTGGCCGCCGCGAGCACCAATGTGCCGAGAGCGGTGGCGAAGGCAGAGATCGTCTCCCAGTTCGCGGCAAGGACCACGCTGGCAGGTTAGAACGCTGATCTAGTCGGGGCGCCGTTTGCACACGCTGCAACTGGACCGGTGCAACAGGCCCGGTGCAACAGGCCCGGTGCAACAGGCCCGGTGCAACAGGCCCGGTGCAACAGGTTGAGATGCTGGCAGACTTTGCTCCATGCTCGCCCACGTCTCCATCCAGTGCAGCGACCTGGCCGCCAGCGCCCGCTTCTACGACGACGTTCTGGCGCCGCTCGGGGGCGGGCGCGTCATGGATGTCGGCGACGCCATTGGGTACGGGGTCCCACCCGCACCGACGTTCTGGATCGGGCGGCAACAAACAGGCGACGGCTTCCGGGAGACCCACATCGCCTTCCAGGCCCCCGACCGCGCTGCCGTTCGGTCCTTCTTCGATGCCGCCCTCGCTCTTGGCGCCGAGCCTCTCCACGAACCACAGCTCTGGCCGATGTACGACCCCGACTACTTCGGGGCCTTCGTGCGCGATCCCGATGGGAACAACGTCGAGGCGGTCTGCCTCTCCCCCGAGTAAGCCGACCTGTTCCCGATACTCCGGGATCCGATCACGTCCTCGCCCCAGCGACCGCCGCCCCGACCACGCCTTATCCGAACGTGGCGGCGAACTGATTCAGCACGGCCGCGCAGAGATCGTGCTGGGCTGCCGGGAGGGTGCAGGTCGCCAGATAGGCCGACGCTTCTGTTGGCTTCGGCCGATACAGCGCCACACCGTTCGCCGCGTTGGAACCACCTGATGGATATCCCGCTCCCGGCACACCTGGAGGATCCTGGAAGCCCGCCTGGTTGACGGACGACGACACGACCTTTTCTTGCGGAGGGCTCCCGGTGCAGCTCGAACCGCCGTTCTGTTGAGTCGCCGCCTTCGCCGCGCTGAAGAAGGGACAGACGAGGATCGCACCTTGCACCGGGCTCGCTCCGCTCTCCATGGCGACGATCGCCTGAGCCGCCGAAGACGTCGGCAGGTGCCACGTGAGGCCCGAGAGCGGCACACTGGTCCCGACCGGTGCCAGCGCGAGCAACCCACTGCCGTCGGCTCCGAAGGAACCAGTGCACGTCCAGCCGACCGTGGGGCCGACCAACATCAGGCGGCCTGCTTCATCGGTGTAGACGGCGAGATTTCCCTGCTGGGCCTCGGAGGTCGGGACGCTCACCGAGACCAATGGAGGCAGCGACGTCGTCGTGGTGGGCGCCCCGGTGGATGTCGTGCAGACCACCACTGGCAGCGACGTGGACACCATCGGACCCGAGGCCGTGGCGCTCGAACCGGTCGTGCTCGACGCCGTCGGACCCGTCGCCGTGGTCGTGGTGGATCGGGGCGCCCGCGCCGAGCTCGACGTCGTCGAATGCTGGGGATGGGTCGACCCCGCCGACGACCCCGTCCCCGAGGACCCACACCCGGCTGCGACCACGGCCAACGCCCCGGCGAGCAGCATCCCCGCCGACCAACACCTACGCATCCGCGGTGAGATCCGCCAACAGATCGGCAAAGCGCCGCTGCGCCTCGGCCCGCCGCGTCGGGATGTGCTCGGTCGGCACCTCGCGCGGCTCGTAGCCCTTCAGCACGCGCCGGGCCACGGTCTGGCGGTGCACCTCGTCGGGCCCGTCGTAAATCCGGGCCGCCCGGGCGTTGCGGTACATGGACTCCAAGGGCAAGTCCGACGAGAAGCCCAACGACCCGTGCACCTGGATGGCGCGGTCGATGACGTCGTAGAGCACCTTGGCGCCGAAGTACTTGATCATGGCGATCTCGACCCGGGCGGCGGCCGCCCCCTCCTGATCCATCTTCCAGGCGGCCTGGAGCGTCATGAGGCGGGCGGCGGCCATCTCGGCCATGGAGTCGGCCACCCAGTTCTGGATGGTCTGCTTCTCGGCCAGCATCGAGCCGTGGGCATAACGGGAGACCGCCCGCTCGCACAGCATGTCGAAGGCCCGCTTGGATTGGCCCAACCAGCGCATGCAGTGATGGATCCGGCCGGGTCCGAGCCGGTGCTGCGCCAGTACGAATCCAGAGCCTTCGTTGCCGATCAGGTTCTCGACCGGCACCCGCACGTCGACGTACTTGATCTCGGCGTGGTTCCCGAAGCGTCCGTACGGCGTGTGGGGATCCTCCATGGTGGAGACGTCACGGACGATGTCGACACCCGGCGTGTCGACCGGCACGATGATCATCGACGACCCCGAATACGGGTGCACGTCCGGATTCGTCACCGCCATCACGATCAGGAAGTCCGCCACGGATCCGTTGGATGTGAACCACTTGTGCCCGTTGATGACCCACTCGTCCCCATCCCGGACGGCCGACGTCCGCAACAGCGTTGGATCAGATCCAGCGGTGTCGGGCTCGGTCATCGAGAAGGCCGAACGCAGATCCCCATCCAAGAGGGGCTGCAACCACCGCGAGCGATGCGACGTATCCCCGCTCATCTCGATCCCCACCGCCAGTAACTCTGCGTTCCCCGAATCCGGGGCGTTGTTGCCGAAGACCACCGGTGCCAGCGGCGACTGGCCCAGGATCTCGTGCATCAGCCCGAGTCGCACCTGCCCGAAGCCCATGCCCCCGAGCGCCGGCGGCAGGTGCGCCGCCCACAAGCCCTCGGCCTTGACCTGCTCTTGGAGCGGCCGGATGAGCAGGCGCACCTGCTCGTAGGTCAGATCGAGCGTCTCGAGCGGGAAGACCTCTTCCCGCACGAACCCGCGCATCCACGCCAACTTCGCTTCGAACTCGGGTTCGGTCGAGAAATCCCAGGCCATGGCCACCTCCACGTCGCTCCGCCCAACTTCCGGAGTCCCACACCCTGCCACTACCGTGGGCGCCGTGACCACCACGAGCCCTGTCGCCTTCCGCGCCTCCTCCGCTTCTCCCTCCGCTGCCGCGGAGACGCCGCCCCCTCCCCAAGTCGCCCTCAGTGCGGCGGACAGAGCGGTGATCGCCACCGCCGAGCACGCGCTCCTCGACGAGCGCCGCCTGCTCATTGCTGACGAGCTGACCGCGCTCGCCGCGCTGCCCGACGGGGCCGTCATGGCGCTTGCATCCCTCGCCCATCAGGTGCGGCTGGCGTGGTGCGGGCCCGAGGTCGAGATCGAGGGCATCTTGTCCGCCAAGACCGGCGGCTGCCCCGAGGACTGCCACTTCTGCTCGCAGTCCTCCCGCTTCGACTCACCCGTGAAGGCCACGCCCTTCCTCGACACAGACGAGGTTCTGGCCGCCGCCCGCGAGACCGCCGCCCTCGGCGCCTCGGAATTCTGCCTCGTACTCGCCGTGCGCGGGCCCGACGAGCGCACCATGCAGCGCATCCTCGAACTCGTCCCGGTGATCCACGCCGAGACCGGCCTCAACGTCGCCATCAGCGCCGGCATCCTGACCGAGGACCAGGCGCGGCGCCTCGCCGACGGCGGCGTGCACCGCTACAACCACAACGTCGAGACGTCGCGCTCGTACTTCCCGAACATCGTCACGACGCACGCGTGGGACGAGCGGGCCGAGACCTGCCGCCTCGTGAAGGCGCACGGCATGGAGCTGTGCTGCGGCGCGCTGATCAACGTGGGCGAGACGGTCGCCCAGCGCGTGGAGCTCCTGACCCAGCTGCAGGAGCTCGAGCCGACCGAGGTCCCGCTCAACTTCCTCAATCCGCGACCGGGCACACCCCTCGGCGACCAGCCCATCCTCGGTGCCTGGGACGCGGTGCGCTGGATCGCCCTTTTCCGCCTAGCCCTCCCCTCGGTGATCCTGCGTTACGCCGGCGGCCGCGAGGTCACGCTCCGCGAGCTGCAGGCCATCGGCATGACCGCCGGCATCAACGCCCTGATCGTCGGCAACTACCTGACGACCCTCGGCCGCTCGGCGGACGAGGACATACAGATGCTCGAGGACCTGCGTATGCCGATCGGCGCCCTCACCGCCGCCATCTGAACCCGATCCCGAGCCCAATCCCGAGCCCAATCCCGATCGTTCGCACAGCCACCGACGTGACCCCGATGTCCACCGCCACGACCCACTGCACCGGCTGCGGCAGGCCGAGCACCGAATGCCCAGGGTGCGGCCGCGCCCTCGATCCCCCTCGCTTCTGCCCCGAATGCGGCCAGCGCATGACGGTGACCGTGATCCCGACCGGCTGGACGGCGCGCTGCCGCGCCCATCCCGAGGCGCCGCTCCGTTCCACCGACGCCGCCGGCTTGCAGACGCGGCCGCCAGCTCACTGAGGGGACAAATTCACTGAGGGCGCCACTTCACAGAACTGGCTGCTAGGTCACCATGAGGGTGCCCAGGTCACTGGTGGCGGATCCGACGTCGTCGGTGAACACGGCTCGGACCTTCCAGCCGTTCTCGAAAGTTCTGAAGATCACGCCGCTCAACGTCTCCGAGGTCGACCTCCTGGTGACCTGAATGTTCGACCAGGTCGTCCCGCCATTGGCCGAGACCTGCCTTGGCGCGGACGGTGCGGCCCGCTCAACGGCGAAGTGGCCTGTGTCGGTCCTTCTGGCCCGATCGGATCACCGACGACGGCCGCCAGGTCGGTGAGGGCGCTGATTGCATCGAGCGACCGTGAGGGCTGGTGAAGTCCAACACGGCATCGGCGCTGCCCGAGACGGACCATCCCAACTCGTGCACCGTACGGTGATGCCGTCCGCACAACGTGACCAAATTGTCCAGGTCCGTCAGCCCTCCATCTGCCCAGTGCCGAATGTGATGCACGTTCGTGAATTCGGTGTACGTGCAGCCCGGGAATCGGCATCCTTTGTCCCGCCGATCGATCTCAATCCGCTGCACAGGAGTCGGATCCCTCCGGGCCCGACCTTGTTTGAGTATCGACCCATTCAGATCCTCGACCGCGACGTCCACGTCGGCATCACAGGCCAGGCGCCGAACGACTGCGGCAGGAACGGGTCCGACACCGGCGATCTCAGCGACATCCTCCTTCGAGCAGCCGACCAGCAGCTGCAGTGGTGCATGCACGACGACCTTCGGTCGCACGACCGGACCGGCGATGCGAGCGCTCCCCGACCCGGAGCTGCTGCCCATTCGGAAGAGATCGATCAGCGCGTCATACAGGCGCTTGTCGTACGGGATGTACCCGAGAGGGTCGCTTGTCGCCGTCGTCGCCGCCGTCGCCGTCGCCGCCGCGACACGCTCACCGCCGGCCATGTCATGGTTCTCGGCTTCACGGTTCTCAGCGGCCACCCTTCCGACCAGAGCCGACTTCGCCACGGCGTAGTCGTCTTTCGTGAAGGCCACCCAAACCGACCGCCGTGTGTCGTTGAACCGCAGCGTCCGCCGCTCGAAATCCTGGTCGACCGATCCCGCCTCGCCGGCTGACCCCCCGGTTTCAGAATCGGGATCGGATGCGACAACGGTCGCAGCCACCGCCTCTGCCGTCGCCTCTGCCGACGCGTCTGCTTCTGCTTCCCGGCACGCCCTGTCCCACGCCGCGAACTCACGGGCCTGCTTGACGTTCCAACAAGCGGACACTTCCCGTAGCGCGGCGTCACTGGACGGCGAAGCCACCTCGGCCAAAGGCGCCACCAGGTCGAGTGAGAGAGCACCCGAGGCCAAACCCTCCGCGAGGCACGGCAGCGACTCGAGATTGACGGCTGCACGCACCCACTGGCGCGCGGTCGACGTGCTCACGCCGCAGTGCCCGGTGACCCAGGCGATCATGGAGACGGCACCGTCTCCCCTCCAGCTCTCCGCCCGGTCGAACTCGGCGATGTCAGTCAGCTGCTCGCGATGCAGCGCCGAGATCCGGCGCGCCCGCTCCATGATCTGCCGCGCCAGCTCCTGCGAACGGGGATCGCCGCCGAAGTTCCGACACGGCGGCCGGCGCCGCCGGGGCACACCACCCCTCGACTCCTCGGTCGACTCCTCCCGCACCTCCGGTGCGTGCTCCACTCCCACGTCATGGAACGGTCGCCCGCACCGGATCGATGCGATGAATCAGCTGGAACCTTGCGTCAGCTCCTGCTGCACATCCCGCAATGCTTGCAGGCTGTCCTGGGGGCAGAAATATTCGGTGGCCGAGATCCCGACCAGACTTGCCTCGAACACGTCAAGCCCGCGGCTGGTCAGGGAATCCATGACGTCGCCCGCGCCGCGCTCGTGGGCGAGGCCCGTGCAGGCGAGCTGCCCGTCGGCGACGAGCGCCTGGTCCGTGTCGTTCGAAAACGCGCTGGGGACCTTGTGCAACAACCCCAGGAATGCCGCGTCGGGTGCGGGCGGCACGTTGGGGTCGCCGAAGTAGAGGATCGCCTCCGCCAGCGCAGCCGCAGGAGACCGCGGCGCGAGACGCGGCGTTTGTCCGGTCGGAAAGGAGAGCAAATCGACATACAGTCGTCGCTGGGCGTCGTCGCCGCTCTGACCGGGCGCGAGGCCGTGATGGACCATCCAGATCAAGCCACCGACCTGGAAGAACTCCTCACCACCAGGCCCTGGATCGCTCTGTCCCCCGGAGGCCGCCGACGAGAGCCACGAGTGATCGAGTGGTTTCGTGCAGGGCCCGACGACCGAGGAGCAGCTCGCGACACCAATGCCGTAGTTGTCGGTTCCCCACAGGTTGGCCGAATAGAAGAGCCAGTAGGTGCTGCCGTTCTGGATCATGGATGGACCCTCGACCAGATTCCCCTCCCAGCTCTGCGAGGCTCCGATCAGCCGGTGCGCCGGACCCACCACCGAGAGTCCGTCAGGCGAGAGCTGCTGGGAGTAGATCGTCGTGGGCATGTTGCAGCAGTCCCCGTCGCTCTTCCAGAGCAACCACGGCGTGCCGTCGGATGCGACGAAGACGCTCGGGTCGATTGCGCCTCCCTGCGAAAGCGGGCAGACGAAGGCGGAAGACGAGTCGTCGACGAAGGGGCCGGCGGGGTTCGCGCTCGTGGCGCGAGAGATGCACATCGCGCTCGTCGGGCCGTTCGTGGTCTTCACACAACCCACCGGAAGGAACTTGCTGAGACACCCGAGCGGAATCGTCGCGGGTGTCGAGTAGTACATGACATAGGCGCCGTCCGGTTGGGTCCACACCGAGGGCGCCCATTGGAACCCGGACACCGTCCACTTGGGAAGCGTCGGCAACGCGTCGCCGAGGTACTGGCCCTCGAACCCCGAATCACGCCCAAGTGAGATCACTGGCACATGTGCACCGGGTGAGTACTGCGTCGACTCGGTGTTCGAGGCGTAGACGTACAGCTCGTCGGGAGTTCGCAGTGCGAAGGGATCGGCGAAGTCGCCGTTGAAGATAGGCGTGTCGTTGAGCAATCCGCTCAGCACGTCGAGCTGGACACCGTCGGACTTGGAGGGATCGAGGCCGATCGGTCCCTTGGTGGGCAGACGACCCGGCGGGACCGAGAGTTGGCCCGCACGTGCCGAGGGCTCCGCCTTGACGTTGAAGGTCTCACGCGTCGCCTGGCCCGAGCCGGCATTGCTGCAGCCGGCGAAAAGAAACAGCGCTGCGGTGGCGAGCACCGCAAGACCGTTGAACGCAGCCGAGGTCCGCCCGGCGGATGACCGTCGCACTCGGCCATGCAGCCTACGCGGCTGCAACAGCAGTAGTGGGGACCGATCTCGACCGATCTGCATAGTTCTCGGGTCGGGATCACTCACCGGTCGGGCTTGCTCCCGATCGGGCTCGCTCCCGATCGGGCTTGCTCGGCCCGCCAGCGTTACTCAGGCGGGGCCGGCTCGCCGCGCACGACATCCAGCAGTGCAGCGAAATCTCCAGGAACGGTGAGGACCCGCAGACCGTCCTGTCTCCGGAGCCACTCGACGTTGCGCAGGTGCACCTCGGACCCGGCGTCGAAGCGGTTCAGCACGACCGCCGTCACCGAGGCCAGGGGGCCGAGTCCTTCGAGTGTCAATCGCACTGCGTTGATCGTCCCCAATCCCGCGTCGGCGACCAACAGCACGATGTCGGGTTCGAGGGCGTTGCACATCGCGAGGCAGTCCCCGTCCGCGGCCAGGGGTGACCGCAGTCCCCCGGCGGTTTCGACCAGTCCTACCTCGACCGCATCCACCGCATCCACCGCATCCGCGCCAGGAAAGGTTGGAGGCCAGTGGATCTCGGCGACGAGGTCATCGATCGTGAAGGGCGGACGTCCGAGCGCCGACGCGGCCATGACCGGCGCCATCGCCACCTCGTACCAGCGGTGCGGAGGACACACGACCTCCGCCGGCTCGCCGGTGGCGGCACCGAGGAGGGCCGCATCGAGGTGCGTCGGATCGTCGTCGGGCTCGAAGGATTGCGCCGGTTTCCTGGCGGCAACGCGGAAGCCCGCCGCGCGGAGATCGGTGAGGATGCGGGCGGAGACCCATGTCTTCCCAACTTCGGTGCCGGTGCCGACCACGGCCACCAGTCGGCGGGGGCGCACCACGCTCAGGTCGCGAGGGCGGACGACGCGGCAGCCGGTGTGGGGGATGGTGGGGCGGATGGTGGGGCAACCGGACGGGGCAGGCCGGCGAGCGCATCGAGCAGGCGG
>CAWBUQ010000001.1:0-805457 GCA_963791995.1 uncultured Acidimicrobiaceae bacterium | reverse complement strand
CGCCGACATCATCGCAGTTGACATCTGCGGGCAATTGCAATCCGTCGGCTACGAGATGTCGACACCCACGGACCTCGAGCAAACGGTCAAAGAGGTCGAAGCGCTCGGTCGACGGATCGTCACCAGACAGGCCGATGTCCGCGACTACCCCGCCCTCAAGGCTGCGCTCAAAGAAGGAATCCACGAGCTCGGGCCGGTTGAGATCGTGCTTGCGAACGCCGGTATCGGGCCGGAAGGGATGGCCTCAAATGAGCAACAGTGGGCCGAGGTCATCGGTGTGAACCTGACAGGTGTGTGGAATACCGGCCGAGCAGCGATCCCGCAAATGATCAAAGCAAAGAATGGCGGCGCCATCGTCTTGACGAGCTTGACCGGTGGGCTCACGGGGCACCCATCGACGCCGCTGGGATGATGGCCTACACGGCGGCAAAACACGGTGTTATTGGTTTGACTCGGTCTTGGGCCAACTCGCTGGCGCCGCACTTCATCCGGGTCAACAGCGTCGCCCCCACCACTGTTCGCACGCCGATGGCAGGTGGTGGCAACGTCGCTGAGATCATCGAAAACGTCCCGCAGCTCGCCGGATCGCTGCTGAATGCGATTCCGGTCGAGGCGGTTGATCCGATCGATGTCTCAAATGCGATTGCGTGGCTGGTGTCGGACGAGGCGCGCGTATGTGACGGGATCGGTCCATACCGGTCGACGCGGGCAACATCAATCGGCGATAACGCTCAAGGAAGGCACTATGACGGTACAGGCCACAATCGAAGAGCTCGGTGCTCGTCCCGGCGAAGGCGAGACCATCTCAGTCGTCGACCCGGTGACGGAACAGCCGATCGCCACATTTGCTGACGGCGGCGTGACCGCCGTTGAGAGTGCGGTCGCTCGGGCCCGGGAGACGTTCGATTCGGGCGTGTGGCACCAGAAGCCGCAGACCGAGCAGGCACAGGTGTTATGGCGGGTGGCAGAGCTGCTCGAGGTTCGAGCAGACGAGATCGCCCAGCTCGACTCGTTGAACACGGGAATGCCATTGCCTCAGGCCCGGCGGAACATTGCCGCCGCCATCGAGTTCTTTCGCTACTTCTCTGGCTGGTGCACGAAGATCAACGGCATCGCTCATGACGTCCGGATGACGGGCGGACTTTCGGGCCTCGATGCGTCGGTGCACGCGTACACGATCAAAGAGCCCGTGGGTGTGGTCGGGCTCATCGTCCCGTGGAACGGCCCGGCGTTCAACGCTGCGGCCAAGCTTGCGCCCGCCCTCGCCGCTGGCTGTAGCTGCGTGCTCAAGCCGGCCGAGGAGACGCCGTTGTCGGCACTGATCTTCGAGCAGGTCCTCGCTGAGGCCGGCGTGCCTGATGGCGTCGTGAGCCTTGTGAACGGCTACGGACACACCACCGGACAGGCACTCGTCAATCACCCCGACGTCGACAAGATCGCCTTCACGGGTTCGACAGAAGTCGGCAAACTCATCGTGCAGGCGGCAGCCGGGAACCTGAAGCGGGTCATGCTCGAATTGGGTGGCAAATCTCCCGTGCTCATCTACGACGACGCCGAGCTTGACAAGGCGATTCCCGCCGCCGCGATGGGAATCTTCATTCACTCGGGACAGGCCTGCGTCGCAGGATCCCGCGTATTCGTGCAACGGGGCGTCTATGACCAGGTGATCGAGGGTATAGCGACACTGGCGGGCAAGATCCGGCTCGGGGGCCCGAACGACGGCAAGGTCCACAGTGGGCCGATCATCAGCGAACGCCAGCTGAACCGGGTCATGGGGTACATCGACGAAGGCAAGAGCGATGGCGTCGAGGTCGTGACGGGGGGCTATCGGCTTGAGCGCACCGGCTACTTCGTGCATCCCACGGTGCTCGCGGGGGTCAGCCAGGACATGCGACTGTTCCAAGAGGAGATCTTCGGCCCAGTCGTTGCCGTCACACCGTTCGACGACGATGACGACGTCGTCGCCATGGCGAACGACTCAACCTATGGCTTGGCTGCTTCGGCCTGGACGAGGGACGTCTCCCACGCCCACCGATTGGCAAAGCGCCTCGACGCGGGAACCGTCTCGCTCAACTGTCAAATGATGTGGGATCCGGCCATGCCGTTCGGAGGCTTCAAGCAGTCCGGCTGGGGTTATGAAAACGGCCAAGACGGCCTCGAGGGCTACCTGAAAAACAAGACCGTCTGGGCGCAGCTGTGAGGCGAATCGGCGCCAGCCCAAAGGCATGTGAAGGTGTGCAAAGGATTGCACAAGGCAAAGGCTCGTGCCAGACTGGCTCATCCCTGGGGGCTCGGTTCGGTGGTCGCCGAGGTCGTCAGGGTCAGGGCGAGAGATCGCCGGGGGAGGAGATCATGCAATCAAGGTTGTTGCGAAGGAAGGGTGTATCCGCTGTCGGTCTCGCTGTGTTGATGGCGGGCACTCTTGTCGGAGTGGCATCCCCCGCTGTGGCCTCGCCCAACGCGGCCGTGACACCAACGTCAATCCGGATCGGGCTCCCGTATATCGACCTGTCGTCGCTCGGTGCCGTTGGGGTCAAGTTGAACCAGGGCAGCTATCCCGACGCGTACGGCGCACTCGTCGCCAACATCAACGCGCACGGCGGGATCAACGGGCGCAAGCTCAGCGTGCTCTTCGGCAGCGTCAATCCAACAAACACGACCTCGTCGCTGGCTGTCTGCACGCAACTCACCGAGGACACACCAGTCTTTCTGGCCATGTCGCCGTACATGCCGAGTTGCTACTTGGTCGACCACGTAACTCCGACGATCAATGCGACGCTCCCGAGCGCAGTCCCCAAGTCTGCGGCCCAGAATTTCACTTTGACGCCTCCTCCCACCGCCTACGACCCGCTGCAGCTTTCCGTCTTCGCAAAGATGGGTCTCTTGAAGGGGAAGACGGTGGGCATCGTCGGTGCGAAGCAGAACGATGTCCAAGAGGTCGGTGTCGTGCAATCGACGCTGAAGAAGCTCCACGTCAAGGTTGCCCAAGTCGGTATCACTACGGCCCAGCCCTCTGATCAGGCCGCCTTGGACCAGCAGGTGACGGCCTTCGTCCAGAAGTTCCAATCAGCTGGCGTGAACGAGGTGGTTGCTGTCGGCTCCTCCTCGGGCACATGGCCTGTCGCCCTGACGAATACTCAGAGCTCGTACAACCCTCCGTGGATTGCGACCTCGGAGGTGACAATCTCCGGCACGCTCAACAGCGTGGCCCCGCAGTACCTGAAAGGGATGATCACTTCGACGGCAACGCCGACCTCGATCCAGGCGTGGACGGATCCTCTCATCCAGCAGTGCGTAAAGATCATCAAGAAGGCGTACCCGGCACTTACGATCTCGGCGCCCGGCAGCGCGACGGATCACAGTTATGTTGCCCCCGAGTCTGCCTGTCAGAACCTTGCAATCTTCACCAAGATCGCCAGTGGGGCGGGAAAGAAACTCACGGTGACGTCATTCACCAAGGCTGGGTACGGACTTCGCAACGTCAGATTCCCGGGATCAGGAGGACTCGTGTCGTTTGGGCCTGGGCAGCCCTATGCGATTGGGCCTGTGTATGTGGGCAAGTACAACAGCACGACGAAGCAGATCGACATCTCGACCAAGTCATCGACCTCGTAGGAGAGACGGTGGCCGACAGAGACTCGCCGATCAACCCCTACGGCTGATCAGCCGGGGCAGCGAGGACTCGATCGACATGAGGCGTTGCCCGCTGCGGTCGAGAACGGCGGGGAGGTCGCGGTGAGTCGGCAGCCTGAGAATCTGGGGGGCGTTATCGAAGAGGCCAACCCGACGGCTCTGGCCCAGATGGTTGTCGATCAATCAGAGGAACGCCTGCATGCGGACCGGGATGGCGGGGAGATCGTGCTTCCGGAGGATGCACTTCCCGGCACCCGCGAGGAGCGCACGGCGTTCCGCACCGGGTTAAAGCGTGCCGGCTCGCGAAGTTTCATCATTCTGGCGACCATCGTCTTTCTCGACAATCTGCAGGGTTCGGGCCTCTCCACGCTGGCGCCGAACATCCAGTCCTCGCTTCATGTGAGCTCCGGAACGATCGTGTTCGTGGCAGGTGTCTCGAGCGGATTCCTGGTGCTAGGGATCGTGCCGCTCGGGTGGTTGGCAGACCACTTTCGGCGACCACCGATCATCGGTATCGCCACCGCCGTGTTCGGCGTGATGGTGTTCCTCACAGGATTGGCCAGCAATATCTTCACGTTCTTCCTGGCCCGATTCGGTGCAGGTGTGTCCCAGGCCTCGACGTCGTCCGTCCACACGTCTCTTCTGGCGGACGCCTACCCGATCAGCCTTCGGGGACGGATCTTCTCGGCGATGGGGATGGCAACTGGCCTCGCTGGGGCTCTCAGCCCGCTTCTGGTTGGCGCAATCGCGTCGGCCTTCGGGGTCAACGGATGGCGCTGGGCCTTCTTCTTGCTGTCGCTCCCGATCGTCCTCGTGGCGCTGTTTGCCTTTTTCGTCCCAGAACCGCCCAGAGGCCAGTACGAAAAACTCGACGTGCTGGGCGAGATCGTGGACACCAACCCGGTGCCGCCCTCACTCGAGGCGACCTTCGTGCGCATTTGGAGGATCCGCACGATGAAGACCTGTCTCGTGGCCTTTTCGGCTCTGGGCTTCAGCCTCTTCACCGCACCAGTGCTCGGCAATCTCTTTCTCCAGCAGCACTATCACCTGGATGTGTTTAAGCGCGGGCTCGTCGGTACCGCGGCGGGCATCGGCCTCATTGCGGTGCTGCCCTTTGCCGGCCGGTACTTCGACCGTCGGTATCACGAAGACCCTGCGAAAGCGCTGTCACTGATCGGTAAAGCACTGCTACCAGTCGCCGTACTTGTGCCGCTGCAGTATTTCATGCCGAACGCGGTGCTCTGGGCAGCCTTCAGCATCATCGTGTCGATCCTGCACATGTCCGCGTTCACGATGATCGGTCCGGTTATCTCCTCGGTGGCTCCGTATCGCCTCCGCGGCATGACAGGCGCCGTAAGCGGGCTCTACCTCTTCTTTGTCGGAGCGATGGGAGGAGCCATACTGTCGGCCGGCCTCGACAGTGCCTTCGGGCCACGAGCAGCTGTATTGATCATCACGATTCCGGCAACCGTCGTAGGCGCGACCATGATCATCCGGAGCAGCCATTTCATCCGGAACGATCTGTCGCTTATCGTCCTCGAGCTCCAGGAGGAGCGCGAGGAGACCCGTCGCCAGGCGGCAGACCCCGAATCGATACCCGTGCTGCAGCTCAATCACATCGATTTCAGCTATGGGAACGTGCAAGTCCTCTTCGATGTCGGATTCGAGGTACAACGCGGCGAAGTCCTGGCACTGCTCGGGACAAACGGCTCCGGAAAATCGACCGCGCTGCGAGTGGCAGCCGGACTGACCCCAGATCGAGGAGTGGTGCGCCTCAACGGGCGTGACATCACCTACACCACAGCCGAACAGAGATCGCGTCTGGGCCTCCATCTGCTTCCGGGGGGACGCGGCGTTTTCGGGGAGATGACGGTTGCCGACAATCTCACGATCGGTGGTTTCAGCTATCGATCCGACAAAGAGGACCTCCGGCGGCGTAAGGAGCGTGTGCTTCGCCTCTTTCCCACATTGGGCCAAATGCTCTCCCGTCGAGCCGGCTCACTCTCGGGCGGAGAGCAACAGATGCTTGCGCTCGCCATTGCCTTGCTGCATGACCCGGAGGTTCTCATCATCGATGAGCTGTCACTGGGTCTGGCCCCGATCGTCGTCCAAGAGCTGATCGCGGTGGTTGAGCGGCTCAAGGCGGACGGCGTCACCATGATCATCGTCGAACAGTCGCTCAATGTGGCCGCGGCGATCGCTGACCGTGCCGTCTTCCTCGAAAAGGGACAAGTGCGGTTCGAAGGTGCCATCGCCGATCTCATCGAGCGCGACGACCTGGCCAGGGCCGTCTTCTTGGGCGGGGAGATCACGAGCTAGTGCTTGCCGTGGGGTGGGTCAACGGCCAGATCGTGTTCGACGGTCTGGTGCAGGGCCTGGCCGTTGCCATCATTGCCACGGGGATCGTGCTGATCTACCGCGCCACGCGGATCATCAACTTCGCAGTCGGTGCGATGGGACTCGTGGGTGCAGTCACCTTGTCCTTGCTGACGATCCAGTACCACGTGCCGTTCTGGGCAGCATTCGCGCTCGCTCTGCTCATCGGACTCGTGTTCGGCGCGGTCATGGAGATCGCGGTCGTGCGGCGCCTGCGTACCGCCCCTCGGGTGGTGGTCTTGGTGTCGACCATCGGAATCGCCGGACTGGCGCAGACGATTGCGGTTGAGATACCAGCTCCGACTGATACCAGCGCGCACTATCCGAGCGCGTTCGGCGGCACGTGGCACGTGGGCAGTGTGACGATCCACGGCTCCGATCTCTCCATCTTGATTCTGGCGCCCCTCGCCATTCTCGCCCTGTCCTGGTTCCTCGACCGCACGACACTCGGGAAGACCGTGGCTGCGTGCGCCACCAATCCCTGGCTTGCCCGTCTCTCCGCCGTCTCACCGAAATTTGTGTCGACCCTCGTCTGGACGCTCGCCGGAGGGCTCGCCACGCTCTCCATCGTGCTCATCGGCGGAGCGACCTCGACTGCCGCAGCGCTGGGGAACCTCGGGCCTCAGACGCTCTCCGAGGCGCTGGCAGCCGCGGTGATCGCGAGTTTTCGGTCGATTCGCATTGCGGTCTTTGCCGCGGTCGCGATTGGCGTGATGCAGAGCGTCCTGACGTTCAACTACATCACGGTACCCGGCGTCACGAACGTCGTGCTCTTGATCGTCGTGTTTGTCGCCGTGATCTTTGCGAAACGGGAGGATGCCGAGAGCTCGCAGGTCTTTGCGTTCAGCCCTCGGGTGCGACCCATCCCGCAGCGACTGCGGAGCTTCTGGTGGGCGCGGAACCTGAACAAAGCGGGGCTGCTCGTGCTGGGCCTCCTTGCGGTGTTGCTCCCGCTCATCGTGACGCAACCGTCTCGACAGCAGCTCTTCACAGCGGTTCTTGCTTGGGCAATCTGTGCTTCCTCCTTGACGGTACTCACCGGTTGGCTGGGGCAGCTGTCGCTGGGGCAGATGGCTTTTGCGGGACTGGCCGCCCTCTTTGCCGCTCGACTGGTAAGCCAGGGTGTCCCCTTCTGGGTGGCTATTGCCGTGACTACTCTGGCGTCCGGACTCCTCGCCCTGGGGATGGGCATCGGGTCGTTGCGTGTTCGAGGCCTGTACTTGGCCGTCGTGACGTTTGTCTTCGCCTTTACTGCCGAGCAGTACTTCTATTACCTGCCTTTCTTTTCCGGTCAGTCTCCCGACGGTGCGAACGTTGCCTTTGTCCCCGGTCATCTCTGGTTTCTCTCGTTTTCCGGACAGCGGACCTACTACTACGTCGTGCTGGTGGTGCTGGGTGTGGTCCTCTGGCTGCTCAGTCGATTCCAAGCCAGCGGTGTGGGACGGATCATCAAGGCCGTGCGCGATAATGAGAGCGTCGCCACTGCCTACGCGATCCGCCCGGTCTGGGTGAAGCTCAAGGTGTTCACGCTCGCGGGCGCTCTGGCCGGACTCGGCGGGGCATTGTTGAGCGGCGCCTATGCGAACATCCCGTTCGCACAGAGCTTCTACCAGACCAGCGATTCTTTGAACCTTGTCGCGATGGTGGTGATCGGTGGCATGGGTTCGATCAGCGGCGCAGTACTCGGGGCCATCGTCGTCATCGGGATACCTGCAATCGATCCGAACAACGCGGCACTTGGTCTCCTGAGTTCGAGCCTGGGGCTTCTCGTCATCCTCCTGTACTTCCCAAGAGGATTGAATCAGATCGCGTATTCGGCCCGGGACGGCCTTCTGGCGTGGGCCGATTCGAGGTTGGGGGAGCGCGTCGAGGAGCCTCGCCAGCCGCTATCGGCCAGGACCCGCCGGCCACGCGAGGTTGTGGGGGAGGAGACCCCGCGCTGGCGATTTCAGATCTCAGCGTGACGTTCGGTGGCCTTGCCGCCGTCGAGGGCGCCAATGTCGATGTCGGCCGAGGTGAACTGGTGGGTCTCATCGGAGCGAATGGAGCGGGGAAATCGACCTTGATGAATGCCGTGGGCGGATTTGTCGAGGCGACGGGTTCGGTTGCTCTGTTCGGGCAGGAGCTGGTCGGCAGTTCTTCTTATCACCGTGCTTCCCTCGGATTGGGGAGGACCTTCCAGAATGCCCTGCTCTTTCCTGAGCTCACGGTCAGTGAGACATTGCTCATCGCCATCGAAGGAAAGGCCGGCGTGGGCATGCTGTCGACTGCGTTGTCGCTTCCGCGGGCGAGGCGTCAGACGAGGGCGGCGCTCGCCGAAGCGCAGGAGCTGATGGATTTCCTCGGACTCGGTCGTTATGCCGACCACTACGTGTCGGACCTCTCGACCGGTACGCGCCGAGTGGTCGAGCTCGCCGGGCTCCTGGCCCTCAACGCGCGGGTGCTCTGTCTCGATGAGCCGACGGGCGGACTGGCGCAACGTGAAACAGAAGCATTCGGACCGCTCATTACCTCTATCAAGAGCGAGCTCTCAGCCTCGGTGTTGCTCATCGAACATGACATGAACCTGATCATGGGCATTTCCGATCGGGTCTATTGCCTCGAAGCTGGGCACGTGATCGCCCAAGGGCATCCCGGGGAGGTCCGCAACGACCCCAAGGTCATCGCCAGTTACCTCGGCACGGACGAGCGCGCCATCATCCGAAGCGGCAGCGCATCCTCCGCTGACCCAGGTTTATCGTCGCTTCCTGTCTCGAATCCAAAGCCGCTTCTGACATGAGTGCGGCCTGCATGTGGAATGGTGACAGCGCGGCAATCGTCGTACTGGAGCTGCGTGGTGGCTCGGTCTTTCCGGGCGCGAGCGACGCGAGCGACGTGCGACGGTGATGCCCGTGCCACTGGACATTGCGCCGTCCGAGCTGCGCGTCGAACATCTGGGGAGCGGAATTCTCGGCGTCGGGGTCAGGGCGCCTCGTTTGTCGTGGAGGCTCCCGGATGGAGTCACCCGGCAAGAGGCCTACCAGATCGAGATCAATGGGAAACCGTGTCCACGCGTCGTCAGTGATGCCTGTGTGTTGGTCCCGTGGCCCGGCCAACCGGTTGCATCCCGTCAGAACGTGTCGTGGCGTGTGCGGGTGTGGAGCGAGCAGGGCGAGAGCCCCTGGTCTCCTTTCGGCTGGTTCGAGGCGGGCCTTCTGGATAAGAGCGACTGGAGCGCCCACTGGATCGAACCCCCCGGCGATGACCGCCAACCTCTGGTGTTGCAAAAAGAGTTTTCCTTGGAGGGACCACCAGCCCGCGCGCGCCTCTACGCGACGGCTCATGGCACCTACGAGTGCTTCCTCAACGGTCAGCGGGTGGGCGATCTGGAACTGACCCCGGGGTTCACCAGCTATCCGACGCAGCAGCTGGTCCAGGTCTACGACGTGACGGCGCTCCTGGTTCAGGGGTCGAACCAATGGGAGGTCGTGGTGTCCGATGGCTGGTACAGGGGCCAACTCGGTTTTCGTCGTCGAACGGACGGGTACGGAGACACGCTGGCATTTCTCGGACAGCTCGAATCCGACGGGTTGACCGTGTCGACCGACTCATCATGGATAGCAGGTGTGGGGAGTCTCGTGGCGGCCGACCCGATAGCCGGACAGATCGAAGACCACGTCAGAGCCTCCAAGGAGTGGCAGCCGGTCGCGGTGAGAGCTGGAGGCGTCGGGCCCCTTCACTGGTCCCCGTCGCCACCCGTCCGCCGGATCGAGCACGTCCGGCCCGTCTCGGTCACGAGAATCGCTCCCGATCGGCAGGTGGCCGATCTCGGCCAGAACATCAACGGTTGGGTGCGGCTGACCGATCTGGGACCCGCAGACAGCCATATCACCTTGGTCCACGGAGAGAGCCTTGACCCCTGTGGGGATGTCACGCAGGCAAATCTCCTCGACGAGGGGGAGAACTCGGCCAGTGGCCCGTTCCAGGTCGACGAGGTTACGTCTGCGGGCGAAGTGGACGAGGTCTTCGAGCCGCGTCACACGACCCATGGGTTCCGGTACGTCCGTCTCGAGGACCATCCTCGACGATTGACCCCCGACGATCTGAGTGGGGTCGTCGTGCACACGGATCTCCGTCGGACGGGCTGGTTCCGTTGCAGCGACGACAGCCTCAATCGCCTGCATCAAATCGCTGACTGGAGCTTCCGAGGCAACGCCTGCGACATCCCCACGGATTGCCCCCAGCGCGAGCGCCAGGGATGGACAGGGGATTGGCAGCTGTTCACTCCCACCGCCGCGCTGCTCTACGACGTGATGGGGTTCTCACTCAAATGGCTACGCGACCTTGCCGCGCAGCAGCTCTCGGACGGCTGTGTGACCAACGTCGTCCCCGATCCGATGAGCCTCACCGAGCCCCTAGACGATTTCTGGAGGTCCCTGCAGGGGTCGTCGGGTTGGGGCGACGCCGTCGTCATGGTCCCCTGGGAGCTCTGGCGGGCCTACGGGGATACCCAGGTTCTGTCCGAGCTCTGGCCGGCCATGGTGAAGTGGCTCGACTACGCAGCGGAAATGGCGCGGACCCGCCGGCATCGCAGTCGGGAAGCGGAGACGCCGGATGCCGCCGAGCACGAGGCGTTCCTCTGGGATGACGGCTTCCATTGGGGTGAATGGCTTGAGCCGGGAACCGACATCGTCGAGTCGCTCAGCTGTGAGCAGGGGTCGGTCGCTACCGCGTATTTGTATCGCTCCGCCGAACTGGCGGCGCGCATCGGCAGGATGTTGGGGCATTCAGAAGAGGCGGAGCGGATGGAGTCACTCGCCAGGAACTGCCTTCGGGCGTGGCGGCTGGAGTACGTCACGGGAGAGGGGGGTGTCCTTCCCGACACACAGGCGAACCACGTCCGGGCGCTCGCGTTCCGCCTCGTGCCGGCGGAGCATCGCCAGCGGACGGCTGAGCGACTCGTGCAGCTGGTACGAGAGGCTGACACGCATCTGGGGACCGGATTCCTGGCGACGCCGCTCTTGCTGCCCGTGCTGGCCGACGCCGGACAGTTAGACCTTGCCTATGAGCTGCTCCAGCGACGATCGCCTCCTTCGTGGCTGGCGATGGTCGATCGAGGCGCAACCACCGTCTGGGAGCTTTGGGAGGGCGTGGACGACGCGGGACAGGCACACATGTCGCTCAATCACTACAGCAAGGGCGCGGTGATCTCATTCCTGTACCGGTACGTGTCGGGAATCCAGCTCGTGGACGACGAGCCTGCGTACCGACGATTCCGAGTTGCTCCGCAACCCGGTGGTGGTTTGACGTGGGCTGAGGCGACGCACGATTCGCCCTATGGGAGGATTGAATCGTCGTGGCGTATTCGGGATGATCGCTTTGATCTCACGGTCTCTGTTCCATCGGGAACGGTTGCCGAAGTAACGCTTCCCGGCGAGACCGAATCGAGACACCAAGGTCCCGGGACCCAGGTCTACAGCGCCCCCATCCACTAGGAGCGGCCCCGAGCACTCGAAGACACTGCGCATGCCCTGCGGTGGGGAAGGCTGAGTCACGGAGTCGCTCAACGACCGGCGAGTAACGTGGCACCCCGTGCGACAAACCCGACGCGTCACTATTCTCGACGTGGCGGCCAAAGCTGGTGTGCATCCGGCAACGGTGTCGCGCGCGCGCTGAGTCGACCGGAGAAGGTGGCACCCGAAACCAGACGCCGCGTCGAAGAGGCGGTCTCGCGGCTTGGATTCGTCCCGAATCGGGCCGCTCGAAAGATGAAGACGGGGCAGACCGGCGTCATCGCCGTCATCGTGCCAGACATTACGAATCCGTATTTTGCGTCCATGGTCCGCGCTCTCGAGAGGACGGCTCGGGATGTCGACCTGCAGGTGCTCTTGGCCGACACCGGGGAACTCCCCAAGGAGGAGGTGCGGGCGGCGAAGATGCTCGTACACGACGTCGATGGATTCGTCGTCCTCTCTCCAAGGCGGCTGCATCGGGAAGCTCGAGGCCCTGGGTTCGATGCCCACCGTCTTCGTGCAGCGGCCGGTTCGAGGGTATCCCTCCGTGCTCCTCCGGAGCGCCTCAGCGGTGGGCGAGGCACTCACCCATCTGGCTCTCGATGGGCATCGCCGCCTTTCCTTCCTCGGAGGTCCGACTGGGTCATGGGCGGCCACTGAGCGTCGGGCAGCGGTCCAGAAGGCCAGCCTCAGCATGGGATTGGATGTGGCGGTGGTCAACGCCGCGGCGCCGACCTTCGAGGCTGCGGCGGAAGCCGTCGGCCAGATTCTGGCGCTCGAGGTGACGGCAGTGATCGCCTTCAACGATCAGATGGCGCTGGGCGTCATGGCCGGATTGGCCCGTCGTGGGGTCGGAGTGCCCGAGGACGTCAGCATCGTCGGGTTCGATGACGTCCCAATGGCGGCCATGGTCGCTCCGCCACTGACGACCATCGGGCTCCCGACCGAGGAGGCCGGATCAGTTGCAGTCGGACTCCTGCAGGGCGAAGGAGCGCCGTCCGTGGAGCTCACAGGCAAGCTGGTCCTCCGCTCGTCGACCGCAGCGGTCAAGGGACGTTGAGCCAGCGCTGGCGCAGGTAGCGCGCCGCTGCCTTCGGTCGCCGGTCTCGCGTAAACACCCCCTTCTTGTTGCCATCGACGCGCATGAAGGATGGTCCGGTCGCGAAGTCCGCGAAGTTCCACACGTGCTCCCCGACGACGGCATCAATGCGGTCGAAAACACGGTGGGCAACCTCGAGCATCGCCACCTGATACTCCTCGCTCCACACCGCGTCATCGAGGGAGTGGAGCCCCGGCATGGCATCCGCTCCATACTCGGTCACGAGGATGGGCTTGCCCAGTTCGGCCCAACCCAGCAGTTCATGCTCCCAGCCACGCTCCGCTGCCGCGAGGTCGCCCGGCTCCATATACCAGCCGTAGTAGCGATTGATCATGATCACATCAGCCAGCTCCGTAACGGTGCAGTCATTGGGCTGGGCGAACATCATGTTGACAAATCCCACCGGGCGCGTTGGATCGGCTTCCCTCGCGGCCGTGAAGAGCGGGGTGAAGTAGGCGCGGGCTTGCTCGGTATGCGACTCCGGCTCGTTGGCCAGACTCCACAGCACTACTGAAGGGTGGTTCTTGTCCCGTGCGATTAGTTCCTCGATGGCCCGCTTGTGCACCGCTTGCGTCGTGCTCCCGATGGTCTCCTCTGAAAATGTTTCCCGCGGTCCACCCAGGAAGAAGCCGCCGCCGACGCCGAGATTGAGTCCAACGGCGGCCGTCTCGTCGATCACCACAATGCCAAGCCGATCGGCCAGATCCAGCACCTCTTCGGCGTATGGATAGTGGGATGTGCGAAAGGAATTAGCGCCGATCCACCCCAGCAAGGCGAAGTCATTGACCATGGCTGCGTCGTTGTGCCCCCGTCCATTGACGTTGAGATCTTCATGCTTCCCGAAGCCCTTGAAGTGAAAGGGTTGGCCGTTAATCAGAAAATTGGTGCCGTCGACTTCCACTGTGCGAATCCCGACTGGGATCGAGTAGCGATCGACGAGAACAGAGTCGTTTCCGACCAGGTCCACCTGGAGGCGATAGAGATAGCCATGGCCGGGCTCCCAGAGCTGTGCGTTCGGAACCGTCAGCACGGCGTCCCGCTCTTCGATTTCGGCGACAAGCAAATCGTCTGCATCGCGCAGCTCCATCCGCACAGCCAGCTCTTCGTGACCATCCACGGACACCTCGCTTCGCACGAGACCCGTGTGCGAGTCGAGCTCTGTCACGACGGTCAGGTCGGCGATGTAGGTGGTCGGGGTTGAATAGAGCCAAACGCTTCGGTGCAACCCTGCGTAGTTGAAAAAGTCGTGGTACTGGCGCTGCCGGCGCTCGCCGTCCGGCATGACCTCCACAATTCCCGGCGGCAGACTGTGCCAGGTCAGCTCGTTGTTGACGGCCACAGTGACTCGCACCTCTTGGTCCTCACGGACCAGGTGAGAGATGTCCACCTCGAATGGGGTGTAACCCCCTTCATGTTCAACCATCTGCGTCTCGTTGAGCCACACGGTGGCGCGGTGCGTTGCTGCGTCGAAACGGAGAACGACTCGTTCGCGCTCCCACCCGCGTGGCACCTGCACGGTCCGCTGGTACCACACGTCCCCCACATGGTCGTGTACAGCCTTGTCCGAGAGAACGTCATTGAAGCTGCAGGGAACGGGCATCGGAAGGCTCTCTCGGAGTGCAGATCGCCACCACTCCTCCGAACGTCCGACGCCATCGGTGTCAACTCGAAACTCCCAGAGTCCGTCGAGCCGTTTGGTCTCGCGGCGAGCGTTATCTTGTGGACGAAGCATCGGTCCTCGCTTTCATGACGAACGGTACGGTCCAGATCGTCGTGGGGTTGCCATCTTTTCGAAGGTCGCGGCGACCGTGTGACCGCCCGATCGGCGGGTCCATTTCCGCTCGTAACGACCCGGCCGAGCGAGGGCCTACACGGGTCGGTGCAAGATCGGATTTGTCCTGGTCCCCGGCCGTGCAAAGCTTTGCATAGATTCGGGAGATCTGCCACACTGATGGGGCCATTGGCGGCAGACGCAAGACGAGAAGGGTTGCTTGATTCGCATGACGCGGGGCAGATTTCCAAAGGGATTCCTGTGGGGCGCGTCGACGGCCGGCCACCAGGTCGAGGGGGGCAACGTCAGCGCCGACCTCTGGCCTCTCGAGTGGGCCGAGAACTCGGTTTTCAAGGAGCCTTCGGGTGATGCGTGTGATCACTATCACCGGTATCCGGAGGATTTGGCGCTGCTCGCCGAGTTGGGGTGCAACGCCTACCGGTTCTCCCTGGAATGGAGTCGCATCGAGCCAGAGCCAGGGTATGTGTCGCGGGCCGCACTCGATCACTACGCGCGGATGACCGAGGCATGCTTGACCGCCGGACTGACCCCGGTCGTGACGATGAATCACTTCACGTTGCCACGATGGGTTGCCGGGCGAGGCGGCTGGTCGTCGCCGGAGACTCCGGACCGATTTGCTGACTTTTCGACGCATGTCGCACGGCATTTCGGCGATCTGCTCTCTTGGGTGTGCACTCTCAACGAGCCCAACCTCATGACCATGTTGGGGGCGACAGGCGTGTTGGCCATGGGCGCTAATGACGAGACCCCGGCCGGTCAGGCCATGGCAGCGACGACACCAGGACCCCAGACGGGCTTCTATCAGAGGCAAGAGATTGGGGGTCGGGGCATTGGCGGATTCGATGCCTCGCACTACCAGATGGGCTTGATCACAGGTGATCTCGAAACGATGTCCAAAGCCCACAGGCTAGGGGGACAAGCATTACGGGCCGAAGCCGGTCACGTGAAGATCGGGTGGACGCTGGCCCTCGTCGACCTGCAACCCGTCGAAGGCGGAGAAGAAGGGTGTAAGCAAGCGCGCAGAGTTGGACAAACGGACTGGCTGTCCGTGTCGACACAGGATGACTTCGTCGGTGTGCAGACCTATTCGCGCAATCTCATCGGTCCCCAAGGCAAAGTGCCACCTCCCGAGGGGGCGGCGATCACCCAGACGGGATGGGAGGTCTATCCAGAGGCGCTTGGACACACCGTGCGGTTAGCGGCGGAGTACGCCAAGGTGCCCGTGTTGGTGACAGAAAACGGTATGGCCACTGATGACGACGAAGCCCGGATCGCCTACACGAGGGGGGCCTTGGAAGGGCTTGCTGAGTGTTTGGCCGACGGCATCGACGTGCGTGGCTACTTGCACTGGACTCTTCTCGACAATTTCGAATGGACAGCCGGGTTTGCCAAGACGTTCGGATTGATCGCCGTTGACCGCGGGACCTTCGCTCGAACTGTGAAGCCGTCCGCCCGGTGGCTCGGCGAGATAGCGGCACGAAATTCTCTCGATTAGTACTGATCGAGATCGAATCCGACCCGCTCGATGTCCTCGCTGAGGGCCGAGAGGTCGAAGTTGTACACCTTGGCGGCAGTCTCACAGAGGATCTTGCGTGTGGTCTCGGTCGACATCTCTGGGTGTGACATCAGCGCAGACACCTCCGCCTCGGTGTCGGCGAACATGGACTCGAAATGAGGAAAGTCCACGCCGATCATGGCGTTGTCGCAACCGATGGCGAATTCCTCGTAGTCACCGCTTGGTCGTGCCAGCTCGTCAAGAGACACCTGCTCAGGAGTGCAGGGCGAGATGCCCGAGTAGCAGTTATCGGCCCAGTAATCGCGAGCACGGCGAGCGAACAGACGGGAACGTTCAAGTACCTTCGCCCAGCCCGTCCAGTCGTCTCCAAGCTCCAGGCGCTTGTCGAGTCGCCGAATAGCCGGCCCGATCCAGTCTCCCTCGGTCTCCACGAAGGCCACCCGGAGGTCTGGAAATCGATCGAAGACGCCACCAAGGATGAGCTGCCAGAGGGATCGGCCGGAGAAGAACGAATGTTCCATCGCCAGCGTCATGATGGCGGCGAATCCCGGGGGGCCGTAGGTGGGAGCACCCGAGCCACCGTGCTGGCTGATCGGCAGATCCAGTTCGACGCACACCGCCCAGACCGGGTCGAGGACTGGGTCGAAGAAGAAGGTGCCTCCGGGCAGGAGCGACGGCATCATGACGCCTTGGAGCCCATGTTCCTTGGCCCAGCGGATATCAGCGACGGCCTGGTCGATGTCGTCGAAGGAGATCACCGCCTGTCCTGCCCGCCGTCCTGGAGCGCAGTCGCAGAAGTCGACGAGCCACCGGTTGTAAGCCAGACGCGCCTGGCGGGTGAGCTCCGGGCTCGCAAAAGCTCCGTCGTCGTCAGGTCGAGCCTCGAACGGAAGTCCATTCGGAAAGAGGACCTCCGCCACAACACCTTGGCTCTCCAGTTCCTTCAGCCGGAGATCGGAATCCCACTGCGCCGTGGCGTCGAAACCTGGTTTGAGGCCACCGTGCTCGGGGGCGCCGATCGATTCCTCTTGCCGCACCCAGACGTCATAGGCGTCGAGGTGGGCCTGCTCTATGTAGGGCCGGTAGCCGGCGCGCGATGCCCGCACGTGTCCGTCCACTGAGATGATCGCCGTTCGTGCCACGGCCACTCCCTTCCGGGGCCAGGACCCTTGCTGTCGGACCAATGCTAACGTTTGCATTGAGATGGCGCCACGAGTCATGGAGTCCGTCAGGTGCGGAGTCCTCGGGCCCGGGCGCCGTCATCGTCTCCCAGGTCCCGAGGCGTCACGGACACCGGATTCACCTGGTTGCCGATTCCCACCGGGGTCCCTCCGTGGTCCGTCGTGACGCACCGCACGACCCCACATGACCGACGGGTCGCGTCTCGGATCACCTCGGTGGAGCGTGCACAGAAGCTTGCGCGTCGGAGGGTGCCCCGCCCGGTGGAGAACTACCTGGACGGAGGAGCAGGGGAGGAGGTGTCGATGGGCGAGAATCGAGAAGCGCTCCGTTCGGTTGGATTCTCACCCCGACTTGGCGTCACCGAAGGCTCCCCGAACCTTCAGACCTCCGTACTAGGGAGCCGAAGTGTCGATGCCCGTGCTACTCAGTCCAATCGGGTTCTCGCGCATGATGCACTGCTCGGGCGATGTGGCCGGGGCCTCGGCCGCAGCGAAGGCAGGAACGATCTTCACGGTCAGTTCGATGTCAGGCCATGCCCTCGAGGATGTGCGATCAGCAGCGCCCGGACCGCTGTGGTTCCAGCTCTACTTTCTGGGTGGCCGGGAGGGCGCGCGCCGTCTGGCAACCGACGCCAGCCAGCTCGGGTATACCGCGATCGTCGTCACCATGGACACCCAGATCCCCGGCGATCGTCGTCGGGAGAGCAGGTACAGCCTTTCCCCGCCGCTCCGGCTCGATCGCCGGACCATCACCAAAATGGCACCCTTCGTCGCCACACGGCCGAGGTGGCTCGTCGATCAGGCGCGGGAGGGGTTCGAGCTGGATCTCGTCAACGCCCGGCGGGTCGGCGCACCCGACGCGCCGAACCCGGTGGAAAAGGGTTTGCTCGAGTGGATCGCCGAGCCCCCGACGTGGGCAGATCTGGCGTGGGTGCGCGAGGCGTTCGGCGGGGATGTCCTGGTCAAGGGTGTGCTGTCCCCGGACGATGCCAGGCGCGCGGTGGACGCGGGTGCGTCGGGAATCATCGTGTCGAACCATGGGGGACGCCAATTGGACGGCGTTGCCGCCACTCTGAGGGCATTGCCGGGGATCGTCGCAGCGGTGGGCGACCAGGTCGACGTCCTTGTCGACGGTGGGATCCGAAGCGGTGCCGATGTCGTCAAGGCCTTGGCGTTGGGGGCACGCGCGGCCATGGTGGGGCGAGCGTGGGCCTACGGGCTCAGCGCAGCGGGTCAACCGGGCGTGGAGCGTGTCCTGGCGCTTCTCCGAGAGGACATTGACCGCACGATGCGCCTTCTGGGCGTCCGGTCGGTTGTGGACCTGAACGGATCTGTGGTGCGTCTGCCACTGGATTTTGCCGCTTCCTGAAGTTCGAATTGGACAACATGTAAATGAGGACTGACAGTGCTGAAACTGACGAATGAGGTCAAATCCACGCTGAGCCGTCAGGCGATCGAGGTTCCTTCCTGGGCATTTGGGAATTCGGGGACGAGGTTCAAGGTCTTCTCGCAACCCGGTGTGCCCAGGGATCCATTCGAGAAGGTGGCCGACGCCGCGCAGGTGCACCGATTCACCGGTTTGGCGCCCACGGTGGCGTTGCATATTCCGTGGGATCGCGTCGACGATTTCGACAAGTTCGCTCGGTTCGCCGAAGAACTCGGCATCAAGCTGGGCACCATTAACACGAACACCTTTCAGGACGACGACTACAAGCTGGGCAGTCTGTGCCACGTCGACGAGGCGATTCGAAGCAAAGCCGTGGGTCACGCCCTCGAGTGCATCGACATCATGAACATCGTCGGGAGTAACGATCTGAAGATCTGGCTGCCCGACGGATTCAATTACCCGGGACAAGGAGATCTCCGGGACCGACAGGATCGGCTCGCCGACTCGCTCGGTCAGATCTACGCCCGACTCAGCGAGGACCAGCGTCTCGTCCTCGAGTACAAGTTCTTCGAACCCGCCTTCTACTCCACAGACGTCCCGGACTGGGGGACGGCGTACGTTCAGTGCCTTGCACTGGGGGAGCGTGCGGTCGTGTGCCTCGACACGGGCCACCACGCTCCGGGAACGAACATCGAGTTCATCGTCATGCAGCTCCTCCGACTCGGGAAGCTCGGTGCGTTCGACTTCAATTCCCGCTTCTACGCGGATGACGACCTGATGGTCGGTGCAGCCGACCCATTTCAGCTGTTTCGCATCCTGTGCGAGGTGGTGCGGGGCGGCGGATTCGACGCTGGCTCAAGGGTTCACTTCATGCTCGACCAGTGCCACAACATCGAAGCAAAGATTCCGGCGCAGATTCGGTCCGTGCTTAACGTCCAGGAGATGACTGCTCGGGCTCTCCTGGTCGACCGAGAGGCCCTGGCCCGAGCGGAACGGGCCGGCGACGTCATCGGAGCGAATGACGCGTTGATGGATGCCTTCTATACCGACGTCCGGCCAGCCCTGGCCGAATGGCGTACCGAGAACGGCTTGCCGGAGGACCCGATGGCTGCCTATCGAGTAAGTGGGTACGCCGAGCAGATCATCGCCGACAGGGTGGGTGGAGAACAGGCGGGGTGGGGCGCATGAACCCCGTCGCCGCACAGCTGCTTGAGCGATCGCATCGCCTCGGGGCAGACCGGCGGAACACAAATTTCGCCGGCGGCAACACCTCGGCGAAGGGAAGTGAGCGCGACCCCGTCACGGACGAAGATGTTGATCTCATGTGGGTCAAGGGCTCCGGTGGCGATCTGGGCACGCTGACCGAAGCCGGGCTGGCCGTCCTGCGCCTCGACAGGCTGCGATCGTTGGTCGCCGTCTATCCCGGAGAGGCTCGGGAGGACGAGATGGTGCCGGCTTTTGACTTCTGCCTGCACGGCCGGGGTGGGGCCACACCATCCATCGACACTGCGATGCACGGCCTGATCCAAGCGCCGCATGTCGACCATCTGCATCCCGACAGCGCCATTGCCATCGCGACCGCGGCAGACGGCGAACGTCTGACCCGAGACGTCTTTGGCACCCGGGTCGCCTGGGTCCCCTGGCGCCGCCCCGGATTCCAGCTGGGCCTCGACATCGCAGCGGTCTACGAGGACAACCCTGACGCTATTGGGGTGGTACTCGGTGGTCACGGCATCACGGCGTGGGGTGCCACGAGCGACGAAGCGGAAACCAACAGCCTCTGGATGATCGAGACGGCGCGTGCCTACCTCGATGCGCATGGCGGGCCTTTGCCCTTTGGCGAACCCGACGCCGCACGGGCCGCTCTCCCACCAGTAGAGCGCCGAGAGAAGGCAGCACAATTGGCCCCAGTCCTGCGACGCATCGCCTCGCACGACCAGCGCATGGTGGGCCACTTCACCGATACCGATGAAGTGCTGGAGTTCTTGGCGGCCACAAAGTTGTTCGCTCTGGCCGAGCTCGGGACCTCGTGTCCCGACCATTTCCTCCGCACCAAAGTCAAGCCCCTCGTCTTGGACCTCCCTGCCGATGCTCCAATCGACGAATGTGTCGCCCGTCTGGGTGAGCTTCACGAGCAGTACCGCCGGGACTACACCGCCTATTACGAACGGTACGCCGACGACGCATCACCCCCGATGCGCGGCGCTGACCCGTCCATCGTGCTCGTGCCAGGTGTGGGAATGTTCTCTTACGGCCGGGACAAGCAGACCGCTCGGGTGGCCGGCGAGTTCTACGTGAACGCCATCAATGTCATGCGGGGAGCCGAGGCCGTCTCCACGTACTCTCCGATTCCGGAGTCCGAGAAGTTTCGCATCGAGTATTGGTCTCTCGAGGAGGCCAAACTGCAAAGGATGCCGAAGCCGGCGCGTCACGCCGGGCGGATCGCCCTGGTGACGGGCGCAGCGAGTGGGATCGGCCGATCCATCGCCGAACAGCTCGCTGCGGAGGGCGCCTGTGTGGTCATTGCCGATCTCGATGCGGCGAAGGCGATCGAGGTTGCCGGCGAGATCGGTTCGGCGGATCGCGCAGTAGGGGTCGCGCTCGACGTGAGCGATGATGACTCGGTGCGATCTGCCGTCGCGGCGGCAATCATTGCATTCGGTGGCCTTGACCTGGTCGTCAACAATGCTGGACTCTCGATCTCCGCCCCTCTGCTCGAGACGTCTGAGGCCGATTGGGATCGTCAGCACGCGGTCATGGCCAAAGGCAGCTTCTTGGTGGCCAAGGCGGCGGCACGAGCAATGGTCGACCAGGGTCTCGGAGGCGACATTGTGTACGTCGTCTCGAAGAACGCCATCTTCGCCGGTCCCAACAACGTTGCCTACGGTGCGGCAAAGGCCGACCAGGCCCACCAAGTTCGGCTCTTGGCGGCGGAACTGGGGGAATACGGCATCCGGGTCAATGGCGTGAATCCCGACGCGGTCGTACGGGGGAGCGGCATCTTCTCCGGCGGCTGGGGTGCCCAGCGTGCGGCCGTCTACGGAGTACCAGAAGAGGATTTGGGATCCTTCTACGCACAGCGCACGCTGCTCAAGCGCGAGGTGTTGCCCCAGCACGTTGCTTCTGCCGTCGCAGCACTGGTCTCGGATGAGTTCAGCCACACCACCGGGCTCTTGGTGCCCGTCGACGCAGGGGTGGCCGCTGCGTTCTTGCGCTGACCGTGCCGCCACGGATCTTCGCGGCCGTCGACCTTGGCGCTTCGAGTGCGCGAGTCATGGCCGGCACAGTGACGCCCGAAAGGATCGAGTTGCGGGAGGTCCAACGGATCTCGAACGGCCCGGTCGCCAGAGACGGTCATCTGCGCTGGGACATCAACCGGCTCTACCGGATGGTCCTGTCCGCTCTGCGCCGGATCCCTGAGGCCGAGTCCGTCGCCATCGATGGCTGGGGTGTCGACTATGGGCTCTTGGATGGCGATGGAAGTCTCCTTGCTGACCCCGTGGCGTACCGGGATGATCGGACCGAAGCCGTTCTCGAACACGTGCACAGGCTGGTCCCGCCCGAGGAGCTGTACCGCGTCACGGGCACGCAGCATCTTCCGTTCAACACCATCTACCAGATCGTCGCCGAACAGTACGGCCCTTTATGGTCCCGGGCCGCGCATGCAGTGCTCGTCCCAGACCTCGTCGCCTACTGGCTCACTGGCGAGTTGCGCAGCGAGCTGACCAATGCCTCTACGACCGCCCTTCTTGATATCGCGACATCGTCATGGTCGACAAGTGTGCTCGACCGGCTCAACGTTCCCCGCGACCTCTTTCCGCCGATCGCAAGTCCTGGCTCAATCCGAGGAACCACTTCAGGACCAATCCCAGTCGTCAATGTCTGCTCGCACGACACGGCGTCGGCATTGCAGCTGTACCCGCAACGACGGATCGGTTTGGGTATGTCTCCTGTGGGACCTGGTCCTTAGTCGGACTGGAACTGGAAGCCCCGATTCTCACCGAAGCCGCGCGACGAGCAAACTTCACCAACGAGCTCGGCGTCGGCGGTCGAATCAGATTCCTGCGCAACGTGGGAGGACTCTGGCTTTTGCAGGAATGTCTGCGTCATTGGGGGACGGCTGACCGGGCTGCGCTGCTCGAGGCGGCAGCTCGTCTGGGGCGGGGCGGTCCGGTCATCGACCCTGATGACCCTATCTTTGTTGCCCCAGGAGACATGCCGAATCGCATTTCCGAAGCCGTGTTGGGTCCCGACGGTCGGATGGAGCCTCCGGTGATCGTCCGGTGCATTCTTGATTCGCTGGCTGGAGCGTTTGCAGGCACCCTGACCCAAGCCTGCGCGCTGGCCCACAGAAAGCTTGACGTCGTCCATATTGTCGGTGGAGGCTCTCAAAATCGCCTTCTCTGCCAACTGACTGCCGACGCCGCCAGAGTCCCGGTCCTGGCCGGACCGGCCGAGGCGACGGCTTTCGGCAACATCGTGGTCCAGGCCCAGAGCATTGGCGCGTTGCCGTCGTCCCCCGATGCTGCGAGAGCCAGCATCGCCGCCTCGGTGAAACTTCTCCGCTACGACCCTGTGTAAGTCCGTGCACACCTGTCAGGTGACCGCCCACGTGCCCTATTTCAAGCCCCGCTCGTGATGGGCTGCAGCGCGACCTAGAGGCGCATGATCCAACCGCCGTCGACGGAAATCGTCTGCCCGTTGATCCAGTCGCCGGCGGGCGAGCACAGCAACAACATTGCGCCGACGAGATCCGCTGGCGGCCCAGACGTCTTTCCCGGGATCTGCTGTCCGAGGACCTCTCGGAACGGTGAATCCTCGGGAAGGCTGACGTAGCCGCTCTCGCTGGCAACGAGTCCGGGCGCGATCCCGTTCACGTTGATGCCTCGAGGTCCCAGTTCGGCGGCGAGATTGGCCGTCAGCCCGTGGAGAGCGTACTTGCTGACGCCGTAGATGCCGCCGGCCATGAAGGCCCCGGCGGAGAGCCCGTTGATGACCCTGCCTCCGCCTCGAGCTTCCATGGACTCGATGACGGCCTGGGTGCACAGGAGCGGGCCCCGCAGATTGACGTTGAGCACCCGATCCCACTCGGCGACGGGCATGTTGGTCAGTCCGAAGGGCGGCAGGTCGGTCATGATCGCCGCGTTGTTGATCAGGATGTCGATGCCGCCGAAGTGCTCGATGGTGCCGGCGGCCATTTCGGCTGTTGAGGCCTCGGAACGCACGTCCACTTGCAATCCGGCTGCACGAAACCCCTGGGCGGTCAAGGTGTTGGCGACTGCCGTGCTCGCCTCGAGATTGAGGTCCGCAATGACGACGGACGCCCCGGCGCTACAGAGGGCTTCGGCGTAGACGCTGCCGATGTCGCCCGCCCCGCCCGTCACGATCGCCACTTTGTCGCTGAGGTCAAAAAGCTTTCCTAGATCCATTTCGGTATTCCACACGGAAGGAGGGTTGAAGTCAAGTGCCTTAAGTAGTAAGACAAGTGAGTTGACAGCGAGCCAGACCAGGAGGCGCATGAGATGACGGCTGACAGGAGGGTGCCCGAGGTACACCTGCATATTGGCGGTGATCTCCGGGCTGAAGGGTCCGCAGGAAGGCATGAGCACGTCTTCCCGGCGACCGGCGAGGTCCAAGGATTCGTGCCTATGGCGGGGCCCGTCGATGTCGACTCGGCCGTGAGGGCCGCCCAGGATGCCCTCCAGGTGTGGAGTACCTGGAAGCCGGCCGATCGGGGCCGCGTCCTGCACCGCCTGGGGGAGCTGATGGAGCGAGACCGTGACGAGCTGGCGCGGCTGTCGGTACTCGACAACGGGATGACGGCGACGATGAGCCCGTTACTCGTCGACCTGATGACCTCGTGGACCAGTTACTACGCGGGATGGGCCGACAAGATCGAGGGTCGAGTGACATCGTCTCCATCGCAGCAGCGGGAGCTGGGATACACAATGCCCGAGCCCTACGGCGTCGTCGGCATCATCCTCACCTGGAATGGCCCGCTCGTGTCGGTGGGGATGAAGCTCATCCCGGCGCTCGCCGCCGGCAACACGGTGGTCATGAAGCCTTCCGAGCTGACCCCGTACGCGACCGAGCACTTGATGACTTTGATCCGTGAGGCGGGGATCCCGCCCGGAGTCGTCAACCTCTTGCTTGGCGGACCCGAAGCCGGCGACGCACTCGTGCGCCATGAACTCGTGAAGAAGGTGACCTTCACGGGTGGGCCGGCAACGGCTCGCAAAATCCTTGCCGCCTGCGCCGAATCATTGAAGCCAGCGGTATTGGAGCTGGGCGGGAAGTCGGCCAACGTGATCTTCCCGGACGCCGACCTCGACCTCGCCCTGGCGATCAACGCGTTCGCCGTGTTCGGGACGCTTGCGGGCCAAGGGTGTGCGATTGCCACCCGGATGATCGTGCACGACGACATCTACGACGAAGTGGCCGAACGGACCCAAGCTGTCGTCCGAACTCTTCGCTGTGGAGATCCCTTCGACCCCGAAGTCATCGTGGGACCCGTCGTGACGAGGGCGGCGCAGAAGCGCATCCTGGACATGATCGAGAAGGCACAGGCGCAGGGCGCAAAGCTGCTCGCCGGTGGGAGCGTGCCGCAAGGTCTCAACGAAGGGTTCTTCGTCGAGCCCACGGTTCTGGGCGACGTTGATCCGGCCAGTGAACTGGGGCAGGTCGAGGTGTTTGGGCCGGTGCTCTCGCTTATGCGGTTCCACGACGAAGAAGAGGCAGTGAAGATCGCCAACGCTACGGAGTATGGCCTGGCGGCCTACCTCTTCACCAACGACGCCGCGCGCATCCATCGATTGGTGTCGCGCCTCGAGGCTGGCGGCGTCTACGTCAATGGCGCGTCACCGGTTGTTGGGTGCGAGCTCCCCTTTGGCGGTGTCGGCATCTCTGGCTACGGCCGGGAGGGCGGCCAGGAAGGGTTGTATCGAATTCCTCCAGACGAAGGCGGTTGCTGTCGCATGACAGTGCCCATGAACCTCAGAGGCACCGTCGCTGTGCTGACAGGCGCCGGAAGCGGAATAGGACGTGCAACTGCGCTGTCGTTTGCCGCGCGCGGGGCGAAGGTCGCCGTGAGCGATGTCGATGGTGATCGAGCAGAAGAAACAGCATCGTTGGTGGGCGAAGCGGGCGGAGAGGCGATCGCGCTCGCTGTCGATGTATCGCGACGTGAGGATCTCGAAGAGCTCCGCGAAATGGCTTTCGAACGATTCGGTCGGCTTGATGTTGTCATGAACAACGTCGGGGTCATTGCCATGGGCGCTCCGGAATCGTTGCCATTCGAGGCGTGGGAGCGGGTCGTCGATCTGAATCTGATGAGTGTGGTGCGCAGCAACCTCGTCTTTCTGCCCCACTTGATCGCCCAGGGCAGTGGTCACGTCATCAACACCGCATCGGCGTCGGGCCTGCTGGCGTACGGTTTCGACCGCCTTCCATACGTGTCGACCAAGCACGCGGTCGTCGGCCTCTCCGAGGCGCTGGCGCTCTATCTAGGGCCCAAGGGCGTGGGCGTCACGTGCGTCTGCCCGTCTGGCGTGATCACCAACATCCTTGAGCAGATCACGGTCTACGGCGAGGCCACGTCCCCCCGAGCCCCCCAACATGCCCTGGCGGATCCCGCAGACGTCGGAGAGCTCATCGCAGAAGGCGTCGCGAATGGGTCGTTTCTCGTTGTGACTGCGGACGAGATCTACGACGAACTACGCGAGCGAGCGGCGGATCCCGAGGCGTACATCCAGCGCATGATCAAGGAGCAATTGAGTGACTGAGTGGTCGAACAGCGACGACCGCCGGGCTGACGCCCGCGCTGAGTACGAGAAGATCATGACGTCCCCGAGCCCCGATCCGACCGGCGCCTATATCGAGACGGGCGTCATCGGCTTCGTGTTTGGTGAGATGTGGCGGCGTGGCGTCCTCACCCCTCGGGATCGCCGACTGATCACACTCTCATGCGTCGGAGCGGCTGGTGCGACCATCCCTATAGAGACGCACGTGTGGGCGGCGCTGAACAGCGGCGATCTCTCCTACGCGGAGTTCGACGAATTCGTCTTGTTCTTCGGAACGCAACTTGGCTGGCCCAAGGCGTCAGCCATGACGACGCAGGGCATGATGTCCGCCTTCCGCATGTCCGAAGAGCGCGACATCCCTCTCGAACAACATGATTTCGAACGCTGGGTGGAGCCCGCTGATGACGAGATTCGGCGGGCTCGTGGCGAAGAAGCCTATTCGGACGTGCATGGTGCGAGTGCCCCGCCCGCGGTGACGGCATTCCGAGGTCGGTCCTACCTTGACTTCCTCTACGGCGAAGTGTGGCAGCGGGAGCAGCACCTGACCCGCCGTGACAAGCGGGTTGTCAGTATCTGCTGCGCGGCGTCGGTTCGAGTCGACGAGGAAGTGATCGCGCATCTGCATGCGGCGTTGAGTCAAAGCGAGCTCACGTACGAGGACCTGCAGGAGCTCGTTGTTCACTACGCCGTTTATCTGGGCTGGCACCTGGGCGCACACCTCGACGATCTGCTTCTTCAGGTCGCACGCGACCTGGAAAACGAAGCGTCGTGACGGAAGACGTCAAAACGCGTGTCGGGTTCATTGGGCTCGGGAGCCAGGGTGGACCCATGGCGGAACGGATCGTCCAGGCCGGGTACGCGACGTCGCTCTGGGCTCGTCGAGCCGAGACCCTCGCCCCATTCGAGGCAACCGACGCCGTCATCGTCGCGACTCCGGCAGAACTCGCTGAACGTTCCGACGTCCTCTGCATCTGCGTGGTCGATGACGAGGGGGTCGACGAGGTCTTGCGAGGACCGGACGGCGCTCTCACGGCGCTGGCAGATGATTCGGTGCTGGTGATTCACAGCACGGTCCATCCGAGTACGTGCTTGCGTCTCCAAACCGATTATCCGAACGTTGACGTCGTTGACGCCCCCGGTCAGCGGGGGAGGGCATATGGCGACCGCCCGCGAACTTCTCGTCATGGTCGGAGGCTCCGTTGATGCCGTCGAGCGCTGCCAACCCATCTTCGAGACCTTCGGCAATCCCGTCCTCCACCTCGGGCCGCTCGGTTCCGGCCAGGAAGCGAAGATCCTCAACAACACGGTGTTTGCCGCCCAGCTCGCACTGGCATGCGAGGTATACGCCTTGGCCGCTGATCGGGATCTTGACCAAGCGGCGCTGGCGACGGTGTTGTCGCGGGGGAGCGGACGCAGCTATGCCGCTGAGGTCATAGGGGGAAGCGGGTACGACCTCGAGACGTTGGCGCCTCTGGCCGGCCCGCTCCTGGCCAAGGACTTCGGAATCCTCCTTGACTTCATGGGTCCAAGAGAGTCGCTGTTCATTGAGGCCGCCCGCGAGGCTCTCGTTCGCATGAATGTCTCTCCGGCGGACCACTGAACTGATCGTCGTGTTCAATCAGGCCACGTGCCAAGCTGTCGATCCATGACCGTCGCGGAGCCCTCCATCCCGTCTGCCAGTGCGCTGCGCCTCGTGCTCGTCGCCGAGCGTCTCTTTGCTGTCAGCGGGATCGATGGAGTGTCCCTCAGACAAATCGCGACGGAGGCGGGCTCGGGCAATAACTCCGCGGTTCGGTATCACTTCGGCTCCAAGAGTGGTTTGGTCTCAGCCATTTTTCAGCACCGCCTCCCCGAGATCGTGAGCCAAAGGCGTCTGCTCATCGCACGCTGCGATCCAGCGGATCTTCGCTCCAGACTCGAAGCACAGATCCTGCCTGTCCTTTCGATGTCGAACGATCCCGAGAACCACTATGTGTCTTTCGTCGAACAGATCCAACGAAGCCGACAGGGTCTCCCCGAGGAACTGCGCGAACTCCCGCTAGAAGGCCAGGCGTCCAACGATGAGTTCCGTCGCGACCTCGACACGATACTGGCCGACCTGCCAGATGCGCTTCGCACTTTCCGCATCGACCAGGCGCAGTTACTCAGTCTGCATGCCGCAGCGGACCGAGAAAGGGCTGTTCAATCCGGGGTGGTGACGGTGTCGTTCGAGCTGTTTGCGAACGCACTGCTCGACGGCATTGCCGATTTCCTATCCGGTCCTGCCTCCGAAACGACCCTTCGTCACCTCGACAAGGCGGGCACGATCGCGTTCGCTAGGCCCCACATCTTGTGATCTGTCCAAGTCGAGCGCTGTTGGTGGTCGTAATCCCGCTGAAAGGGACGTGGATCGTGCGAAGGTACGCACCGCATTGCTCTCATCGTGGGATTCCTGCTGGGAGTAGTGGTCCGAAGGTGTCTGATATGGAGGCCTCGGCGTCGACCATCGGCAGGTCAGATAAATACAGCAGATCGTCGAGCTCTGGTGTGCGCTACCGATTCTAGGAAATGTGGGGGGACGCGGCGCCGCCGACAGCAACAGAGACAGACACCAACTGTCACAGATTGGCCATAAAAAATGCAGCTCATGGGCTAAGTATGTATCATCAGAAAGAGAGCAATCGTTCTAACTGTGTGTTATTCTGGCCCCCCGTGATCAGAGCGATTGTGATCAGGGCGACAGAGAGGTGTTCGGATGTTGAGTGTTGTTCGAGGGATGCCCTTCCGGGGATCGGTTCGGCTTCGCGGCCTCACCGATGCTGACATTGTCGTACGCGACGCCTCATGCGAGCTTTAGCCTGTTTCGGCCGTCTCATCAAACTAAAAGAAAGTGATGCTCATGCGTAAAACCGCATTGCTGTTTGTTGTGCCCCTCGCGCTCGTGATCCTGAGTCTCTTCGCAGCGACCAGCACCGCACAGGTCAACTCCGCGCATTCGTCGGCTGGGACGAGCAGTGTTGCGGTTCCGCTGCTCCCACAACCCTTCCGATCAGCACGGTCCCGTCAAGCACTCCATCCGGCTCATCGAGTTCACCAACGGCGACCGGCGACATACTGATGATCAAGCTCTATGTGGGGAACATTCCTCGGGCCGAGAAGTTCTACGGAGCACTCTTTGGAGCGAAACTGGCCGTGAAGATCGGTAAATACGCGCAGATCGTGACGTTCCCCAAGGGGCCGGGCCTGGCCCTGCTCCAGAAGACGGCTGCCGACAAGAACAAGGTGGGGGGCTTCATCATTCAAGTTCCGAGCTTGAGCGCAACGCGTGCACTGGCGGTCGCCAATGGTGCCAAAGTGGAGGGAAAGTTCGCGGGCACCCCGGCCAGCCAAGCAGCGCAATCCATCGATCTTCTCGACCCGTGGGGCAATAATGTCGAGATCTTACAGTTGGGATAAGTGCGTCGAGTCCGACCGGATTGCTCGGAACGACGAGAGACGTGCCTCCCAAAGCGTCGGCGATCTCGTCGATGACGTCCTTCAACACGGAAAACCGCGCAGCGCAAGGACGACGGCGAGCTTCTCTTCTGGTATTTCCCCGACGAATCCGCTGGTTGAACGTCACCCACGTGGGCCTCATAGGCGCTGTACGTTCCATAGTCGAGAACAGAATTCTCTCGGGACTCAGCCGTTGTGGCGCAGACATTGAGTAGGCGGCTGCCCTATGTAGTGCATATGCACAGCGCAATGACCAGCCGATTTGTCGGGTTTGTAGCCCGATGGGTGCGTGATGGCTTGGAACCCCCGCCACTGTTTGCGCACGGCAGCCGCTTCGGGTCTCCGGGGGAGCGGAGCATGCTCACTCGAGGAGCATTCGTTCCTGGCCGCTTGTGACGTCGACGACCGAGCGGATCTTGTGCCGGTAGGTCTGGGCCAGCATCCGGATGTCGCGATGACCGAGCAGGTCTGAGACGTCCTGGAGCGGCGTCCCGTTGGCGACGAGCAGCGAGGCCGCCGAATGTCGGAGTTCGTTGGGGGAGAGGTGCCCCACGTTCGCCCTCTTCGCGTATGTGGCCACGGTGCGCCGCAGGTTCGACGCGTCGATGGGTCGCCCAAGGACGTTGGTGAAGACCAGGCCGTGGTCCTCCCACACCCGTGAGGACAGGCGCGCCTTGCGCTGGGTGAGACGGTGGGCCAGCAGTAGCCCGACGAGGTCTGTGGGCAGGCGCAGCGTCCGATAGCTGTCGACCTTTGGGGCCCCGAGGACATAGGTGCCGTCAGGGAGGCGTTTGAGGGCCTGGCGCACCGTGAGGACACCCTCATCGAGGTCCACCGCGTCCCAGGACAGTCCGGTGACCTCTCCGGGTCGCAGTCCCATGGTCAAGGCCACGAGTACCAGGGCTTCGTCCTCGGTGCCCCGGACGGCCTCGACGAGCCGATTGGCTTCCTCGATGGTGAGCGAGCGGCGCGCCTTCATGCCCGTCGCCTCGCGGGGCAGGTGCGCCAACCGGGCGATATTGCGCGCCACCAGGCTCCGACGCTCGGCTTCGTGGAGCGCCGCGCCGAGGACCATCTTGATCCGGTTCAGCGATGACTTCGACAGCGGCTTCTCCCGCCCGCCACGCCCTTTGGTGGCGGCTTTGCCGCGTGCAGGGTTGGCTAGGTCCTTTAAGAGTAATTCGAATTCGAGGACGTCGAGCTGACGGAGCCGGCGGCCGCGCAGTGGCGTGAGCTGTTTGATGACCCAGGCGCAGTTGGCACAGGTGCTCGGGTTCTTCTCAGCCTCGATCATCTCTTGGTACCAGTCCAACCACTCGCCGACGCGCATGTCGCTGCCGAGCGGGAGTCCGGCCTCGCTCTTCGGCGCGCAGCGCATCGAGTTTGGCCACCACCTCGCTGCGTGTCCGCGCCGAGACCCGACGACGCTTGGAGCCGAGTCGGAGCTCGCCGCGCCATCGTCCGTCGTATTGTTGATAGATCGAACCCTCGCCGTAGCCGAGCTTGCGTGACCTCGCCATGCGATCCTCCTCACAAATTGGGGCACTTTGTGGGGCACTTCGAGACCACAATGGGCCCCACGCTGTCACCCACCGAAGAGGGAAGTCCTGGTCGGTGGGGGTCTGTGAGGTGTGGTGGGTGTCCCCGGCGAAGATTGACGCGCAAGGGGTCAGAGGTTCGAGTTCTCTATGGCCCACCATTCAGAGCAGATTGAGGTGGGAGCAGATTGAGGTTCATTGGAGTTTTGACGTCACGCGAGCGGAGCCTCCGTAGTTGCGTGCTCGTCAGAGACGCCGTCATCCAACGGTTCCTTGTAAGGGATAAAGACGTTGTAGGCAATGAACCCGACGAAGAGGGTCATCCCGAACACGAACAGCCCCGTAACGAAATCTGCTCCCCCCGGTGGCGCCCAGTGCCCGATCGCTCCCGGGCCAGTTCCCAATCCGTACTCGTATCTCTGGAGCGCACTGACGAACGACCAGACCTGTGCACAGGCCAGAACGACTCCGAGCCCGCAGACAGCAAGCGTCGTCGTCAACGTGAGAGTCCGACGACGGACACCCTTCCGTATCGGCGCCTGCGACGCAACGACGAGAGGGAGACCAATCAAAAGGGGAAGCCAGTATCGACCCTGCCAGTAGATCCCGACACTGTCGATTTTTGGGGACTCGAAGGCCACCGGCATGACGACTATGACAAGGGCAAGGAAAGGAAGAGCCCTTCGGCAGCGGCTGGAGACGTAGAGCCCCGCGGCAGTGGCCATCGCAAACACGGTGGCCCAGATCACCCAGACCGCTTCGGGTACGGGAGTGTCGAGCCACCCAAAGCTACCCACGCCCTGACGTAGACGGTGGAGAGTCAATGAGAACGTCCACCACATGCTTCTCCAGATGGAGAAGGGAGGCCTTTGGGGCAATCCCGTGAGCGCAGGAATACCTCCCACGATCAACTCCACGGCACACACGATCAAGGCAATGACCACGGAGAGACGAATCACGAAGGTGCCTTTGTCCCGCACCAAACCCCTGAACCGCGACCATCCCGTGACAATGGCGAGCGTGATTACGATGATGGCCGCGTTCAGCGGGCTGGCCGGTCGCGTGAGGATCAGGACGACAAACGCCAGAGATGTCCAATCGGCGAGGGCGATCGGCACTCGCTGGCGTTCTATGACACAGAGCCCGGCACACCAGGCTGCGAACGCTGCGGCGATCTCCATGCCGCTCGAATTCACGACAGATGAGACGAAGAAGACCATCGGCGTGAATGCGACCAATACGCCGACGGACATGTACCGGCGCCGCGGGTGATAACGACTGAGGAGAAAGAGCCCGAGCGCGAAGAGGACTGCGTTGACGAGTGTGCCCACCATTCTCATCGAGTAGAGAGCATTGGCACCCCGAGTCAAAAGAGACGGGATACCGACGAGAAGAAAGTAGAGGGGCGGGTAGTGCGAGAACTGAGTAGTCGCCTCCACGCTCTGAGTCCCGCTGTTCACTTTTGGCGCACAAGCCGCTGTTCGGGTTGGATTGAAGACGAAGCATGGCCACAAAGAGCCAGTACTCCCAACCCAGGCAGGAACCCGAACGGTTGCCTCTGGACCGCCCAAGCCCGGACGCTCTGGGACGTCGAGTTGTCCTCGCACTACGGCTGCCGCCTGAATCACTGAGGTTGGCTCGTCGGGTGCCGCCATGAGCGGGGTGGCCAATGACCAGGCGCCAATCGCGGCTCCCATAGCCAGGAGTGCCCAGCAAAAGAGGAGAACGCTTCGGACACCGCGCGAGGGTTTCCGAATCGCTTGTGCCCTCGGTGACGCGGTCGGCACCGGACGTGAGGCTACTTCAAACCCGAAAAGGGTGTAAGGCCTTGTCGCAATCATGTCCGACGCGGATCACTGGCGTCCGACGATGACAGGCCAACCCTCCAAGGCCCACCCAACGTCGTTGGTGATTGTTCATGTTTGCTCCTCCGTCGAAGCTTGGGCGGCTTCATGTCACAATCAATGGGCCATGAGGACAAAGCCAACACGCGTTTACTTCTGGTTGCTCACCCGATGGACCCGGGTCCCTCCGTCGAGCGCTCCTCTTGCTCGCCGACAGAATCCGCCGCCAGTTCTGTCCGGTTGCGAGCCCAGAACTCGAGACGTGCTTCGGTATCTAGATCTGCGGTCCACAAACGGTCGCCTTTTTCGTCGGTGCCGACACGGTTCACGTAGACCGCCAAGTCTCGAAGATGTCACCCCGGCTGGAGTTGACCCGGTCTCCTCCATCAGGTTGATCACCGCCTTCGGTGTTCTGGCCCGGTCCCTCGCAGCGCGGTAGCGGAGGCGGCGATCTCACGCCTAGCGCTGCGCTGTCCGCCGGTCACCTCACGGCGAGAACCACCAGCCCGTCAGGACGGCGTCTCACGGGATCGGGCTGAACAACATTGAGGGGCGGCGCCGCCATAGAGAACACCGCCCCTCAATGGGCATGGTGGCAGGTCCGACCACCGAGCAATAGAGCCGACCGGACCGAACCTCGCACAACGCACGGACAACGGCACCAGGGGAGGACGGCGGGCTCGCGTAGGTGCCTCACGGCTCCACGGGGGGTGGCCGAGGCGGCACGCGAAGCGGCCCCTCGGTTGGGTGGAGGAGGGGCCGCTGCACCCTTGTCTCGTGACTGACGTAGGTGTGTCCTCAGACTATGTCCCCGGATCTGACGGAACGGCTGCGACACGGTGACGAGTCTCCGGCCTGGGAGATCACTAATCGTGAGCGACCCGGTCATAGCGAGCGGTTCCGGGTGTCAAGGATTTGCCGGCACCCCCACACATAGCAATGAAGACGGAACAAAGGCGCCAGGTCACGGGGAGCAGAGCTGCACGCCGGGAGGATCGCACCGTGAATCCGCCGTCTCGACGGGCACATTGGGGGAAGTGGGTGATGCCATCTGTGCAGGGGGGGTGACCACCGCTGACCTAGCAGGGTGCAGCCAACCCGATCTCTACCGCGCGCACCGAGCCGACAGGTTGAAGGCGCCGGAGGGGAACCCAAGTTCGTGGAAGTACTGATCCGAGCCCGGCCGAAACTCGCCTAACCGGTCCGCAACAGCGTCACGGAAGATCACCTCGAAATTCGAGAAGCCTTCCGGTTCGTAAGCGAGCGTCAAGAACAATTTGACAGGCACGTTCCTTGTTCAGCACAGAGTTGAGCTGGGCGTTCACGAGAGTTTGCGCCTCGTGTTGCCTTCCACTTCTGATGGCACGACCGCTCCTTAAACCGAAACCGGTCGCCGTCGTCGCCTGGACGACGAGGAGAACCACTAGGAGAAAGAGGACAAGGTAGGTCGCAGCTACGTGAATCGGACGCTCGGCAAAGTTTGAGTTGCGCGGGAAGGTAGGCCCAGGCGTAAATGACGATCCCCGTAAGAAGTATCAGATTTGCCATCACGAAGCGATCGTTCACGACCGCACCGGCAGGTCCCGTCCCGCTGCGACCTACGGAGATGAGACCGTCGAAAAGGAGAGCGAAGACGATCAGGAGAAGTGGAAGGGGCTGCTGCTCGGTCGTCGCGCGGTGGCGCCATGATTGAAGGAGAACAAACACAGCCGCGGCAAAGAGCGCTATACCCAACACCTCGAAACGGGCGACGCCGTGCACAGTACCGCCTGCCCCGGTTTCGCCCGGGACGACGTTGCCGATGAGGGCGAAGAAGAATCCGAGCGCGGTCAGTGGGTGATGCAAGATGACAGCGGACGAGCAGCTGGCCCGATTGGGACAGGTGTTGCCTAGGCCGAAGCTGTATCCCGGCAGGTACAGGGCAAGAGTGACCGCCATAGCGCCCAACCACACGGCAATCTCGGAGCGTGCTCGACCCGGCCGATATTGATTCCACAGAATGCAGATCGCACCCACGGGCCAGCATGCGAACCCTTGAAGAGTCGTGAGCGACGCGGTACATGCCAAGAGCGCTGCAACTGCAAACCACAGGACACGATGCTTGGTCGGTACGAACAGGACGATCAGCATCAACACAAAGAAGAAGACCGTGAGGTACCACGACACTTGAAATGCCCAAAGGGCATTCTGGACATCTGCCAGGCTGAACCAGATGACGCCTATCACCAGGACGGGGATCGGAGTGAGGCGTTGACCCAGATTGCGACGAAGCAGAATCAATAGACCTGCGTACGACCCAATGAGTGCTGCGGCACTGAGAAACATCATGGAGCGCAGGTCGAGGTTATCGATAGACCCAGCAAGGACGTCGAGAACGTTACCGATGAGAAGGCGAGACTCGTTATGTTGGCTCCACAGTTGACTCAGCGAAAGATGGCCATGCAGGGCTGCGTGGACGGTTGGGACCACTGACCAATCATCGCTAAAGAAAGAGTTTGTGGCGTAGTGGTTGATGAATGCCAGGTAAAGAATTGGAGCGATACTGGCTGCCATGATCGTGAGGACTCTGTTATGCGACGTTGCCCACAATGTGAGCCTTCTGATAGCGAGCTGTCGTTCGTTAAGTCTGGACGCAATGGGATCAACGGGCTCCACACGCTGGGGGGGAGCAGTGGGGGATTCCGTGACAATGCAGGGGTCGCTCATCCCTCTCAACCTGCGTGGTTGAAGTCCAGCGAGCGAGGCTCGTTTCACGTCGCTCCAATCGCGATAACCAGCGGTTCTGATGTTCTCACGTTCAAGTGGTGACTGCTCCGAACGTATTCTCCGGTCTGTCCCAATGGTGTTCACCGACCCCCGCCGTCGAGAAACGCCAGACCCTTCGGTTCGCTGAACGACGCCGAGTGGATCTCAATACCCTCACAGCCTGACCGGCAGCGATCTGTCGAGGTGAGGTGGTGCCGACCTCGACAGCATCGTCACGCCCACAGCCATGACACCGAAGGCCGCACCGGCGAGGACTTTCTGAGCCACGCTCACCGGGAATCGCTCATCGAAGAGCCAGACGCTCAGCACGATCGCGACCGCCGGGTCGACTACGACGATCAGTGGCTGGGACACGCTCAAGGGTCCTGTCTGCAATGCAGCCTGTTGCAGCACCGAACCGAGAACCCCCGAAGCGATCAACGCGTAGATGGGCCAGTGCGCCAGCATGCCCACGATCCCCGATGATGCGAGCTCGTTGGTGGCCGTCTTGATGAAGGCGGCCATGAGGGCCCATGTGATCGAGGCCGCCGTGGCGTAGAGGGCCGCCCGGCGCACGGGGGATCCCCAGCGGGCCAGGACGGCCAATATGGCCACGGCTCCGCCGAAGACGGCCAGCGCGGATATCCACTCGACCGCACTCGGCTGCGGGTGGCCACCGTGAGGCGTCGCCGCAATCAGGAACACCGCCAGAGCCGCGCAGGTGATCAGCGCTGCGGTCCATGCCATCGTGGCGATGTGCTGGTGCACCCAGAACCGGCGCAGCAGGAGAACGAAGACCAATTCGGTCACGAGCAAGGGCTGGACGATTGAGAGCTGCCCGTTGTGGAGTGCGACCGCCTGGAAGGCGAAACCTCCTGCCGCCGCGAGCCAGCCGAGGAGCCACAAAGGCTGACGGAACAAGAAGACTATGAGCGCCCAGCCACGGTGCTTCTGTGCCACGCCGATGCTCACCGAGTGCTGGGTCATCAGGTGCACGCCGTTCGCCAGCGCGGCAGCCAGGGCGAAGGTGATCGTGACCGTCATGTCACGGGTTTCGATCGATGTCTACGGTCCGACGCACCTGCGGAATCTGGACCCTGAAGAGGCGCGGCGCACACTTTGAGCGTGCAGAAACTTCGTGTGTCAAGTGTGCTTCTCAGCCTCGGACTCGTCGGGGTCATCGTCTGGACCGTCGCATTTCTGGCGGTCGACCGTCCCGAAAACGAAATCCTCGTGTACGAGCTTGCGACGACAGTCGGGTACGGGCTGGCTGGGTTCGCGTGCTGGCGATGGATCGTCAGGAACTGGAAGGCGAACCGGCACGGATCGCTCGTTCGAACGCCATCGAGATGGATGGCCGCGGCCTCAGTCGTCACGGCTGCGGGCGTCGCCGCGTTGACGGTCCGGACCTATCAATTGCACTCACTGCTGGCGGACCCGCATTATCGGGACCATCTGGCTGGAAACGCTGCGGGAACGGTGGGCTTTCTCTTGGCGGCTGCCGGCTTTTGGATCGCGTCCAGTGCGCATGCGCTGCAACGAGATGGATCACAGGACGACGCTTCATCCCTCGAGGACGGCACGACATCCGAACGGCTCCCCAGGTCGGGCATCCGTTTGTGATGCTCCTTGTGCTGTCCCGCTGAGAATTCGGCCCGGGCCGGACGTCGATGTCACTGCAAGGGACGCGAGGTCGCCACCTCGTAGAGCATGATCTCGACGTTCCGCGGTACCGGCCTGGAGGTCCGACCGGGGGCAGCATTCCTTTGCTGTGTAAGGTGCTGTTGGAGGTGGTCCATTGATTCCCATCGTTCCGACAGAACGGCTCGTTCTGGGTCGACGGGGTCAGCCGCGATGACATATTCGAGGCACCCCGCTTCCCGGCGAGAAGACCGCATCGCGTCGATGCTCGCCTCCACGAACCGATCCCGTTCATCGGGGTCGATCGAGAACACTCCCTGCAGAATCACTTCGCTCATGGTCCTTTTCTAGGCGATGACAGACAGAAGGGGCGCCCATGACTCCGAGAGACCCACTGCGTACCATCGGAGCCGTGACATCGGTCCGACCCGCTCTCCCCTCCGATGCCGCCTCAATTGCGTCCATCCTCAACGCGCTCCTGCCGACGACGGCGATCGAATGGAGGCAAGAGCCCTATGGCGCAGACGCCGTGATCGAGTGGATGGATGCGCACGACTGCGTCTTCGTTGCCGAACATGAGCACGACGTCGTGGGTCTCGGAGCCTTCGGGCCTTTTCGTGACATTGTGAAGTGGCCCGGCTACCGCTTCACGGTCGAGAACACGATCCACGTTCGTCAGGATCATTGGGGCTTTGGCGTTGGCACCACGCTCATGACGGCGGTGATCGGCGCGGCGAGGGAGATCGGGAAGCACTCGATGATCGCCGCCGTGGACAGTTCGAACGAGAGGTCGATCCGATTGCACGAGCGACTGGGCTTCGTCGAGGTTGCCCGGATCCCAGAGGTCGGCGCGAAGTTCGGGGAATGGCGGGACCTCGTGCTCTTGGGGCTTCTGTTGGACGACCGCAGCGCTCCTGGCGAGGACTGACGTTTCTGAGTTCCCCAGGGGTGGCGATCGTGCGGTAGCGGGAGAGACGGCGCGGTGTACCCTCGTGGAGGCTCATTGTGGAGCCTCAGCGTCGCCGCTTACGGTGACAAGATCGGGAGTCCGATGGGACCCAAAGCGATATGGCCGGTTCGCCCGCCCTCGAACCGCACAGTGTTGGGAACGGAGAAGTGACCGAGGGGTACGACACGGGCATGGATCTTCTGATCGAATCCGCCAACACTCTTGACCTGGTGGCGGGTGCGTGTGAAAGCCCCGAGGATGCGGCGTGCCTCTTTGCGCTGTCTGACCGGATCCGTTCCTACTTGGAAACCAGCCGCCCAACAACGACTCTTGGAATGCCCCGGATAGTCTCCGACCCTGCCCGTCTGGCCGACGCAGACGTGATTCATCGCACCGCGGAATTCAACACGTCTCATATCCACATCTTGACTGATTGAAGTCCTGCGGCATCGACCATGCCGCCAAGATGACGAAGGCGTGACCGACCCCGGCTGTCGTTGCCTCTTGTCGATCCCGAAAGGATGAGAGAACCTTCGTGAAGATCTTGACCCGCATGTGCATCTCCCTGGATGGCTATGTGGCCACCAGCGACGGGCTGCCCGTACAACTCGCGTTTGCCGGCTGGGACGCCGGGGCGCTCGGCTTCTATGAGCTGCAAGCGAGATGTGACGGCGTGCTCATGGGGCGAACCTTGTTCGAACCCGCTCTCGGCGGGCCATACTGGCCATGGGGTGACCTTGCACACTATGTGCTCGGCTCGAGCGTCCCGCCGGATACGCCGGACCACGTTGTCGTCGACGACGACCCCACGAGACTGCTGGCACGCCTCCGTACGGAAAACGATGGTGGCGACGTGCACCTGGTCGGAGGGCCCAAGACGATCGAGACGTTCCGAGCCATCGGTGCCCTGGACGAACTGCGTCTCATGGTTCTTCCACTGCTCGTGGGCGGCGACCGCCAGCTCACACCCGACCTCGACGTCGAGACGGCTCTGCAGTTCGTGGATGTTCGTGCATGGCCACACGGCGTCCTCGAGATCGGGTACGCCGTGACCCCGCCGCTCTGACGGACTCGCCCGTCCTAGATCGGTGCGTCAACGGGCTCGGGTCATTTGTTGTTGCCCGAGCCTCACGACGAACGGCCAGATCTTGGGGGCGAAGACGTTGCCCCCGAGGAAGGTGAAGTGGATGCCGTCGCCCAGGCGGACCTGCTCGCCATCCATGAATTCCTCGTACTGCCCGCCGGGACACGCCATCGCGTTGAAATTCAATAACGACGTCCCTGGCATGGAGGCCGCGACGCGCCGGACGATGCCGTTGTAGACGGCCAGGCGGCTTGGCGAGTCCTCGGGCCACTGCTGGCCGTCCGGCTGCTCGCCGGTGTCGTAACAGGGGGCCGTCATCAACACGACGGCCGCCCCGTCGGAACCCGCCACCTGCACGGCGTACGTCAGTTGGCGCTGCACGTACGCGGCGTACGTCGGATTCTCGATATTGGTCCAGTGCCCGTCGTAGGTACGGTTGGAGACCTCCCAGCGACCGGCCAGGATCATCACCACGTTCGGGCGATCCTTGGCGATGTCTGCCTTCCAGATCGTTGGCCACTGCGATTGCGGCGGCGTCCCCCGGCACTGGACCGCCATCGGAGCGTCCACACCCTTTTCCTGATACTCGGCGCCGTCGGTGACACCGCAGCCGAGGATCCCGCCGTTGAACGGTGTCACGTCGTAAGCGCGGGCGTGTTCGTTCAGGCCGATGTCCAGGGTCAGAGCGGTCGAATCTCCCACGACCAGCACTCTGACCGGCGGCCCTTCCTCGAGCGCCGAGGGAGGGGGTGGCAGCGTGGGGCCTTTCGCTGCGACGGCGGGCACGGATGTCGCGGCCACGAGTGCGGCCACCGTGCCCAGAACCCCCACTGGCGTGAACACCCACGCCCGCCAGCCGCGCAGCAGGTTCCCCTGTCGGATCGGGCGCTCGACGACGTAGAACGAGACCGTGGCGACGACGAGGGTGACGGCGACCCGCACGGCGAAGAGCGGGTAGCCGGTGAGCCCAGTCCGAGCGTGGTCGAGGTAGATGAAGAGGGGAAAGTGCCACAGATACATGCCATAAGAGATCCGACCGACGTAGCGAAGCGGCGCAAACGAGAGGCAGCGCGCCAGGAGCGAGCCTTGGAAGCAGACGACACTGAAGAGCACGGCGGCGGTGGCGAGAGCTGCGAGGAAAAAGCCCCCGCGGTATGCGAACGAATCGTTGTACGAAACCAAGATCCACAACGCGGCGCTCAGGCCGACGCCCGCCAGCCCGATCGCAAGCACGGCTGCCCTGCCGCGTGGCGTGCGCACGGCCCAGGCCGGGTCGCCGCCTGGAACTCGTCGGCGCCCGTCGGTCCCCGACATGACGGTGCCGCGACGACGACGACGGTCCGCCCACAGTGACAGAGAGACCGCCAGGGCCGCGCCGATGAGCAGAGACTGGGCCCGGGTATCGGTGCCGTAGTACAAGCGGTTGACCTCGCCGGGGGAGTAGAGAAGGCCCATTTCGACCGCCGACGCCAGCGCGCCGACGACACACACTGCGAGGAGGACCCGCTTGCTCTTCCAGAACTTGAAGACACCCAGGACGACCAGCGGCCACACCAGGTAGAACTGCTCTTCGACGGCCAGCGACCAGGTGTGGGTCAGCGGTGAGGTCAGCGCACTCTGGTTGAAGTAATTCGATCCGTTCGCGATGAAGTGCCAGTTGGCGTAGTAGAAGAGCGCGGAGAACGAATCTCCCCGCAATGTCGGGTAGGTGCCCGACGGAACCACGTAGGCCGCAAAGAGGGCCACCCCGAGCAGCATGACCAAGAGGGCGGGAAGGAGCCGGCGCGCTCGTCGAGCCCAGAAACGTCCGAGTCGGACCGTTGCCGTCCGCTGCCATTCGGAGATCAGGAGCGACGTGATGAGGAATCCCGAGAGCGCGAAGAACGTGTCCAGGGAGTAGAAGCCGCCCGACGTCAAGAAGACGCCACCGTGGTATCCCATGATGACGATGATCGCGACGCCCCGGATGCCGTCGAGTGCGGGGATGTAGGAGATGTTCGGCTCGACGTGCGGCGCGTCGGGATCGATGGGGCCCGCGGGAGCAGCGTTTGCCCCTTCGCCTTGTGCCAGGTTCACCACGGGCAGAGCTCGGCGTCAAAGAGCCGTGCCGTGGGACGGGCGCGGGCACACGTCATGGGTGCAGTCTGTGTCTGCGGGCCTTCCACGCGATCACCGGCACGAGTTGACCAGTCGCCCACGCCCAACAGTAAGGGACAACCCGCCTCGCCGTCGGGTCGCTCAGGACGGGTGGTCGGGGTGCTGGTCGGCTCTGGCGATCAGCCTTGGTCGCCCTGACCGTGGTGACCGTGCTGTTGCCCGGGTCCGCCACCCCCGGGGATCCCGCCCGGTACCGGCGTGGTGTCGGGAGTGGGTGGCGTGGCACCCGTCGGCGCCAGGACGTTCACGACGTCTTGGTACTGGCCGTTGGTGATGCCCCCTCCGTCGAGGAGCACCTGTGCGAGAGAAATGGTCTGCTGTGCCATGGACTCGCGGTCGGGCCCGGGGGGCTCTGCTGCGGTCGCGGCCAGTGCGCTGGCGAGCGCGCCATCGCCGGGGAGCGCATCCGCGCTGAGCGACGAAGCGAGCGAGCTGATGGCCGCTCGCTCGGGGTCCTGCGGCGCCTGCGTCGTCGTGGTCGCTTTGACCGTCGTCTTTGCGACATGGTGCGTCGACGTCAGGTCGGCGGGCGCAGGGGGCTTGTTGGTCTCTGGCAAGACGACGAACACCGTGACGAGAAGGGCGACCAATGCCAGGACCGCCAGGACCGCCAGGACAAACCCAACGCCGGGCCCGGTGGCGGCGTGGAGCCGGTTCGGGCCCGGGTGGCGCGGGCAGTCCGGGTGCCAGGACGGCGGTGCCGCCGCGGCCGGCCGGCGCCGGCCGACCACGGGCGGGACGGGTCGGTGCCGGTGTGGTCGTCTGGGTGCGGGCGGGATCCGCTGCTTGCGTGATCGGCATGGCGCGCGGGTGGTGTCGGCGGTGTGCGGAGTGCCTCGAGCATCTCGTCGGCCGACGCAAACCGCTGGCGCGGATCAGCGGCAAGCGCCCGGCGGGCGACCTCACGGAACGGAGGCACCAAGACATCAGGTCCGGCGCCACCGGGGGTCGGCCGGCGGCCCGTGGCCGCCTCGAGCATGACTGCGCCGAGCGCGTACACGTCGGACTGCACGGTTGCGGGGTGCCCCAATCGGCGTTCGGGCGCCAGGTACCCAGGTGTCCCGAGGACCACACCCGTGATCGTCATATCGTCGGGGACGTCGTCACGGTGACCGTTGGTGTCGACACTCTTGGCAATTCCGAAGTCGGTGATCTTGGTGTGGCCGTCCTCTTGGACCAAGATGTTGCTCGGCTTGATGTCGCGGTGGATGACGCCGCGTCGGTGCGCAGCCGCCATCGCACCCAAGGTCTCGCTGACGACCTGCATGAGACGCCTTTGCGACAGCGGACCGCGGATGATCTCGTCGCGCAACGTGGTGCCGCGCAACCGCTCCATGACGAGGTAGGAGGACGTGCCGTCGTCCCCGTAGTCGAGGACGGCGACGATGTGGGGGTGAACGAGCCGCGCCGCCATGCGGGCTTCGCGTTGGAACCGCTGGCGCATGCCGGCGATGGCTTCGGTCTCGGGTCGCAGGATCTTGATGGCGACAGGGCGCTCGAGGCGTTCGTCGAAGGCGCCGTAGACACGTGCCATCCCGCCCTCGCCCAACAGGCCATCGACGCGATAGCGGCCCCCGATCACCCATGAGGCCGTGCGCGACTGCACCCCTTGTGTGTACCCCGGCCGGCCTCGCGCCAGTCTTGGCGCAGGTCAGAGGGGTGGCTCGGGTTCAGGAGGCGAGCGCGGCCATCTCTCCCATCATGCTGAGGGCGTCGGCGGGGCCGCTGGCCCCAAAGTCGCGATAGAGGGCATGGATGTTGGCGACGATCCTTTCTGCCTCGCTCCACCCCGCGTACGCACCCAACTCGATGTCACGCGCCGCGTCGAGAGGCGACATTCCGTCGTCGAAACGAAGACGGGCCTCACGGGAGAGATGCTCGAAGTAGCCCTTCAGGTCTTCGACCGCGGCAACGGTCGCCAGCGGCCCGTGACCGGGCACGATCGTCTCGGGGTGCAGTGCGAGGATCCGGTCGCAGGCGGCGACCCAGTTGCTCACGGGCCCCGCCCAGACGATGGGATGGCCGCCGTGGAAGAGTATGTCCCCGGTGAAGACCACGCCCTCGTCGGGCAGGTGGGCGACGATGTCGCCGGCCGTGTGGGCCGGGCCAACCTCGAGCAGTGACACGACGCGCTCACCGACGTGCAGGTCGATCTGTCCTTCGAAGGTGGTCGAGGGCAGCGTGAGTGGGATGTCCTCGAAGTCGAAAGGGGCGAAGATGCGTGCGACGAATGCACCCGCAGGCCCGAGTGAGGGAGCTGACCGCATCATCGTTGCCATCGTTGCGGGGGGAAGTGCACCCATCTCCTCGGCGCAGCGCGCCGAGGAGATGATCTCCGAATCGGCGACGAGCGCGTTGCCGAAGCAGTGGTCGCCATTGGCGTGGGTGTTGACGACGAAGTCCATATGCTCGGCCGCCTGGGTGGTCCGTCGCATGGCCTCGAGCATCTCGGCCGTGAGCCGCAGGTCGAAGAGCGTGTCGATCAGCAGAGCGCTGTCGCCATCGGTGACCAACCCGGCGTTCGACCACCCCCACCCGCCATCGGGCTGCAGGTAGGCCCAGATGCCGTCGCCGACCTCGTGAAGGCCCTTCGTATAGGTCAATAGACCCAGACGTTGGTCCCGATCGGGTCGATGTTGTTGGCCCAGATCCAGTTGATGGCCTCGTTGCTGACCCGCGCGCACCCGTGCGAGACGGGTTCGGGCGGGACGCTCGTGTCACCGTGGATGGCAAAGCCGGCATCGAAGAACCGCTGGCCGGAAGAGTGTCCCGAGAGAGTCGACCACAGTGCCGTCGACGACCCGGAAGGTCTGGAACTTCCCCGAGGGCGTGATGGCGACGGAGGTGGAGCCGTCCTGGGTGTAGGTGTAGCCGCCACCCGTCGACGTGTTCAGCGTCCATTCGAGGTGACCGTTGTTGACCACCATGATCAGGTCGAGCTCGAGGTTGATCTCAATCACGTACCCCGATGTGCTGCGCGGGTGCGGCACCACGCCGGCGCCGAGCGCCGCCCACGTCGCCGGGCCGACGACGCCGTCACGTGGGAGCCCGGCTGCCTTTTGCAGCGCCCAGACCGCCTGCTCGGTGCTGTCGTCGAAGGATCCGCTGGTCGTGTCGACCCAGTAGCCCAGGGCGAGGAGCTGCGATTGGAGCGACGACACCGCAGCGCCCGAGGCACCGGGCCCGATTGTCGGCGGCAGTGGTGGTGGCGTGGTGGGGAGAAGCCAGAAGCCCTGCCCGTCCGGCGTGGCGGTGATGGCCTGGATCGGGTTCGGATTGGACTGTCCCCCCATGGAGCCGAGGTAGGGGACGTTGAAGGTGAAGACCCCGCCGTCGCGCGCTGCCATCCAGTACCCGTTCGTCGAGGCGGCCAGCCCCACGATCGGTGCGTTCAACGGCGTGCCGCCCATGGAGCCCAAGAAGGGCGCAGTCCCGTAGGCGAAGATGCCGCCGTCGGAGGCGACGAGCCAGTAGCCCCCACCTCCCGGGACTGCTGCCATGCCGACGATCGGCCGGTTGAGGTGTATCGCGCCGGTGGAGCCGTAGAACTGGGCGTCGCCGAAGGAGAAGATCCCGCCGTCGGAGGCGACGAGCCAGTAGCCCCCGCCGTCGGGTGTCGCCGCCATGCCGACGATCGGCTGGTTGAGATGCATCGCGCCGGTCGAACCGTGGAACTGCGCGTCGCCGAAGGAGAAGATGCCGCCGTCGGAGGCGACGAGCCAGTAGCCCCCGCCGTCGTGCGTCGCCGCCATGCCGACGATCGGCTCGTTGAGGTGCATCGCGCCGGTCGAGCCGTCGTACTGCGCGTCGCCGTAGTTGAAGATGCCGCCGTCAGCCCCCACGATCCAGTAGCCCTGGCCCGACGGGGTGGTCGCCATGCCCACCGCGGGCGCGTTGAGCTGGAGACCGCCGGCGGGTCCGAAGTTGCCTGCCGAGCCGAACCCGACCGGTTGGGCCGGGTTGTCCGGGTAGGCCGCCGAGGCGACGTCCGACGAGAGGGCGACGAGTGCGGGCGCAAGCGTCAGGCAGGCAACCAGTCCGGCCAGCAGGCGGCGACGGACCTCGCGCCAGGATCGCCGGTCGGTCTTCGTCCCAGCTCTTTCGCTCGCGTTGTCGGCGGCCGGCATGAAGGCTCCTTGGGTCGGCTCGGGGGAGCCACGGCGTCGGAGTGCACCGGGCTCACCCGGCGCGCCGTCAGCAGCGGCGATGAATCGAAGCGTCGTTGCACTGTAATCCGGCTCCCTCCAGGTCACACGGCGGAGAGCGCCGGCCTGCACGCCGGAGGCACCTGGCCCGGGTGCCTAGGACGGCCCTGAGTAGGCTTCGCACAGCTCCGATGGAACCGTGTCGCCGTGGCAACGCCGACTTGCCTATTACGCGTCGACTCTCCGTATGGAGCAGCGGCTCGGGAACGGGCCTCTCAGCCAGAGAGAGCGGAGAAACTCGCCGCCAGAGCGGGGCCCCAGGGTGCTCAGAGGGCCTCTACGGCCCCGCCACGTTCCATCGCGCACCGTCATGATCGAGTCCGAGCACGGCCAGTCGAGCCCAGTTGATGGCACCGGCCCGGGTGTCGACGTCGGTGCGGATCCGTTGGCGTCCCCTCACCCGTGCGTTGCGGCCACCCCAGGCACGGCGAGCGAAGTGGGAGATCTTGCGTTCGACCTTGGGGCGATCAGCCCGATAGCGCGCCTGCCATTCGTTGGTCCGCTGTCGGACCCGCGCCACTTGGAGGAGGTCCTCGTGACGGCCGATGGCGATGGTGCGTCCCGCACGTGACTTGGTGCATGCCCGGCGCAGCGGGCAGTCCTTGCAGTGGACCTTGAACGATGCCCGTCCACCGCCGTCGCGGGTGGGGTTGATCGCGACGCGCTGCCCGGCCGGGCAGGTCACGCTCTGCGTCTCGAGGTCGACGCGGAAGCGGTCCTTGGTGAACAGGCCCGTGGCGTTGCGCACCGGGGGCACCTTGGCCACCACCTCGAATCCGGCTTCGGCCAGGGTCGCTCGGGTGGCCCCGTCGGCATAGGCCGAGTCGCCGAGGATCTCGGGCTTGTCGTCCTCGTCGGCCAATCCTTCGAGCAGGTCGCCCACCTCGTCGCGGTCGGGCGTATTGGCCGCGGTGACGGCCACCTCGTCGATGAGCTCGGAGTCGGGATCGATCGAGAGGTGGGTCTTGTAGCCGTCGAAGCGCCGGTTGCGCGACTTGTGGCCGTGGCGGGCCTCGGGGTCGACGGTCGAGATGACCCGGTCCTTGGCCACCTTGTGCACGATGCGGAAGACCCCGTCGTCACCCTTCTCGACGTCTTGACCGGCGACGAGGGCCGACAATTCGGCCGCGGCGTGGGCCTGGGTGGGAAGGGTCTCACCGTCGATGGCGCCGAGCGCGGCCAGGGCGTCACGCACCAGGGCGTCGACGAGGGCCTCTCGGGCCGCCTTGTCGTCCCAGTCGCACGGAGGCTTGCCGACGCTGGCGTACTCGTCGTCGCGCACCAAGACGGCGCGGACCGCCTCGGCCAAGGGGCTGGCGGCCCCATCGAGGGCCATCAGCAGCTTGCGGACGGCGGCGCGTAGCTGGGTGACGGTGTCTTGGGTGGCCACGGCGTCATGGAGCGGGGTCGAGTCGAGGACGCGGGCCCGGCCTCCGCTCGCTCCCAGCGGACCACGTCGTCGAGATGCCCGGTTCCGACGTCGTACACCAGGCCGGCCACGAGGCGCAGCCGACTCAGATAGGGCGTGCCGGCCAGGAGTTCCACGTCCTCGCGCAGCGCCGCCGCGTGGTCGTCGATCGGGAGGAAGCCCAGGTCGGCCCCGGTCAACGCCCGGAGCTCTTCGTCGGTAACGCCGGCCAGACCGCACTTGGTGTGCTGCATCACCACCGCGGTGTCGACCCCGAGGACACCGGTCGACAGGGCCAGGCTGCGCAGAACGTCTTCGGTCACCCGTCCGCCGGCGTTGCGGATCACGTGTGCCTCGCCGAGGTGTAGCCCGAGCACGGCGAAGACGTCGATGCGGGCGTCCATGCAGGTGACGACGGCCAGGTGCCGGCTCGGGCGCGGGTCGTCGATGTTGGCCCGTGCCGCGGCGTAGCCACGGTTGGCGACAAGGAGCTCGGTGATCTCGGTCATGTCAGTTGGCGGCCCGCACCGTAACAGGGGGGCAGGCCGAGCTCAGCGGCCGGCGGGGAAGCCCTCGCCGCGGTGCTGGTCGAGACGCGGGACGGGTCCCGAGGCCACCGGTGACGGCAACCTGATCGGGAAGGCGGGGAAGGGCGCGGCGTCCAGCATTTCTCGACGGTCGAGGACGGGCGACACCGGAACGCCGGCGGCGACGAGCGAACCGACCAGTTCGTCTCGCTGGCGCGTGGTGATCGCAGTCCGTACCACCCGCTGGAGTTCGTCCCCGCGCGGCGACCGCTGCGCGAAGTCGAGGTCGGCGAGGTCGTCCAGTCCGAGCGCCGTGCACAGACGCGCCCAGAAGTGATCCTCGTTGACGACGCCCAGCGCCACCTGCCGTCCGTCGGCGGTGGTGAAGAGGCCGTAGCCCGGCACGGCCTGTGCCGGCGGCTGGCGGGGCGACCCATCCGACGCCTCCGACGCCCCCGAGCCCGAGGGCCCCGTCCACGTCGACATCACGTCGGTCATGGAGACGTCGAGGTACGTGCCCTCGCCCGTCGTCCGGCGGCCGAGGATGGAGGCGCAGATCCCGAAGGCCGCGGTCATGCCGGACGCGAGGTCCGCCAGTGGCAGCTGCGGCATGACGCCGGCGCCTCCTTCGGGCGTGAGGGCACCGGCCCAGGCCTGGTAGTTGACGTCGTGCCCCGGGAGTGCGGCGCGCGGGTCGGTCTGCCCGTACCCCGAGATGGAGCAGTAGACCACCGTCGGATTGATCCGGCGGACCGCGTCGTAGTCAAGGCCGAGGCGGGTCATCACGCCTGGCCGGAAGCCCTCGACGACGACGTCGGTGACCTCGGCGAGCTCGAGGGCGCGGGCACGAGCGACGTCCTCCTTCAGGTCGAGCTCCACGCTGCGCTTGCCGGCGTTGATCACGCCGAACAACCCGGCGTAGTGGCGCATCGGGTCACCCGCCGGGGGCTCCACCTTCAAGACGTCGGCACCGAGGCCGACCAAGAGCGATGTCGCATACGGACCAGGCCGCCAGATGCTCAGGTCCAGTACCCGGACCCCGGCCAGAGGTGTGGCTGCGTCCATAGGGGAGAGTCTTTCATCGCGGGCGCCGGGTACCGTGGGCGAGTGCTGGGATTCTTCTCGTTCACCGAGGTCACCGACCCGTCCGCCCACGAGGCCTACAACGTGTGGCACCAGCTCGACCACATGCCCGAGCAGTTCACCATCGAGGGCATCACGTTCGGCCAGCGCTGGGTCCGTTCGCCGCGCTGCCAGGCAGTCGAAGCGGCGAGCGGGCCGCTGCTCGACCGCTTCCACTACATGACGCTGTATCTGATGCACGACGAGGGTGTCCTGCCCGAGTTCTTCGCGCTGGCCAAACGGCTCTACGCCGAAGACCGCTTCTTTGCCGCCCGCACGGCGCTCCTGTCGGGACCGTTCGAGATCACCGGCGCCTGGGCCGCGCCGCGCGTGGCGGTGTCACCCGGAGCGGTGCCGTTCCGACCTTCGAACGGTGTCTACGTCGTGGTCGGTCCGCAGGTCGATGGCGAGGCGACCGTCGAGCAGCCCGGCGTGGCGGGAACGTGGCAGTTCACCGACACGTCGAACGATCGTCACGTGACGGTCGCCTTCGTGGACGGCGACCTGTGGCAGGCAGCGAACGCCATTGGCGCTGCGAGCACGGGTGAGGCACCGGCACCCGAGTGGGCCGGCCCACTCGAGCGAGTTGATGCCTTTCGGTGGGACTGGTTCGCTACGCTGACGCCCCAATGACCAGTGGGAAGCAGTCGAAGGCCCAGCGCAGGACCGAGAACCAGCGCCGCGCCGCCGAGAAGCGCGCCGCCGAGTTGCGCCAGCAGCGCATGCGCATCGGCATTCGGGTTGGCGGCGCCCTGGCCGTCGTGGCGCTCGTGGTCGTCATCATCGTGGTGGTGACGGGCGGCTCCACCAGCGCACCGCCGCAGAATCCCAACCCGCACGTCCCGCTCCAGCCCATCCCGGCGTCGATGTCGTCGACCTGGATCCAACCGCCCGCCGAGACCCCGGGTCCCGAGACCGTTGGCGTGCCGAGCGGACCGAAGTTGGCGACCCTGCTCACTGCGGCGACCGGGCAGAGTGTCGACGGGATCCAGTGCCAGACCAACGAGCAGACGATCACCCACGTGCACACCCACCTGACCGTCTTCGTGAACGGCAAGGCGCGCGTGATCCCCTACGGCATCGGCATCCCCGGCGCGGGAGCCGTCAGCACGGCGGAAGGGCCCTTCGTCCAGACCGGCAGCTGCTTCTATTGGCTGCACGTGCACGCCTATGACGGGATCATCCACGTCGAGTCCCCCAGCACCTCGGAGAGCTTCACCCTCGGCCAGTTCTTCGACGAGTGGGGGATCCCGTTGAGCAAGACCCAGGTCGGATCGGCGACGGGTCCCGTGACCACCTTCTTTACCGCCCCCGGTGAGAAGACCGGGATCTACACCGGGAACCCGCGGAACCTCCCGCTCGGCGACCACTACCAGATTCAGCTCGTCGTGGGCACCCCGATCGTGGCCCCCGTCAAGGTCACCAACTGGGGCGGCCTCTAAACGAGGCGGCCGGCCGCGGCCGTCGTCGGCCTCGCCCCGGTGGCGAGCAAGTCGGGGATCCTCGCCTACCCCACGTTCGAGCGCGCCGCCGACTCGGCGCTGTGGTCACCGCCGAGCAAGGCGGCGAAGATGGACGGCGCCTGATGGGGCAACAGGGACAGGTGACCCTCGCCGGGGACGACCGTGACGGTGGCGCCTGGGATGTGCCGGCGCAGGAACTCGCGGTAATCGGGCGGGCCGGTCTGGTCGTCTGAGCCCTCCCAGATCTGGACAGGCACCCGGATCTCCTCGAGGGCGAACCCCCACGGGTCACCGAAGATCCTGTAGTCCTGGACGCAGCCCTCGGTGCCCTGGCGCATCGCCTCCCTCACGAAGGCCAGCGCGTGATCGGGCGGACCCCACTCGGTGAGGATCGTCCGGTCCACCGGCGGGAAAGTGCGCATTGCCGCACGGCAGGAGACGGGCGTTGCTGGCGTTGACGATGCTGACCCTCATGACAGCCGAGGCCAGCCAGGGTGTGTGCCGCGTCAGCAGGAGCAGGGCGCGGTCCTCCGTGCTCAATCCTCTCGTCGTGCCATAGATGTCGAGCGGCACCGAGCTCGACAAGAGGGCCGCCGCGGTGACCCGGCCGCGCAGCTTGGCCGCGCACACCGCGGCGTAGGGGCCGCCGGCCGACCAGCCCATGACGGCAAAGCGGTCGATGTCCAGGGATCGCGTCAGGTGCTCGACGTCGGCGGGCCAGTCGATGAGCCGTCGTCCCGGCTGGTACGTCGAGAGTCCCATGCCGGGACGATCGGGCGACACGAGCCGGACGCCGGCCGCGACGGCGGCTTCGTGGGCCGGGGCGGCGTCGAGGCGCGAGCTGAACCCGCCGTGGAAGCTCAGGACGGGAAACCCGCTGGGGTCCCCGTACTCCTCGAAGGCGAGCAGCCTCCCGTCGGGCAGTGTCAGCGAACTCGTCACGCAGGTGTCGCCTCACGACGGCGTCGGACCCGAGCAGGTGCCAGCACGAAAGCACGCTATAGGGTGCGGGCATGAGTGCAAACGTCGACGAACTGGTTGACGGCCTGCTGGCCGACTGTCCGCCCGCAACGACGCCGGCGCAGCAGTTCTTCGGGGAGCAGTACGACCGCGGTCTGGCATGGCTGCACTTTCCCCTCGGCTCGGGTGGTCTCGGGTTGACACCCAGGGACCAGCAGCGCGCGCGCTGAGCCGGCTCAACGCCGGTGGCGCACCGGCTGCCGGTGTGCGCAACCCGATCGGCTACGGGATGTGCGCCCCGACCATCGTCACGCACGGCACGCCCGAGCAGAAGGAGCGCTACCTGCGACCGCTCTTCACCAACGAGGAGATCTGGTGCCAGCTCTTCAGCGAACCGGGCGCCGGTTCCGACGTGGCCGGCCTGTCGACCAGAGCCGAACGCGATGGCGACGAGTGGCTGCTCAATGGCCAGAAGGTCTGGACGACCCTGGCGCACATCTCGGCCTTCGGGCTCATCATCGCCCGAACCAACCCCGATGTCCCCAAGCACAAGGGGATGACGGCGTTCCTGGTCGACATGAAGGCGCCGGGCGTCGAGGTGCGGCCGCTCTTCCAGATCACCGGCGAGGCCGAGTTCAACGAGGTCTTCTTCACCGACGTCCGCATGCCCGACAGCGCCCGCATCGGCGGGGAGGGCGACGGCTGGCACGTGGCGGTCACCACCCTCATGAACGAGCGGGTGTCGATCGGCGGCGCGGTCAACCGGCGACCCGGCGGCCCCGTCGCCGAGGCGATCAAGATATGGAAGGAGCGGTGGCAGGGAGACACCTCCGCACATGCACTGGCACTGCGGGACCGCCTGGTCTCCTTGTACATCCGGCATGGAGACGCTGAATATGACGAACATGAGGGCGGCAGCCACGCGGAAGTCCGGTACCCCCGGCCCCGAGGGCTCCGTCTCGAAGCTCGCCTTCGCCGAGGAGAACAAACGGGTCTACGAGCTGTGCATGGACCTGCTGGGCAACGAGGGCATGCTCTTCCCGGCTGGGTACCCGATGGTGCGGCCCGACCTGGTCGGCATGGGCTCGCCTGACGTGCACAAGCTCTTCCTGCGCGTGCGCGCCAACTCAATTGAGGGCGGGACCTCCGAGGTCATGCGCAACATCCTGGGCGAGCGCGTGCTCGGCCTTCCCGGGGACGTGCGCACCGACAAGGAGCTCCCCTGGAGGGACGTCCCCCGCAGCTGACCCGACTGACCTCGCGAGGCAGCGTTCGACAGCCGGAACGCAGCCCGTCACGCGTCGTCAGGCGGCGCGGAACGAAACCGGCAGCGCGGTGGGGGAGCGGAAGACGTCGCCGCGGATGTAGGGATCGTCGGCTCCGGGGTCGAAGGCGAGGTCCTGCAATCGTTCGAGGACCCGGGTCAGGAGCGCCCGAGTCTCGAGGCGGGCGAGGTGCATGCCCAGACACATGTGCGGACCGTGAGCGAACGCGATGTGCGGCAATGCGGGCCGGAAGATGTCGAATGCCTCCGGGTTCTCCCAACGCGTCTCGTCGTGGTTGGCCGAGCCGATGTGGGGCGTGATGCTCTCGCCCGGGCCGATGGTCACCCCGGCCAGCTCCACCTCGCAGGTGGTGGTGCGGTTGATGGTCAAGAGGGGAGGCTCGCAGCGCAGGCCCTCTTCGATCGCCTGGGGCAACAGGGAACGGTCGGCGCTGCACCGCTTCGAGCTGATCGGGGTGGGTCAAGAGGAGGTAGAGCAGGTTGCCCGACGAACGGTAGGTCGTCTCCGCCCCCGCCGGCAGCAACAAGCGGAGGAAGGAGTAGATGGCCTCGTCGCTCAGTTGCTCGCCGTCGACCTCCGCGGAGACGAGGTCGCTGATGACGTCCTCGGCCGGCTGGGCCCGCCGATCCGCGACCACGCCGGCGAAGTAGTCGCGCAGGGACTCCGACGCGGCCAGGCCCCGGTCGATGTCGGCAACCAGCCCGATGAGCTCGACGGACCAGCGCTGGAACTGCGGGAAGTCCTCCTCGGGGAGCCCGAGCAGCCGGGCGATGACCCGCACGGGGAACTCGAATGTCAGCTGGCGCACCAGATCGGCGTGGCCGTCGGCCGCGAAGCGATCGATCAGCTCGTCGATGATCGGCCCGATGAATTCGGGTTCCCAGCGTGCCAGGGCCTTCTCGCGGAACGTGTGCGCCACGAGATTGCGGTGCGTGCGGTGTTCGGGGTCGTCCATGCCGAGGATCATGTGGCCCATCACCATGCCGATGCTGGAGTCGTAGGCGGTGGACGTGAAGGTCTTGGCGTCGCGCAAAATGCGTGAGCAGTCCTCGTAGCGGTAGGCGATCCACCCCGGCTCGACGTCGAACCCCTCGGGGAGGACGTCGGGCGACATCGTGAAGCCCTTGGTGACGGGCGTGTCGATCCGCTTTTCGCGCAGCGCCGGCCACGGGTTTCGTGTGGTGCCGGCGACCACGTCGTCGAAGGCGGTGAACGGGTCGTACTCTCTCGCGTCGGACGTTGTCATGGCGCGGCTCCCTCCCCGGATCGGCACGTCGGTGCACACGGTGACGTCGGTGTCAGGTTAGAGCGCGCCGGCCACGGCCGTGCAGCGCCGCGCGCGGCCCGATCCGGGGGCGGGTCCCGGTGCGAGAGGCGTAGGCTCCCGCCTGCATGAAGACGCTGCGCACCCCCGATGACCGCTTCGCCGGCCTGCCCGGCTATCGACTTCGCCCCGCACTATGCCGACGTCGCCGACGGCGACGGCGCCAGTTTGCGGGTCCACTACCTGCACGAAGGAGATGCAGCCGCGCCTGCCGTGCTGCTCATGCACGGCGAGCCTTCGTGGTCCTATTTGTACAGCAAGATGATCCCGGTCCTCGTCGGCGCCGGGTTGCAGGTCGTGGCCCCGGACCTGGTCGGCTTCGGCAGGTCGGACAAGCCGAGCGAGCGTTCGGACTACACCTTCGCCCGCCACGTCGAATGGATGCGCCAGCTCCTCTTCGACCGACTCGACCTGAGCGGCGTGACGCTGGTCGGCCAGGACTGGGGTGGGCTGATCGGCCTGCGCCTGGTGGGCGAGCACCCCGAGCGGTTCGCCCGGGTGGTGGCGGCCAACACGTTCTTGCCGACGGGTGACACCAATCCCGGTGAGGCCTTCTTCGCCTGGCAGCGGTTCTCCCAGGAGGTCGAGGAGTTCCCGACCGGCGGCATCGTCCGTGGCGGGTGCGCCAAGCCGCTCGGCCCAGGAGTCGAAGCCGCCTACGACGCGCCCTTCCCCGACGAGACGTACAAGGCGGGTGCCCGGCAATTCCCGATGCTGGTCCCGTCGCGGCCCGACGACCCCGCCCACGACGCCAACGTGGCGGCCTGGGTCGGCCTGGCGGCGTTCGACCGGCCCTTCCTCTGCGCCTTCAGCGACAGCGACCCCATCACCAAGGGAGCGGACCGGCACTTGAAGGAGAACATCCCCGGGGCCGCAGGGGCAGCCCCATACGACCATCGTCGGCGGCGGACACTTCCTTCAGGAGGACTGCGGAGAGGACCTCGCCCGGGTGGTGGTCGGACTTCGTCGCCGCCACCGACGTGAGCGACGACGTGAGCGATCACGAGGTCGTCGTCGTCGGTGCCGGGCTTCTCAGGCATCGGCATAGCCGCCCGGTTGCGCGACATGGGCGTGCACGACTTCGTCGATCCTGGACCGGGGCAACGACCTGGGCGGCACGTGGCGTGACAACTCCTATCCGGGCTGCTGTTGCGACGTCCCGTCCAATCTCTACTCGTTCTCCTTCGCCCTCAACCCGGACTGGTCCCGCTCCTTTCCCTCGCAGGCCGAGATCTGGGACTACATGCGCGCCTGCGTCGACCGCTTCGGCGATCGGGGACCACCTCCGCTTCGATCACGCGGTCGACGAGGCCGCGCTGGGACGAGGCTGACCGGCGCGCTGGGTGGTCCGCGCCGGCGGCGACGAGTACCGCGCCCGGGTGCTGGTGTGGGCGACTGGGCTCCTTGAGCGAGCCGTCCGTCCCGGACTTCCCCGGACTCGACGGAGTTCCGCGGCAAGGTCTTCCACTCGGCGCACTGGGAGCACGGCTACGACCTGAGCGGCAAGCGGGTCTGCGTCGTGGGGACCGGTGCCTCGGCCGTCCAGTTCGTACCCCAGATCGCCCCGAGGTCGAGCACCTCTACCTCCACCAGCGCACGCCGCCGTGGGTCGTGCCCCGGCGCGATCGTGCCGTCTCGCGTGGCGCCGGGCGGCCTACCGCGCGGTCCCCGGCCTCCAACGGCTGTCGCGGCTGCGCATCTACGCCATCTTCGAGTCGCTGCTCCGGCGTCTTCGTGGGAGGAGGAGAGCGGCGCAAGGCCGCGGTGCGCAAGATCGCCCTCGACCACCTGGCCAAGCAGGTGCCCGACGAGGCCCTGCGCCGACATCCTCACCCCGCACTACGAGCCGGGCTGCAAGCGCCTGCTGCTTTCCGACGACTACTACCCGTCGCTCACCCGTTCCAACGTCGAGGTGGTCGACTCGCCCGTCGCATCGTTCACGGCGCACGAAGTGGTGGGGCAGGACGGCATCGCCCGCCCGGTCGACGTGGTCATCATGGGGACCGGCTTCGACGCCGCCGAGCCGCCGTACGCCGAGCACATCGTCGGGCGCGACGGGGCGCGGCTCTCCGAGGTGTGGAAGGCCAACGGCGTCGAGGCCTATGCCGGCTCCACGGTGGCCGGGTTCCCCAACCTGTTCTTGATGATCGGACCGAACTCGACACTGGCCCACAACTCGATGATCTTCATGATCGAGTCGCACATCAACTACATCGCCAGCGCGATCGGCTTCCTGCGCCGCCCCGGGGCGAACGTCGTGGAGGTGAAGCCCTCGGTGCAGCGGCGCTACAACGAGTGGCTCCAGTCGCCGGCTCGAGCACTCGGTCTGGGTCGAGGGCGGCTGTGGCAGCTGGTACCTGGACCATCGCGGCCGCAACACGACGCTGTGGCCCGACCACACATGGAAGTTCCGCCGGCTCACCCGGCGCTTTCACCCTGGCGAGTACACCGTCCGCGCATAGGCCCGTAGGGCGAGGGCCACCAAGCGCGGCGGCGAAGAGCGCGAGCACGCCGATCTCGGGCAGCACCGAGGCCAGGCCCACGTGGTCGTAAATGAGCTTCACGAAGGCGTCCATGGCCCAGGCCTGCGGCACGACGTGGCCGACCGCTCGCACCGCCGGGCCGACGACGTCGAGGGGGTACATGCAGCCGCCGAGCATGCCGCACACGATGCCGAGCACGACGGCGAGCGAGATCGCCTGCTCCTCGCTGCGTGAGCGCAGGCTGACCAGGGCGGCCGCGCCGGCATAGGCGAGTGACAGCGTGGCCAGGACGAGGAACACCCCGGCCGGGTTGCCCCAGTGCACGCCGAAGATCAGCCGGCCGACCAAGAGCAGCCCGGCGCTCTGCGCGGCGGCGACGCACAGGCTCGTTGCCACCATTCCGGCGATGACCGAGCGCGCGGACGCACCGGGTGCCGCCGCCAGTCGGCGCATGATCCCGAGCCGGCGCGACTCGACGACGCCCGAGGACAGCAGCAGGACGGTGATGCCGAGGAAGAGCACCGTGTCCGCCGGTGCGACGTAGGAGAAGGGGCTGAGCGCGGCGGGGACGTCCGTGCGGGCCAGTGTGACGTCGGTGACCGTGGTGCGCGTGCCCTCGGCGGCGATGAGGTCGAGCAGCGCGACGACGTCCGTGCGCGCCTGGACGGCGCTCGTGCTGGCCGACTCGCTCACGAATTCGACCCGCTGTGATCCGCGGTCGCGAGGGCAGCGTGACCAGCCCGGCCACGACGCGGCCTCGCAAGATGTCGTCGCTCAGCTGCGACCGGTTCGGCTCGATCCGGACCTTGAGGTCGGCGGTGTGCTCGGCCAGCTGCACGAGCCGGGCCGAAGGATGCACCAGTCCCACCGGCTCCTTCGGGCTCCCCGCCAGGAGCCCGGTGACCAAGATGAACAGCACCGGGAAGATGGTGGCCACGAAGAGATAGCGGCGGTCGCCGACGGCCCGGCGCAGGTTGACCCGGATGATCGGGATCACGGCGCCACCATCCGGCGCACCCGCAGTCATGGCCAGCCCGCCGGTCACGACGGCGATGAGGCAGAGGACGAGGAAGGGGCCGATGACTGCGGACGCCGGCATCGCCCAGCAGGGACAGGCGCCCGAAGCCGACCAGCGACCACCCGTTGGGCGTGCCGAGGCTCAGCACCTGGAGGCGCTTCGGGCAAGGCACCGGGCGGGAGCAGGTTGCCCCCGAGCAGCGCCAGCACGAGGCCGACGATGAGTGACGCCGCGAAGGCCTCCTGGGGCGTGCGGGCGAAGGAGGTGAGGAACGCGCCGAGTCCGCACATGGAGGCGGTGGCGCCCACGCACATCATGAGCACCCCGAGCGGGTCGCCCCAGTCGGCGCCGAACGACGCCGACCGTCACGCCCCACACGATGAGGATGGAGGTGAGCCCGGTGAGGCCGATGGCCAGCAGCTTGCCCCACACGATGGCTGCGCGGGCGGACGGGGGACGCCGCCAGCCGGGCCAGGGTCCCCGTCGCCCGCTCCATCAGGAGGGAGCGCATGCCGAGCCCGCTGCCGATGAAGAGGAAGACCACGGCGATCGAGGGTGCGAAGTAGTTGAGCACCGCCTTGCCGCCGTTGCCGAGGGTGCTGGCCGAGACGGAGATGGCCGCCGCGTCTGTTGCCGTCCCCCGGCACAGGCGGCCGGCGTAGATCCGGCTGGCCAGCCCGGCCGCCAGTGACTCGGCCACCTCCTGCCCGACCACCTCGTTGGCCCGGTCGACGATGTCGAAGCCGGGCGACGGCGTGGCGCCCGGCGCCACCATGGGGATGAGCAGGTGCGAGAGCGTCTTGTGCGGACCGCGAGATCAGCCACGCCCCCGCGAGTGTCCCGTCGGTCGACCGCCCGGCTGAGGTGCGGGACTCGCCGGGTAGAGCCGCACGACGACATTGGCCGGCAACTGGCTGGCGTGGACGGCGGCGCGGACGAGCGGCCGCGATCACCCCGCTCACGCCGATGGGCAGCGTGCCGTTCGACGCTGTTGCCGGCGAAGGCGAAGCCCGAGGATCGCCGCGATGGCGAGCGGCGCGACCAGGCACGTGATGACCGCCGAGCGATCACGGACCCGCCGGCGCAACTCGTTGGCGGTGATGGTGCCGATCAGGCGGCCGCGCTCCTGGGCCCCTCGACGTTCCCGCACACGGAGAAACTACCGTTGGCCACCGTGATCGCGCTGGAGCCCGTGGGCATCGGTGGTCGGTGGTCGGTGGTCGGCGGGACGCCATCGACGACGCCGGTCGACTTCAGACGACACGGGACGGGCCCATTACCTCGACGGCCTCGACCTGTAGCCACCCCCGCGGAGCGGCCCATGTGCGCCCGGCGCACGCCCAATGCCAAGCTCTCGGGACATCGAGAGATTCTGGGGGTTGGCGCGTGGCACGCATGGAGTTCCAGGGGAAGATCGGCAACGACTGGCGTGACTCGGAGCCGTGGTGGCCTCCGGTGCCGACGCCGCCCGAGGGCGCGCCCAACGTCGTGCTGATCGTGCTCGACGACGTCGGGTTCGCCCAGCTCGGCTGCTACGGCTCCGACATCGAGACGCCCGCCATCGACGGGTCGCCGCAGAAGGCGTGCGGCTCACCAACTTCCACACCACCGCGCTGTGCTCACCGACCCGGGCCTGTCTGCTCACGGGGCGCAACCACCACCGCAGCGGCATGGGTCGCGTGGCCGACCTGGCCACCGGCTTTCCCGGCGTACTGGGGTCGACCGCCCCGCGAGAACGGCTTCCTCTCCGAAATCCTGCGGGCCACCGGCTATGCGACGTACGCGGTCGGGAAGTGGCACCTCAGCCCCGAGGGCGAGACCAACATGGCCAACTCGCGGGCCACTTGGCCGCTCGGCCGTGGCTTCGACCGCTGGTACGGCTTCCACGGCGGCGAGACCCACCAGTTCGTCCCGGCGCTGTACCACGACAACCATGCCGTGCGCCCGCCCCGCTCGGTCGAGGACGGCTACCACCTCAGTGCCGACCTGGCCGACCGGGCCATCGAGTTCCTGGGCGACCTCCGTGCCGTCGACGACGAGCTGCCCTTCTTCTTGTACTTCGCCACCGGGTGCCTGCCACTCGCCGCACCATGCGCCGGCCGAGTGGATCGAGCACTACAAGGGCCGTTTCGCCAAGGGCTGGGACACCTGGCGCGAGGAGACCTTCGCCCGCCAGCTGGCGCGGGCATCGTCCCCGAGGGCACCGTGCTCACACCGCGCCCCGCCTGGGTCCCGAGCTGGGACAGCCTCGACGAGCGTCAGCGCACCCTGGCCGAGCGCTTCATGGAGTGCTTCGCCGCATTCCTCTCGTACACCGACGAGCAGATCGGCCGGGTCCTCGACTTCATCGACGACGTGGGCGACGCCGACGACACGGTGGTGATCGTCGTGTCCGACAACGGCGCCAGCTCCGAGGGCGGCAAGGACGGCACCATCAACGAGGGCCGGCTGTCGAACTTCGAAGGCGCCGGCATCGGCGAGATGTACAGCCGCATCGACGAGATCGGTGGCCCGCGCAGCCACAACAACTACCCGTGGGGCTGGACCATGGCGGGCAACACCCCCTTCAAGCGCTGGAAGCGTGAGGTCCACGAGGGCGGAGTGGCCGATCCGTGCATCGTGCGCATGCCGGCCGGCCGACGCGCCGGGCCCGGCGGTGAGGTGCGCCGCCAGTACGCCCATGCCGTCGACATCATGCCGACCGTGCTCGAGCTCGTCGGGATCGCGCGCACCGGCCGAGATCGAGGGCGTCGCCCAGTCCCACCTCGACGGCACCAGCTTCGCCTACGTGCTCGGCCAGGGAGGGCAGAGCGAACCCGGCCGGCACGTCACGCAGCACTTCGAGATGCTCGGCTCGCGGGCGATCTACCACGATGGCTGGAAGGCGGTCACCTATCACCCGGTCGGCCCGATCTACGACGACGGTTTGCGGTCCAACGCGCCGTGGGACGACGACGTGTGGGAGCTCTACCACGTCGCCGAGGACGTGTCGGAGTCACGCGACCTCGCCGCCGAGTTCCCCGAGAAGGTCGCTGAGCTCGTCGACGCTGTGGTGGGAGGAGGCGCGGCGCAACGACGTGCTCCCGCTCGACAACCGGGTCCTCGATGCGATCGCGCACAAGCACGACCACCGGAGGCCCCAGGCGGTCTACCGCTACTTCCAGGGCGGGGCCCCGGTGCCCGAGTGGGTCGCCGTCGACGTGCGGAACCGCTCCCACGACATCAACCTCACCCTCGAGGTGCCCGACGGCGTCGAACCCTCGGGCACGCTGCTCGCCCTCGGGTGCGCGCTCGGCGGGTGGTCGCTCCACGTCGTCGCGTGGCCGGCTGCGCTATGTGCACAACCTGCACGGGCAGCGGCTCTACGAGGTCGTGGCCGACGTCGAACTCGGCCCGGGCCGCCACGAGGTGGCCTTCCGCTTCGAGAAGGACGAGCTGCTCGGGGGCCGGGCCAGCCTCGTCCAGGACGGCGACGGAGGTCGGGTCCGGCGAGGTGGAGCGCTTCACGCCGGTCGCCTTCAACGAGGTGATGATCGGGCTCACATGTGGCTACGAGTGGGGGCCCGCGGTGGGTGGCGACTACGAGGCGCCGTTCGCGTTCAACGGCACCATCGTGCGCGCCGAGGTGACGGCGACCGGCCCCGTGGTGCGCGACCCGGTGGCCGAGGTGGCTGCCATCCTGGCCTCGCAATGAGCCGCGGGTGACCGCGGCTCAGTCGAAGCTGGGGCGCCGGTCCCGGGTGCGCTTGAGCTCGAAGAAGCCGTCGGTCCCGGTGCACAACAGCACGCCGTCCCAGAGCCGACCGGCGGCCTCGCCCTTGGGGGCGGGGGTCACCACGGGGCCGAAGATGGCCGTGCCGTTGTAGTGGATCACCGGTGTGCCGACGTCGTCGCCCACCGGCTCCATGCCGGCGTAGTGCGAGGCGGCGAGAGCCTCGTCGTATTCCTCGGACTGTGCCGCCTCGGCCAGGGAGGCCGGCAGGCCGAGCTCGGCGAGCGCCTCGGCCATGATCTTCTCGCCCTCGCCCTCCTGGCGGCCCCGCTGTTCGAGGTGGATGCGGTTCCCGAGTGCGGTGTAGAGCGGGAGGAGGATGTCGTTGCCCTTGAGCTGCTCGGCCGCGATGCAGACCCGCACCGGACCCTTGGCCCGGGCCATGCGCTCCTTGTACTGCTCGTCGAGCCCCTGGCGGTCGGCGTTGAGGATGGCGAGCGACATGACGTGCCAGCGGGTGTGGATGGCGCGCACCTGCTCGACCTCGAGCATCCAGCGTGAGGTGATCCAGGCCCACGGGCACAGGGGGTCGAACCAGAAGTCTGCGGTGTCTGTCACGGGATCCCTCCGTCGACGCGCAAGATGGCGCCGGTCGTGAACGACGAGGCGTTCGTGGCGAAATAGAGGGCGGCGCCCACGATCTCGTGCGGCTCGCCCGCACGCCCCAGGGCGTGGCGCGGCATGCCGTGCTCACGCGCCGCCGGGCCCCAGGAGTTCTCGGCGATGTCGGTCAGGAAGGGCCCGGCCATGATGCAGTTCACCCGCACGGTCGGGCCGAATGCCTTGGCGAAGCCCTCGGTGAGGGTGTTGAGGCCGGACTTGGCGGCGTCGTAGGGGAGCATGTCGGGTGCGGGGCGCAGCGAGCCCGTCGTCGACACGTTGATGATGGACCCACCCTCCCCGGCCGCCATGCGCGTCCCGACCAGGGTGGTGAGGCGGAAGGGCCCCTTGAGGTTCACCCCGATCACCTTGTCCCACAGCTCCTCGGTGACCGAGGGCAGGTCGGGGTAGAGGGGCGACATGCCGGCGTTGTTGACCAGCACGTCGACGTGGCCGAAGGCGCCGTAGGCCTGCTCGACCATCGCGTCGATCTCGTCCCAGTGACCCACGTGGAAGGCGACCGGCAAGGCGCGGCGTCCCTTCGCCTCGACCAGCGCCGCGACCTCACGGCAGCCCTCGATCTTGCGGCTGGCGATGACGACGTCGGCGCCGGCGTCGGCGAACGCCAGGACCATCTCGCGGCCGAGCCCGCGGCTGCCGCCCGTGACGAGCGCGACCTTGCCGGCGAGGGCACCTTCGGAGGCCATGGAGCCGAACCTATCGGGAGCGCAGCAGCTCTGCGACGGCGTGAGTGACGGCCTTGCCCATTCCGATGTGCAGCGCCTCGTTGGGACCGTGCGCGTTCGAGTGCGGGCCGAGAACCCCGGTGGCGACGAACTGGGTGCCCGGGAAGCCGCGCTGGAGGTCGGCGAGGAAGGGGATGGAGCCGCCCTCACCGACATAGCCCGGCGCGCGGCCGAAGCGTTCGGTGGAGACCCGGGTCAAGCTGGCGGCCATGTCGGGCTCGAGCGGCGGTGCGATCCAACCTTGGGCCCGCCCTCGACGTCGATGGTGACGTGCGCCCCCTCGTCGGTGCGCAGGGCCGAGATCAGCGCGTCACAGGCGCGCTCGGCGTCGACGTCGGGTGGCAGGCGAAGCGAGATGCTTGAGCGTCGTCGACGGGCGCAGGACGTTGCCGGCATCTCGCGGCGCGGGCAGGCCGCCGGCGCCGGTCACCTCGAGCGCGGCACCCCACGTGCGCGCCGCGAGCCGGTCGACGGGGTCGGTTGCCAGCAGTTGCAGCCCTTCGACGACCGGCGCCGCACTGTCGGTGAACTCCGCCGCCAGCGTCTCGAGGTTGGCCCGGTGTGCCTCGGGGATCCCCGCCCCGCGGAACTCGGGCAGGAAGATGCGGCCCGTGGCCTCGTCCTCGATCCCCGAGAGCATGCGGCGCAGGATGCGGAACGAGGAGGGCACCACGCCGCCGCCCTGGCCGCTGTGGATACCCTCGGTCAAGACCTCGACGGTGACGGTGAGCACCAGGTTTCCCCGCAGCGACGTGGTGAGCCAGAGCCGGTCGTAGCTCAGCCCGCCCGAATCGAGGCAGATCACCAGACGCGGGCGGCCGATGCGCTCGCGTGAGGTGCTCGAGGTACGCCAAGAGGTCGGGGCTGCCGCTCTCCTCACTGGCCTCGATGAGGATGAGGACGCGGCCCTCGCCGCCGCCCGCCGCCAACAGACCCGTCACGGCGGCGAACGTCGCGTAGCCGTCGTCGGCCGTCCCGCGCCCGTAGAGGATGTCGCCGTCGCGCACGGGCTCGAAGGGGCCGAGCCCGCTGCGCCACTCGCCGAGGGGTGGCTGCTTGTCCATGTGGCCGTAGACGACGACGGGTCGCCGCTGCCCCCGTTGTCGATCAGGAGCAGCGGCGTGCGGCCCGCGAGCTCGATGATCTCGGCCCGCAGCGCCGGATCCTGGTCGCGCACCCACTCGAGCAGCAGCCGGGCGGCCGCGGCAATGGCGCCGCGCTCGGCCCAGTCGGGGTCGAAGGCGGGGGAGAGGCAGGGAATGCGGGTGTACTCGCTGAGGGCAGGGAGGATCCGCTCTTCCCAGGCGTCGTCGATCATGATTCGGCCAAGGCGGCCAGGCGCTCGAGCGACTTGGTCATGTTGCCGGCAAACTGAGCGCCCACCGGTCCGCGTTTGAGCAAGAAGCCCTGTTTGTCCTGCCGCAGGTCCCAGCTCTCGGTGACCTTCGTGCCCTCCGTCGTCCCCTCGAGCTCGTAACGCCAGATGCGCCCACCCAGGATCTTGCCGAGCGGGCCAGAGAGGCGCGTCTGCCAGGCGATGCGGCGGTCTGGCTCGAACTCCACCACCGTGTTGGCCGTCGTGTAGGGCAGACCCAGCCTCATCGACATGCCGAAGGTCGCCCCCAGGCAAAGCCGTTGGGGCACGCCCGCCTTCGCCTTGACCACCTGGCCCGAACCGTCGAACTCGGGGTGGCGTGCCGCATCGGCGACGATAGCAAAGATGGAGCCGGCCGGGGCACGGATGACCCGCTCGACGCTCACGACGGTCCCGTCGGCATTGCGCTCCATGGTGCGACCTCTGCTTTCCTCGTCCAGCTCCGGTCGGCCCGACCCGGGACATTACGACGCCGGCCGCGGCCTAAATGGCGTGGGCGACCAGGTTGCTCAGCTCGACCCACTCCAACGTGGCGGCGTGCGTCGAGGCCAGGACCACCGGAGGGGCCGCCCCGGCCTCGAACGCCTCCTGCCAGCGTGGCGCGCACAGACACCACTGGTCGCCAGGCTTGAGACCGCCGAAGCCGAACTCGGGATGGGGCGTCGACAAGTCGTTGCCCACCGAGGCCGAAAATGCAAGGAACTCTGCCGTGACCTTGGTGCACACGGTGTGCACGCCGACATCCTCCGCGCCCGTGTTGCAACAGCCGTCGCGGTAGAAGCCGGTGATCGGATCGAAGTTGCAGGGCTGGAGCTCTTCGCCAAGGACGTTCTGTGCCATGGCCGACCATTTGAGCACGGCGAGCCCGCGCGGCCGCGCCGGCCGCCCCGTCAGCGCGTCGTGTCGTCAGGTCCCACCGAGCGGCACACCCTTGTAGCGGTCGATCCACGCGAACGAGGCCACCGGCTCGCGTCGCAGCTTGGTCGGTTGGGCGACGGGGCGGCCGAGCACGACGAGCGCGGCCACCGCCACGGTGTCGGGAATGTCGAAGAGCGTGCGCAGTTCCGCCTCACGGCGGATTGCGACCGTCGTGGTGACCCCGCCCAGCCCTTCGGTCCGCGCCGCCAGCAGGAGGCTCCAGACGAATGGGTAGATGGAGGCACCGCCGACGAGCGTGTAGCGGGGCAGGTCGCGGTCCACCGCGGCCAGGGCGGCCAGGTCGGTCAGGACGAGCAGGAGTGCGGGCGCCGCATCGAGCGTCTCCGCGAAGCCGGGCGCGGCGGCGCCGGCCGCAGCAAAGCGCGGTGCGTCGGCGAGGGCCCGCGCCTCCGCCTCGGCGTCGGTCACCGGCGCCCACGGCACCAGCCCGGCCGAGCCCATGGCCAGGTACTCGTACCACCCGTCGAGATAGAGGTCGCGCAGCGCGGTGCGCGTCGCACGGTCCTTCACGACGATGACGCGCCAACCCTGGCGGTTCCCGCCGCTCGGCGCGAAGCGGGCGGTGTCGAGCAGCCGGGCCAGCACGTCGTCTGGCACCACCTCGGGGTGGAACTGGCGCGCCGCGCCGGTGCTGCGCAGCGTGGCGACGAGGTCGAGGTCCACGAGTTGCCCACCGTAGCTGTCAGTGGTCAAGTGTGGGGCCGTGACGGGCACCCCCGCCGACCCACCCGGGCGCAGCCGCTGCCTGCGCGACCTCGCGCCGCTGCGGCTGGTCCTCTCGCCCATGGCCGGCGGTCCCTCGACCGTCGATCTCGTGGTCGCCGCGGCCGCGGCGGGCGCCGGCGCCTTCCTGGCCGGCGGCTACAAGAGCGGTCCGCGCCCTGGCCGAGGAGATGGCCGCGGTGCGCGCCGCCGGCGTGGAGGGTTTCGGGGTGAACCTCTTCGTGCCCGGCGAGCCGGCTGCCGACCCGGGCGCGGTCGCCGCCTACGTCACCTCCCTCGCGGCCGGAGGCCGCTGCCCTCGGGGCGAGCCTGGATCCGCCCGCCTGGGACGACGACGACTACGAGGCCAAGCTCGGCGGTGGTCCTGGCCGCGCCGCCGGCCGCCGTCAGCTTCACCTTCGGGATCCCTGCACGGCGATGTGGTGCGTGCGCTGCAGGCCGCCGGATCGCTCGTCCTCGTGACCGTGACGACCCCCGAGGAGGCGGCACGTGCACTGCGGGCCGGTCCCGACGCGCTCTGCCTGCAGGGGGCCGAGGCAGGTGCGCACCGTGGCAGCCTGGCCAACGACGACCGCCCGGACCAGGACCGACCGGTTCGGGCGCTGCTCGCCTCGGTCCGCCGCCGGACGCTCGTCCCACTGGTGGCCGCGGGCGGGGTCAGCGATCCAGCCGACGTGACCGACCTGCTGGCGCGCGGCGCCACCTTGGTGCAGGCGGGCACCGCCTTCTTGCGCTGTCCCGAGAGCGGGGCGCACCCGCGGCACAAGGAGGCGTTGGGCGACTCCGAAGGGGTGGCCATCACAACGGCGGTCACCCGCGCCTTCAGCGGGCGCCGCGCCCGCGCCCTGGCCAACGCCATGGTGCGCGACCACCCCGACGCGCCGGCGGCCTATCCCGAGATCAACAACGCCACGCGGCCGCTCCGGGCCGCGGCAGCCCGCTCGGGTGACGCCGGGCACATGAGCCTGTACGCCGGCACGGGGTTCCGCGCCGCGCCGGCTCGCCCCGGCGGCCGAAGTGGTGGCGTGGCTGGTGTCGGGAGTGCGCGGCGTGAGCGGGCGCCGTGAGACGAGGACGATCGAGTTCTGGCCGCCCGAGGTGGCCGGTGTGGCCGACTCGCTTACGACATTGCGCGAGGCGGGGAGCGGGTGGATCAACCTCCTCCCCGGGATCGACGAGGAGGCCGCCGAACCCGAACCTCCGCCGGGCCTCTTCGCCTTCTTCGGCAACCGGGCGGCACCGGTCTCCATGGCGACCGTCATGCCGGCCAAGAAGGAACGCCGCGACAGCGAGGGGGTGACCGTCGGCCTCATGCACCCGACCGGGGCCAAGGCCGTGGCCCGCCTGGCCGAGGCCGGGGTGCCGCTCCCCGAGGGGTGGGTGGTGCGCCAGGACCACGCCGCGACGCGGCCTGCTGCTGCGCACCCACGCCGAGGTCAACGACCCGGACGTCATCACCTGGTGCACCCGGGCCGGGTCCGCCCTGTGCCGGGCGGAGATGACGGGCCAGTGGCGCGCCGTCGTCTACCTTCCCTAGATGGTCACCGGCTGGCTTCTCTTGCGTGTCCATGAATCAATCCGCGAAGGCCGAACGAATGCGCCGCCGCCATCACAGTACGGTCGTTTTGGGGTGGATCCACCGTCCGAATTCTCTCGAGAGTCGGAGATAGAGTCCAGATCCACAAATAGAGAGAGCAGGAGAGGTTGCAGCGAGCGATGGAGCCTGTCGACGGAGGCTTACACCTTTCCGCGGCAATGGCGACGCAACGAGAATCTCCAACCGGCACCTCCGCTGGGGTCGCAGACGTTCCTCCGGGCCGAGATAGTTTCCACAGAGGCGACTCCCGACAGTCGCAGGTAAGGCGGCGCTGGTGGCCGCCGGTGCTTTGCTGCGGTCTGTATGTCGTCTTGGCCATATTGGAGTTCGGCCACTTCGGTTCGATCGGCTCGAGCCACATCACCGGAACCCGTTCGGATGACGCGATCCTGCAGGTTTGGTGGCTCGCGTGGATGGCAGACGCGCTGCCGCACGGCCACAACATCTTCCTGACCCAGTGGCAGAACTATCCGGCAGGCGAAAACTTCGGGGTAAACGACTCGATGCTGCCCCTCGGCCTCCTCTTCCTGCCTATTACCAAGCTTTTGGCCCGGTTGTCAGCTGGAACATCGCGCTACGTCTGGCCGTTGCGCTCTCAGCAAGTTCGATGTGCCTCGTGCTCCGACGTTGGACGACGTGGTGGCCAGCCGCCTTCGTCGGAGGACTGCTCTACGGCTTTTCCGGCTATGCCACCCACTTCGCCGGTGGTTTGTTGTTTCTCACCTTCGTGCCGTTGCCTCCGGTGATCTTTCTGCTCCTTCACGAGATCTTGGTGCGCCAACACTGGCGGCCGGGGAGAACCGGGGCCCTCCTCGGAGTGGTGTGTACCCTCCAATTCTTCATTTGGCCCGAAATACTTGCCAGCGCGGTCGTGCTGGGCGTGATCGCGGATCGTGCTGTTCCTTCTTGTTCGTCGCCACGAACTGGCCGACCGGTGGCGCTATGCGGCGACAGCCTTCGCCCATGGACTCGTCGTGGGCGGCCTGCTGCTCGTGTTTCCGTTGCTCTATGCCCTCGCCGGCCCGCAAAGCCTGATCGGAGGGCCGAACCTCGCAGCGACCGTGTCGCTGGTATCCGAGCGACTTGCTCGGCGCGATCGTGCCGAGCTCCGAATGGCTCGGCACGAATCATCTCACGGCCATAGCGATCCAAAGGTTCACGTTCGCCACGCCCCTGTATCTGGGAATTCCCTTCTCGTCGCTCTCTTGTTGTTTGCGGTGTTCCTGCGGCAGCGACGTGCGATCCTCTTTGCGGGGGCGATGGCCGTGATCGCCTTCGTCCTGTCGCTCGGTCCCCGCCTCTGGGTCGACGGGCACGAAACGCCGCTACCGCTTCCCTTCGTGGTGTTCGAGCACCTCCCTGTCCTCAAAAGCCTGGACCCGGCCCGGTTCGCGCTCTACACCGCATTGTTCGCGGCCGCGATGTTCGCGATCGGGCTCGATGAGCTGTGGCGACGAATGCGACGATCGGGTCGTCCCGCATGGATGTCCCTGAGGTGGAGGAGTGTTGCGAGGGCCGGAGCGTTGGCGGTTCTCTCGGCAGCGGTTGTCATACCGTTGGCACCGCGTGATGCACAGCCGACATCCCAGACGAAAGTGCCGTCCTTCTTCACCTCGGCAGCCGTTGATGCTATTCCGCCCGGGAGCGTGGTCCTTGCCTATCCCTATCCTGACCTCAGGTTTTTCGAGCCGAGTCACGACATCATGCTCGACCAAGCCGTCGCTGCTATGCGTTTCAAGCTGATCGGAGGTTATGGGTGGAGCCCGTCGCCTGCCGGGCCCGCTACTCTCAGCCCCTCTGTCTTGGAGCCCGAGTCGGTCGAGAACACGTTCGACGCCGCGTTCGCCGGTAGCGCCACGGCACAAGCGGCACCTCATTCAGAGAGCGACGTCCAGGCTCTCCGCGTGTTTTCTTCGTAAATATGACGTCCAGACGGTGATCGCCTTGCCTGAAGGTGACAATTTCGCCGCTGTTGTCAGCTATGTCACCGCAGCGATCGGTTCCCCTGTCGAATCGGGTGGCGTGACCGGTGGTTCCACGTCAAACAGCGGCTTCGTGTGGTTCACATCCACCTCGCCCCCGTCGCGAACGGCAACGGCGAAGCCGCGCCGCACCTGGAGACGAACGTGCTCGAACCTTCTCGTGGCGCCACGTTGTCGGGCACTGTTTCACTTGATGCCGAGGCGTCGGCCAACGTCAAGGTGACCAAGGTCGAGTTTTATCTTTCGGGCGCGTCGCAACGCGAGACACTGATCGGGTCCGGTCGGTCAACCACCGTGGGGTGGCTCGCAAAGTGGAACACGAGGACCGTGCCCAACGGCACGTACCATCTGCAGAGCATCGCCAATGACGCTGCTGGTGGGAGCGGTCACAGCGAGAGCGTCACGATAACCGTCAAGAACTGATGCTGTCGTCAGAGCCCTAGATGACCTTTCGAATGCGTGACGCCGTGGAATTCTGGTCGTCGCACGGGGGCATTTGAGCCCTGTTACGTTCACGTGGATGGTCACTGGGGGTGGGCGCGACAGGGAATCACTGCGTGCTGGGCTCGACCGTTGGATCTCGGCCTACCCCGAGCTCGTCCCTGGGGCGTCGGTCGAGGACAAAGACCCGCACATCGTCTCGTTGACACACGCCCAGGGCAGCATGGCGAACGAGACCGTGCTGGTCGACCTCGGCCCGTACCACGTCCTGGCCTGGTGGTACGCCTGCCCCCGCTCGAGCCCTCCTTCCCCGACTACGACCTGGAGCCGCAGGCCGTGGTGCAGAACGCCGTCGCCGCCTCAGGGGTGCCGGCGCCCGCGCCGGCCGTCGTCGTGACCGATCAGAGCTACGTGGACGCACCCTTTCTCGTCATGCCCCTGGTGCCTGGTCACGTTCCTGGCCCGGCCCCGCTCTTCGATCCCTACGTTCGTGACGCCGGGCCTGCGCTCCAGCGGTGTGATGCATGACAGGTTGATTGACGCGCTGGCGGACATTCATGCCGTGCCGTGGCGCGGCACGGTCCTGGAGGAGCACCTGCCAGGAAGGTCGTTACGCGACGCGGTCGACCGCTGGGTCACCTACGTGGACTGGTCGTCACAAGGAGAACCCCTTCCCGCGCTGGCCGAGGCGCTGGAGTGGTGCGCCCGCCATCTGCCGCCAGAGCAGGCGTGCGTAGTGCTGTGGGGTGACGTGCGGCTTGGCAACCTCGTCTTTGGCCCCGAGCGCCGGGTGCGGGCTGTGCTCGACTGGGACCTGGCTGCTCTCGGGCCGCCAGAGATGGACCTCGGCTGGCATCTGGGGCTCGAGTTCATGATGGAGGCGTGGTTCGGTGCATGTGTCCCCGCCTTTCCGACGACGCTCGATGCGCTGGCCCGCTACGAGGACCGCACCGGCTACGAGGTACGCGATCTCGCCTGGCACGAGGTCTTCGCGCTCGTCTGCGCGCTGGCGATCAACGACCGGCACCAGCGCATTGCCGGCGACGCGCGCCGTCGTGACAACCCGATGGGACCCATCCTCCTGGCACGCCTCGAGGCCGCGGCCGCCGCCGGCTGAACGAGAGACCCGTCTCGGGGTCTAGTCCGCCAGGAGTGAGAACCCCATGACGCCCGCTTTGGCGACCTCGTAGCACAGGGTGTCGTAGGGCTCGACCAGGCCGTAGGTGACTTCGCCGTCAAGCGTGATGCGGCAGTGGTGCTGGTCTTGACCCGCCAGCCGGCTGCGCACCGCTGGGTCGGTGACGTCGAACGTCTCGGCGTGCACGACCACCTCGTCGCGTGCCGCGACGGCCATACCGTGCCAGAGGTCGCCGTCGGGCGTACCACCGTTCGGGCCGCCGTACATGCCGCAGCGCAAGAACGCGATCTGGTGGCCGAGTCGCTCGAAGTGCATGGTGCGGACGCTGTGGTCCGCCAAAACCAGGTCGACCTCGCCGCTCACGAGCAGGTGCGTGTCCGCCTCGAAACGCATCCGATGGATGCGCCGAGCCAGCGTGGCACTGCGCTTGCGCGGGTCCCCGATGTTGTAGAGCACATGGTCGCCCCAGATGCCGATGTCCGCGAACTCGACCCACTCGCCGCTGTGCGGGTGCTGCATGCCCATGTAACGCCCCGGGCCTCCGACGCCGTCGCGGGTGCCCCAGTGATGGTCGCGGGTGCCGATGTGGGTCGTCGGTACCGAGTGCGAAGCGCTCGCCGTCTCCTTGGTCGTAGTCCCGCGTTGGGGCGTCCGTTTCTCGCACGCTGGCTCTCGTGGCACAAAATTCGGCTCGGCGCATCAAATCGGAAAGTACACGTGGGGAGGGACAGCTGATTCGTGCGTGGCCATGCAAGGGAAACGCAATGTTCTCGGCGACGTAGGCACGGAGGGACGCACCACCTCCCAGTTCGTTGCGCAACGGTTGTTTAATCCCCCGTGGGATCGGTAAGGGTGAGGGGGATGCCAGTCGCCGAAATCCAGCAAATGTCGTTCTTCACGGGGGGCCACTACGAGATCCCTCCGCCGCCGGAGACCAACGATGCCAACCTCGCGCCCCTTGGTCTCGCACTGATCGTTCTCGCGTGGCTTCCGATCGCTCTCGTGATCTGGGTCTTGACGTAATCGACTCGGCGATCCAATTCGCACGCGTCGCTGCGGGCGTGCACGTTCTCGTGCCGCAAGAATCGGCCGGTTGAATTTCGACGGGGCGCGAGAGCCGACCTGCGAGCAGCCGTTCGCCGCGTTGACGTGCGATTCGGACTTGCTACCTTCCAGAGATGGCCACCGGAGATGCGCGCGACGAGGAGAGGTTGCGAGACGGGCTGACCCGTTGGGTGGCCTCGCACCCCGAACTCGTGCCGACCTCCGGTTCGCACGCACCCGGTGACCCGCCGCCTGCCGTGCGGTCGGTCCGCCACGCACAGGGCGGCATCGCCAACGAGACCGTCCTCGTCGACACCGGTCCGGCCGGCCCGGGCTTCGTGGTGCGCCTGCCGCCGCTCGATCCGACGTTCCCCGAATACGATCTCGGTCCCCAGGCACAGGTGCAGAACGCGTTGGCCGCTTCGGGCGTGCCGGCGCCGTCGCCGGCGCTGGTCGTCGACGACGAGAGGTGGATCGGCTCGCCGTTCCTCGCCATGCCCCTACTGGCCGGCGACATCCCGGGCCCGGTCCCGGTCTTCGACTCCTACGTGTCCGAGGCCGGCCCGGCCGGGCAGCGCCTCTTGGCCGACGGGCTGCTCGACACGGTGGCGGCCGTGCACGCCGTGGCGTGGGAGCCCTACGGTCTCGGTGGCCTCCTGCCCGGCCCGAGGCTGCGCGACGCGGTCGAGCGCTGGACGGCTTACGTCGAGTGGTCCTCGGCCGGGGAGCCCTTGCCGGCGCTGGTGAGCGCGCTCGACTGGTGTGCCCGCCACGTTCCCGCCGAGCGCGACCCCGTGCTCCTCTGGGGCGACGTCCGCCTGGGCAACCTCGTCTTCGACGACGAGCGCCGGGTGGCCGGCGTGCTCGACTGGGACCTCGCCGCCATCGGGCCACGCGAGATGGACCTCGGCTGGCATTTCGGGCTCGAGTTCATGATGGAAGAGCTCTTCGGACGCCGCGTGCGGGGATTCCCCGGCCCGACCGATTCGCTGGCCCGTTACGAGGACCGCACCGGCTACGAGGTACGCGATCTCGCCTGGCACGAGGTCTTCGCGCTCGTCCGCGCGCTGGCGATCAACGACCGGCACCAGCGCATTGCCGGCGACCCGCGGCGAGTCGACAACCCGATGGGACCCATCCTCCTGGCTCGCCTCGATGCAGTCGCCGCGGCCGGCTGAGTGGGCAGACGAGCCTCGGGGCCTAGTCCGCCAGAAGCGAGAATCCCATGACGCCCGCCTTGGCCACCTCGTAGCACAAGGTGTCGTAGGGCTCGACCAGGCCGTAGGTGACTTCGCCGTCAAGCGTGATGCGGCAGTGGTGCTGATCTTGACCCGCCAGCCGGCTGCGCACCGCCGGGTCGGTGACGTCGAACGTCTCGGCGTGCACGACCACCTCGTCGCGTGCCGCGACGGCCATACCGTGCCAGAGGTCGCCGTCGGGCGTACCACCGTTCGGGCCGCCGTACATGCCGCAGCGCAAGAACGCGATCTGGTGGCCGAGTCGCTCGAAGTGCATGGTGCGGACGCTGTCGTCCGCGAAGACCAGGTCGACCTCGCCGCTCACGAGCAGGTGCGTGTCGGGTTCGAAACGCATCCGATGGATGCGCCGAGCCAGCGTGGCACTGCGCTTGCGCGGGTCCCCGATGTTGTAGAGCACATGGTCGCCCCAGATGCCGATGTCGGCGAACTCGACCCACTCGCCGCTGTGCGGGTGCTGCATGCCCATGTAGCGGCCCGGGCCACCGACGCCGTCACGGGTGCCCCAATGGTGGTCTCGGGTGCCGAGGTGCGTCTCGGTACTGACCGTGAAGCGCTCGCCGTCGACCTCGACCCAGCCCTCCTGCCGGCCGAACCCGTCGTAGCCGGCGACAGGGCTCATGGCGCGGCCGCCGACGATCACGCCTGCACCCAGCTGTCGGAACACCGGCCGCTTCGTGTCCAGCCAGGTGAGGTCGAACCCGACGTCGCGTCCGGTGGCGGCGCTGACCACGTCCCGGTCGAGCCGCAGGCGCCACTGCCGGAACGGTTCCACCACTTCGAACGCGAACGGCCCGAGTGCCATGTCCATCCGGTCGGTGCCGAGAGCCCGATGCGCACGGACGGTCGTGTGGCTGCCGCCGACGTTCACGATGGCGAAGGCTTCGGCCGTACCGAGGTTCGGGTAGAACGCGAGACCGACGACGACGAGCAGATCGCCGACCTTGTCCTGGCAGGTGAACCAGACCCGCTCGTAGGCCTGGGCGTCTGGTGTCCACATCACGCGGACCGGGTAGGGCGCGTTGTGGATCAAGAACTCGTCGAGGCCGCTGAGCGGAGCGTGTTCGGGCGCGGCGGGATAGGGGGACTCGGTCACCCGATCCGGCCGGGCCTCGCCGTGGGCGGCACTCGGCCCGGGACGGAACGGCTGTCGTCCTGGGTTCGCATCGCGATGCACAGTACGCTCGCACCGTGGTGGGTGACCAGGCGAGCATCGACCCGCGACAAGCGACGTTCTTCGCTCGGCCGGACTACTACGACGTCCTGGCACGCCTCCGCACCGAGGATCCGGTCCACGAATACGCGCCGGGCTTCTGGGCGGTGACCCGCTACGAGGACATCCGCGACCTCAGCCGCGACCCCGAACGCTTCTGTTCGGGCCGCGGTGCGCTGGTCAACGACCCTCTGCGGACCGGAGCAGCACCGATGTCGGCACCGTCGATCCTCCACATGGACCCTCCAGAACACGCGGAGTTCCGCCGCCTGGTCAACCGTCGCTTCTCACCGCGGGCACTGTCGGGCCTGACCTCCTCCATCCGTGACAGCGCGACGACCCTGCTCGACTCCGTCGAGGCCGCCGAGGAGATCGACTTCGTGGCTGAGCTGGCTGCCCCCTTCCCCCTCGCGGTCATCGCCGAGCTCCTCGGCATTGACGCGGGAGACCGGGAGAACTTCCGGCACTGGTCCGACGCCGCCATTGAGTCACCCGACCTGCCGCCGGAGGAGACCGCTGCGGCCCTCGGGGAGCTGGCCTCCTTCATCATCGGGCACATCGGGGCCAAGCGGGAGCAACCGGGCGACGATCTGGTGTCCCTCTTGGTGTCGAGCGAGGTGGGCGGCTGCCCGCTGAGCAGGGAGGAGCTCTTCATGTTCCTCCTCACCCTGCTGGTCGCGGGAAACGAGACGACACGGACGCTGCTGTCGGGCTCGGCGCTGGTGCTGAGCGAGCATCCCGACCAGCGGAGCGCAGTGGCGGCGGACACCTCCATGGTCCCTTCAGCGGTGGAGGAGTGCCTGCGCTGGGTCACGCCGGTGCACGCGTTCTGCCGCACGGCGAACGAAGACACCGTCGTCGCGGGAAGGTCCGTCGCCGAAGGCGACTACCTCTGCATGCTCTACGCGTCGGCCAACCGCGACGAGCGGGTGTTCGGCGACGACGCCGCCCGCTTCGACGTCTATCGGCCTGTCAATCCCGTGCATCTCGCCTTCGGCTTCGGCGAGCACGTGTGCCTCGGGGCCAGCCTGGCCCGTCTGGAGGCGCGGATCTTCGTCGAGGAGTTGCTGGCTCGCTTTCCGGGTTACGCCGTCACGGGCGAGGCCGAGCGCGTGCTGTCGACCACCGTTGCGGGCATCCGCTCGCTGCCGGTGTTGCTCTCGCCTGAGGCCTGAGGAGAGCCCGGGGGCGGATCTTGGAGGACGGCCCGGCGCAGCTCAGCGAGCAGCGCCTCCACGGCAGCGGGGTCGGCGCTGAGCCGGAGCCGGCCGCCCTGGCGCTCCGAATGCACCAGGCCGTTCTGGCGCAGCACCTTGACGTGCATGCTCACGGTGGGCTGGGCCAACCGGAAGAGGATGGCGAGTTCACCGACGGTGCTCGGCGCCGTGGCGAGCGAGTGCAAGATCGCGAGCCTCGTCGGGTCGGCCACGGCCTTCAGTCGCCGGGCCACTGATTCCGTCCTCGCTCGCACCGGAGCGTCGCACTGGCTGACGCCGGTCCCGATCACCACGACGCCGCTGAACTCGAGGTACATGGAAGAGCCGAAGAAGAGGCAGGGAACGAAGATGACCTCGGCACGGCCCGTCCCGAGGTCCGACATCAGGGAGGGGATCCGGGCCTGCAGCGTGTCACACCCACTCGCTACAACTGGATCCAATGCACGGTCACGCTCGAACTGGGCCACGGCGAGGCGACCTGCCTCTTGGAGCAGAGGCAGCGCCTGTTGCCACATTTCGTTCGCGGGAGCCCACACGGCCCGCAGGAGGTCGAGGTAGGACGCGACGAGTTCGGGGGATTCTTTGAGCTGGCGGAATCGATCCAGGTACGTCGCCCGTTCCTCGGGACACTCGGAGGGCAGATCGAGGTCCGGCGGCACGGTGGCGACTGCGGCCGCAATGGCCCGCCAGAGCGCGTCGGGGTCCGTCTCGCTGAAGGCCCCGCCGACGTGGGCGAGGATCTGCATTTCGGCGAAGCAGGTCGCTTCCGAGCCGGCGCCCCAGAAGCCGCGCACGGCTTCCACGAGATCGTTGCGGCCACGGAACATCTCCGCCACCTGCGGGTATCGGGCTTGCATTGCGGGCCGGGCCGCCACGGAGAGCAGCCACGAGAGGTCGCACGCAAGGGAAGGCGTCGCCCCGACCGACCAAGGCGATCGTACCGGCGTCTCGTCCATGAACATAGGCATACACCTATATTAGAATATTCTTGATTAGCTGTCAAACAGCGACTAAGCTGGACCAGCGTTGAGCAGGAGTTGTCAACCGAGACCAAGAGCACCAAGTGAGGTGAACCGATGATCCAAACGAGAGCAGCGCACTCACAAGCCGATGCGCACCGCCAGGATCTGGTGGTGTCGGCAGCATCGCGTCGAGTGGCCAAGAGCCGCGCGGCGCACAGCGGTGAGCCCGGTGCGGCGCAGCGCTCGGCCGCCGGGCTCCCGGTTACCGGTGGCCGAGCAGTGCGCCGGGCCGTCGCACCTCGCGTCGGTTCGTGGCTGATCTCATTCGGGACCCGCCTGGGCGGAGCCACGGTCCGCACGTCTTGAGCCCGGCGGTGCGGACCGCCGCGCCGTCCGGTCGCTCCGCCCGGGCTCGAGGACCCAGCGCGCAGGCTGAGCAAGTTCACGCGGCGCGTCGTGATCGACAACAGTGTCCCCATGGCCGCGCCTCGCAACGTGTTGTTCATCACGCTCGACCAATGGCGGGGTGACTGCCTTTCGGCCCTGGGACATCCCGTGCTCCGGACGCCGACGCTCGACGCGTTGGCCGCACGGGGTGTCCTGTTTTCCAACCACTGGGCCAATGCCGCACCGTGCGGGCCGTCGCGGGCCTGCCTCTATACGGGTACGTACCAGCACCGCAACCGGTCGATCCTGAACGGGACACCGCTCGACGCGCGGTTCACCAACGTCGCCCTCCTCGCGCACGAGGCCGGCTACGACCCGGTGCTCTTCGGGTACACGGACACCTCCGTCGACCCGCGGACGGTGCCAGCGGGTGATCCAAAGCTGCGGAGCTACGAGGGCATCCTCCCGGGATTCCGGGCCCTGATCGAGGACCCTTGGGAGCAGGGGAGTCCGGCCTGGGGACGCTGGCTCGCCGCGCACGGTGTCGACGTCCCGGCCGATCCCCACGAATTGTACGAGGCGGTGGAGGGGTTCCCCGGCGCCGAAGAGCACGGGTCGACCTGGGCTCCGGCCCGGTTCTCCGCAGAGCTCTCGCAGACCACGTTCGTCCGCGAAGCGGTCGTCGAGTGGCTCGAGCACAACGGCGGTACACCGTTCTTCATCCACGCTTCGTTCATCCGACCCCACCCGCCCCGAAGGAACCCGCCGGGGTATCACGACCTGTACGAGGCTGACGCGGTGGGTCCGTTCGTGGGCTGCGCGACGTTGGAGCAGGAGGCAGCCATCCACCCACTCGGCGCCGGAGCGATGCGGATGCCCGGCGTCGGCGCGCCCGAGGACGAGCGCGAGCGCCGGCAGCTGCGGGCCACCTACTACGGGGCCCAACGCGAGGTGGACGACGGTCTGGCACCCCTCTTCGAGTATCTGGAGGGCAGTGGGCTCGCCGCCTCGACGCTGGTGGTCCTGACGAGCGATCACGGTGAAATGGGCTGCGACCACTGGCTCCTCGAGAAGCTGGGGTTCTGGGACGAGAGCTACCATGTCCCGCTCATCGTGGTCGACCCGCGCGCCGAGGCCGACGCCGGGCGTGGTCGGACTGTCGATGCGGTCACCGAGTCCGTCGACGTGTTACCGACCATCTGCGAGTTCATGGGCATGGAGGTCCCGCTCCAGGCGGACGGGTGGTCGCTCGCGCCATTCCTGCGCGGGGAGGCGCCGCCCGAACACTGGCGCGACACGGCGCACTTCGAGTGGAGCTTCTCGGACCCGGTCAACTTGCTCTCCGAGACGGTGTTCGGCATGCCGATGAGCCACTGCGCCCTGGCCGTGTCACGCGGCCCCCGCTACAAGTATGTCCAGTTTGCCGGGGACGAGGCGCTCTTCCCGTCCCTCCTCTTCGATCTCGACGCCGACCCCGGCCAGACGCAGAACCTGCTCGCGTCCGATGCCCCCGGCGCCGCCGAGGCCGCTTGGCGGGCCACTCGGGAGCTGCTCCAGTGGCAGATGCGCACGGCGGAACGGACCCTCAGCGGGAGCTTCCTCGACCCAGAACGGGGCTTGGTCGAGGCTCGCGACACCTGGCGCTGAGCGACACCGCAGGCTCCGCCGCCGGCGGTGAGCGGTGTGCGATGCTGACCGCCGCTCGTCACGAGGAAGGGCTTGACCCGGTGTCCGACATGCATGGCAAGACTGTCGTCGTCACCGGCGGCAATTCGGGGATCGGCCTCGAAACAGCCGTCGCGCTCGGCCTCCATGGGTGCCCGCATGCTGGTCACCGCACGCAATGCCGACAAGGGCCGCGCCGCGGTGGCGACCATTGCGGCGCGCGCCGGGACCGGCAGCGCCGTCCAGCTCGTGGTGTTCGACCTGGCCGACCTGGCGTCGGTGCGGCGCGGCGCGGACGAGATCCTCGAGCTGGCACCCCGCCTCGACGTGCTCGTCAACAACGCCGGCCTGGTGCTCAGTGAGCGAGCCGAGACGGTGGACGGCTACGAGGCGACCCTCGCCATCAACCACCTCGGCCCGTTCCTGCTCACCAACCTCCTGCTCGACCGCCTGCGTGCGTCGGCACCGGCGCGGGTGGTAACGGTGTCGTCGACCGCGCACAGCGTCGCACGCAAGGGCATCGGATTCGACGACCTCCAGTCGACCCGTCACTATCGAGCGATGCGGGTCTATGGGCAGTCCAAGCTGGCCAACATCCTCTTCACGCTCGAGTTGGCCCGACGCCTCGAGGGCACTGGCGTGACAGCCAACTCCTTGCACCCCGGCACGGTGCGGACGGGGTACGGGGCGGACGGCGACGCCCGGGGCCTCCTAGGCTTCGGGATCAAGATCGCCAGCCCGTTCTTCTTGTCGCCGGCCAATGGGGCGCGCACGTCGGTCTACCTGGCCTCCTCACCCGAGGTCGAGGGGGTGAGCGGGAAGTATTTCGTGAAGTGTGCGCCGCGCCGGCCGCGGCGCTGGGCGCAGGACACCGAGGCGGGCCAGAGGCTGTGGCAGGTGAGCGAGCAGCTGACCGGTCTCGCCCCGCAGGCAGCCGGCTGAACGATGCGGGTGCTCGTGACCGGCGCCGCGCGGCGATCGGCCGGGCCACGGTCGAGGTGCTGGCGGCGCGGGGTCACGACGTCGTCGCCACCGCACGCGACGTCGGGCTCTTGGCCGGGTTGCCGGCCCAGATGCTCCCACTCGATGTCGCCGATCCAGATTCGGTCCGCATGGCGATGGCCGAAGCGGGCGAGCTCGACGCAGTGGTCAACAATGCCGGGCTCACCGGCTACGGCCCGCTCGAGACCTATCCGCTCGACTCGTTCGCCCGCGTCCTCGAGGTCAACACGATCGGGCCTTTGCGGATGGCGCAGGCGGTCATTCCCTCCTGGCGCGAGCGTGGGAGTGGCGTCCTGGTCAACATCAGCTCCGTACAGGGCAAGGTCGGAACGCCGCTCGAAGGCCCCTACGCCGCGTCGAAACACGCGCTGGAGGCGTTGTCCGAGACGCTCTACTTCGAGCTGGGGCACTTCGGGATCCGAGTCGTCATCATCGAACCGGGCTACATCGCTCCCGGGATGAAACACGGCGACGACCACCTGGGCCCGCCGCTGTACTCGGACCTCCACGAACAGTGGGGTGCGACGGTGAGCACCCTTATCGGCCCGGACGGGCGGCCCGGACCTGAGCTGGTGGCGGCCGCAGTGGCGGACGCGCTGGAGGACCCGGCGACCCCGCTCCGTGTCGAAGTGGGCGCGGACGCCTCCATGGTGCTGGAGTTGCGCCGCACGACGAGCGATGCCGAGTTCGAGGCCGCGATGCGCAAGGCCCTGGGCCTGACGTGGTGAGGAGGCCGTTGCCATGGAGAAGCTGATGTACTTGGTCTGGCTGGAGCCCGACCGCACCCGGCGCGAGGTGTCCGACCACCTGCTCGGGCCGGTGCGCACCGACCTGCTGGGCCTGAACCCCGTACGCCTGAGCCTCGACGTGTGGGACCGCGAGAGCGACATTCCGCCCCCGGTGCCGACGCCCGAGGGCGAGACGCCGTTGCACGGACTCGTGTCCCTCTGGGTCGACACCGTCGAGGACCGCGCACCTTTCGAGGAGGTCCTCGCATCCGCTGCGTCTCGCTTGGCCGGGTATTCGGTGGTGGAGTCCCTCTACCGGGACTACGGAGGCAATCGCTGGTCGGCACCACGCGACTGGCCGGACGGCCAGCGATCGCCGGGTGTACTCACCGTGGCGTTGCTCCAGCAGCACCCCGAGCAGTCCTTCGAGGAGTGGATGACCCGCTGGCACAGCCGTATTTCGCCCATTACCGAGGCGATCCAGCCCCGCTGTCGCTACGTGCGCAACGCGGTCTTCCGCGCCGTGACCGACGATGCGCCGCCTATCCGGGGCATCGTCGAAGAGGCATGGCCCTCGCCCGAGCACGTCACCGATCCAATGCTCTTCTACTGCGCTGACGGCGACCCCGAGCGGATGAACGCCCACGTCACGCAGATGATCGAGGAGATCACCGCCTTCGTCGACCTCGACACCCTGCGCAGTGCCACGATGAGTGAATGGATCCTGAAATCATGACGAAACGCTGGAGCCGAGCCGAGCTCGAACAGGCGCACGAGCACTACGTGGCCACGGCGAGCCGCTGCGCGGCGAGCGGCGAATGGCGCGAGTGGGCAGACCTCTTCACCGACGACGCGGTGTATCTCGAACACACCTTCGGCACGTTCCGCGGACCCGACGAGATCTATGACTGGATTGCTCCGCTGATGGCCGAATGGCCGAACCGGGCCATGAATTCGTTCCCGCACTCGTGGTGCGTGTGTGACGAAGATCGCGGCTGGTGGATCTGCCGGATTGAGAACAGGATGCAGGACCCCGGAGACGGGTCCATTCACCAGGCGCACAACATCACCGTGCTCCACTACGCGGGCGACATGCGGTTCTCCTACGAGGAGGACGCCTACAACCCTGCCGCCTTCGGGCCGATGATCAACGGCTGGCTTGCGGCCTCCGAGGCCCATGGCGGCCCATCGAGCTGATGGCCTACCGGCCAATGGACGAGGAGCGGGTGCAGGCCTTCCTGAGCGCACTCCCGGCGCGGACGGGCAAGCTGGCCACCGTCCGCGCCGACGGACGACCGCACCTGGCGCCTGTTTGGTACGACGTCGAAGATGACGGCGTCGTTGTGTTCAATACGGGCGCCTCGACGGTGAAGGGACGGAATCTGGCGCGCGACCCTCGAGTGTCGTTCTGCGTGGACGACGAGCGGCCCCCGTTCAGCTTCGTCGTGATCGAAGGAGAGGCAGAACTGGTCGACGACCTCGGCGAGGTGCGGGCCTGGGCGACCCGTATCGGCGGCCGGTACATGGGTGCGGCGCGGGCGGAGGAGTACGGGGCCCGCAACGGGGTCGAGGGCGAGCTCGTGGTGCGCCTGCGTCCCGTGCGGGTGGTGTCGGCCTTCGACCTGGCCGACTGACCGCGATCAGGTCGTTGCGCCTGCGCCTGCGCCTGCGCCAGCGCCGGGCAGGACGCCCGGACTCAAGCGCGGCAGGTGCGCCTGAGCGCCCCGTCTCCTGAGGAGGGCCAGGGGTGTGACGGCCACGGCGAGCAGCATCGCCACCAACAGCAGGTCGGTGAGGACGAACGTGTGCAGAAGGCGCATGTAGATCCCGTGCACGGCGGTGACCCCGGCAAAGGCCCAGAACGTGCTGATGACGATGAGCGCCGCTCGCATCCGGCCCAGAGCAACCGGCGCCAGGACGATCACACCCCAGGTCACGTACCAGGACCACACGATCGGGCCGAGCAGGGCCAGGACGAGGAGCGTCAGTCCGAGGCAGCGCACGACGCCGTCGCGCGGTGAGCGCATCAGCTGGCGGTACCCGACGTAGACGGCGAGGAGGAGACCCAGCACGCTGAACACCGGTCGCACGTCCATGATCGTGATCGGGAATTGCAAGACGTGGCTCCCGATGGAGACGGCCCGCGCGACCAGGTTCACCGGCGTCACTCCGGTGAACGACGCGTCGGCGGTCGTGGTCGTTCGGATCCACCCCCAGCCGGTTCCAGAGAGCAATGCGACGGCTTCCAAGGTGGCGAGGGCGATCACGCCCGCCAGCGCCGTCTGCGCGATGCGCCGCCGCGTCGAGGCGCCGGGACCGGCCCAGACCCAGCCGAGGAAGAGTACGCCGAGCGCGGCGGGGGACTTCACCCCGGCTGCGAGCGCGCAGAGCATGATCCCGGGCACCGTGCCGACGCGTTTGGCCACCGCGAGTCCGGCCATCAACAGTCCGACCATGAGCGCGTCGTTGTGCGATCCGGCAACCAGCGACAAGCAGCACGAGCGGGGACCCCGCCCCGAGCAGGACGGCGTGCGCCGGGTCACGTTTGAGGGATCGAGCGAGGATCGGCGTGGCGGCCACCATCAACGCGACACCGGCCACCTCGAGGAGGCGCAGCAACACGAGGTCAGGCAGGATCTGGTGGCCAGATGCCTGGTCGAGCACGCCATCCGCCGCCAGGAAGGTTGGTCCGTAGGGCGACTCGGTCTGCGACCACGTCGCGTCCGCCATCTCGTTGTACGCCGTCGCGCCCAGCACGCTCGGACCGTAGGAGTAGGGGTTGATGTGGTGGCTCACCATCTCGCCCTGAGCCGCATAGGTGTACACATCGCGGCTGAAGAGCGGGGGAGCGAGCAAGAGCGGCACCGCCCAGACGAGGGCGACGAAGACGACGCGCTTGACGGGGAAGCCCGGGTTGTCGCGCAGGTAACGCAAGAAGCCCATCCAGACCCGCGTGAGGAGGATCAAGCCTCCCAAGACGAGAGCGAGCGACGCCACCGGCGGCAGGGAGTTCCCCGTGCCGAACGACCCGAACAGGCCACCCGGCATGCCGAAGAACCACGCGCCGGCGAGGTGTGTCTCGAAGGACTGGCCACCCATGACGGCTCCAACCAGGATTGCCGCCGTTCCGACGAACCCGAGGCCCGCGGTGCGCGCGACGCTCAGCCGCTCCGCCGCCGGCGCCTCGGAGGTCGACGGCGGTCGGGCGATCGGGTGTCGTCGTAGAGGTGGCAGCGCCCAGGGGGTCGAGCTCCATCGGGGATTCCTTAGCCGCCGGCCTGCGGCACTTCGCCGCGCCCGGCAGAATCGTCATCAAACTGCAGTGATTTTGTCACAGCCAGGGCAGGTCACGGGAACCCGAAACCTTCCTTAACAGGATTCTCAGCTCCAACACAGCTTACAGCGGGAAACTCCGTTCGTCACGTATACGAAATCCGGCTGTCACGGAAACGGAAGGTGTCAGATGCGAGTTCTGGTCCTCGGGGGTGACGGATATCTGGGCTGGCCGACGGCGCTGCACCTTTCCCGGGCGGGCTACGAGGTCGGCATTGCGGACAATTTCGCCCGGCGGGGCTACGACCTGGAAATGGGCGTGGACTCCCTCGTTCCGATCGCGTCTCTCCAGCGGCGGGTCGACCGCTGGGAGCAGGTCTCGGGCAAGCGCCTCGAGGTCTTCATCGGGGATCTGACCGAGGAGCGGTTCGTCTACGACATGGTCGGCGACTTCAGGCCCGAGGCCGTCGTCCACTTCGCGGAGCAACGCAGCGCCCCCTACTCCATGGTCGACCGCAAACACGCCGTCTACACGCAGGTGAACAACGTCGTCGGCACACTGAACCTGCTCTATGCCATCGCCGACGTCGATCCGTCGATCCACCTCGTCAAGCTCGGGACGATGGGGGAGTACGGCACTCCGAACATCGACATCGAAGAGGGCTACATCGAGATCACGCACCGGGGTCGCACCGACGTCCTGCCCTTCCCCAAGCAGCCCGGCAGCTTCTACCACCTCTCCAAGGTGCACGACAGTCACAACATCGCGTTTTGCTGTCGCGCCTGGGGCCTGCGCTCCACCGACCTCAACCAGGGCGTCGTGTACGGCCAATCGACGCCGGAGACCACCCTGCACCCCGAGCTCGCCACGCGGTTCGACTACGACGCCGTCTTTGGAACAGTCCTCAACCGTTTCGTGATCCAGGCCGCGGCGGGCGAGCCGTTGACCGTTTACGGAAAGGGGGGCCAGACCCGAGGTTTCCTCGACATCCGCGACACGCTGGCCTGCGTCGAACTCGCGATCCGCAGCCCGGCCGCGCCCGGCGAGTTCCGGGTCTTCAACCAGTTCACCGAATCCTTCTCGGTCCGCCAGCTGGCACAGAAGGTGTCCGATGCCGCGGGTGGGGCCGCGATCGTGCATCTCGAGGATCCGCGGGTCGAGCTCGAGGAGCACTATTACAGGGCGGCGCACACCAAGTTGCTCGATCTGGGCTTGATGCCGTACCTGCTCGGTGAGGACTTGCTGGGCGATCTGCTCTCCATGGCCCGGACGCACATCGGCCGCCTCGAGCGCGCCGCTCTGGCGCCGAACGTGCTCTGGCGATCGACGTCGAGCAGCATCACCCGGACGTCGCGGTCTCAGGCCGAGGGACCTTCTCAGGGTCACCCGGGAGGGCCTGCCGAGAGTCCCCCCAGGGTGACGGGCTAGCGTTCCCTCCTTACGCCGCACTTCGCCGCGACCGCGCGGCGCAGGGCGCAACCAACTCGCCCCTGGACCGGCTTTTCGCCCTGTGAACCGACTTCGCGCACACATCGGACCCCTGTGGCCCTACGTGGTGCTCGTCGCGATCCCCACCGTCGCGTTTGTGTTGCCCGACCTCATCGGGGACCGGCTCCTGATCACCGGCGACAACCTCCAGCAGAACTTCCCCCTCCACGTGCTGGTTGGTTCCATGTTGCGGCACGGCCAGCTGCCCTTCTGGAACCAGTACATCTTCAGTGGCACGCCGCTGATGGCCGACTTCAACGCCGGAGCCTTCTATCCCCTGATGGGGCTCTTCGTGATCCTGCCCGATCGCGCCGCATGGATCGCGACCGAGGTGATCTTGTTCTCTGCCATCGCGGTCGGCATGTACGTCTTCTTGCGGGCGCTCAAGCTCTCGACGATCGCGTGCGTCCTGGCCGCGGTGACCTTCGCCTTTGCCGGACCGGTCCTCAACCAGGTGAACCACGTCGACATGACCGAGGGCTACGTGGCCATTCCCTGGATGCTGCTGGCGGTGTTGCACATCGTCCGCGACGGCCGCTGGCGCTGGTCGATTCTCCTCGGGGTGGCGTTTGCGACCGTGATCCTCGCCGGGGCACCCGAGGCCATGCTCGACGAGGCCCTCCTGGTCGTTGCGTTCGCAGCTTTTTCGGCCGGACTGAACGGGCAGCGATGGTGGCGCGTCCTGAGCCGATGCGGTGCTGGGGCCGCACTCGCCCTTTCCCTTGCGGCGATCCAATGGCTCCCCGGACTCGAGGCCATCCGCAACTCGCAACGGGCCAGCGGCGTGCTCGCGGCGGCCGGGAGTTACCCGACCCCGTTCAGCATCTTCGCCCTGGTGCCGTACCTCGACGGCGGTTACGGCCACCTCGGCGAGGTCCAGTTCTTCAGCCAGTACAACCTGCCCGAGGTCGGGATCTACCTGGGCGTGCTGCCCGCTCATCGCCTTGTTGACGTTGTCGCACCCCCGCTGGCCCAGCCGGATTGCGGCCGCGCGACCGCTACACCTGGTACGGCGTCGCACTCGTTCGGCTACCTCTTGGCCCTGGGGTCCAACACGCCGCTCGAACACATCTTCAACGCCCTGCCGCTCTACGGCCACCAGCGCCTGCAGAGCCGCAACATGATCACGGTCGCCACTGCATTGTGCGTGCTCCTCGCCGCCTGGATCGACCGGGCCGACGAGCAACGGGTCAAGGATCCGATGCGGTGGTTCGACCGGATTACCGGCGCTGTTCCCTTCGGGATCGTGGCCGCCCTGTGGATCTGGGCGTTGGCCGCCCCGGCGTCGCTGGTCAGCGTCTTCGCAGGGGTGTCGGCGACGCCGGGCATCACGTCGACGGTGCGCGAGGCGACGCTCATCGCGTTGGCGTTCTGCGCCGGCGCGGCCGCGCTCGTGTGGATCCGTCCGCGGCTCGGCACGATTCCCTGGCGCGGGCTGGTGACCGTGTTCGTGGCGGTCGACCTCGGGCTCATGGCCCTCACGAGCCAGCTGACGCCAGACGCCCTCGAACGACCTGTTGGCCGGGCACGACGCCCATTGAGCAGTTGGTCGCCGCGCACCTCGCCCCGGGGGCACGCATGGTCAATTACGACCCTCAGACCTACGACAGCTACCCGGGGAGCCCCCAGGGGGTGCCCGACCTCAACGTCATCCCCGAACTGCCGTCGGTCTCGGGCTACGCGTCGATCGTCAACGGCAGCTACGAGTCGGTCACGCACACCCACGAGCAGGATGACCTCGACATCGGCGGGCTCGCATCGGGCGCCCTGGACAAGCTCGACCTGCGCGAAGTGGTCACGGTGCCCGAGTACTTCCTGGTGCCTCTGGCCTCCGAGCCGGGCTCGTTCAACGACATCACGCAGACCTCGGAGGGATTCGGCGCCGATCCGCTCCTCCCGAGGGGCTACGGCGCGGACTTCAACGACACCGCGTACCCCTTCTACCCCGGGCCGCGCGGGACGCTGGCCGCCGGCCACACCTCGTCGTGGTTCTTCGGAGAGTCGCTCCGCGCCGATCAGGCCACGGTGCTGTTCGATCGGCCCGCGTCAGCGGGGTCCACGCTCCGGGTGGGGACCCTCACGGCCGGTGGCACGACGCGGTGGGGAGCACGACGCCCGTCGCGGCCGGGGCCACGCGGGTCTCGGTCACGCTCCCCGCAGGTGCCTCCGTCGGCCTCTCCCTCCAGGTCCTCTCGGGCTCCCTGCCCACCCACCAGCTCGTCATCAGCTCCGCAGGCGTGCCCTACGAGCTGGCTGGCTCACTGTCGTCTGCCCTCGTGCCGGGCCCATGGCGGGTGGCAGGGTTCTCGCAGGGCTACGCCGTGTTCACCCTGCGCCGTCCACCAGAGCCGATCGCGGCCAGGACCGCCAGCGGCGGCCGCATCCCCGTCGGCGTCGTCTCGAACACGACGAAGTCCGAGCAGGTCACGCTGGACGCGCCGGGACCGACGACGGTCACCCGCTCGGTGGCCTGGGACTCGGGGTGGAAGGCGACGGTGTCGGTCGACGGAGGTGCGGCCCGCAGCATCCCCGTGCGCGACGTCGACCTGGTGCAACAGGTGCGGATCCCCGCAGGGCGCGACGTCGTGACCTTCCACTACGGTCCGCCCCACCTGCTTGCCGCCTCCGTGCTCAGCGTGGGTGCAGTGGTCTTGTTGGTGGCGCTGCTGGGCGTGTGGCTCGTGCGGAGGCGACGATCACCCGGCGAGAGCACCGACGTGGGTCAGACCGCGGACGAGCCGAGAACCGGGGTTCCCACGCCCGTCGGCTGAGGCGACCCGGTGCGCGCAGAGGCGTTCAGCAGTAGGGGTGGGCCAGCGTGAGGAGGAACTCGCCGTCCTCGGCGCCCCACATCCCCTCGACGACGAACCCGGCCGCCGACAGTTCGTCTTCGACTCGCGTCGGCGTGAACTTCGAGCTGATCTCGGTGAGGAGCTCCTCACCCTGGTCGAAGCGGACGGAGATGCCGGCCCCGGCGAGCGAGACGTCCGTCGCCTCCTCGGCGCGCAGTCGCATCTCGATCCACTGCTCGTCCTCGTTCCATCGTGCGACATGGCGGAAGCGAGCCGGGTCGAAGTCTCCGCCCAGCTGCTCGTTCAAGACGTAGAGGACGTTGCGGTTGAAATCGGCCGTGACGCCTGCGGCATCGTCATAGGCGGCCACGAGGCGGTCGCGGTCCTTCACCAGGTCCGTTCCGAGCAGGAGCGAGTCGTCGCTCGACATGGTGCAGTTGAGATCGAAGAGGAAACGTGCGCGCTGCGCCGGGTCCAAGTTGCCGATCGTCCCACCCAAGAAGGCGATCATCCTTCGGCCGTCTGTCGGGATCTCGCCCAGGTGGTGGTGGAAGTCACCGATCACCAGGTGCATGTCGACCGTTTCGAACTCGCCGGACAGCGTTGTTGCCGCGGCTCGCAGGAACTCGTCGCTGACGTCGAACGGGACGTAGCGCGAGAGCGTGCCCGCCTCCTGGAGGGCGCCGAGCAGCACCCGCGTCTTGTCGCAGGCTCCCGCACCGAGCTCGACCAACGTGTCCGCCTTGGCCAGCTCGGCGATGGCGGGGCCGTGGCGCTCGAGGAGCGCCCGCTCGGCACGGGTGGGGTAGTACTCGGGAAGCTGGGTGATCTCCTCGAAGAGGCGACTGCCCCGCTCGTCGTAGAACCACACCGGCGGGATTGACTTCTGTGCCGCTTGGAGGCCCTTGAGCGCGTCGGCACGCATTTGGCTACGCACTTCCTCTGGGGAGAGGTGGATGTCGATCGTGTACGCCATGGCTCAGGGGTCCCGGGCGAGGCGCAGGCCGCCGAACGCCCATCGCGCGCCGGGAGGGAAGAAATTCCGATAGGTGGCACGGACGTGCCCGGCTGGGGTCGCGCAGCACCCGCCACGCAGCACGTACTGGCTCACCATGAACTTGCCGTTGTACTCGCCCACGGCGCCGGGCGCGGCGCGGAAGCCGGGGTACGGCGAGTAGGCGCTCGCGGTCCATTCCCAGGTGTCGCCGAACATGGCGTTGGTGGTGACGGCGGGCCGTGGGTGAGGCGCACCTTCCGCGAGGAAGTCCTCAGCCAGGAAGTTGCCTCCCTCGCCATGCGTGGCGGCAATCGTCTCCCATTCGGACTCCGTCGGGAGCCGCATGCCTGTCCAGTGCGCGAACGCGTCGGCCTCGTAGTAGCTGACATGACAGACCGGCTCATCAGGGTCGACGGGCCGGAGTCCAGCCAACGTGAACTGAAGCCAGCAGTCCGGGTCGTCGGGGTCTCGGAGCCAGTAGAGCGGCGCGTCCCAACGGTCAGCGTTGACAACGGCCCAGCCGTCGGACAGCCAGAATTCGGGGCGACGGTAGCCGTCGTCCTCCATGAACGAGAGCCATTCGCCGCACGTCACCGGTCGATCCGCCAGTCCGAAGGGGGTGAGCTGGACGGTGTGAATGGGGAACTCGTTGTCGAACCCGAATCCGACGCCCCGGTGGCCCATCTCGACGGGGCCACCGTCGTGCTCGATCCAACCGGCCTTGGGGGGATGGGGGCTCGAGCCGGCAGGCATTCCGGGCAGATAGGCCGGATGGAGGGGGTTCTTGGAGAGCACGTGCTTGATGTCCATGAGCAACAGCTCCTGGTGCTGTTGCTCATGGTGCAGCCCCAGCGTGATCAGCTCGCTCAGGCCGGGTTGGTCCGGATCGCGGAAGAGGGCCTCCATGCTGCCGTCGACCCAGGCGCGGTAGCGACCGATCTCCTCGACGCCGGGTCGTGAGAGCAGGCCGCGCTCGGGTCGCGGGTGCCGTGCCCCGACGGCCTCGTAGTACGAGTTGAAGATGTACGCGTAGGACTCGTCGTAGGGGCGGTAATCGGTGGCGTACTCGCCCAGGACGAACGTCTCGAAGAACCACGTGACGTGGGCCCGGTGCCACTTGGTCGGGCTGACGTCGGGCATCGTCTGCACGGTCTGGTCCTCGGCACTGAGGACCGACGCCAGGCGCTCGGTGGTGGCGCGGATACTGCCGTAGGCCCCGAGGAGCCCGGACGGCGCTGCTGGACCGCTCATCTCCATCAGATCCGTCCCTTCGCCACCCCACCTGGAGCGGTCGCACGAGCTGGCTTCACGGTTGCGGATCACCCTACCCAGAAGCGCCTGGCTTCAGGCGCGCTCCTCGTATTTTCAGGTCGTTACCAAGAACCCCAGGTGAATGGCGTGTCGGCGCACGTCCGCACCCCAGGCGGTGCGCTTCGATACCCCCTCACGCCAGCACCTTGCTGCGGAAGTTGTGCAAGCCCAGTGCCAAGAAGATCACTGCGAACGCGGTGATGGCGGGATAGACGATGTAGAGGTGCATGTGGGCGGCATCGGTGAACGCGGCCCGCATGCCGTCGTTGATGTAGATGAGGGGATTGATCAACACGACGATCTGCAGCCAGTGCACGGGCCCGGCCTTCACCGGTGCGAGCCGGGTCCACTGGTAGTACGTGCCGCCGAGGAATGTGATCGGCAGCACGATGAACCCGAACATGAGTCCGAGATTGCGCGGTTCGAACGACGTCCCGAGCAGCAGTCCCAGCGACGCCATGCACACGCACGAGAGCGGGACGAGTGTGACGATCAGTAACCAGTGAAGATTGATCTGCGCTTCGACCCCGCTCGCGTGCACCACCGAGGCGATCGGAAGGACGATCGCGGCCGAGATGAGGCCCTGGCCCGCACCCGAGATGACTTTGGAGATGGCCACCAGCCAGATCGGGCAGGGTGCCTGCACGCGATCCTCGATCTCGCGGGTGAATCCGAATTCCTGGGCGAGCTGCATGGCGACGGCCTGAATGCCCTGGAACATTATGGACAACCCGACGACGCCCGGGACCAGGACGGTGGCGAACGCGGACTCCGCGCCGGGGACGCCGCTGGCGGCGCCGATGCCCTGCCCGATCTTGGGGAAGACGTAGAGAAAGACGAAGCACAGGAGGAATGGCTGCACCAGCGTGCGCACCGTGAACTCCACCTTGTGCTTCCACAGCACCACCATGTCGCGCAGGATGAGTGCACCGAGCGAGGTCCAGCTCGCTGCACCGGCCGAGCGGGTCGGTTGGAGATCAACCCGGTGGGATCCGGGCGAGCCGAAGGTCGTTGCGGCAACGGCACTCGGGGTCGTCGTGGCCATCAGTCGCGCAGCTCCTTTCCGGTCAACCCGATGAACACCGTCTCGAGCGTCGGCTCGGCGACCGAGAGGTCGGCCAGGGAGAGCCCGGCCGCCTCCGCAGCCTCCACGACGCGCGGTACGAGGCGATCGGAACCGTGGACCTGGAGTTCCACTCCGTCGGCGATGGCACGGGTCCGCGTCAGGCCTTCGAGGCGCTGACGGAACACTTCTGCGATCTGCTCGGAATCGCCCGCGGCCTTGACGGTCACGATCGTGTCGGCGCCGACGCTGCGTTTGAGGGCGGCAGGTGTGTCGAGCGCGAGGACCTTGCCGTGGTCCATGATTGCGACGCGGTCACACAGCTTGTCGGCCTCCTCCATGTAGTGGGTCGTCAGCATGATGGTCTGGCCCTCGGCATTGAGCCCTTCGAGGAGCTCCCACAGCGCCAAACGACCCTGCGGATCGAGGCCGGCCGTGGGTTCGTCGAGGAACAGGACCGCTGGACGGTGGAAGATCGCACGGGCCACCATGAGCCGCTGCGCCATTCCCCCCGACAGCGCGTACACCGACGCCTTCGCGAACCGGGAGAGCTGGAACCGCTCCAAGAGGTCGTCGGCCGTCTGCCGGGACTCCTTGGATCCCATGCCGAAGAGGCGACCGTGGAAGTAGAGGTTCTCCCACGGCGTGAGCTGGCGATCCAGCGTGTTCTGCTGGGAGACCACGCCGATCAGCTGTTTGACGAGGGTGGGGTGCTCGATCACGTCGATGCCTCCCACCAGGGCCTTTCCACCGCTCGGGATGACGCGCGTCGTCAGCACGCCGACCGTCGTGGTCTTGCCCGCGCCGTTGGGCCCGAGCAGGCCGAAGACCTCGCCCGTCCCGACGCTGAGGTTGAGGCCGTCAACGGCGCGGAAGTCCGTCCCCGGGTAGGTCTTGGTCAGACCCACCGTCTCGATGATCGGTGCCCCGCCGGTGGGGGTGACGCCGTCGAGCGACGTGGTGGTGGTCGTCGTGCTCATGGCTCTCCCAGCACAGTACCGGCCGGGTGTCTCCTCAATCTTCCGCCAGGATCTGGTAGATCTCCTTTCGGGCACGTTGGATCACTTCGATGCCCCGGTCGAGCTGGGAACCCTCGCCGGCACCGGCCAGCTGCTTGGCCGCGGCCATGAGCTGTCCGACGCCCTGGCGGAGCGTACGGATCCGGTCGTCGAACTCGTCGCCCGAGCCGAAGCGGAGCGTGGTGTCCTCGGCTTCGGCGTGCCCCGCATCGGTCAGGCTGTAGGTGCGGCTGCCGTTGACCTCGGACGAGCGTACGAGCCCTTCGTCCTCGAGCAGCTGGAGGTGTGGGTAGACCGAGCCGGGGCTCGGCCGCCACAAGCCGCCGCTCCTCTCCTCGAGGCGTCGGATGACCTCGTAGCCGTTCGCCGGCTCGTCGCGGAGTGCCACCAGCATGGCCGCGCGCACGTCGCCGCGGCGCATGCGGCGCCCGCCGCCCCAGCCGCCGCGCCCGCCCCAGCCGGCACGCCCACCTCGCAGACCGCGTCCTCCGCCGAAGTGGTCGTGGAGGTGGTCGTGGAGCTGATCGTGCAGGCGGTCGCGCCGCTCGTCGTGGTCATGGTCGTGATCGTGGTCGTGTCGAGTGTGTCCTGGACCCATGGGATGGGATCCTCGCTTTCGTCTCGGTGTCGTGGGTGGTCACGGAATTCGTTCGTGATTGGTGTCGTGGACGGTGCGCGTGTCCTTGGTCAGGCCGGGGCCGGCTTGGTGCGCCGACGATCCGATGACCTATGTACGATAATGATATATCATAATCGTACCGAACGTGACGGGACAACCCGATACAGATGGCTGTCGTGCCTGGGACGGTCCCCGGTCGCTCGTGCGTTCTTGGTGACACGGGCGTCTGGCGCCCGTGGGCCTCACCGGAGCCGGATGACGCTCCCGGTGATGAGGCCCGCCGCCTCCGAGGCCAGGTAGGCGATGACCTCGGCCACCTCCTTGGGCGTGGCGACCCGGTGTCCAGAGGACTGGGCGTACGCGGTGGTCGCCGGGTTCACCCAGCCCGTGTCGGTGATGGGCGGGTGGACGACGTTGGCGGTGACGCCGTAGCGGGCGAGCTCGCTCGCGGCGCTGAGAGTGAAGTTCACCTGCGCCGCCTTCGCGGCGCCGTAGGAGACCTCCTCTGGGAAGCCGTCGGGCCCTCCCGAGGTCAGGCCGACGATGCGCCCCCAGTCGTCCTGCCGGGCGATGTGCCGCCGGGCGAACTCGGTGATGAGCAGCGCGGCGGCGCGGGCATCGACCGCGAGGACCTGGTCGATGGTGCGCGGATTGAGCTGGGTCTGGATGTGACCGAACCGGTCGGTCGCCGCGGGGACGAAGGTGTCGGCCACCCAGGCCGACGCGTTGTTGATCAGGATCTGCACGGGGCCGAGCCCGTTTTCGGCCGCATCGAAGAGAGCGGGGATGTTGGCCGCGTCGGAGAGGTCGGCCTCCATGGCGAGAGCGCTGCCACCGTTGGCCCGGATCGACTCGACCACGAAGTCAGCGCGCGCCATGCGCGTGGCGCGATAGGCGGCCGGCAACGACGGGTCCTCGATCCCACCCATCTCTGGGCTGCGGTAGAACGTGCACAGGACGGCGACGCCCTGCGCTGCCAGCGCCTTGGCCGTCGCCGCTCCGATCCCGTGGTTGGCACCGGTCACGAGCGCAACGCGGCCCTCGGGATCGGGTCCGGTCGTCACGACACCACCTTTTTACCCGGCTCGGGCGGTGCGCACGCGCCGACGGGAATCATGCCCGTTCAGCGCAGGGTGGCGAGTCGGCCGAGCACGGCGTCCGCTTCGGACACGAACCGCTGCACCAGCTCGGCGGCCGGCACGAGTTCGGTGATTGCCCCCACACCCTGGCCGGCGGGATAGCACTCCTTGTCGACGTCGACGCCCTCACTGAAGGAGTCACCGCCAAGGTGCATGGCACCGTCCCCGTATGCGGCGGCAAGTTGCTCAGGGAACTTCTTGACCTCCTCGGGGTGTGTGTCGTAGTACTCGGTGTAGCGGTTGCGCACCACGCGGATCGTCTTGCCCGAGTAAGCGCGGCTGATCGTCGTCTGGTCCTCCCGGCTGGAAAGGAGGGTGTCCTTGTAGCCGAGGACACCACGCGCTTCGGGAGTCGCGATGAACCGAGTCCCGACCCAGACGCCGTCGGCCCCGAGTGCGAGTGCCGCAGCAAGTCCGCGGCCATCGAAGATGCCGCCGGCTGCCACGACCGGCACCCGTGCGCCCACGGCGTCGACGACCTGGGGAACGAGCGGAAGGGTGGCAACCTGCCCGGTGTGGCCGCCAGCCTCGGTGCCCTGGGCGACGACGAGGTCGCAGCCGGCTTCAACGGCGCGGACGGCGTGTTCGACCTTGCCGCACATGGATACGACGACCACGTCGTGGCGATGGCACAGGTCGACGACCTCGGTCGGCACGCCCAGCCCGGCGACGAACGCGGTCGCGCCCCCTTCGATGATCATGGCGACCTGGTCTGCCATACCGCCGGGCATCGCGGTCAGGAGGTCCACGCCGAAGGGCTTGTCGGTAGCGGACCGGACTGCGGACATTTCGGCCACCATCGTCTCGTTGCTCATGGTCGACGCGCCGAGGCACCCGAAGCCACCGGCGGCCGAGACGGCCGACGCCAGTGCGGCGTACGACACGCCGCCCATTCCGGCGAGCATCACCGGATGTTCGATGCCGAGCAGCTCTGTGAGACGGGTGCGCATGAGTCGCCTTCCTACGTTCCTGCCGGCGGTCTCGCAGCTGGGGCCGCCGTGACGATGTGCGGTGACATCCCGCGGCGGGGACCGTAGCGCGGGCGGCGGCACCCAGGTGCCGGGCGTTGCGTCCCTGGTGGTTTGGCAATTGTGAGCAGGACGTTCCTACTCTGAGTCGGTCGTGATCGAGGTCGGGAGGTGGGTGTGAGCGTCGCAGCCGCGGCACCACCGACATTCCAGAGGATCACCGGACGCCGGCTCTGGCTCATCCTCGGCGCGCTGTTGCTCGGCATGTTGCTGGCCGCGCTCGACCAGACCATCGTGTCGACCGCGCTGCCCACGATCGTCGGGGACCTGCACGGGGGGTCGCACCTGGCCTGGGTGGTGACGGCCTATCTGTTGTCGTCCACGGTGTCGACGCCGCTGTGGGGCAAGTTGGGCGACCAGTACGGGCGCAAGACGTTCTTCCAGGCGGCGATCGTCATCTTCGTGATCGGGTCGGCGCTCTCCGGCTTGAGCCACACCATGACCGAGCTGATCGCCTTCCGGGCGTTGCAGGGACTGGGCGGCGGGGGACTGATGGTCGGCGCACAGACGATCATCGGCGACGTCGTGTCGCCGCGCGACCGGGGACGCTACATGGGCCTCTTCGGGGCGATGTTCGCCGTGGCCACCGTGATCGGGCCGCTCATCGGCGGGCTCTGCGTGACGTACCTGTCATGGCAGTGGGTGTTCTACATCAACCTGCCGCTCGGGGTCTTGGCCCTCTTCGTGACCGGTGCGGTGCTGCCGGGGCACCTGCGCCGGGTGTCGCACGCCATCGACTACGCCGGCGCGCTCCTGCTGGCCGGTTCGGCGACATCGCTCATCATCTTCGCCAGCCTCGGTGGGATCTCGTGGGCCTGGGTCTCGGTCCCGAGCGTTGCCACGGCGCTGCTCGGCGTCGTGCTGGCCGTGGCCTTCCTTCTGGTCGAGCGGGTCGCGGCGGAGCCCGTGATCCCGCTGAAGCTCTTCCGCGAGCGGGTGTTCAACGCAGCCAGTTCCATCGGCTTCGTCATGGGTTTCGCCATGTTCGGGGCGCTCACCTTCCTCCCCTTGTACATGCAGATCGTCAAGGGCGTGAGCCCGACGGCGTCGGGGCTGCGGATCCTGCCACTGATGCTCGGCATGCTCGGTGCGTCGGTCACCTCAGGCCGGCTGGTCACGCGCTGGGGTCGCTACAAGATCTTCCCGATACTCGGTACCGCGTTGATGACCATCGGCGCGTATCTCTTGTCGCTGATCGATGCGTCGACGAACGGGTGGGTGCTGGCGGGTTACATGTTCGTCTTCGGCGTCGGCATGGGCCTGGTCATGCAGGTCCTCGTCGTGGCGGTGCAGAACGCGGTCTCCTACCAGGACCTTGGCGTGGCGACGAGCAGCGCCACTTTCTTCCGCATGATCGGGGGCTCCTTCGGCACGGCGGTGTTCGGGGCCATTTACGCCATCGTCTTGAACCACACGATCGCGCCGACGTTGGCAAAGGTCCCCGAGTCCATATTGCGGTCCTTCAATCCGCAGTCGATCAACCCGGGCGTGCTGACCAAGCTCAAGTCGACAGCCGAGGGCCTGTTCTTCTACGACAAGTACATCGATGCCGTGACCCACTCGATCCAGATCGTCTTCTTGGTCGCGGTGCCGATTGCCTTCGTGGCGTTCCTCTTGAGCTTCCTGCTCCCCGAAGTCGAGTTGCGCAAAACTGTGCAGACGGTGGACCAGGGCGAGGTGCAGGGCGCACCCCAGACGCGGTCGTCGCTCGAGGAGATCCAGCTCGCACTCGAGCGAATGTCGGCCCGCGAGAACCGTGGCGAGCTGTACCACACGCTGGCGGCGCGTGCGGGCATCGACCTGCCACCGTGTTCGTGTTGGCTGCTCTACCGATTGGCCGAGAACCCCGCCACCACGGTGGCCGACCTGTCGTGCCAGTTGAAGGTCGACCCCGGGCTCATCGAACCGGGCGTGGAGGGTCTGGTCGCCGCCGGCATGATCGAGGAACGTCCCCGGGGGGCCCAATTCGACCTGCACCTGACGCGGACCGGCACGACCGCGCTCGAAAAACTGACCGAGGCCCGGCGCAGCGGGCTCACCGAGCTCCTGGAGGGGTGGAGCCCCGAGGAGCACCCAGAGGTGATCGAGATGGTGAAGCAGCTGGCGCACGCACTGCTGGCAGACGACGAGCGGCTGGTGGCCGACGCCATGCCCCACACCGCCGGCGCGGCGGCCGGCGCCGGGGCCGCCACGGGGGCCGGCACGGATTAGGCGGACGCCTCGTCTTCCAGCGGCTCTGTCAGCGCGGCCCGCAGTGACGCAAGTGCCTCGGGGCGCGCCCCGATGACGTCGAGCCCCATGAGGGCGGCGCCGAGGACCGGCGGAGCGTCGAGCCGGACGAGGACGGCTCGTGGCGCCACAGCGCGGATCCCAGCGGTGACACGGTCGTGGAAGGCGGTGTCCCTCGTGTCGAAGATGCCGCCGCCGAGGACGACCTCGACGGGTTCGTCAGCCAGCTCCAGCCGGACGATGGCAGCGCGCACGAAGGCAGTCACCTCGTCGGCGAGCATGTCGGCCGCCCGGCGGGCCTCGGCGTCACCGTCGGCCGCAGCGTCGAGGAGTACACGGGCGAGTCCGAACAACCGGTTGTATGGGATGGCACCCGTGTAGACGCCGGTCAGCGCGGCCTCCGCGTCGGGCTGACCGAGGTGTGCCGGGACCCGCTCGCGTAGTGACGTCGCAGCGCCGCGCCCGTCGCCGGCGCGCAGGGCGAGTCCGAGGGCACGAACGCCGAGCCAGGCGCCGCCGGGAGCGAAGTCACCCGAAAGTTCGGCCAACGCAGGAAAGCGAACGGTGCGCCCGTCGGGACCAACCCCGGCGCAGTTCACCCCCGTGCCGCACACCACCCCGATGCCCCACGGCGCCGACGTACCGGCGCGCGATACGGCGAAGGTGTCGTTGCGCAGCACGACCTCTTGGGTCCATCCGGTGGCGGCGAGCGCGGGTGCCAACGTCTCCTCGTCGACCGGTAGGTCGATGCCGGCGAGGCAGAAGACGCCGGTCGGACAGAGCGGGCGGCCCGGAGCGGGCGTGGGGAGACCCGCGTCGCTCGCGACCGCGGCGACCGCGTCGCTGAGGGTCGCGAGCATCGCGTCGAGGCCGACGAGCTGGTGGTTGCTGGGCCCGACGCGTGCACGTCCGAGCACGGAGCCGGCGCGTGACGCCAGGACCACGTCGGTCTTGGTGCTCCCGCCGTCGAACGCGAGCACCGCCGGCACGGCGGAGGTGGGTTCGGACACGGACGGATGTTACGTTGCGAGGCGTGGGGACAAAGGTGGCCGTGGTGGGCGGTGGGAGCACCTACACCCCCGAGCTGGTCGACGGACTGTGCGATCTGGAGGACCGGATCGTCGTCGACGACCTCGTCCTGTTGGACCCGAGTGCGCATCGTCGCGAGGTGGTGGGTGGGCTCTCCGAACGCATCCTGCGCGCCCGAGGGTGGCGCGGGACGTTCGCGACGACGTCGGACCCGCACGCGGCACTCGAGGGCGCAGACTTCGTCGTCGTCCAGCTGCGCATCGGCGGCCAAGCAGCCCGCCATGTCGACGAGACGTTGCCCGTCGGGTACGGCTGTCTCGGGCAGGAGACCGTGGGGGCCGGTGGCCTGGCCAAGGCGCTGCGCACGGTGCCTGTCGTGCTCGGCCTGGCCGAGGAGATGGCGGCCCGGGCCAACCCCGGGGCGTGGCTGGTCGACTTCACCAACCCGGTCGGGATCGTGACCCAAGCCCTGCTCGACGAGGGACATCGGGCCTTAGGTCTGTGCAACGTCGCCATCTGGGCCCAACGCCGTATCGGGCACTACCTCGGCGTCGACCCCGACGACGTTGCGGTCGAGCATGTCGGGCTCAACCACCTGACGTGGATCCGCTCGGCCCACACTGGCGGGACCGTGGACAACGCGGGGACCGACCGCCTCGACGAGCTCTTCGACCGTTTCGGTCCCGAGGTCGAGCTCGAGAGCGGCGTCCCCCTCGAGGTGCTTCGCCTGCAGCACGCTCTGCCGTCGTACTACGTGCACTACTACTACCAGCACGACGCCGAAGTGGCCCAGCAGGCAGCGCCGGGGTACCGCTCCCGGGCCGATGTGGTGGCCGAGCTCGAGGCGACGCTGCTCGAGGAGTACCGGGACCCGGCTCTGGTCTCGAAGCCGGCCAAGCTTTCCTATCGCGGCGGGGCGTACTACTCGCTCGCTGCGGTCCGGCTCATGGCGTCGCTCCATGCCGGTACGGGTGACGTCCAGGTCGTCGACATGCGCAACGATGGCGCGGTGCCCGGCCTGCCCGACGACGCCGTGGTGGAGACGACGGCCCTCGTCGACGCGGACGGTGCGCATCCATTGCCTCAGCGCCCGCTCCCAGCCGAGATGCTCGGGCTGATCCAGCACGCCAAGGCCTACGAGCGCTTGGCCGTGAAGGCGGCGTGTTCGGGCAGCCGCAACGACGTCGTGCGCGCGCTGCTGGCCAATCCGCTCGTCGGTCAGTACCCGCTCGCAGCGCAGCTGGCAGACGAGCTGCTGGCAGCGAACCGGAGCCACCTACCCCGCTTCTTCGCATCGTGAATCGGATGCTCGGGTGCGACAACTAGATGATGGTGCTCTTTGAGCGGTGTGCCGGGAAGACTGGTCGGCGACAAGTGACACGACCTTCCCCATGATGGACGCCACCATGCCCGACTCTGCACCGCGCGCCACGTCGTGCCGGCTTCCCATGGGATCGGACAGCCCCCGATGAGCGACATCGACGAGATGGTCCCACCACAGCCGGCCCGCGTCGGCAAGGACCAGCGCCAGCTCCCGAGCTGGCGCTGGGAGGAGCTCCGGACGACGCTGTGGGTCGTCCCGTGCATCCTCATCGTGGTCTCGGTCCTGCTGTTCCTCGTGACGTTCGAGATCGACATTGCGGCGTTCCACGACCCCCGGCTCCTCCCGAGTTGGATCCGCACCGGAAATTCCGATGCCGAGCGACAGGTCTTGATCGCCATCGCGGCCGCAGTCATCACGGTCGTGGGTGTGGTGTTCTCCATCACGATCCTGGCGCTGACACTGGCATCGCAGCAGTTCGGGCCCCGCATGATGCGGAACTTCGTCCGCGACATCGGCAACCAGGTCACGCTGGGAGTCTTCGTCGGGACCTTCGTGGACTCGGTGCTCGCCCTCGTGTCGATCGACAGTGTCAGCCCGCACTTCGTGCCGTACCTCTCCACCTCGGTCGCCGAAGCCTTGTTGATGCTCGACCTCGCGGTGCTGATCTATTTCATCCACCACATTGCGAAGTCGATCCAACTGCCCGAGGTGATCGCCGGGATCGCCGACGACCTGATGCATTCGATCGACGCAGAATTCCCCGACATGGTGGGAGCCGCGGTCGAACCGAACTCGCGACTGCACGCCGGAAAGTCGGTCCCCGAGCTGCTCCGCTTGCTCGACGAGCGGGGTGCCGCAGTGCCCTCACAGGTGAGTGGTTACATCCAATACGTCGGCTATTCGCCATCACTCATGCGCCATCGCCATCGCCACGCGCACCGACTCGGTGATCCGGCTCGAGCACCGGCCGGGCCACTACCTCGCCACCGGCCGCTCGTTGGCGATCGTCTGGCCGCGCGGAGCTGCGCCAGAGGTCGCGCTCGCCCTCTCCAAGGCCCATGTCACGGGCCCGCACCGGACCCTCGTGCAGGACCCCGTCTTCGCCATCGACCAGCTTGTCGAGATCGCCATTCGCGGGTTGTCCGCTGCCGTCAACGACACCTTCACGGCTCTCACGTGCATCGACTGGTTGTCCGCCGGCCTCGGGAGGGTGTCGGGTCGGGTGCTCGATGAGGGTGTGTACAGGGATTCGGCGGGGAACGTGCGGTTGATCGAGTCGGATCCCTCGTACGCCAGGATGGTCAACCGCGCCTTCGACAAGATCCGACAGGCGGCTCAAGGTATGCCGGCCGTGCTCATCCGGCTGGTCGACTCCTTGGGGTCGATCATGCTCGACTCCATGTCGGCCGATCAGCGAGCCGTACTCCGACGCCAGGCAGACATGGTGATGCGGCCGGCCGAGAGGACGGTCGGCGAGCCGAACGATCTGGACGAGATCCGGTTCCGGTACAGGCGCCTCCCTGCTGAAGAGGACTTTGCCGAGAAGGCCCACACCTCGTCGAAGATCGATCTGCCCTGATCGCTCGGGCCAGGACCGCAGGGGCGTGGCGTCGCGCGGGACGCCCGCTGAGGATCTGTTGCGTCCGAGGCGTCAGCCGGCGTTGTCCGTCGGCGACGTGGTGGTGGAGGCAGGCGCGGTGCTGCTCGTCGTCGTGGTCCCGCGGCCGCCGCCCGACGAACTCGTCGACGTGGTCGTCGGTGGAGCCGTGCTCGTTGTGGAGACAGAGGAACTCGTGCCACCGGTCGAGCTCGTCGTCGTGGTCGTCGTCGCGGGCGGAGGCGGCGCGACGAAGGGCACAGTCTCGCCTGCCATCGTGGCCTGGCTCGTCGCGGGGGTGACGCCGAGATTTGTGCAGCCGCGTGCCGCATTCCAGCTCTGGACCGCTGCCGTGGCCGGCGGCCCGGTCAAAGGTTGGGGCAACCCGTCGAGGATGTTGGCGGGCCGCCACACGGCTCCGGTGATGTGACGGCCCTGCGCGGTGATGAGCAGTGAGCCGCTGTCGGTCTCGGGCGCGGCGTTGTCGTAGAACGCGAAGTTCCCGAGCCCGTAGTCCACGTAGGCGCTGCCCAGGTAGCCGCCCCCGAGCAGCACGTGCGCGTTCGATCCGATGACGATGTCGGCGCCCGCCTTGACGAGCTGCTGCGCGAGCGGCTCCTGCTGCGGGTTCGGGCACGCCTGGGTCTCGGTGCCCCAGTGGACGTAGACGATCACTGTGTCCGCGGTGCGACGCACCTGTTGGACCTCGCGGACCAGTTCGGTGGGGTCGATGGCCGAGGCGACCCCGGGCTGGCCGCTGGTCGCAGTCCACGAGGTGGCCAAGTTGTCCGCGATCACCTGCGTCGCCGAGATGACGGCGATGCGCTGGCCGTCGATGGTGACGCGGTAGGGGGCGAAGGCCTGAGTGGCGTCGTTCCCGATGCCGATGATCGGGTACTTGTCCTGCGCGGCAATGGTGAGGTTCTGGGACAGCCCCTGGGGGCCGCAGTCCAAACCGTGGTCGTTGGCCTCGGTGGCCACCGTGATGGTCGCGCTCTTGAGCGCGGTGACCGCCGATGCGGGCGCGTCGAAGATGTACGGCTTGTTCTGGGGCTCGGGGCAGGTCCCGTCGGTCACCGCGGTCTCGAGGTTCACCATGCGCAGCTGCGACCCTGCGAACAGCTGAGGGATGGTGGTCCCGAGTGCCGTGGAGGGGTCCTTGGCGAGACTGGACCCGACGGCGCCGGCGAAGTGCACGTCGCCGCCAAAGCCGAGCGTGACGGTGTGCCCGTTCCCCTTCCAGTCAGGATTGAGGGGGGAGTGCCTGGGAAAGTGCGCCGCCACCGTGGCTGCGTGGTGTTGCGCCGGGGGAGTCGCCGGCGGCTTCCCCGAGCCGCCGGCGAAGAAGGCGAAGTAGATCAGCAGGATCAGGACAATGGCCCCTCCGAGCACGAATTGGCTGCGGCGGCGCCTGACCCTGCGTGAAACCACGGGGGCACTATGTCACAACCTCTGCGGCGGATCCCCGCCGAGGGAGTGCCTGACCAGCACTTTCCCGCGGCTGGCGCGCCAGGGCTACGGGGCCACCTCGGCGTCCCACAGTGCCGCCAGGGTCGCGACCAGGCCGGCGCAGCCGGCGGCGATCATGTCCCGGCACTCGTCGAAGACGACGTCGTCGCCGTAGTACGGGTCGGGCACGTCGGCCGCCGCGCCAGACGCCGCGTCGAAGAAGCGGAGCAGGACGAGGCGGCTCGGATCGGCGCCGAGGCTCCGCAGGGTCTGTTGGTGCCGGCGGTCCAGGGCCACCAGGAGCTCGATCTCGGGGAGCTGCGGCGGGGCGAACTGGTGGGCGACGTGCGCGTGGCTCGGGTACCCGGCCCGGGCCAGCGCCGCCGCCGCGGCGACATGCATCGGTTCGCCCTCGTGCCAGGGGCCGGTGCCGGCGCTGCGGACGTCGAGGTGCTCGGCCAGCGTGGTGCCGTCGCTCAGCGTCGTCGACGATGCCAGTGCCCGGGTGATGACCTCGGCCATGGGGGAGCGGCAGATGTTCCCGGTGCAGACGAACACGACGCGAAAGGGTCGGTCGCTGCCGGGTTGGGGTGGCGGGGGCGCCCAGGTGGTCCGGCCGGGCGCGGACGAGCTCACTGGGCCGAATACTCGTCGCGGAGCGATTTCTTGACGATCTTGCCCGTGCCCGCCCGGGGCCAGTCGCCGCGCAGCTCGAGCTGCTCGGGGATCTTCTGTCGCATCAGCCCGGCCTCCTGGCAAAAGGCGGCGATCTCGTCGAGGTCCAGATCATCGTCGCCGTCAGCGAGCTGCACGACGGCGCACACCCGCTCGCCCCGCTCGGCGTCGGGCAGTCCGATGACCGCCACCTCGGCCACCTTGGGGTGGGTGTAGAGCAGATCCTCGATCTCCTTGGCGCTGATGTTCTCCCCTTTGCGCACGATGACGTCCTTGAGCCTGCCGGTCAGCGTCAGATGCCCGTCCTCGCGCAGCCGTCCGAGGTCGCCGGTCCGAAAGTACCCGTCCGCGTCGAACGCCTCAGCGGTCAGGGTCGGGTCGGTATAGCCGTGGAACACCATCGGGCCCTTGACGCGAACTTCTCCCTCCTCACCGGGTCCGGCCAGAGCGCCGTCGAGCCGGACGATGCGCACGTCGGCACCCTCGACCGGCTTGCCGTCGGTGTTGGCCAGCTGCTCGTCGGTGTCGTGCGGGGACCCGTTGGAGATCATGGGCACCTCGGTCATGCCGTAGCCGTGCACGACGCCGCGGCCGCCGATCTCGTCGCGCACTTCGAAGTGGACCTCGGGGGGTTTGGCCGCTCCGCCCCCCGACATCAGGCGGAGCGTGGGGAGGATGGGCACGGCGGGGGTCTTGCGCTGCTCGGCCAGGTAGGCCACGTAGAAGGCGGTGCTCCCGCCCACCATGGTGGCGCCGTGGGTCCGGAATATGGGCAGGACGTCGGGTGCCGAGAACGCCTCGACGAGGATGGCGGGGAATCCGAAGGACAGCATCGTCACGAGGTAGTCGGGTCCGGCGATGTGTGCGAACGGGAAGGCGATGGACCCGACGTCGTCAGGTCCCATGTCGAGCGCGCGGGCCAGGCCCCACCCACCGGCGATCAGGGTCTGGTCGGTGTGCTGGACGCCTTTGGGGTCGGCGGTGGAGCCCGACGTGTAATAGATCCAGCGGATCGGGGCGTCCTGGGGACTCGTGCCCGGCGGCGGAGCGGGCAGGACGGCGGGATCGGCTTCGGGCAGTCCGGCCTCGATGTCCAAGACGGTGGGTCGCGGCTCGACTCCTTCGAGTGCGCGTTCGGCGAGCGCCGCGAAGTCGGTGCCGCGCCAGGTGCCCGGGATCACGAAGAGCGTGGCGCCGGTTTGGCGCAGGGCGAAGCCGACTTCGCGCTCGCGGTAGAGGTGGATGATCGGGTTCTGGACGGCGCCGAGACGGGCGAGTGCCATGGAGAGCACCACGCTGTCGATGCACGTCGGGAGCTGCCACGACACGACGGAGCCCTCGCCGATCCCCATGGCGTGCAGGGCGGCGGCCACCCGCTCCGCCCGGTCGCGGAACGCGCCGAAGGTGACAGTCTCGCCGTCCGCCGCGATCAGCATTGGATGCTCTGGCGACGCCTCGGCTCGGCGGTCGACCAGCTCCCACATGGTCCGGTCACCGGTGAGTATCTCGCTCGTTGTCATGACTTCTCCTTCCGGGTCCCTTCTCATAGCAGCTGGCGCCCGAGGGGCGGGCAGGCTGCGACCTGCGACCCGCGACCTGGCCCGGGGCGAGCGGGCGGGAGGCGTGGGACGACGGCGGCGACCCGGGAGGGCAGAATGGTGGGGTGGCGAAGCGACCCGTGCACTCGGACCCGCACCCGGCAGAACCCGACGGCGGACACGAGGGCGGGGACCGGCGCCATCAGGCCACGTTGGTCGGAGTGGCCGTGGCCACGATCCTGTTGGTCTGGTTCGCCGTGGCCAACCTCAGGGACGTCCGGATCGACTTCTGGGTCTTCAACCGCCAGGCGCCGCTGATCCTGGTGATCGTCATCTCGGGCCTGCTGGGGGCGCTGATCACGGCCCTGGTCATGCGGCGGCGAGCCAAGGGGCCAGGGGACTGAGCGCCTCCTGAGCCTCGACTGGGCTCGGCACCGGGACACCCCCGGCGTGCCTGCTCGGGGCTCTGCGCCGTTACAAGTCGGTTACTCGCGGTCCGGAACTGCCGATACGGCTCTAAGCTGACCGGCGGTGGAGACCACCGTACAAGCAGAGGCGAAGGGCGACGTTCTGATTGTCTGCGTCCGATGGGCGTGCCAACATTGCCCGCAGATGGATGTGGAGATCCTAGGGGGCAGGTGGTAGTGCCGCTTTCCGACCACGAACAGCGAATTCTGGCGGAGCTCGAAGAGTCCTTGGTCCGTCAGGACCCGGAGTTCGCCGAGCGAGTCCGCTCCGAGACCGTGTACCGGCACGCGGGCCGGTACTGCAAGTGGGCCGCAGTGACCTTCGTCCTCGGAGTCGTGATCCTCGTCGCGTTCTATTCGAAGTCCGTCATTGCCGGCTTCGTGGGCGTGGTGATCATGTTCGCTTCCGCGGTGTGGTTCGAGCGGAACCTGCGTCGCATGGGCCGGGCCGGATGGCACGACTTGACGCGTTCGCGCGACGGCGAACCCAAAGAGGGCGGCGCGTCGAATGGCATCGAGGGAGCGGTGAGTGAAGCGCGCGACTGGTTCCGTTCTCGCTTCCACCGTCGCGAGGGCTGAGCGTCGCGACGCCTGACGCGGTCGCCGGGTGTGCCGGTGGCCCGTTGAACACCTTGCCGCCGGACCAACCGGGTGCGGCGCGTTCGCATGGCTGACCTCGTGCTTGCCGTCGACATCGGCGGCACCAAGATGGCCGCCGGACTCGTCGCATCAGACGGGTCCCTGGTGGAACGGGCGATGCGGCCCACGCGTGGCGCGGGTCGCGTTGACGGCTCGGCTGAAGGCGATCACGACGCAGCAGAGTTGTTGTGGGGTGACTTGGCCGCATTGGTCGAGGGCGTCATGGCAGCGCGCGGGCGAGGTGACCGCCTGGTGGCCTGCGGCGTGGGATGCGGGGGGCCCATGACGCCCGGGGGCGAGGAGGTGTCGCCTCTCAACATCCCCGCATGGCGCTCCTTTCCTTTGCGAGCGCGGGTGCGCGACCTGACGGGCATGGCGACCTTCGTCGACAACGACGCCAAGGCACTCGCACTTGGTGAGGGCTGGATCGGCGCGGCTTCGGGCTTGGCGCACTACATGGGAATGGTCGTCTCGACGGGAGTGGGAGGCGGCATCGTGCTCGACGGCCGGCTGCTCGAGGGCAGGCTGGGCAACGCCGGCCACGTCGGTCATGTCATCGTTGTGCCCGACGGCAGGGTGTGCCGCTGTGGTGGCCGCGGCTGCCTCGAGGCTGAAGCCTCGGGTACGGCCCTGGCCGCTCTGACGGGCCAGCCCGCCCGGCTCGCGCCGGCGGTCCTCGTCGAGCGCACCGGAATGCTGGTGGGCCGCGCTCTCGCGTCGGTCGTCAACTTGCTGGACCTCCCTTTGACCGTGGTGAGTGGTTCGGTCGCGCTCGGGTTCGGTGCACCGTTCTTCGCCGCGGCGCAAGCCGAGATGGACCGGCTGTGCAGGCTCGACTTCGCCCGCGGCGCACGGGTCGTCCCCGGCGCTCTCGGTGACAGCGGCCCTTTGGTCGGGGCGGCCTGTGTGGGCCGGCACGGCATGGATGTCGCATGACGATGCCGCCGAATACGGCCGGCGGCACTGCCGCAGCGAACCGGTGGAGCCGCAACGCGGCCGTGGTGCTGCGCGCCCTCGCCTCCCGGCCTGGCCTGTGGTGGGCCGCCCTGGGAGCCCTGCGGCGCATGGCGCGGCGGGGCTGGTGGCACCGGGCCCCGTTCGTCCCGGTGCCAGGGGAGGCCTACTGGCACTTCCGGCTTGTCACGGCCTACGGCGGCGACGGGGATCCCGAGTCGCTGACCACAGGCGACGTCGTTGCCTACCTCCGCTGGTGTCAGAGGTCCCGGCCCCGCCGCGGATAGCCTCTCGGGTCATGGAGCGGGTGCTCCTCCTCAACGCGACCTATGAGCCGCTGGCCCTGGTGTCGGATCGTCGTGCCGTCGTTCTGGTGCTCGCGGGCCGGGCCGAGGCGGTCGCCATCCGGGACGACTGCAAGGTGTTCCACTCCGCTCGGATCGAGGTCGAGGTCCCTTCCATCGTCCGCCTGTCGCACGTGGTGCGGATCCCGCGCTGGGCCCGCACGCCGCCGGTGACCCGTCGATCCGTGCTCCGACGAGACGGCGGACTCTGCGTGTATTGCTCGCAACCGGCCGACACCATCGACCACGTGATCCCGCGCAGTCGCGGTGGCACGCACGACTGGTCCAACGTCGTGGCGGCCTGCAAGCGCGACAACCTCGTCAAGGCGGACCAGTTGCTCTCCGAGCTCGGGTGGACGCTCCGGGTCAAGCCCGCACCACCGGACGGACACCTTTGGCGGCTCCGCCACCTCTCCGAGGTGGACCCGCTGTGGGAGCCGTACCTCGCCGCGGCTTCCTGAGGTTCCCGCGCCCGCGCCCGGCTCCCTCTTCGACGTCGAGCGGTTCCGAGCCGAGCCGCGTCGCCTGGCCGTGGTTCGTGCCGTGACCGCGCCGACGCTCGTGCTCGGCAGCACGCAACCGATCGAGTTGGTGGCCCACGACGCCATGCGCACCGCGGGGGGTCGAGCTGGCGCGGCGCAGGGGCGGGGGAGGTGCGGTCTACCTCGAGCCCGGCGATCCGCTCTGGCTCGATACCTGGATCCCGCGTGATGACCCGCTGTGGCGCCTCGACGTGACGGAGGCGGCGGCCTGGGTGGGGGCGTGGTGGGTCGATGCGTTACGGGGCCGCGGGCTGCGCGGCCTTCGATGTCCACGGCGGGCGCGCCGTGCCCGGTGCACTCGGAGAGCTCGTCTGCTTCGCCGGCCGCGGCCCGGGCGAGGTGTTCCATCGCGGACAGAAGGTGGTCGGCCTTTCGCAGTGGCGCGCCCGTGAAGGGGCGCTGTTCTCGTCGTGCGCGTACCTGCGCTGGGATCCCGTGCCGATGCTCGGCCTCCTCGAGACGGGCGAGGGCACCGCGGCAGAGCTCGCGCTGGCGCTGACGCCGGCCGCCGTAGGTCTGGCCACGTTGGAGCCGTCCCTCGACGACCTCGGTGAGGTCCGCGAGCGGCTGCTGGCGTCGTTCCCGTCCTTCGGGGCGGCACCCGGGCCAGATCGGAGCGCGCCGGTCGCGCCCTAGACGGCGTCGGCGCTCGAGCCCTTTCCTTCCCTAACCCCCTCTCCTCGACTCACTCCTCGTTCTCCCCTTCTCTTCCCTCGTCTTCCTGGTCGCCGCCTGGCGGTCCGGCGTCGTTCCACGCGCCCGGCGACCAATGGGCTCACGCAGCGGCCGCGGGCGCTTCGCGCCCCGGGGCCGGGGCCTGGTGGCTCCGCCGTGTTGCATTTGGGTTGCATATGGCGCCACGGTGTTGTGTGGTGGAGGGAAAGGGCGTAAAGTGGAGCGAAATGGTGTGAGGGGGCGTCGGAGGACGCGAACCGGGGAGCGTCGTGGGAGATACAGCTGGTGGCAGGCTTCGTAGGGAGATACGAGCACTCGCTCGACACGAAAGGCAGGGTGATCCTGCCGGCGAAGTTCCGTGGCCAGTTCGAGCGCGGCGGCTACCTCACGCAGAACTCCGGAGGGCTGTCTGGCGTTGTGGACGCCAGGGGAGTTCGAGCGACAGATGGAGTCGATGCAGGAGAAGTCGGGGTCGGGGCAGCGCCGAGCGCAACCGGGCCCGGATCTGGGCCTCGAACTCGGCGGAGGTCGAGGTCGACCGGCAGGGGCGGATGCCGATTCCCGCACATCTGCGGGAGTTCGCGGGGCTCGATGCCGAGGTGCTCGTCCACGGGGCCATCGACAGAGTCGAGTTGTGGAACCCGACGGCGTGGGCCGAGCGGGTGATGCCCGAAGAGAGCTGGCTGCTGGAAGGAGACGAGGGGGAGTAGCGAGCACCGACCCACGGACAGGGCCGAAGGCGACACGGACAAAGACACAGACACGCAGAGAGACGCAGAGAGAACAAAGAGAAAGGACAACCGACACAGCAGACCCGACACCACACACCACACAGGGACGCATCACGCACTGGACCATGTGCAGCTCCTCGACCGGCGCGCTGGAAGACCACTCCACCCACTTCCTCGCTGATGGTCGTCCGGATCTCCACCTCCCTCTCGACCCACCGGCCGAGGGGCTGCAGATGGCCCACACCTTCGAACACATTCCTGTGCTGCGTGACCAGGTGGTGCCTCTGTTTGCATCCGTCCCTCCCGGCGTCGTGGTCGACGCGACGGTTGGCGGGGGCGGCCACTCGGCGGCGTTGCTGGCGGCGTACCCCGAGCTGCGTGTCGTCGGGCTCGATCGGGACCAGGTGGCACTCGATGCTGCGCAGGAAAGGCTCGCCTCGTTCGGGGACCGGATCACCTTGATCCGGTCCCCGTTCTCGGCTCTCGAAGAGGTCGTCTCGACAAGGAAGCTCGGGACTTTGTCGGGCGTCCTCTTCGATCTCGGCGTCAGCTCCCCGCAGCTGAATCAGGCGGCCCGCGGCTTCTCGTTCCGCAACGACGGCCCACTCGACATGCGCATGGACCAGACGTCGGGACTGACGGCGGCCGACCTGGTCAACACGCTGTCCGAAGACGCTCTGACATCCTTGTTCCGGGAGAACGGCGAGGGCCGGCTCGCGGGACGGATCGCCCGGGCGGTAGTCCGGGCCCGGCCGTTTACCTCGACCGGTGAGCTGGCGGACGTGGTCGCGTCAGCCGTCCCGGCGGCCGTCCGCCGAAGGGGTCACCCGGCCGCGGCGCGTGTTCCAGGCGCTGCGCATCGAGGTCAACGATGAACTCGGCGAGCTCGGGACCGCGTTGCCCGTCGCCCTGAACAGCCTCTCCGTCGGCGGTGTATGCGCGGTCATCAGTTACCACTCGGGGGAAGACCGGCTGACCAAGCAGCTCTTCGCCGACAAGGCTTCCGGCGGGTGTGTCTGCCCGCCCGGCATGCCCTGCGTCTGCGGGGCCGTCGTGGAGCATCGCCTGGTGTTCCGCGGCGCCCGCAAGCCGTCCGCGGCCGAGGTCGCCGACAATCCCCGGGCTGAGAGCGCACGGCTCCGGGCCATCGTCCGGACGGAAGCCGCCTGATGGCTCCGCCTTCGGCAGCGACGGCGCCTGCCCGCCGACACACATCTGGTTCACCATCCCGTCGCTGGGGACGGGGCGCCGCAGACGGTGCGGGTGCCTCGACCCCAGCGACTCGCCAAGCGCCCCTCCGGGTCGTCCCGCCGCGCCCTCGGCGGGTCGCCCGGTCCGGGCGCATCGTCCGCAATCCGGCGCGCCTCATGACCGTGGCGTCGGTGATCCTCGTCGTCGGGGCGCTCCTCACCGTGGTGGTCGGCCAGGCGCTCCTCGCCAACGGCCAGGTCCGGCTGTCGGCGCTCGAACACCAGCTCTCACTGGAGCAGGCCACCCACCGGCAGAGCGAGTTGTCGGTGGCTCGCCTCGAGACCCCCGCTCGCATCGTGGACGCGGCGTCGAATCAGCTGCACATGGTCCACCCGGCCTCGGTCACCGAATTGCCCTATGTCCCTCTCACGGTTCCCCTCCCCACCCCCACGGTGAGGCCGGCGCCGGCTCCCTCACCGGCGCCGGCCACCACCACCTCGACGCCATGAGCGTCACGACCCGACAGGACCCTCGCCGCGCGCGCGCCCAGACAGGTCGTGCACGGGCTGTCGCAACGGGGTCCACGACCCGTCGGACGACACGCGCCGCGTCGCCCACCCGCACGCCGAGCCGGCCCCGCAGTGGCACCCCCGCGCGCCGGCCGACCCCCGCGGTGGCCCGGCCGCGTCCCTCGGCGAGACCGCACCGACCGGCGACCAGGGCGACCCGTCCACCTCGGCGGCCTCGCACCGGCTGGGCCAGCGGCACGTTCCAACGCCGGGTCCGACTGGTCCGGTTCGTGCTGATCCTCGCCATGCTGCTCCTGGTCGCAAGGCTGATCGACGTGCAGGTGCTCCGCGCCGGCGCCTATACGGCAGCGGCGCGCGGCGAGTCGTCCATCACGGTGTCGCTACCGTCGCTCCGTGGAGGCATCTTCGCCCGTGACGGGTCGCCGCTGGCGCTCTCCGTGCCGACCGACGACATCGTCGCCGACGACTACCAGGTGAAGCACCCGGTGCAGACGGCGTTGGCGCTCTCGCCGCTGCTCCACGTGCCCGCGACGACGCTGGCGTCGGAGCTGCACCGGCGCACGGGGTACGTCGTCCTGGCCAAGCAGCTGCCTCAGTCGACGGGCCAGAAGATTGCGACCGACGCCATCCCCGGGATCACCCTGCTCGCGGATTCCAAGCGGATCGTGCCCAACGGCACCCTGGCGTCTTCAGTGATCGGTTTCACCAACGCGTCGGGACGTGGCGCGGCAGGACTCGAATACGGCGACAACACACAGCTGGCGGGCACCGACGGCAAGGAGACGATCATGCAGTCGCCTTCCGGTGTCGCCTTGCCGCAGTCGCCCGTGACGGACAAGGTCTCGACCACCCCGGGTACCGGGCTGGAGCTCACTCTCGACACGCAGCTGCAATACGAGTCAGAGCAGGCGCTCGCGAGTGCGATCGAGTCGAGCAACTCGACCAGCGGCACCGCTGTGGTGATGGACGTCAAGACGGGCCAGATCCTTTCCATGGCCAATCTCGAGGCGACGCACCCCGCTGCGCTCGGTCCGCCCACGGCTTCGAGCGCGCCCGCGCCGTCGACCGGAGGGGTCGTTCCCATCGGGCCCACCGATGCAGTCGAGGAGGCGCCGAACAACCTGGCCGTGACCCAGCTCTACGAGCCCGGGTCGGTCTTCAAGCTGGTGACGTTCTCAGCCGCCCTCCAGAACAATCTGATCAATCCCAACACCGTCTTCACCGTTCCCGACCAGATCATGCTCGACGGCTCGAGCTTCCACGATGCCGAGCCACACCCGACCGAGCAGCTGACCGCGACACAGATCCTGGCGCAGTCATCGAACATCGGAACCGGGCTCATCGCCCAAGGCGTGGGGGAGCAGCGCCTCCTCGCCCAGGTCAAGGCGCTGGGCTTCGGACAGTCGACCGGGCTCGACTTCCCCGGCGAGTCGCCCGGTCTGCTGGCCACCGCCGCGCAGTGGGAGCCGACCGACTACGTCTCGCTGCCGATCGGCCAGGTTGACGCGGTGAGTGCCCTTCAGGTGCTCGATGCGTACAACGCGGTCGCCAACGGCGGCGTCTTCGTCGCCCCCAAGCTGGTCCAGGCCACGGTGAGCCCTTCGGGCGCGCTGACCCAGACGCCGCCGTCGGCCACGCACCAGGTCTTTTCGCCCTCGGTGGACTCGGAGCTCTCCTCCATGCTCCAGCAAGTCGTCAACCAGGGCACCGGCACGAGCGCCTCGGTCCCGGGCTACACCGTCGCCGGCAAGACGGGCACGGCGCAGATCCCCACACCCGATCACGACTCCTACATTCAGGGCGCCTACATGGCCTCGTTCGTCGGCTACGCGCCGGCCGTGAACCCGACGCTGTCGATGATCGTGGTCCTCGACCGCCCGACGCCGATCTTCGGCGGGACGGTGGCCGCACCCGTGTTCTCGCAGATCATGAGCTACGCCCTGCACCGCTACGACATCCCGACGACGCCGGGCGCGCAAACCAGCACGTCGTCGCCCGGTTCGACCCCCTCTTCGGCGAGCGACCAGGCCCAGGACATCACGTGACCGAGGCCCACACACCCATTGCGGATGTGACGCGGGGGTGTCCAGGGCATGCAACGCTGTCGGGTCGATCATGCGACGTGTGCCCATGAACCTCCTCTTCGACGACATCGACGTCCTCGAATCCGTCGGCGATCTCGCCACGGTGGAAGTCGGTGGCATCTCGCACGACAGCCGGCGGGTCGTGCCCGGGGACCTCTTCTGCTGCGTGCCCGGCCTCGTCAGCGACGGCCACGCCTACGCGACCGAGGCAGTCGAGCGCGGCGCCGTCGGACTGCTGTGTGAGCACTTCATTCCGGAGTTGCTGCACGAGCAGGTGGTCCAGTCCCGTATCGCGCAAGGAACCATGCGCCCCGTCATGGCCCGTCTGGCCGCCGCCTTCTACGACAACCCGGCACGCGACCTGATGATGATCGGCGTGACGGGGACCAACGGCAAGACCACCGTCACCCAGATCCTGGGCGACCTGTTCGAGCGCGACGGGCGTCCCCACCAACGTGATGGGGACGCTCTCGGGCGCCCGGACCACGCCCGAAGCAACCGAAGTCCAGCGCGTCCTCGCCGGTGTGCGCGACCGCCAGAGGTCAGACGGTGCGCGTCATGCCGTCGCGATGGAGGTCTCGAGCCACGCGCTCGTCCAGGCGCGCGTCGAGGGTATTCACTTCGACGTGGCGGTCTTCACCAACTTGAGCCACGACCATCTCGACTATCACGGGACGATGGGGGAGTACTTCGAAGCCAAGGCATCCTTGTTCAGCCCGGGACGCTCCTTGCGCGGCATCGTCAACGCTGACGACCCGTGGGGTCGTCGTCTCCTCGAGCGAGCCCGCATTCCGGTGGTCGCCGTCAGCCGCAGCGATGCGAGCGACATTGTGCTCGAACCGGGCCGCACCACATTCACCTGGCGGGGGCAACGCATCACGACGCCGCTGACCGGCGCCGTGAACGTGGACAACGCCCTCCTGGCGGCCGAGGCCGCACTGGCGCTCGAGGATCTCCATTTCGGTCCCGAGGAGGTCGCGCTGGGCTTGGCCCACCTCTCGCCCGTCCCGGGGCGACTCCAGGTCGTCGCCGCACCGGGCGCGTCACCAGCGGGCCACGGACGCGCCACCCTTCACCGTGGTGGTGGATTACGCCCACACTCCGGCAGGACTCGAGGTGGTGCTCACCGAGGCGCGTTCGCTCGCCCCGGGCGGCCGGGTGCTCACCGTGTTCGGCTGTGGCGGCAACCGGGACAGAGCCAAGCGCCCCCTCATGGGCGACGTGGCCGCGCGGCTGAGTGATCTGGCGATCGTGACGTCCGACAATCCGCGCGACGAGGATCCGCTCGGCATCATCGACGAGGTCCTCGTCGGCATCCCAGGCGGGCGCGACAACCCGGCGGTGGTCGTCGAGCCCGAGCGCGCCGTCGCCATCCGGCACGCCCTCGATGCGGCCGGCCCCGGTGATGTGGTCGTCCTGGCTGGGAAGGGCCACGAGACCTATCAGGAGATCGGCGGCCGGCGATTTCCCTTCGATGACGCCGTCGAAGCACGCGACGCGCTCGTCAACACGCTACGGGTCGGACCCCTCCACCTGGGTGCCGGGACACGCGATCTCGGCTGCTGCCGTTCGCGCCACCCCGACAGACAGCGCGCACCAGTCGAAGGCCTGACGGCACATGCTCGGACTGCTCGTCTCGGGGGGCATCGCAATGTGGCTCGCCATCATTACGACCCCCTTCGTCATCCGCTACTTCCGCACCCGCGAGATCGGCCAGCACATCAGGGAAGACGGTCCCGCCACCCACGTCGCCAAGGCCGGCACCCCGACCATGGGCGGTATCGCGATCGTGGGCGCCGTGGTGGCCGGCTATGCGATCGGTCACATCGGCACGGAGGTCCGCTTCTCGCGTACGGGGTACCTGGCCGTCGGCGCAGTGGTGGCTTTCGGACTCATCGGGTTCCTGGACGACTACATCAAGGTCCACCACCGGCGCAGCCTGGGTCTCAACAAGCGAGGCAAATCGGCGGCGCAGCTGGGGTGCGCGCTGGCATTCGCCATCCTCGCCGTGCAGTGGGCCCACACCTCGACCGCGCTCTCGTTCACCCGCTCGGAGGCCATCGGGATCAACTTGGGCAAGGTGGTCTGGATCATCTTCGCCGTCCTGGTCATGGTCGGCGCGTCCAATGCGGTCAACATCACCGACGGCGTGGACGGACTGGCCGCCGGTTCGGGCACGTTCTGCTTCTTCGTCCTCTCCATCATGGGGTACTGGATCTTCCGACACGTCGCCATCTACCACGTGCTCCCGGCCTCGGCCATCGACCTCGCGCTGGTCTCCGTGGCCCTGGCCGGAGCGTGCGTCGGATTCTTGTGGTGGAACGCGGCACCGGCCAAGATCATCATGGGAGACACCGGATCTCTCGCGATCGGTGCCGGCCTCGCCGCGCTGTGCCTGCTCCTCAACCTGGACCTGTTGCTCCTCGTGATCGGCGGTCTCTTCGTGATGGAGACCGTCTCGGTGATCCTCCAGGTGGTCAGCTTCCGGGCCTTCCACCGGCGCATCTTCAGGATGGCGCCCATCCACCATCACTTCGAGCTCGGCGGGTGGCCCGAGACGACGGTCATCGTCCGCTTCTGGATCCTCGGTGGCCTTTTCTGCGCGCTGGGGCTCGGGATCTTCTACGGCGACTACCTCACCGTGGCGAAGTTCACGTGACGCGTCCGGACCGCACCGGACGGACCGCCGCGTTCCGCGCGTCGCAGGGCGCGCCTGCGCGCGGGGCAGGACACATCCGCCACTTCCGCGCGCGGGTGGGAGAGACTTGCGGCGTGCATCGGGGGTCGGACCGATCGGGCGGGCGCGCCCGCGCCCAAGGCGAGTGGCGGGCGTGACGCCGGCCCGGACCGCCGCGGCACCGCGGACCACGCGGGCAGCACCGGCGCGTCGTTCCACGCAGCGCGCGCCACGCCCGACCCGGCGTCCCACGAGCCGTCCCGCGTCGGGGAGCGGGCAGCCCCGCTCCAAGGCGCACCGCGCCGCGTCGGCCACCACCGCCCCCGGCATCCGCATCGCAGGCCGTCAGGTGGCGGTTTCGACCATCCTTCTCGCCGACGTCGTGCTGCTCTGCGTGATCGGCCTGGTCATGGTCGGCTCCGCCTCGTCGGTGATCTCCATCGACACCTACGGGACGCCGTACGCGATCTTGATCCGCGAGGCGATGTGGATGGTGATCGGCGTGGTGGCGCTCGGTCTGGCCGTCCGCATCGACTACCGGCGCCTGCGGCGCTTCAGTCCCCTCCTGCTCCTGGTCACCTTCGGCTTGCTCTTCGTCGTCCTCGTGCCCGGCCTGGGCGTCCATGCCATGGGCTCGAGCCGCTGGGTCGGTTTCGGGCAGTTTCGCCTGCAGCCCTCCGAGCTCATGAAGCTGGCCCTCACGCTTTTCGCGGCCGACTTCATCGCCCGGCGTCTCGACGAGGACGCCACCGACCGCCGCATCATCGGACCGCTCCTGTTGGTGACGGGCTTCGCCTGCGTCTTGATCCTGGCCCAGCCCGACATGGGCACCGCCATGGTTCTCGGCTGCCTCGCCCTCGCCCTCCTGTTCGTGTCGGGGGTGCGTCTCGGCCCGGTGATGAAGGTCATGGCCGCCCTGGCCGCGCTGGCCCTGATCGTGGCGGTGGCCTCGCCCTACCGCCGGGCCAGGCTGCTCTCCTTCCTCGACCCGTCCGCGCACGGTTCGGGTTCGGGCTACCAGGTCCTCCAGTCCCTGATCGGGCTCGGGTCGGGGCACCTCGTCGGTATGGGCATCGGCGGCGGCCAGGCGCAATGGGGCTATCTCCCCAACGCGCACACCGACTTCATCTTCTCCGTCATCGGAGAGCAGCTGGGCATTGTGGGCGCGCTCTTCGTCCTCGCCCTCCTCGGTAGTTTCATCTGGCTCGGCATCCGGGCCGCCATCCAGGCGCCCGACCGATTCGGTTCGCTGCTCGCCCTCGGGCTCTCGGCGTGGGTCGCGGCCGAGACCCTGATCAACGTGGGTGCGGTCGTCGGCGTGCTTCCCGTCACCGGGATCCCGCTTCCGTTCATCTCCTTCGGCGGGTCGTCACTGGTGATCACGATGCTCGCAGCGGGGATGCTGATCAACATCGCCCGGCAGGGCGAGAAAGGCGCGGCGCCCCTGCGGCTCGCCAGCGCCCGTCCCTCCCGAGGTCGGTGAGCGCCCGGCGGGGCACGGTGATCGCGGGCGGCGGGACGGGCGGTCACATCGTCCCATCGCTGCAGATCGCCCGCGCCATGGTCGAGCGTGGGCACGCGGCCGAGACGATCGAGCTCTACGGTTCGCGACGCGGGCAGGAGGCAACGACCTGGCCCGCCCTCGAATTCCCCTACACGCTGCTCCCCGGCCGGGGCATCAAGCGGAGCCTCCGCCCAGCAGCGCTGTTGGCCAACATCGGCGCCGTGCTCGGGCTGGTCTGGGCGTGTGTGCGGGCCTTCGGGTCGTTCGTGGCGCGCCGACCCCGGGCGGTCGTGATCGTGGGCGGGTACGCCAGCTTTGCCGCCGGGGTGGCCGCAGTGCTGACCCGGGTCCCCCTGGTCACCATGACCACCGACGCCGTGCCGGGTGCCGTCAACGGACTGCTGGCCCGCTTTGCCGCTTCGAACGCGGTCGCGTTTCCCGGCACAGACCTGCCCCGGTCCCTCGTCACCGGGACTCCCGTGCGACCCGAGCTCGCCCACCTCGACCGCAGCCCGAACGGGCGGGCCGCCAGCCGCGCCGCGCTCGGCTTGCCCGCCGAACGGCAGACGGTCGCGTCCATGAGCGGCTCGCTCGGCGCCCGGCGAGTGAACCGGGCGCTCGCCGAGCTGGCGAAACTCTGGTCCGCGTGCGGATCACGGGCGCTGTACCACGTCACCGGCCGGCGCGACTACGACGCCTTCGCACTGGGCCAGGAGTCAGGCGAGAGGGCCGATGGCGCGGCCGGCACCGCCGGCACCGGCAATCGCTTGGTCTACCGGGTGGTCCCCTTCGAGGACGACGTCCCGGATTTCTTCGCCGCGGCCGACGTCTGCGTCACCAGGGCCGGCGCCATGACCGTGGCGGAGCTGCTCGTCTCGGGGACGCCGGCGGTGCTCGTGCCGCTGCCCGGCGCTCCTCGCGACCACCAGACGCGCAACGCAGAGGCGATGGTGCGTCTGGGTGTGGCAGTGCACCTGCCCGATCCCGAGTGTGACGGGTCCCGTCTGGCCAAGGAGCTCGACGCGCTGTTGTCCGAGCCGGCACGCCTCGAAGCGATGGGCAAGGCGGCCCGGAGTCATGCACATCCCGATGCGGCCGCCCGCATCGCCGAGCTGGTCGACGCTCATGCACGCTGACGCGGCGTCGCCCCTCGATCTTGGCGCGGCGCGCCGGATCCATATCGTCGGCATCGGCGGAGCCGGCATGAGCGCGATCGGACTGGTCCTGCGTGCCATGGGCCACACGGTCTCGGGCTCAGACCTGAAGGACTCGCCGGTGGCCGAGCGCCTCCGCTCGCACGGCATCCGCGTCGAGGTCGGACACAAGGCTGCGCACGTCGTCGGCGCTGACGCGGTGACCTACTCCCCGGCCGTGGCGACGGACAACCCCGAACTGGTCGAAGCGCGCGCCCGCGGCATCCACGTGGCCCCACGGTCGGAGGTGCTGGCCGCCATCTGTGCCACCAGGCGGTGCCTGGCCGTGGCGGGGACCCACGGCAAGACGACCACGGCGTCGATGTTGTCGCTCATCCTGGTCGAGGCAGGCATGCGGCCCTCGTTCCTCATCGGTGCCGACGTGAACGAGATCGGAACGAACGCCGTGTGGGACGAGGGGGAGTGGCTCGTCGTCGAAGCCGACGAGAGCTACGGAACGTTCCAGGCACTGCGGCCGGACCTCGCCGTCCTGACGAGCATCGAGCCGGACCATCTCGACTACTACGGCACCTTCGACGTCCTGCGTGACGCGTTCGCGCACTTCGTCAGCTCGGCCACAGAGGGAGCCGTGGTCTGTTCGGACGACCCCGAGGCCGAGGCCGTCGGAAGGGCGACCGGCGCCAGGAGCGTCGGCCTGGACGAGAGTGCCACCTACGTGATGCGTGATCTCGAGCAGACACGCAGCGCGGCCGCCTTCACTCTGCACGGGCCTTCGGGTGAGCTCGGCGCCTTGCGCATCGGGGTGCCCGGAATCCACAACGCCCGCAATGCTGCCGTCGCGACGGTGGCCGCGTTGGAGATCGGTGTTCCCTTCGCTGCGGCCCAGACGGCCCTGGCGCGCTTCGCCGGCGTGACCCGGCGTTTCGAGTTCCGCGGCGAGGTGAACGGGGTCACATTCGTCGACGACTATGCGCATCTTCCCGGCGAGGTTCACGTCGCCCTGGCCACGGCCAAGGCCGGCGGCTGGCAGCGCATCGTGGCCGTGTTCCAACCGCACCGGTTCTCGCGGACAGCGGCCCTTTCCGAGCAGTTCGGCACCGCGTTCGAACTGGCCGACGAGCTCGTGGTGACCGACATCTACGGTGCGGGCGAGCGACCAGTCCCCGGGGTCTCGGGCCGGCTGGTCGTGGACGCGGTCCTCGCGCAGGACCAGCGCCTTCCGGTGCTCTACGCGCCCGGATGGGAGGAGCTGCGCGGCGACGGTGGCGTCCATCCTGCGCCCCGGCGACCTCTGCCTGACCCTCGGTGCGGGCGACCTCACCACGCTGCCTGACGAGTTGTTGGCATCGCCATCGTGGTGAGACTGGGGTCGGCGCACCGGGAACTGGCCGACACGCTCGGGTCGCGCGCCACGCTGCTCGCGCCCCTGGGCCCCCTGACCACCTACGGGGTCGGCGGCCCGGCCGCCGTACTCGTCGAGGTCGAAGGGCCGGCCGATCTCGAGGTGGTCCGTACTGCGCTGCGCGGTTCGGAACTGGCCGTGTTCGTGATCGGCCGTGGCTCGAACCTCCTCGTCTCCGACGAGGGTTTCGACGGCGTGGCCCTCCACCTCGGCGCGGGCTTCGCCGATCTCACCGTGCCCGACGCCACTCCCATGGACGTGGGTGTCGACGTCGCCGATCTCGTGGTCCGGGCGGGCGCAAGCCTGGCCCTCCCCGTGCTGGCTCGGCGAGTGGCGGATGCCGGCTGGTCGGGGCTGTCCTGGGCCGTCGGCGTCCCCGGCTCCGTGGGCGGTGCGGTGCGGATGAACGCTGGGGGCCACGGCTCGGACATGGCCTCGTGTCTGGTCCGCTACAGCTGGGTCGACCTCCGAAGCGACGAGGGGGGCACCGACGAGGTGGCGCGCCTCGCCTACGGCTATCGCTCGTCGTCGGTGACGCCGTCCCAGCTCGTGCTCGCAGCAGAGTTGCGCGTGGCCGCGGGCACGGTGGCGGCGGAACAAAAGGAGCTGAGCGACATTGTGCACTGGCGCCGCGAGCATCAACCCGGCGGCTCCAATGCCGGCTCGGTGTTCACGAACCCCGCGGGCGACGCGGCGGGGCGGCTCATCGAGGAGGCGGGCCTCAAGGGATTCCGCCTGGGAACGGCCCGGGTCTCCGAGAAGCACGCCAACTTCATTCAGGCGGACAAGGGCGGCCGCGCCAACGACGTGCGCGCGCTCATGGAGCATGCCCGCGCCGTCGTCGCCCGACACAGCGGGGTGAGCCTGGACGCCGAGGTCCGCCTTCTCGGCTTCGCCGACGTGGAGACTGGTGGGGTGAACGAGACGCCCCCGACGCCAGGTCGGACGTGACGCCCGACGGGCCGGCGCGCCGCCGCGGGACGCGTGTCGGAGCGAGACGAGGAGGCACGCCGGACGCGCCGGGTAGAACCAATCGGCGTCTGGCCGTCGACCCGCGCATCTGGGCCCGCCGGACCGCCGTCCAGCGCGAGCAGGGGCGGCGGCGCCTCCTCGTGCTGGGCGTCGCGCTGGCGGCCGTCGCGGTGCTCGTCGGCAGCGTGGTTCGTCGTCCATACCCCTCTGTTCTCGGCTCGCTCCATCAGCGTCACCGGCAACGCGCACGAATCGGCGGCCGAGGTGGTGGCCCAGGCCGGCCTGGCCGGGCACCCGCCGCTGCTCGACATCAATGCCGGGGCGGCAACCGAGCGCATCGAGCAGCTGCCGTGGGTACGCACCGCCAGCGTGCACGTCTCGTGGCCCGACGGCGTCCACATCGCCGTGACCGAGGAGACGCCGCGGTTCGTGGCCAGCGTGCCTGGAGGGCGCTGGGAGACGGTGAGCAACGACGGCCGCGTCCTCGGCTCGGCGGCCGCCCGGCCGCCCGGGTTGCTCTTGTTGAGCGTGCCCGAGCCACCCGGTGCCCCCGGCACCGTGCTCTCGGTCAAGGACGCCGCAGGGCTCCGGGTCGCCTCCACCCTGCCCGCCTCCTTCGCAGCGCAGGTCACCGCAGTCACCGTCGAGCCGGCGGGGTGGGTCCAGCTGACCATGACGACCCCGATCGCGGTCGACATCGGGACGGCGGACGAGCTCAGCGCCAAGTACGAGGACGTCTCGTCGATCCTGGCCGGGGCGACCCTGCACACAGGGGATGTGATCGACGTCAGTGTGCCGGATGCTCCGACGGTGACGTCAGGGTGACCTAGGATGCTTGACCAGCCTGAACACCCCCCGTATGGTGGGGCCACGTTGCCGTACTGTGAACATCAACCTTCCCGAGAGGTTCAGGGATGGGTCGCTGGTCGCATTCCCCCGGCGGCGTCAGGCGGAAAGTACCAGCGAGTGACCGGTCGACGATCGACCCGAGGACGAGGGAGTTCATGACGACCGTGCCTTCCCAGGGCAACTACCTAGCAGTTATCAAGGTGGTCGGGGTCGGCGGCGGTGGCGTCAACGCCGTCAACCGGATGATCGACTCGGGCCTGCGCAACGTCGAATTCATTGCGGCCAACACGGACGCCCAGGCGCTGCTCATGAGCGACGCCGACCTCAAACTCGACCTCGGTCGCCAGCTGACGCGCGGTCTGGGGGCGGGCAGCGATCCCGAAGTGGGGCGACTGGCCGCCGAAGAGCATCGCGTCGAGATCGAGGAGGCGCTGCAGGGCGCCGACATGGTCTTCATCACCGCAGGCAAGGGCGGCGGCACCGGGACTGGCGGTGCACCGATCATCGCCGAGATCGCCAAGGGCCTGGGTGCGCTGACCATCGGCGTCGTGACCCGGCCCTTCACTTTTGAGGGACGCCGGCGGGCCATGCAGGCCGAGAAGGGGATCCAGATCCTCAAAGAGAAGGTCGACACCCTGATCGTCATCCCCAACGACCGCCTGCTCACCGTGTCCAACGACAAGACGAGCATGGTGAACGCGTTCAAGATGGCCGACGAGGTCCTGCTCCAAGGTGTGCGGGGCATCACCGACCTCATCACGGTGCCCGGCCTGATCAACACCGACTTCGCCGACGTCAAGATGGTCATGACCAACGCGGGTACTGCGATCATGGGGATCGGCTCGTCCATCGGCGAAGGTCGCGCGGCCAACGCAGCGCGCGCCGCCATCACCTCGCCGCTGCTCGAGGCGTCCATCGAGGGCGCGCGCGGCATGGTCCTCAACATTGCAGGTGGGTCCGACCTCGGACTCTTCGAGGTGAACGAGGCGGCGGAGATCATCCACGCGGTCGCACATCCCGACGCCAACATCATCTTCGGCGCCGTGATCGACGACAACATGGGTGACGAGGTGCGGGTGACCGTGATCGCCGCCGGGTTCGAGCGCTGGGAGGAGGGCGTCGGATCGTCGAAGTCCGGCGATCTGGCTTCGTCCATCTTCTCCACCGCCGAGCCGGTCGACATCTTCGCCGACGCCACGGGGGGCTCAGACGAGGAGCTCGACCTGGGTGACGACGATTTCGACGTCCCCTCCTTCCTCCGCTAGCCCGCCGGCCCCCGGTCGCGACAGCGACGACGTCGCCCGTCGTCGGCGCGCGCTGGTCCAGCGCATCGAAAAGGCCGGCGGCGATCCGGCGAAGGTGCGCGTCGTGGCGGTGACCAAGGGTTTCGGTCCCGACACCGTGCGCGCGGCGCGCCAGGCCGGGTTGCTCGACGTGGGCGAGAACTATGCCGCCGAATTGTCGGCCAAGGCCGCGGCGATCGCATCGGGCCCGGCATCAGGGGGCGAGGCGACCGATCTGGTCTGGCATTTCCTTGGCGCGGTGCAGCGCAACAAGGTGGCCGAGCTCGCACCGCTCGTCGGCCTCTGGCAGAGCGTCGCCCGCCAGTCAGAGGGTGTGCGCATCGCCCGGTTCGCCCCCGGAGCGGCCGTCTTGGTCCAGGTGGACACGACGGGTCAGCCCGGACGCAACGGATGCACGCCCGGGGACACGGCGACCTTGGTCAGCCAGCTGCGCGACGCCGGGCTCGACGTGCGCGGGCTCATGACCGTGGCGGCGCCTGGCGAGGCCGCCGCTCGCGAGGCGTTCGCGACGGTGGGCCGGCTGGCCGACGAGCTCGGGCTCCACGAGCGTTCCATGGGCATGAGCGACGACCTCGAAATGGCAGTGGCGGCCGGATCGACGATGGTGCGCGTCGGGCGTGCCCTCTTCGGTGAGCGCCCCCGGCGCCCCGTGCGGTAAGGCGGAGGCCAGGGCGCTGCGCTGGTTGCTTGCGCCAAAAGCGCCGTCAGGAGCCCCGAGGGACCCTCGCGGGCTGCCGAGCAGGCACTACGCTGTCGAACGACAGGAGAAGGCATGTCACCCTCGTTCATGAAGAAGACCATGGTGTATCTCGGCCTGCTCGATGACGAGTACGACGAGTACGACGACCTCGACGACCGCGCGCCGCGCGGGTTCTCCGCCGCGACGCGGGTGGAGCCTCGTTCACAGGAGTACGAGCAGGGCGGCGAGGAGTTCAGCGGCGGCATGACCAGGGTCCGCACGATTCCTCGCGAATCGGCGGTGCCGAGCCAGCCCCGACCGGCCCCGAGCAACATCACCCCGCGCCCCACCCCGGTGCGCGCCATGCCGGTCGACTCGACGCTCAACCCCACCGGGCCGGCGCCGGCACCGGCCTCGGCACGAGTGCATGTCGTGGCACCGTCGCGCTTTGGCGACGCCAAGGAGATTGCCGACCGGCTCAAGGACAACCGTCCCGTCATCGTGAACCTCCAGATGGCCGAGCGGGACCTGCAGCGGCGGATGATCGACTTCTGCAGCGGTGTCACCTATGCCCTCAGCGGGGAGATGGAGAAAGTGGCCGACCAGGTGTTCCTTCTCGCGCCGACCAACGTCAAGGTGTCGGACGAGGAGCGACAGCGACTGGTGGAGCGCGGCTTCAACCGGGACTAGAGGCAGTACCCTCGCAAGCTGGTGAGCATCTTCCGACTGCTGGCGTGGTTGATCGAGGCCTATATCTGGCTGATCATGTTCCCCTACGCGATCCTCAGCTGGTTCCGCATCCAGCCAGGCACCACCTTGGCCAGGATCCAGTACTTCCTCTTCCAGGCGACCGAGCCCGTCTTGCGCCCGGTGCGACGCATCATCAAGCCCATGGGTGGTCTGGACTGGTCCTTTCTCGTGGTCATCCTGGTTGCGCAATTCGTGCTCATCCCAGTGCTCACGACGTAACGCCAGCACTCGCACCATTACTGGAATGCCTGGTTGGGGTGGGTAGACTCGACCCCCATGGACAATGCCCAGGCACCTGCATCAATCCTCGACACGCTCCGCACAGTGGAGTTCCGCCTCGGTCTCAAGGGATACAACGTCGATGAGGTCGATGAGTACCTGGACAAGGCGGCCCAAGAGGCCGAATCGCTCCAAGAGCACGTCCGCCAGCTGAACGAGCGGCTACGCCAGGCCAGCGAGCGCATCGCACAGCTCGAGCGCGACAAGCGCGCCGCGCCGGTGGCCGCCGAAGGCGGAGAGGAGGCGACCGCTGCGGCTGCCGCGTCGGCTGAGGCAGCCGCGTTGTCCGACGAGACCCTGCAGCGCACGCTCTTGTTGGCCCAGAAATTCGTGGACCAGACCAAGCGCGAGAGCGAGGCCGAGGCCGCCAACGTCATCGCCCAGGCCGAGGAGACCGCTCGGGCGGCCATCGCCGCCGCGGAGGCGACTGCTTCACAGCTCCAGGCGGAGACACACCAGGCTTTGCGCGAAGAGGTCAGCCGGCTGGAGGCCACGCGGACCGACCTGGCGACCGACGTCGAGAGCATGGCCCGCCACCTCGAGTCCGAGCGCAACCGCCTGCACGGTGCACTCTCCGAGATCCTCAAGTGGGTGGACGAGAACGTCCAGCCCGCCAACTCGCTCATGGGCATCAAGCCGAAGCCGTCCGCCGCACCGAGGGCAGCCGGCGACCAGCCCGGTACCGGCGGCGCGCCTGCGGGCGGGCCGGCCCAGGCCGACGACGGTGCGCCGACGCTGAACCTCCAAAGCGTGTCGGGGGCGCCCGGCACCGTCTGATCCGACGCATCGGGCGGGTGGCGTGTTGCCCCTGCCCTGGCCGTCCGGTATCGTCACCCGCTCCCAGGACGAGGTCTCGTCGGGGGAGGCCGGCCACCCTGGCGTGGTCCGAAGGAGGGATCGATGACCCCAGCGAGCAAAGCCGCCCAGGTCAGGCGGGCGTCTGCCTCGCGTTCGGCCGGCGTCCGCGGGGACCTCCCGAGCCGGTGCGAAGCCGACCAAGAAGGCCGGGAACAAAAAGGCCTCGGCCAAGGTTGTTGCTACGGCCACGAAGCGTTCCGCGCTCCCCAAGAAGAAGGCAGTGCCCGTTGTGAAAAAGGCAGCCACGGCTCCCAAGAAGGCCACCGCATCGACCAAGAAGCCGGCGACGGCCAAGAAGGCCGCGCCGGCGAAGAAGACGGCGCCGGCGGCGAAGAAGGCTGCCCCGGCGCCCAAGAAGACGGCGCCGGCGGTCGCCAAGAAGGCGGCACCGCCCAAGAAGTCGGTTGCCCCGGCCAAGAAGGTGGCCGAGAAGCCGGCCAAGAAGGCGCCCGCCACCCGGGTCAGCACCAACGGCGTCACCGCACGCACCACCTTCGCACCGAAGCCCAAGCCCATGCCGGTGCGCCCCAAGACCGGGCCCTACGCCAAGGATGCGAAGTTCCTCGAAGAGGTCCGCGACCTCCTCAAGGCCGACCGCGCCATCTACCAGGAGCAGGCCACGTCGCTGCGCGCCGAGGCGGACTCGCTGGCACTCGAGCGCGAGCCCGGTGACGTTCAGTTCGACGAGGAGTCGGGCGAGGGCGGCACCGTGACGGTCGACCGCGAACGGAATCTGGCGCTGTCGGGACAGGCCTCGCTCGCCGTGGAGGAGATCGACGACGCGCTCAAGCGCATCGACGACAAGTCCTATGGCTACTGCGAGCGTTGTTTCCAGCCGATCCCCAAGCCGCGCCTGCGTGCGTTGCCGTACGCCCGCCTCTGCGTGGCCTGCAAGAGCGGGGGCTTGTCGCGGCGCTGATCCGGCCGCGGGTTCTGGCGTTTGCCATAGCCGCCGTCGTCGTGGTCGTCGACTGGGTGACGACCACCCTTGCCGTCGACCACTTGCACGACGTGCGCCATGTCTGGGGACCTTTCGGTCTGGCGCTGACCTTCAACTCCGGCTTTGCATTCAGCCTCTTCAGCGGTCGCGCTGCCGCGGTGACCGTGTTGCTGTGCCTCGGCGTCGTCGTGCTGGCGGTGATCGTGGCCCACGTCCGCACGGTGCCCATGGCCCTCGGCGCCGGGCTTGTGCTCGGCGGGGCCGTGGGCAACTTGAGTCAGCGCATCTTCGGGGGCCACGGCGGTCGGGTGCCCGACTTCATCACGCTGGAGCACTGGCCGACCTTCAACGTGGCCGACGCCTGTGTGACGGTGGGTGTGGTCGTCGTGGTGGTGGCGTTGCTCTTCGGCGACCGTTCGGCGCTGCGGGCCGAGGGTGCGCGGTGAGCACCGTGGAGCCAGGGCCGGGGGGCGACGCGATCTCGACGGAGGTGCCGGCATTGCTCGCCGGGCTCCGGGCCGACCGAGGTGTCGCCATGGTGGCCAACGTCTCGCGGTCGGAGGCGGCCGCCCTCATTGCGGCAGGGCGGGTCCTCGTCGACGGCGAGGTGGTCACGGTGGGCCGGACGACCCTGCGCGAGGGCACCACCTTGACGGTGCACGCCCACGGGACGCGAGACGAGGCGGTGGCGGCCGAGCCAGGCGTGCGCTTCGAGGTCGTGCACGCGGACGAGTTGGTCGCCGTGGTCGACAAGCCGGCCGGCCTGGTGGTGCACCCCGGCGCCGGGCACGGCGCGGGGACCCTGGTGGGTGGATTGCTGGCGCGCTTCCCGGAACTGGCCGACCTGGTCGCCGCCGGGGTGTGCGCCCCGGACCGCCCCGGGATCGTGCACAGGCTCGACAAGGGCACCTCGGGACTCCTGGCGGTGGCGCGCACCGCCGACGCCTACCACTCGCTGGTGGCACAGCTCGCCGCGCGGACCATGGGGCGGCGCTACTTGGCGCTGGTGGCCGGCCATGTGGTCGACGACCGGGGAGCTGTCGACGCGCCCATCGGACGTTCGGCGCGCACCCCGACGAAGATGGCGGTGACCGCCGGGGGTAAGCCTGCACGCACGACCTACACCGTGCTCGGACGACGCGGCGGGGGTGCCCGGGGCTCCGGGGGGGTGGGCGACGATCCGTCGACCGCGCCGACCACACTGCTCGAGCTTGCTCTTGACAGCGGGCGGACCCACCAGATCCGGGTGCACATGGCGGCCATAGGGCATCCGGTCATCGGCGACGCCCGCTACGGCCGTCCCGACGCCCGCCTGGGGCCCGCGCGCTTCTTCCTGCACGCGGCGGAACTGGCGTTCACACATCCTGGGACCGGCGAGCCTATGGCCTTCAGCTCATCGCTCCCCGAGGATCTTCGCAACTACTTGGACTGACCCGTTTACTCCACGGTCTTCAACCCCGCCCCGCTCGCCTCCGAGAAGGGGGGAATGGGGTCTCGGAGGCTGAGCTGGAGTCGGGGTGGGTCGGGAGATCGATGGCGTCCTTGCGAGCGCGGTCTCGCTCAGGCGGCCTCGTGGACGCCGAGCACATCGGAGTCGTAGGAGAGGGCGGCCAGGGCCTCTTCCTCGGCCCGGCGCACGCGGCGGACCCCGACGCCCAGCCGCTCGGCTGTGGACTGCAGGGAGGCCGGCGAATCGCCGTCGAAACCGAAGCGCAGGCGCAGGACGTCACGCTGGAGCCCAGGCAGTCGCTCCACCGCATCGCGCACCCGGTCGTAGACCATGGTCTGCTCGACGTCGGCGACGAAGTCCGACTCGTCGGGAGCCACCAGCTCGCCGAGCGTCGTGGCGGACTCGAGCGCCGCAGGCTGGTCGAGCGAGGCGGTCACCCGCGCCACGTCCTCGAGCGACTCGCGCTCATCTGCGCTCAGGCCTGTCGCCTCGTTGAGCTCCTCCTCCGTCGGCGCGCGCCCGAGGGTGCTCGCCAGCTCGGACTTGGTCAGCTCGAGACGCTGGATCTGCTCGCCCACCTCGAGGGGGATGCGGATGGTCCGGCCGTGCTGCTGGACCGCACGCTGAAGCGCCTGGCGGATCCACCACGTCGCGTAGGTGGAGAACCGGAAGCCGCGCTCCCAGTCGAACTTGTCCACGGCCCGCATCAGTCCGAAGGTGCCCTCCTGGACCAGGTCGGCCATGTCGACGCCGCGGTCCTGGTAGCGGCGGGCCCAGTGCACCACCAGCCGGAGGTTGGCGGCGACCATCTGCTTGCGAGCAGCCTCGTCGCCGGCGGCCACGCGCTTCGCCAATTCGACCTGCTGCTCGTGGTCGGGCATCGGAAACTGGTCGAGGTCACGCAGCATCAGACCCAATGTGTCCGATGTGCTCACCGCGCTCTTCATTGTCGCTCCAGACGTTCTGTGCTCGCTCTCAGTCGTACGTACCCGGACGCATCCGGGATGAACCTGCCGTGTACAACATGTCCGAGGCCCGGATCATTCCATGGGGCTGTTCGGGCCGAATTCCGCGAAGGACCACCCCGTGGTGGTCTACGGCACATGGCCGCCCGGATCGTCCTGCTGAGACACGGCGCAACGGAATGGGCCCTCTCTGGTCAACACACCGGCCGCACGGATATTCCCCTGCTCGTGGCGGGCCAGGAGCAGGCGAAAAGGGCGGGCGACCTGCTGCGCCACTGGAAGCTCGCCCCGTTCGCCCAGGTGCTGACCAGCCCGCTGCGCCGGGCGTCGGAGACATGCGAGCTGGCCGGATTCGAGTGCGAGGGCGAGCCCGACCTCATGGAGTGGGACTACGGCGACTACGAGGGCCTCACCACCCCCGAAATCCGGGAGCGCCGGCCCGGGTGGACGCTCTGGGACCAGGGAGTGCCCGGTGGCGAGCGTGCCTCGGACGTGGGACGGCGCGCCGACCGGGTGATCGAACGGGTCAAGGCGATCGACGGGATCACGCTGTGCGTCGCCCACGGGCACCTCTTGCGTGTCCTGGCCGCACGCTGGCTCGGGCTCCCGCCGGTGGCGGCTCGACTCTTCCTCTTGCGGCCCGGCTCCATCGGCATCTTGGGTTCGGAGCACGGCTGGCCGACGTTGGATCTGTGGAACTACAGGCCCGCCTGATGGCGGGTGTCGTGACCGGATCAGACGGGCGTGACGAGGGTGCCCTGGGCCCGGTTGACCATGTCGGCCAGGCTGTAGGACTGGAGATGCAGGCGGATGGTCTCGCCGACGTCGGCCCACACCGCCAAGAGCACGCATTGTCCCTCGTGGTCACAGGCGCCGTTGGCGTGGGGCTCGCCGAAATCGCCCGCCGCAATCGGGCCGTCGACCGCAGACACGATCTGGGCCAAGGAAATGTCCTCGGGCGGCCGGGCCAGGACGTACCCGCCGCCCACGCCCCGCTTGGAGCGGACCAGGCCGGCGCCCTTGAGGGCCAGCAAGATCTGCTCGAGATAGGGCTGGGGGAGCCCGGTGCGCTCGGCGATGTCCCGCACCGACGTGGGGGTCTCGGCGCCGTGGAGGGCGAGCGACAGCAACGCCCTGCTGGCGTAGTCACCCCGGGTGGAAACCCTCACGACACCCGATGCTACCGGCCTCCACGTCGGTGGAGTGGGTGTGTGGGCCATAGGGTGTCACCCCGTGAATGAGGGCAGACCGGCGTCGACGGCGGTGACGAACCCCCCGAACAGGGGTGATCTGGCCGGGCCGGCGCCCAGCCCGCTCCTGCCCGACTGGGATGGGCCCTGCCTGCACAGGGTCATCCCCTCGCTGCTCGGGCAGCTGAGGAGCGAGGGTGACACCCTCCCGTCCTGGTTCCCGGCGCCGGTCGCCGCCGCGAGTCAGATCGTCCTGCTCGTCGTCGACGGCCTCGGCGCGGTGCAACTGCGCGAGCGCCGGGGCCTGGCGCCGACTCTCGCCAGCGGCGTGGGCTCACCGATCACCTCGGTCGCCCCGAGCACCACCGCCTGCGCGCTGACCTCGCTGGTCACCGGCCGCACGCCGGCGGAGCATGGCGTGGTCGGGTACCGGGTGGCGCTCGACGGCGACGTCATGAACGTCCTGCAGTGGTCGGTCCGCGGCGCGGACGCCCGCATGCGCGTCCCCGCCTCGCGCTTCCAACCGTGCGAGCCGTTCCCGGGTTCGGCGCGAGATGGTGCCCGTCGTGACGCGACAGGACTACGGGCCGACGGGCTTCACGGCGGCGCACCTGGGTCCGGTCGAACTGCATCGCTGGCACACACCGGCGGGCCTCGTGACGGCGGTGCGCGAACTGGCCGCACGCGGCGAGCCTTTCGTGTACGCCTACTACGAGGGCATCGACAAGGTCGCCCACGCCGAAGGGCTCGGGCAGTACTACGACGACGAGTTGCGCTCGGCCGACCGCCTCGTAGCCGACGTGCTCGACGTCCTGCCGCCGGGCGCGGTGCTCGTGGTGACGGCCGACCACGGGCAGATCGACGTGGGTGCGTCGGTCGAGGTGCTCGGGCCCGAGATCATGCGCGACGTGGTGTTGCTGAGCGGCGAAGGTCGCTTCCGTTGGCTGCACGCGCGTGCTGGCGCAGTCACCGATTTGGCCGAGACGGCGGCGGTACTGCACGGCGACGTCGCCTGGGTGCGCACCAAGGAGCAGATCATCGACGAGAACTGGCTGGGAGGGACGCCGTCGTCCGAGGTGGCCGCTCGTCTGGGCGACGTCGCCCTGGTGCCGTTCGAACCCATCGCCTTCTTGGACCCCGCCGACACGGGCGAGCTCCGCCTCCGTGCCCGCCACGGTTCGCTGACCCCGGCAGAGATGCTGGTCCCGCTCCTCGCCTGGCAGGCCACGTGAGCGCCGCGCCGGTAGTGGCAACATGGGAGCACGCTGGGGCAGAGACATTCGACTGCGACGGCAACGGAAGGCATCATGACTGACGCGACGAACGACATGGCCGGCGACCCACCGCCCACCGAGGGCGCGACGCCGATCGCCGACGGCGCGACGCCGATCGCCGAGGGCGTCACGCCCATCGCGCCCGACGAGGTCCTCGAGAGCGGCGCGCGCGACGGGGACGCGCCAGGGGCCACCGAGTCGGTGAACGAGCCCGCCAAGGTGCTGCGGATCGGCTCCATGGTCAAGACGCTGCTCGACGAGGTGCGCACGGCACCGCTCGACGAACGGAGCCGGGTCCGCCTGCGCGAGATCTACGAACAGTCGATCCGGGACCTTGCCGAGGGCCTCTCGCCCGACCTGGTCTCCGAGCTCGAAGCGCTCGCCCCGCCCTTCGACAGCGAGGCGCCGAGCGAGGCGGAGTTGCGCATCGCCCAGGCGCAGCTGGTCGGGTGGCTCGAAGGGCTGTTCCACGGGATCCAGGCCACCTTGATGTCCCAGCAGATGGCGGCGCGCGCCCAGCTCGAAGAGATGCGCCAGCGCGGCCTCCCTTCGGCCGGCGAGTCCGGCAGGACCGGGGCCTATCTCTGATCGTCGCCAGCCCGTCTCGGGCTGGTCGACGACCATCTCTTTCCCGAGGGCCCCACGCCGCGATGGTGGACGGATGCCCGACGCGTGCGGTGACACGGTGGTGGGGGAGCGAGGGTGAGCGACGCCGACCCGGGCGCCCCCGACGCCGAGGCGCGCCCCAGCGGCCCACCGGCCTTTCCCGGAAACGCACCGCCCCCCCCGCCGGCACCACCCGGGGCGCCGCCGGGTCCGCCCGCCTTCCCGGCCCAGGGCGCGACCCAGGGCGGCTATCCGCCGCCGCCACCGTCCGGCACGGCGACACAGCCCTACGCCACCTGGGGCATCCGAGCCGGGGGGTACCTCATCGACTTGGTCATCTTCGCCGTGGTGCTGGTGATCCTCATCCTTCTGTTCCGCCACAGCCATGCCCTCGAGATCCACGCCATGGCCAGGAAGGGGAGCCCGCCGGCGCACCTTCACGGCCGTGCCGTTCCTGATCACCGCCGTCCTCTACATCGCGTACGGGACGGTGCTCTGCGGCTCAGCCCGGGGCCAGACCGTCGGGATGATGGCGGTCGGGGTTCGGGCCGTCCGGGACGAGAGCTTCGCCGTCCTCGGTTACGGGCGGGCGCTGGCCCGCGCCGTGATCGAGGGGTTCTTCCGCCTGCTCAGCCTGCTGTCGATCTTCCTCGGCATCGTCTGGCTGCTCGACATGCTCTGGCCCCTCTGGGACGGCAAGCGCCAGACCCTGCACGACAAGGTGGGCGGCTCGGTGGTTCTCCGGGTCAGAGCACCCGCGGGCTAAGTTCGAGGGTCCGGGGAATCACAGGCTTGTAAGTTCAACGAGGCGAAAGGAGGGCCGGTGTCGGAGCGGTCGTTTACGCATCTGCACACCCACACCGAGTTCTCCATGCTCGACGGTGCGGCACGGGTCAAGGACCTGGTGGCCGCCGCGGCGGAGGACGGTCAGCCCGCGCTCGGGATCACCGACCACGGGAACATGTACGGCGTCCTCGACTTCTACAAGGCCTGTCGGGACGCCGGCATCACCCCAATCATCGGCACCGAGTCCTACATGGCGGGCGAGTCGCGCCACGAGCGGCCCGTCCGACGCGGTCGGGTCGACGACACCGGCGGTGACGTGGAGGGCGGGCAGAAGCTCTACTACCACCTGACCCTGCTGGCCGAGAACATCGAGGGCTACCGCAACCTCATGAAGCTGTCCTCGGCGGCGTATCTCGAGGGCTACTACTACAAGCCGCGCGTCGACTGGGAGCTGCTCGAGCGACACCACAGCGGCTTGATCGGCACCACCGGCTGCCTGGGCGGTGTCGTGCTCCAGGCCCTGCTGGCCGGCGACGTCACCGAGGCAGAGGCGCGCGCGGCGCGGCTGCAGGACATCTTCGGCAAGGGCAACCTCTTCGTCGAACTCCAAGACCACGGCATCGCCGATCAGCACCGGACGAATCCGCAACTGATCGAGATCGCGCGGCGGATCGGCGCTCCGCTGCTCGCCACCAACGACAGCCACTACACGCACAGAGGCGACGCGGTTGCACACGACGCGCTCCTGTGCGTCCAGACGGGCGCGCTGCTCTCGGACACGAACCGCTTCAAGTTCGAGGGCACCGAGCACTACCTCAAGTCCGCGTCCGAAATGCGCCACCTCTTCCGGGACGTGCCCGAGGCGTGCGACAACACGCTCCTCATCGCGGAACGGGCCGACGTGCAGATCGAGCTCGGCAAGCCGAGCCTGCCCGAGTTCCCGGTGCCCGACGCGTTCAGCGGAGCCACGTACGAGGAGCGGGCCCAGGCGTACCTGCGCCACCTGGCCTACGAGGGAGCAAAGGAGCGCTACGGGGACCCCGTCCCGCCCGAGGTCGTGCAGCGCCTCGACTTCGAGCTCGGCGTCATCGGCGACATGGGTTTCCCGGCCTACTTCCTCGTGGTCTGGGACCTCATCCGCTTCGCCCGCGAGTCGAACATCCGGGTCGGTCCCGGGCGCGGCTCGGCCGCCGGCTGCTGCGTCGCCTACTGCCTGCGCATCGTCGACCTCGATCCCATCCGCTACGACCTCCTCTTCGAGCGCTTCTTGAACCCCGGCCGCAAGCAGATGCCCGACATCGACATGGACTTCGACGAGCGCTACCGCGCCGACGTCATGCGCTACGCGGCGGAGAAGTACGGCAGCGACCGGGTGGCGCAGATCATCACGTTCTCGACCATCAAGGCGCGGGCCGCGGTACGAGACGCGGCCCGGGTGCTGGGCAAGCCCTACATCGTCGGCGACAAGATCGCCAAGGCGATGCCCCCGCTGATCATGGGCCGCGACACGCCGCTGCGCGCCTGCTTGGAGAAGGTCGAGGGCCACGAGGACGGCTATGCCTCGGCGGGCGAGCTGCGCATCATGCACGAGACGGACCCCGAGGCCAAGGAGGTCATCGACGTCGCGCTCGGGCTCGAAGGTCTGCGGCGCCAGGACGGGATCCACGCCGCCGCCGTCGTGATCTCCCGCGACCCGTTGACCGATTACCTGCCCATTCAGCGCAAGCCCGACGCCGGCGGTGTCGCCGAGGACGCGCCGATCGTGACCCAGTACGAAATGCACGGGGTCGAAGAGCTCGGGCTGCTCAAGATGGACTTCCTGGGCTTGCGCAACCTCTCGGTCATTGAGCGGGCGCTCGACCTGATCGAGGCGGCGACGGGGGAGCGCCTCGACATCGACAACATCGCCCTCGACGACGAGCCCACGCTGGAGATGCTGCGACGGGCGGAGTCGATCGGCGTGTTCCAGCTCGAGGGTGGTGCGATGCGCCAGACCCTGCGCGCTCTCGCTCCCACGAGCTTCGACGACGTGGCTGCGCTGGTTGCGCTCTACCGCCCGGGTCCCATGGCGGCCAACATGCACCGCGACTACCCGGAGCTGAAGAACGGCCGCAAGGAACTCACGTACCTGCATCCCGACATTGAGCCCATCTTGAAAGACACCTACGGGCTGATGCTCTACCAGGAGTCGGTCATGCGGGTGGCCCAGAAGTTCGCCGGGTACTCGCTCGAAGAAGCCGACAACCTCCGCAAGGCGTGCGGCAAGAAGATCCGTGCCCTGATTGCCGCAGAGCGCGAGAAGTTCGTCGCCGGCTGCGTGAGCGAGGGGTACGGCGAGGAACTGGGCACCGCACTCTTCGACATCATCGAGCCGTTCGCCGACTACGCGTTCAACAAGTCGCACTCCTACGGCTACGGGCTGGTGGCGTATCAGACGGCCTGGCTCAAAGCGCACTACCCGGTCGAGTACATGTCGGCGCTGCTCACATCGGTGAAGGACAACAAGGACAAGACGGCGGTGTATCTCGGGGAGTGCCGATCGATGGGGATCGACGTGCTCGTGCCCGACGTCAACCGCTCGGTCGCCGAGTTCGCGCCGGACCTGACGACGCCGGGAAGTGCTGCGGGCGCGCCGGTGACTGACGGCAACGGTGGCGGTGCGGGCGATGACGCCGAGGAGGGAGAGCTGGACGGAGCCGACGAAACGAGCACGCTGGACGCGTCCCGACGCGCCATCGTCTTCGGGCTGGCGGCGGTGCGCAACGTCGGCGAGAGCCTCGTCGAGCGGATCGTGGTCGAGCGCGAGGCCAACGGGCCCTTCGCCGACATCTTCGACTTCTGCGCCAGGGTCGACCCGGTCGTTCTGAACAAGCGCACCATGGAGTCGCTCGTCAAGGGCGGAGCGTTCGACTCCATGGGCCATCCGCGCCAGGGCCTGTGCCTGGTCCTCGAAGCGGTGGTGGACCGGACGCTCGAATGGCGCCGTGAGCAGGACCTCGGCATCACGACCCTGTTCGCAGCGTTCGAGGAAGAGCAGGCGGACCCGGGCTGGGGCGGGGCCAAGGTCCCCATCCCCGACAGCGAGTTCGACAAGGCGCAGCGCCTGGCTTTCGAGAAGGAGATGCTCGGTCTCTACGTGAGCGACCATCCCCTCATGGGCTACGAGGCGGCGCTCTCGCGCCACACCGACAGCACCCTGTCGGACATGCGCGAAGAGGACGTGGCGACGGCGGACCGCTCTCCGGTGCGCACGGTGGGCGGCGTGGTGACCGATCTGCGCCGCTCCTACACGAAGAAGGGCGACCTCATGGCGAGGTTCGTGCTCGAAGACCTGCAGGCGGCCATGGAGGTCTTCGTGTTCCCCAAGACCATGGCCGAGTACGGCGCCATGATCGAGAACGACGCCATCTTGGTCATCAAGGGCCGGCTCGACACACGGGAAGAGGAGCCGAAGATCGTCTGCATGGAGGTGTCCCGCCCGCTCTTGGACCGGGGCCAGTCCGACCTGCACATCAAGTTGCCGCTCGGGGTCCTCACCGAGGCCAAGGTGGACGGTCTCAAGGACGTCCTGAGCTGCCACCCCGGGCCCTCTCCCGTGCTGCTCCATGTCGGTGAGAAGGTCCTGAAGCTTCCGCCCGAATTCAACGTCGATTTCCGCAACGGGCTCGTCGGCGAGCTCAAGCGGCTCCTCGGGCAGAGTGCGGTGTTGTCTTGAACCGGTGACAGCGGCGTCAGAAATAATGCTCTGAACTGGGCTGACGCGACCTCGGGCCGGTTGCACACGCGGTGTGGCGGCCCCGACCGGTTGGGAACGTCGTCAGCCGAGCCAGTAGACTGCGTTCATGCCGATCGTCGTGAGCACCAAGGATTGCACTGCGCTCAGCGATGCTGAGCTCGTCGAAATGGCGGATCTCTGTGCGGACCGGCCGCCCGGCTTCGACATCGGCTATCTCTCCAAAGAGCGTGAGGCCTGGGTCCTGATCACCCAGGCGCGCGAGGGGAACAAGCTCCGGGGCTATTCGTTCTGCACGCTCGAGCGCATCGGAGGCACGCCCTCCCTGTTGGTGGGGCTGGCGCTGGTGGACCGGAATTCGCGGTCGGAAGCCGCCTTGAAGTCGATCATGGCCGACCAGTACCGCCGGGCCCTGTTGGCCTTCCCCGACGAGGACGTGCTGCTCGGGACCAGGCTGCTCGGCCCCGAGGGTTTCCGCGCCTTCGCCGGGCTCCAGGACGTGGTGCCCTTCCCCGAGCACAAGTCCTCGGGCGAGGAGCGAGCCTGGGCGAGACGACTCTCGAAGCGCTTCGGATGCGAGAGCAAGCTCGACGACCGCACCTTCGTCTTGAAGGGTGACGGGTCGGTGGCCGGCGGCCTCGACTTCTTCGCCCAGAAGGTGAAGATCCCCGCGGGCGTCGACGCCCACTTCAACTCGGGCTTCGACGCCGATCGCGGCGACCGCCTGGTCGCCTTCGGCTGGGCCATGGCCGAGGATCTGGCGGGGGGCAAGCTCGGGCGCTGAACGCCCGGCGGCGCACCAACGTCAGCCTCGCGGCAGCACCGCCGCACACACCTTGTAGCAGTGTCCGTCCCGTGGCGGGCTGACCGTCACCAGCAGGTACTGCGGCTCGAACCCCAGGGCAGTGGCGAGACTCTTCCCGCTCAGGCGGTCGCGCCGCGCCGCGTCGAGGGCGCGGGCGGCGTTGCGGTCCTCCACTGGGAGCCAGACGTCGTCGCGGTCCCAGCCGAACCGGACCCAGGTGGACCCGTCGTCGTGCCGGCGCAGCAGTTGTGGCCGCCGCGTCGGCTCAATGAGTGCCACCGACGGGCGAAAGCCCCGGAACTCCCAGTACGGGGCCGACGGCCCGGGGAAGCCGAGCAGAGGTCCGTCGGGGCTGGCGACGAGCCGGCTGAGCAGCTTGCGCAGGCGGCGACCGCGCAGGGTCCCGACGTGACGCGGCAGGTCGGCCACCGTGGTCGCCTCGGGTTGGGCCAGGTCGTCACGCTCGGGGTCGTCGGCCAGCGTGACTTCGACCACGTCGAAGGTGGCGATGTCGGGTTCGTGCCCCTCGGGCCATGGCACGCGTACCCGCATCACGGTCCGGGTGGCCAGGTCGACCACCGTGGTGTCCTCGAGCGTCGACGACAGGACCAAGAGATGCAACGTCGAACCACCCGCGGTCGGGACGCGCTCCTTGCGCCGGGCCGAGCGCCGCACCAGTCGTGACGGGTCGGTCGGCGTCGAGGGCGACCGCCGGGAAGCCCCGTCGTCTTCACCGCCGGCGTCGCCGGCGCGGGCTTCCCGCCTGTCCTCGGCGGCCTCCTCCGCACCGTCTTCGGGTCCGTCGAATCGCTCGTTCCCCTCGGACCCCTCGGACCCCTCGGACCCGTCGGGCACCTCAGGATCGCCGAGAGGCGTCACGTGCCGCCCGACCGGGGAGGTGCTGACCGATCGGGTCCCGCCGACGCGCCGCCTCATGCGACCAGCGCCTCGAGCTGCCCGGCGAGCGTGGCGACGTCGGTGGCCGGGGTCAGGCACGACCGCGCCTCGCAGACGTAGGCCTGGCCCGGCTCACCGGGGCGTCCCACGAACAGCGGTCCGGCGTCGGGCTCTCCCCAGGCGAGCACGGCGGCGGGCAGCCAGTGGCGCCGGACCTCCGAGACGAGGTCGCCGCGCGACCCGGTGACCACGATTTCGTTCCGGGCGCTCCACATCGGCAGTGCCGCCACCAGGTCGGCCAGCGCCGCCGGGTGCCGTTCGAGGAGCGGTCGGGCCAGCGCCAGGGTGCGACGCAGCGCATCGTCGATCCGGCTGTCGTCGGCCAATGCGTTGACGCGCACCAGCGCGGTGACGGCGATGGAGTTGGCCGCGGGGACGGCGCCGTCGAGGAATTCCTTGGGTCGCACGACGAGTGCTTCGGCGTCGCGGCCGGTGGAGAAGAACCCGCCGGCTTCGTCGTCCCAGAACAGGTCGAGGAGGTCGCCGGCGACGCGGCGCGCCCGCTCGCGCCACACGCTGCGCCCGGTCCACTCCGACAGGCGCACGCAGGCCTCAATGAGCCAGGCGTGGTCGGTCGCCACGGCGAGGTGCCGAGCCCGGCCGCCTTGCCAGCTGCGCATCAGGCGACCATCGTCGTACATGGAGGTGATCAGGAATTCGCCGATCTCCTCGGCCCGGCGCCCGTAGTGCCCGTTGCCTGTCGCGGCCGCCACCTCGGCCAGCGTCGCCACCGCCATGGCGTTCCATTCGGTCAGCACCTTCTCGTCCCGCGCCGGCTGGACCCGCTGGGCGCGTGCCTCCGCGAGGAGGCGCCGAGCCTCGTCGATCTCAGGCGGACGGGCCAGGGGTGCGCCGACGGGGCGAACCGGGATGTTGCGTCCCTCCCAGTTCCCGCCGGCGGTGATGCCGTACCAGTCCGCGGCGGCCGGGACGAGGTCTGCGGGCAACACGGCGCGCAGCTCGTCGAGGGTGAAGGTGGCGTGGGCGCCCTCCACGCCGCCGGCGTCGGCATCGAAGGAGGAGTACAGGGCGCCCTCGGGGGTCGAAAGGTCGCGCAGCACGAAGTCGAGCGTCTCGGTCACGACGCCGAGATAGTCCGCCCGGCCGCCGTCCTGCCACGCGTGCAGGTAGGCGCGGGCCAGCAGGGCCTGGTCGGTCAGCATCTTCTCGAAGTGCGGCACGAGCCAGTGCGCGTCGGTGGCGTAGCGGCAGAACCCCCCGACCAGGTGGTCGTAGATGCCGCCGGCGGCCATGGCGTCGAGCGTGCGGGCGGCCATGGTCCCGGCCTGCTCGCCCCCGGGGCCGCCGCGGCGGGCCACCCGGAGGCACAGCTCGACGAGCGTCGGGCGCGGGAACTTCGGTGCGGGGCCGAAGCCGCCCCACTGCGGATCGAACCCGGCGGCGAGTCCGGCCACCACGCGCGCCAGTAAGGGCGCCGGCTCGAGCGCGGGGTCGGCCGCGCCGAGTGGCGCGCCCAGCAGAACGCCACCGCCGACCCGTGCCGCCGGCGCGCCCTCTGCCGCCTGGGCGTTTTCCGCGTCCTCCGCATGGAGGGCCTCGGCCAGGCGCAACTCCTTTCGCACGGCGCCGACGAGCGCGTCGGCTTGTTCGAGCACGGCGTCTCGTTGGGTCTGCCAGGCCTCTCCCAGCGTGTGCACGACGCGCCGGAAGGACGGCATGCCCGCTCGATCGGCCGGCGGGAAGTAGGTGCCGGCGTAGAAGGGGCGGCCGTCGGGCGTGCAGAACACCGACATGGGCCAGCCCCCCGAACCGGTCAGGGCCTGGGTCGCCGCCATGTAGACGGCGTCGAGGTCGGGACGCTCTTCGCGGTCCACCTTCACGGAGATGAACCAGCGGGACAGGTCCTCGGCCGTGGCCGCGTCCTCGAAACTCTCGTGCGCCATGACGTGGCACCAGTGGCACGACGCGTACCCGATCGACACGAAGAGGCATTTGTCCTCGTCGCGGGCACGGCGCAGGGCATCGTCACCCCAGGGGTACCACTCGACGGGGTTGTCGGCATGCTGGCGCAGATACGGGCTCGTCTCGTCGGCCAGGTGATTCACCAGAGGGATGCTAGGGCGCCCCCCGCCGCACCCATTGCACCCACCGCGCCGTCGCCCCGTGGCCTCGCCGCCCGTCGCCCGCCCGTCGCCCGTGCAAGGCTCCGATGATGGAGCTCGAGCTGAGAGGGAAGACGGCGCTGGTCACCGGCGGCAGCCGCGGGATCGGCCTGGCCATCGCAGCGCGCTTCGCCGAGGCAGGGGCCAACGTGATGATCTCGTCCCGCAAGGCCGAGGACCTGGCATCCGCGGTGGAAGGACTGGTCGCGGGCGGAGCGCCCCAGGCTCGCGTCGGGTGGCGTGCCGCCCACGTGGGCAAACCCGAGGACGCCACAGGGTGCGTTGCCGACACGGTGGCGCGTTTCGGCGGCCTCGACATCCTGGTGAACAACGCCGGGACCAACCCCTACTTCGGCCCGATGCTCGACATCGACCTCGAGCGTGCCCAGAAGACGTTCGAGGTCAACCAGCTCTCGGTGCTCAGCTGGACCGCCGCCGCCGTCAAGGCGGGCCTGCGCGGCTCGGTGATCAACATGGCCTCGGTCGGAGGACTCGGGGTCGAGCCCAACATCGGGTGGTACAACGTGACGAAGGCGGCGGTGCTGCACATCACGCGCCAGCTGTCCTACGAGCTGGCACCCGACGTCCGGGTCAATGCCCTGGCTCCGGGCCTGGTCAAGACGAAGCTGGCGGCCGCTCTGTGGGAGGGAGCGGGGGAGGACCGCATCGCCGCCCATGTCCCGCTCCGCCGCCTCGGCCTCCCCGACGACATCGCCACCGCCGCGCTCTTCTTGGCCTCGGAGGCGTCGTCGTGGGTGACCGGGCAGACGCTCGTCGTCGACGGCGGTACGACGATGCAGCCCTCGGGCGGGGTGGGCTGAGGCGCCGGGGGACGCCGGTCATGTCACACACGCCAGGCACGTCCCGTCTGATGGGGTGACGGGGACGGATGCACGACCCCACGAGGAGGATGACCATGGCCCATGTCCCATTGCTCGAAGAACCCAGCAGCGTCGTGGGCCGCCTCGCCAGCAGCTACACGAAGCGCCGCTTCGGCCAGATGGTCGAGCCCACCGCGGCGGCGGCGCACCACGACGGCGTGCTCGTCGCCATGGGCGGCCTGGAGACCGCGGTGCAGCATGGGTGGAAGAAGCTCGATCCGACCCTGCGCTGGCTGGCGATCCAGGCGGTCAGCGCCCGCATCGGCTGTTCGTGGTGCATCGACTACGGGTACTACGAGGGGATGCACGACGGGATCGACCCGGCCAAGGTGCGAGCCGCCGCTCAATGGCGCACCAGCGAGCTCTTCGACGAGCGCGAGCGCGCCGTCCTCGAGTACGCGGAGGTCGCGACGGGGTGCCCGGCGGAGGTCTCCGACGAGCTGGCCGACCGGATCCGCGCCCACCTGAGCGATGCGGAGTTCGTCGAGCTCGCCGCCTGGGTGGCACTCGAGAACTTCCGCTCTCGCTTCAATGCCGGGCTGGGTCTGCGCAGCCAGGGCTTCGCTGACCGCTGTGAGATCCCACCGGGCGCCGAGGCGACCAGCGTCGCCTGATGCCGTGCCGATGCCTGATGCCTGACCTCGACGCAGACGCCGCCGCGTTCGAGGAGTGGCGCCCGCTGTTGTTCGGCATCGCCTATCGCATGCTGGGCAGCGCCACCGATGCCGAGGACGTCGTCCAAGACGCGTGTGTGCGCTGGCTGCGGCGCGGCGAAGAGCCGGTGCGTTCGGTGCGGGCCTACCTCGTGACGGTCGTGACGCGCCTCTGTCTCGACCAGCTCGACTCGGCGCGGGCCCGGCGGGAAACCTACGCCGGGCCGTGGCTGCCCGAACCCGTCGTCGTGGACGACACCTCGGCGGCCGAGCAGGCCGATTCGCTCTCCCTCGCCTTCTTGGTCCTCCTCGAGGAGCTGACGCCGCTCGAGCGCGCGGCCTACTTGTTGCACGACGTCTTCGGCTACTCATTCGAGGAGGTGGCGCGCTCGCTCAACCGGTCACCTGCAGCCTGTCGTCAGCTCGGCGCACGCGCGCGCCGCCACGTCGAGGAGCGCCGCCAGCGCTTCGATGCGGACCTGCGGCACGGGCGCGAGCTCACCGACCGCTTCCTTGCCGCGTGTGCCACGGGTGATCTGAGCGGGCTGCTGTCCATGCTCGCCGAGGACGTCGTCGTGTGGACCGACGGGGGCGGCAAGGTGCGCGCGGCGGTGCGGCCGGTGGTCGGGCCACACCGCAGCTCGCGGTTCTTGATCCACGTGGCCAAGAAGAACCAGGGCTTCCCCGTGGCGACCGTGCTCAACGGCCAACCCGCCACCGTCTTCGTACGGGGCGACGCGGTGGCGATGGCGCTCGTGCTCGACATCATGGACGGCCTCATCGTGGGCGTCCGGGCCGTGACGAACCCCGACAAGCTTGCTCACCTGCGCGGCCACGTCGGTGTCGGGCCCGGCGCGGTGCCCGGCACCGGCTACGGGTCGGACGGGATCGTCCTAGGGGTGAGCGCGACCGGCGTCGAGCTCCCGCCGCCGCACCTTGCCGGCAGCCGTGCGGGGGAGGTCGTCGACGATCACCAACTCCTTGGGGGCCGCCCACGGCGCGATGGCCTCGGCCACGATCACCCGTAGCTCGTCGAGCGAGGGGGCGCTGTCGGCGGGCACGACCCAGGCGACCACACGCTCGCCCCACTCGGGGTCGGCGCGCTTCCACACCGCGACCTCCGACACCCCCGGGTGCGCGATGAGGGCGCGTTCGACGAGATCGGGCCACACCTTCTCGGCACCGGTGGTGATGACGTCGTCGATGCGGCCCGAGACCGTGAGTGTGCCGTCGGCGTCGAGGTGACCGGCGTCGCCGGTGGCGAACCAGTCCTCCGCACCGTCGGGACCCCTGACGCGCCCGTCGCTGCCGTCGCGGTAGCAGCGGAACAACATGGGCGCCCGCACGAGCAGCTCACCGCCCTGCGCGTCGCGGTCGTCGATCGCCCGCAGCGCCAGCTCGACGCCGTCGAGCGGGTGCCCGTCGTAGACGACGCCTGAGCCCGTCTCGGTCATGCCGTAGGTGGAGACGACATTGGGTGGCAGCGCGTCGGGTGGCTTGCTCCCGCCGACCAGGATGCACTCGAACACCGACGGGTCGAGGCGCCCCAGAGCGGTTGCCACCAGGGCGACGTGCGACGCACGCCCCGTCCGTCCCATGGCCTCGACGGTGTCCGCCTCGAAACCGGGCAGGACGAGGACGGCCGTGTCGGTGAGGATGGCACGTGTCACCACCGACAGTCCGCCGATGTGCGCCAGGGGCAAGCAGGCCAGCCACGTGTGGCGGGTGGGGTCGAGACCCAGCCTCGCGGTGGTGGCCCGCGCCGAAGCGACGACGGCCTGGTGGGTGAGCACGACCCCTTTGGGCTGACCCGAGGTGCCAGAGGTGGTGACGACGAGCGCGTCGCCCTCCTCGACGGGCTGACCGTCGGCCAGGGCGTGCTGCTCGCCGTCGGAACCCACGATGCGGCTCGGTCGCAGGGCGTCGAGCATGGCCCGGCGCGCCACGCCGGGCAGTCGCGGGTCGAGGGGTGCCGCGGCGTCGCCGGTGTCCCAGATGGCGCGGAGCGCATCGACGAAGCCCATGCCACCGGGGAGGTCGAGTGCGACGAGCTCGGGCACCGGCAGTAGCGTAGGACGCCGTGCACAGCCAGGTCGCCGGGACACGCGCCATGCGCGATCTCGAGGTGCCCGGACCGGCGCGGCAGGTGCACGGTGCCGGCCTGCGCCAGACGCGTACCAGGTGAGCCCGCCTCTCAAGGTGTGGGTCGCGGGTGCGCGCCCGCGCACACTCCCCGCCGCCGTCGTCCCCGTGGTGGTCGGCACGGCCGCCGGCTACCTCTCGAGTGGCCGCCTCGTCGTGACCACGCCCGCGCTGTCGAGCTCGTGCCATGCGGCCCTCTGCAGCGGGTTCGATCGGCGGATCTCATGGCTCAACGCCGTGTTGGCCCTCGTGGTGGCACTCGGGATTCAGGTCGGGACCAACTTCGTCAACGACTACGCCGACGGCGTGCGCGGGACCGACGAACAGCGGGTCGGTCCCGTTCGCCTGGTGGCCGGCAAGCTCGCCACCGTGCGGGAGGTCAAGATCGCCGCCCTGCTCGCGTTCGGGGTGGCGGGCTTGGCCGGGCTGGTGCTGGCCGCCCGCGTCACGTGGTGGTTCGTCCCCGTCGGCCTGCTCTGCGGGCTCGCCGGGTGGGCCTACACCGGCGGTCCGAAGCCGTATGGGTATCTCGGGTTCGGCGAGGTCTTCGTCTTCGTGTTCTTCGGTCTGGTGGCGACGGCCGGTTCCGCCTACGTGCAGCACGCCCCGTTCGTGATCACCGTGGCCGGACACCAGTTCGCCTACGACTTCGACTGGGGCCTCGCCCTGTGGGCCGGCGTGCCCCTCGGGCTGCTGGCCGCGGCCCTGCTCGAGGCGAACAACCTGCGCGACATCGCCACCGACGTCGTGGCTCACAAGAAGACACTGGCCGTCCGGCTCGGGCGGCGCGGTGCGGGCATCTTCTACTGCGCCACCCTGATGGCGGCCGCGCTGGCCGTCGGGGTCCTCCACGGGTACCGGGCGTGGTCCCTCCTCGCGGTCCTCGCGGCACCGCTGGCCATCGTTCCGGTGAGCCTGGCGCTCGGCGACCAGGAGGGCAGGGCGCTGCTCCCGATGCTCGGGTCGACCGCCCGCCTGCAGCTGGCCGTGGGCGCGCTCTTGACGGTCGGGCTGCTCCTGTGACCGGGCGCCGGACCCCGGCCTATGGAGCAGCGGCGCCGACCGGGCCCGCCGCGTCCACCGCGGTGAGCCAGTGATGGACCAGCCGGAAGGCCTGGTCCGGCTGGGCCAGGTGCGCGGCGTGGCCGCCACCGGGGAGCAGCGAGGCGGCTCCGGCGGGGGCCAGCGAGGCCATGCGCACGGCGTGGGCGGCGAAACGGCTGTCGTCGGCGCCGGCCAGCGCCAGCAGGGGCGTGGCCAGCGTGCGCAGGCGTTCCCAGAGTGGCTCCTGGGTCCCGGTGCCGCACAGTCGCAGGCTCGAGGCCAGGCCGGCGGCGCTGTTGCGACGGCGCTCCGCTCGTCCGGCGCCGTCCGTGGCGGCCAGACGGCGGAACATCGGTCCGGCGAGCCAACGGTCGACGAACGCGGCCACGTCACCCGAGGCCTCCAGGTCGTCCGCCATGGCCTCGTCGGCTTGTCGTCGTCGAGCCCGCGTCCGCCTGGTCCTCGAGTCCTGCCGTGCCACCGATGAGCACCAGGTGACCCAGTGCGAGGTCCGTTCTTGTTCCGACGTGCAAGGCCACGCGTGCACCGAGGGAGTACCCGAGCAGGTCGCACCGCTCAGTGCCGATGGTCGCCCGAACCGTGTCGGCCACGAGGCGTGCGGTCTCGGTCAGGTCGCCGCGCACCGAGTCCGCGCCGGCGTGACCGGGCAGGTCGAGGGCCAGCAGCGAGTGCGACCGGGCCAGCAGATCACCGAAGCGACCCCACAGACGCGCCGTCTGGCTGAACCCGTGCAGCAGCACGAGGGGCGGGCCGTCGCCCCGTCGTTCCACCGGGAGTGCCACGGCGGGTGAGCGTACAGGCCACCTTCAGCGCAACCCTCGTCGACGAATGGACGCGCCTCGGCGTGAGCGACGCCGTCATCTGCCCCGGGTCGCGTTCGACGCCCCTCGCCCTCGCCCTCGCCGCCCGCCTGAGAGCGCACGTGCGGCTCGACGAGCGCAGCGCCGGCTTCTACGCCCTCGGGCTGGCCATGGCGACGGGGCGGCCGACGATCGTGTGCGTCACGAGCGGCACCGCTGCGGCCGAGCTGCACCCGGCTGTCGTCGAGGCACACCACGCCCGGGTGCCGCTGATCGTGTGCACGGCGGACCGCCCGCCCGAGCTGCACCACACCGGGGCGTCACAGACGATCGAGCAGGTGGGGCTCTACGGGGCGGCCACGCGTTGGGCCGTCGCGCCGGGGGTCCCGATGGCCGAGCAGCACGCGACGTGGCGGCCACTTGCCGTGCGCGCTTTCGCCGAGGCGGTGCACGGACCGCGCGGCCCTGGGCCCGTCCACCTCAACCTCGCATTCCGCGAACCCTTGACCGGCGACGCCGACCCCCTGCCTCCTCGGCTGGGTCCCTCGGTCGGCGAGCCGGGCGAGGAGGTCGTGTCGTCTGCGGCACCAGCACCACTAGTGGGCCGCGGCGTGATCGTGGTCGGCGCCACCACGCCGCACCGGCTCGATCCGGCCAGGGTCTTGGCCCTCGGGGACCGCCTCGGCTGGCCCGTGCTCGCCGACCCGCTGTCGGGCTGCCGGGTGACGGGAACCATCGGTGCCGCCGACGCCATCGCGCGCACGGGGCCGCCCGTTCCCGAGTGCGTCGTGCTCCTGGGGACCCCGTGGCTCTCCCGTGCCCTCGGCGACTACGTGTCCGACGCGGCGAGCGCGGGGGCGCGGGTGATCGTCGTCGACCCCTACCGGGAATGGGCCGATCCCCTGCGGGTGGCGACGGAGTTCCACCACAGCCCGATCGACGCGTGGCTCGAGGCGGCCGTCGCCGGGCGGGCGAGCGGATGCGAGCCGGCATGGCTCGAAGGTTGGCGTGCCCGCGAGGCGGGCGCGCAGGCGCGCCATCGTCGCCGTGCTCGAGGACGGGCTCAGCGAGCCGCTGGTTGCCCGCACGCTCTTCCACCACGCGGCGCAGGAGGGCGCCACCCTCGTCACCTCGGCATCCATGCCCATCCGCGACCTCGAGTGGTACGCCGCGCCCGAGGCGGTGCCACCGAGGGTGGTGGCGAACCGCGGTGCCAACGGGATCGACGGTGTCGTCTCGACCTCCCTGGGCGTCGCCGCCGGCTCGTCGTCGCAGAAGGGCCGCCGCGTGATCGCCCTCCTCGGGGACCTGACCTTCCTCCACGACGTCTCGGGGCTGGTGAACCTGCCGGCGGTGCCGTGCACCCTGGTCGTCGTGGACAACGGCGGGGGAGGCATCTTCTCCTTCCTGCCCCAGGCCGCGCGCTCGACGCGACGACGTTCGAGAGCCTCTTCGGCACCCCGCCCACCAGCGACGTGGTCGCCGTCGCCCGTGGGTTCGGGCTCGACTCCCACGAAGCCGCCACGCCCTCGGACCTCGAGGCCGCGCTGGCCGCCACGGCGCCGGCACGCCACCGCGGCCCTGCGCTCATTCGCGTCTCGGTGCCGGGACGGTCGCAGAACGTCGCTGTCCACGACGCGATCAACGAGGCGGTCCGCCGGGCTCTGGCCTGAGATGGGGTCCGGCCGGCGGCCGAGCGGACGCTCAGCGGTAACGGTCGGCGGGCACCCACTCACCGTGGCTCCGGAAGGGCAGCCGTGCGGGGAGATGGACGACCGCCTCGGGACGGTGCCGCCCGAGCGAGGACGCATCGAGGACGTAGAGGTCGCTGGCGCCGCGGTCGGCATCGTCGACCACCGTCAAGAGCCAGCCTTCGTCGTCGGCGTGCCCGTCCGCGGCGCGGACGAACAGGGGCTCGGACGGCCGGCGCCCCGGACCGGGTTCCCAGGCCGCGGACGTCGTCGCGCGCCCAGGTCGAACTGGAGGAGGCCGACCGGCGCGCCGCCTTGGCCGCTCGGATCCCAGGCGATCTCGACGCCGTAGCCGTACCGGAAGGGCGCGCCTTCGCAGCGCGCGTCGATGCGGGGGTACTCGAGGTGGCGGTCGTCGACCTGGGTGCGCTCCATCGTCTCGCCTGACACCCGCCAGCGCTCCAGGACGGCCAGACCGCCGGCGATGGCGTCAAGCCGATGCCGGCGCGGCCCGACCACCGATGCCGAGAGATCCACGGGCTGGCCCTTCTCGGGCACGTCGTAGCGGCAGACGTAGAGCACGACTGCACCTCCACCGGCGTCGCCGTGCCCGGGTGTGTCGTCCTCGTGGGCCCCGAGCACGTGCGTCACCAGGCAGGGATCGAGCCGGAACCAGCGCACGGACGTGCCGTCGCCGTCGCGCGGCACGATCCCGAGCCAGCCGTCGGATCCGGGGACCCACCCGAACGGCACGGGTGTCTCCCCGTCGCGGGCGACCCGCGTGCGTCGGCGACTCGACGAAGACGACGAGTTCTCGCGTCACCCCGATGTCGTGCTGCCAGGTTGCTCGTTCGAGCTCCACCGACTGCGCGCGCCGCAGCCCGCCGCCGGCGTCCCACTCGCCGAGGCGCAGCCAGATCGTGTCGGGTTCTGCCACCGCCCCGCCGTCGTCGACCGAGAAGAGGACGCGCGACCCGTCGGAGGCCACGCGATGCACATGGGAGGCGATCGGCACGGTCAGCCCTCCGGCGAACTCCTGTGGTTCCAAGAACCGGGTGTAGCGCGAGGGCAGCCCGGATTCGGGCAGGGCGAGGAGCGAGCCCGCGTGCCAGAGGACCCCGGCATCGGCCGCCGATTCGTGCGTGCGGTACCAGACGGCCTGCCCGTCGCGCAGCTCCATCGCGTGCAGGGCGCCGGGATGCCCGCCGAGCCGTCAGCGTCGTCACCGCCGTCACGACCGAGGACCGTCACGGCACCGTCGGCACCGATCGGCCCGCTCGGACCGACCCGGATCAGCGTTCCCTGCAGGTCGGGCGGCAGCGAACCCTCCATGGGCAGCGGCAGCGTCTCGCCGCCGCCGATCACCGGTCGCCGCCTGGGCCCATGCGACTGGTCAACCTACCTGCATATGGCAGAGTCAGAGGCATGCCCACGCTCTCGGAGGACCTTGCCTTCCGCGGCCTGATCCACCAGATGACCGACGCCGAGCTGCCCGGCGCGGCTCGATCAGCCCGGGCTGACGGTGTACGCCGGCTTCGACCCGAGCGCCGACAGCCTGCACGTGGGCAACCTGCTGCCAGCTGTGCACGCTGCGACGTTTCCAGGACGCGGGCCACACGCCGATCTCGCTCGCCGGAGGCGGCACCGGCATGATCGGGGACCCCGGCGGCAAGCAGGACGAGCGCCAGCTGCTCGACCTCGAGACCATCGAGCGATACCTCGAGGGCATCCGTCCCCAGCTCGGCCAGCTGCTCGACCTCGACCGCGCCCTGCTGCTCAACAACGCCGACTGGCTGAGCAAGCTCTCCACGCTCGAGTACCTGCGCGACGTCGGCAAGTACTTCACCGTGAACCAGATGGTGGCCAAGGAGTCGGTCAAGACCCGCTTCGACCGGCCCGACCAGGGCATCAGCTACACCGAGTTCAGCTACATGCTGCTGCAGGCCTACGACTTCTTGCGCCTGCACCTCGATTACGGCTGCGACCTCCAGTTCGGGGGAAGTGACCAGTGGGGCAACATCACCATGGGCGTCGACTACATCCGCAAGGTCTGTGGTGACGAGGTCTGGGGCTTCACCACCCCGCTCATCGTGAAGGCGGACGGGACCAAGTACGGCAAGACGGAGAGCGGCACGGTCTGGCTCGACGCCGCGCGCACCAGCCCCTACGCCATGTACCAGTTCTTCGTCAACACGCCCGACGAGCAGGTCGGCGAGCTGCTGCGGTTCCTGACGTTCCTCGACCACGCCACGATCGCTGGGCCTCGACGCGGAGACGGTGGAGCACCCTCAGCGTCGGGCCGCCCAGAAGGCGCTCGCCACCTCCGTGGTGTCGCTCGTGCACGGCGAGGCTGAGGTGGCCAAGTGCGAGGAGGCATCGGCCGCGCTCTTCGGCGAGGAGATCGCCGGCCTGAGCGAGGAGATGCTGCTGACGGTCACGCAGGACGCGCCGAGCACCGACCTCCCGCGTGCCGACGTCCTGGGTTCGCTGACCCTGGTCGACCTCCTGGAGCGAACCGGTCTGGCCAAGTCCAAGGGCGAGGCCAGGCGGACCGTCGACCAGGGCGGGGCCTACGTGAACAACGTGCGCCAGAGCGACGCCGGGCGGACGTTCGCCCCTGGCGACCTGCTGCACGATCGGTACCTCGTGCTTCGCAAGGGCCGGCGGGAGGTCCACATCGTCAAGGCCACATGAGGCACAGAGCTCTCATCGCGTTCGTCGTGCTGCTCTCGTCCGCCCTCTGCCTCACCGCCTGCGCCGGTGCCGATCAGGAGGGATCGCCCGCCCATCGCATGTCCGTCTGGGTCAGTGGAACGGGTTTCGGCGCCGACATCGGCACCCTCGTGGCCGACAACGCGCGGATCGCCAAGGTGGCGCCCAACGGTGCCGGCGCGCTGCACGCGGCCTGCAGCACGATGATCAACGACGCCGAGATGGCCAACAGCAGCCTCCCCTCGCCGGACCCGACCGTGACCGATCTGCTCACCCAGGCCTACGGCCTGGAAGGGACGGCCGGCAACGAGTGCTACGGCGGCGCCTCGAACCCCACGATCCTCGGGGAGAGCGAGCGTGACGGCATCAAGGCGGACGCGCTCTACCAGGAGGCGATCCAGCGCATCAGGGCCATCAGCGGAAAGGCTCCGGTCACCACCACGACGTCGGGGAACTCGGGGAACTCGGGGGTCGGGGGCATCTTCGGGTGACGCCGACCCGTCCCGCCGCCGAGGATGACGAGTTCGACCGCCACCGCCGGCGCGTGCTGTGGGCACTGCCGACGGGCCTCTACCTGATCGGCAGCCGCCACGACGACGAGGTCAACCTGATGACGGCGAACCTCGTCGTCCAAGTGTGCCTGGAACCGAAACTGGTGGGGGTGGCACTGGAGCGAGACTCGGTCACGGCGCGCCTCGTCGAGGGAAGCGGAGCCTTCACCGTGTCGCTGCTCAACCGAGATGAACGCGATGTGATTCGCCGCTTCGTCAAGCCCGTCACCGACGTCGAGCGTTCGCCCGACGGGTCGGTGAGCAACCATGGCCGGCCGGGCCGTCACCGAGGTCGGGCCGAACCGCGTCCCGATCCTCGCCTCGGCGCTCGGTTACCTGGCCTGCACGCTGACCCAGAGCGAGCCGCTCGGCAGTCACACGTTGTGCATCGGGCAGGTCACGGCGGTGGGGGGCGAGCCGACCGATGTCCTTCGCATGGAGGACACCCGGATGCACTACGGAGGGTGACCGCGATCGCCGCCGGGGACCGATGCCAGGCGCCGGCGGGTTCTCAGCCCGGTGCGCCCGTGTCGTCACGGGCATCGGGCGGACGCAGGTCGATGCGCAGCGTCAGGATCCCGTCCACGAGCTCGGCGTGGGCGTCGCCGATCATGGCGAAGTCGGTGAAGTCACGCTGCGCCTGCTCGCGGAAGCGCTGGCGCTCGGGACCCTCGATCGGCGGCATCCCGCGTTCTTTGACCGCTTGGGCCCGCTGCCGGAAGCGCGCCACCATCTCGTCGGGGTCGAAGGTCGTCACGACGGCCAGCGTAGAGGGTGCTCCGGCGCTGCCGACGACCCGTCTCGGCATGCGCCGGGCCTCTGGGGTCGGGCCCGCCGGGACCGTGGGAGGAGTTCGAAGGCCGCGCGGTAATCTTGGTCTGACCTGGGCCACGGCGGGCGCGTCGGTGCGAGCCACTACACTGGGCAAGCGGTCGACATGGTCCGTACGGCCTGGCCGTAGGGGGCCGGGACGCGAAGATGCGGACCGGGTGTGACAAGGAGTTCTCGTGAAAAAAGGACGCCATCGGCGCTTCGAGGAAGCGCGCAGCCTGAAGCGGTCTTCGAACGAGTCGACAGGGCGGTGCGTCGAATGTGGGGCTGAACCCGACGACGTGCACGCGTCGTGGTGCCGTGCCGAGGAGGATCAGTACGACCGCATCCTCGGTTCCGTGCCGACGTCCACGTCGCACGCCGACGACGACGATCCGCTGAACGACTGACTGATCGGAACGGGCGTCCCGCCGACGCCCCCGGCCCTAACCAGCTTCGGTGCCCGCCGTGGTGCGGGTGCGCACGGCGGGATGCGGCAGCGCGACTCCCTTGGTGCGCATCGCGTCGCGCTCGCGCACGAGAGCGACGAAGCGGTCGTAGACCTTTCGACCGACCATCTTGGTGAGCTCGGACTGCATCTCCTCGTACACGGGCTTCGATCCGACGAAGGCGTCGGGTGCCTCCGTGCACCACCAGTGGAACTCGTCGGCCGCCTTTGCCCCAGTGCCGGCGGTCCCATTGCCGGATGACCGACGTCACGTGCCCGTCTTCGTCGTCGACCTGGTCCTCGCGCCGCAGCGGAAGCTGCCAGCAGACCTCCGGCTTCAACGTGAGGTGATCGACGCCCCGGTTGGCCGCCGCGATGTGAAAGGCGCACCCCGCGCCGGCCGGGAAGCCGGGCCGGTTCAAGAAGATGCACGCGTCGTCGACGACCCGGGTGACCGTCTCGCCGTGCTTGTTGACGTGGATCACGTTCTTCTTGGTGCCGTGGTACTGCCACTCCTCTGGGGTGAGGGTGGCTGCCGCCTTCTCGACGCGGCGGGCGTCCTTCTTGTCGACCAGGTGGGCGCCGTAGCTGCAGCAGCCCTGGACGAGCTCAGGTGCGGGCCCGGTCAAGACCCCCTGGCACCCGTTCCCGAAGATGCAGGTCCAGTTGCTGGTCAGGAAGGTGACGTCGAACTGCCAGGTCCGCTCCTCCTCCTCGTCCTCGAAGCTGATCCATTCGTGTGAGTCCGTCGGTGTCTGCACCACGGCGTGGACGATACATGGCGTTCGGCGCGTGCTCGGTGCTCTCGGGGCGCCCCGGCGCCCGAGCCGGGCCGATGGGCGGGCAATTCGTCGAGCTGATCGGCTGGGCGTGCTCGGAGCCGTACACTGGTCGCCATGGCAACAAGCACCGAAGACCTCCAGGTCACCACTCCTGTCATCAGCCTCACGCCCGAGGCCTACAACGTCGTCAAGGAGGCCATCGGGAACGAGCCCGACCCGAGCAGCCTGGCCCTGTGGCTCGAGGTGCGCGGCGTGCAGGCCGGCGCATTCGTCTACGACCTGTATTTCCAAGCGGTCTCCGACGCCGACGAGGGCGACGTCCGACATGCACAAGACGAGCTCGACGTCGTCGTCCCCGCCGCCAGCGTGGAGCGTCTGCGTGGTGCCCGCCTCGAGTGGTCAGAAGACGGTGGGGGCGGCCTTGTCCTGGTCAATCCCAACACGCCCACACCCGAAGAGGCGTCGCCCGGCGTCCCGCCCGAGGTGTTGGCCGCCGGCATCACCGGGCTGCTGGCCCAGCGGGTCGTGGCCGTGCTGGAGCAGGCGGTCAACCCGTCCATCGCCAGCCACGGCGGGCGGGCCGACCTCGTGGCCTTGAACGAAGAGGACGGCACCGCGTATCTGCGGCTGTCGGGCGGCTGCCAGGGTTGCGCCATGTCGCAGATGACACTGCGCCAGGGGATCGAGACGACATTGCTCGAAGAGGTGCCCGAGCTGACCCGGGTGCTCGACGTCACCGACCACGGCAGCGGCGACAACCCCTTCTACTACCTAGAGCTGCGTCGCACCCTCGCAGCGGGCCGCCTCGCCCGATTGGGCCGTTGGCCGTCCGGTAGCGTGGCTGTGTGCTGCGCTTTCTGACCGCTGGGGAGTCACACGGTCGGGCCCTCGTCGTGATCGTGGAGGGTCTGCCGGCCGGCCTGCCGGTCGAGGCATCGGATGTCGGCGATGAGCTGGCCCGGCGCCGACTGGGCTACGGCCGCGGACCGCGCATGCGCTTCGAGGCCGACGAGATCACCCTGCTGGGCGGAATCCGCCACGGCCGCACCCTCGGTTCGCCGGTCGCCGTCGAGATCGCCAACACCGAATGGCCCAAGTGGACCGAGGAGATGTCGCCCGAGCCGGGCGCGCCGTCCAAGGTCCTGACCCAGCCCCGGCCCGGCCACGCCGACTTGCCGGGCATGCTCAAGTACGGCTTCGAGGACGCGCGAGACGTGCTGGAGCGGGCGTCAGCTCGCGAGACCGCCGCCCGGGTGGCGGCAGGGACCCTGGCCAAGCTGCTCCTGACCCAGCTGGGCATCTCGGTGATCAGCCACATCGTCGCCCTCGGCGACGCCGTCGCCGGACCCGACAGCCCCCGCCCCGGCCCGGCGGACCTCGAGCAGGTGGATGCGAGCGCCGTGCGCTGCTTCGACCCGGCGGTGGAGGAGGCGATGATCGCGGCGGTCAAGGCCGCGGCGAAGGAGGGCGACTCGCTCGGCGGCGTGGCCGAGGTGCTCGCCTACGGCGTACCGGTGGGCCTCGGCTCACACGTCCATTGGGACCGCAAGCTCGACGCCAACCTGGCCCAGGCGCTCATGTCGATCCAAGCCGTCAAGGCGGTGGAGATCGGTGAGGGATGGGACAACGCGGCGCGGCGCGGCTCCGAGGCACACGATGCCATCGTCTACGACGAGGAGCAGGGGTACGTGCGCCCGACACAGCGGGCCGGAGGGATCGAGGGTGGCATCTCCAACGGCGCCGTGGTGACGGCCCGCGTCGCCATGAAACCGCTGGCCACCTTGAACCGCCCGGTCCTCCAGACGGTCGACGTCGTGACGAAGGAGTCGACCGTCAGCTTCCGCGAACGCACCGACGTGACCGCGGTCCCCGCCATGGGCGTCGTGGCCGAATCGATGACGGCGCTCGTCCTGGCTAACGAGGCGATGCGCAAGTTCGGCGGTGATTCGCTGGCCGAAGTGGTGCGCAACCGCGACGGTTTCGTGGCATCGCTCGGCTCGACGCCGTCGTCCGCAGTCGGCAGTCCCGGTTCGAGTGCAGGACCGGGCAGCGCGGCGGGATGACGCCGCGCATCCTGCTCGTCGGGATGATGGGCGCGGGCAAGACGACCACGGGGCGGCTCTTGGCGGAGCGCCTCGGGTGGCACTACCGCGACTCGGACGCCGACGTCGAGGCCGAGACGGGCTTGACGGTTCCCGAACTCTTCGCCCGCGACGGCGAGGCGGCCTTTCGCCGCGCCGAGGCGGCGGTGCTGTCGGCGGCCTGTGCCGATCCGTCGCCTTCCATCGTCTCGGTCGCCGGTGGCGCGGTCTTGAATCCCGAGACCAGGGGTCGCATCGCGGCGAGCGGCACCGTGGCGTGGTTGCGGGCTCGGCCCGAGACCTTGGCCGGACGGGTGGGCGACGGCACCGGAAGGCCGCTGCTCGATGACGACCCGGCTGACGCACTGGTGCGCCTGAACGAAGTGCGGGCGCCGTTGTACGCCGAAGTGGCGGACATCGTCATCGACGTCGACGAGCTCGAGCCGCGGCGAGGTGGCCGACCGCATCCTCGCCGCGGTCGCAGTCGACGACCCCGCTCTCGAGGCCGCCGTGCACGAGGATCTCGGGCGCCCGGGCAAAGCGGACTGAGCGGAACCGTGCACGCCCTCTCCGTCGACCTGGCCGATCGCAGTTACCCGATCCTCGTCGGCCCCGGCGTGCGCCACGAGGTGGCGCGGTTCTTGCCACCGGCCGCGAAGTCCGCCGTCATCGTCACGCAGCAGTCGATCCTCGATGCCGGGTGGATCGAAGGACTCGATCCCGGCGTTCCGACGCAGGTGTGCATCATCCCCGACGGTGAGGATGCCAAGACGCTGGCCACGGTGGGGGAGTTGGCCCGGCGCTGCGCGCGAGCCGGCCTCTCGCGCGCCGATGCGGTGGTCGCGGTGGGCGGCGGCATCGTCACCGATGTCGCCGGGTTCGCCGCCGCGACGTACCACCGCGGGACGGCGTACGTGAACGTCGCCACCTCGCTGCTGGCCCAGGTCGACGCCGCCATCGGCGGCAAGACGGGCGTGAACCTGCCCGAAGGGAAGAACCTCGTCGGGGCCTTCTGGCAGCCCAACGCCGTGCTGTGCGACACCGAGACGCTCTCCTCGCTGCCCCCTCGCGAATGGTCCTGTGGCCGCGGCGAGATCGCGAAGTATGCGTTCTTGGGCGACGCGCCGCGGGCGGACCAGCCGATCGAAGAGCAGGTGGCGCGTTGTGCCGGCATCAAGGCGGCGGTGGTCTCGGAGGACGAGCGTGAGGGTGGCCGCCGCATGGTGCTCAATTACGGGCACACGCTCGGCCACGCGCTCGAGGGCGCGTCCCTGGCCGATCACACGGACTGGGACCTGCGTCACGGCGAAGCGGTGGCCATCGGATTGCTCTTTGCGGCACTGCTGGCGCGGCGCCTCGGACGCATCGACGACGGGCGCGTCGAGGAGCATCGCGCCGTGATCGGCAGTTTCGATCTTTCGACCGACCTGCCCGCGGGCGCAGACGCCGAGGAGCTGGTCACTTTCATGGGTCGCGACAAGAAGGCACAGCAGGACTTGACCTTCGTGCTCGACGGGCCGAGAGGCGTCGAGACCGTCCGTGGTGTGGCCGTCTCCGACGTGGTCGCTACCCTGGCTGCCATGGGTGCACGCGCGTGAGCCTCGTCCTCCTTCTCTCCGGACCGAACCTGAACCTGCTCGGCGAACGCGAGCCCGATGTCTACGGCACCGACACCCTGCAGGACCATGTAGCCCGGGCCGAGTCCGCCGCCGAGCGCCAGGGCCTCACGCTCGAGCACATCCAGTCGAACCACGAGGGCGAGCTGGTCGACGCGGTGCACGGGGCGCGCTGGCGGGCCGCCGCGCTCGTCATCAACGCCGGCGCGCTGAGCCACACGTCGTGGTCGCTCCACGATGCCGTCGCGGCCTTCGACGGGCCGGTCGTCGAGCTCCACCTCTCGAACCCGGCGGCCCGTGAGCCGTTCCGGCACACGTCGGTGCTGGCGCCCGTGGCCGCAGGGGTGATCGCCGGCTTCGGCGGGCTCGGCTACGAGCTCGCCATCGACGCTGTTGCCGCACTGCTCCGAGACAGATGAGAGCCGACCGACCGTGCCCGTGACGACCAACGTGGAGGAGTCCCGATGACGACGACAGCACGCGGCAAACCCCTACGTCCCGGCCATGACGCCGTTGCCGCCCATCACGGTGACGGGCCGGCTCGATCGCCTGCGCGACGGCTTCGAGGAGCATGAGGTGGACGCGCTCGTCGTGACGACGCTCGCCAACATCCGCTACCTCACCGGCTTCTCGGGTTCTGCCGGGGTGCTCACGGTGACCCGCAAGGGCGCCCTGCTCAGCACCGACGGTCGCTATCGCACGCAATCAGCGGAGCAGGTCGAACGGGCCGGAGCGGGACCGCAGGTCGAGATCGCGATCGGGCCGCTCTCCGAGCAGCGCGCGGCGGCGCAGGCGTTGCTCGGTGGTGACCCGGCGCCCGCGGGTCGGGCTGGAGGCGGACAGTGTCTCGTGGAGTGCCCAGCGGACGTGGGCCGGGCTGCTCGGTGCCGATCGTCTTGTCGCGACGTCCAACGCCGTGGAGGCGTTGCGGGAACAGAAGGACGGCGCAGAGATCGCCCGAATGGAGCGGGCCGCCGCCATCGCCGATGCGGCGCTGTTCGAGGTCCTCCCCCTGATGGGTCAAGGGGTGACCGAGGAGCATTTCGCCCTCGAGCTCGACACGGCCATGCGTCGCGGCGGTGCCGAGAGCACCGCCTTCGAGACCATCGTCGCCGCCGGCGAGAACTCGGCCAAGCCGCACCACCACCCCGGAGGGAGACGGATCAACCAGGGCGATCCTGTCGTCGTCGACTTCGGCGCCACCTTCGAGGGGTATCGCTCCGACATGACGCGCACGTTCTGCGTCGATGCGGAGCCCGAGGGCGAGCTGGCCCGCATCTTCGAGGTCGTGCGCACATCGCAAGCCGCAGGCGCCGAGGCCGTGCGGCCCGGTGTCAGCGCGAAGGAAGTGGACGACGTCTGCCGTCGGATCATCGCGGCAGCCGGTTGGGCCGATCGATTCGAGCACGGCACTGGACATGGCGTCGGCCTCGACATCCACGAGGCCCCGACGGTCTCCCAGCTGGGCACTGCTATCCTCGCCCCCGGCTTCGTCGTCACCGTCGAGCCCGGCGTCTACGTTCCGGGACACGGCGGTGTCCGCGTGGAGGACACCCTCGTCGTGACCGAGGACGGCGCACGCCCCTTGACCCGATTCACAAAGGACATCCATGGCAGTCTCGACCAATGACCTGAAGAACGGCATGAGCCTTGACCTCCCCGAGGGCCTGTTCAGCGTCGTCGAGTTCCAGCACGTGAAGCCCGGGAAGGGTGGCGCCTTCGTGCGCACCAAGCTCAAGAATGTTCGCAGCGGCGCGGTGATCGAGCGCACCTACCGGGCCGACGAGAAGCTGGAACAGGCCATCATCGACAAGCGCGACATGCAGTTCCTCTATCGCGACGGTGCTGATTTCGTGTTCATGGACACGACGACGTACGAGCAGATGACGGCGGCACCCGATTCGCTCGGCGACGCGCCGAACTACCTCAAGGAGGGCGACGAGGCCAACCTCCAGATGTACAACGGCGAGATCGTCGGGGTGGACCTGCCGGCCGCCGTCGAGCTGAACGTCACCGAGACCGAGCCCGGTATTCAAGGTGATCGTGTCTCGGGTGCCCGCAAGCCGGCCACGCTGCAGACGGGCCTCGTCGTCCAGGTGCCGCTGTTCGTCAACACCGGCGACATGATCAAGGTCGACACCCGTTCAGGCGAGTACCTGACCCGGGCCTGACGGCCCGGCGGCCTCGAGCGGCGACACCGGGCCCCGCACCGAGGCTGGACCAGTACCGCCGGAGAGGACGAGGACAGGACCTGACCATGCCAGACGCCGCGCCCCGACATCAGCAGCGCGAGCGTGCGCTCTCGCTCCTCTACGAGGCCGAGCTCAAGGGTGAGGACGTACGCGCCGTCCTGGCCGCACTGCCGGTGCCGCCCGACCCCTACGTCCGAACGCTCGTGGAGCACGCCGCCGCGAGCCGCGAAGAGGCCGACGGGCGGATCGCCGGCGCCTCGGTGGGGTGGCCGCTGGAGAGGATGGCCGTCATCGACCGCCTCGTCCTGCGCCTGGCCGTGGCCGAGCTGCTCGACCCCGACGGCCCGCCGACCGCAGTGGTGATCGACGAGGCCGTCGAGCTGGTGAAGGCCTACTCGACCGACGAGTCCGGACGGTTCGTCAACGGCGTGCTGGCCACCATCGCGGCCGACCTGGGGCAGTCCGGCGCACGCTGAGGACCACTCGCGCTGGACCCGGCGCGATACCGACGCGCTAAGGTAGACGCCTGACCGTGAAGTGGGTCCTGTGAGGCTCACACGGCAGGAGGAGCAGTGGCCGAACGCGAACGCAGTCATACGCGACCCCTCGGGGGCGTATTCGTGGCCCACTCCCAGATCCTCACCGCTGCCGACGTCCAGCGCGCCCTGACCCGGATGGCCCACGAGGTGGTCGAACGCAACGGCGGGACCGACGACGTGGTCCTGGTCGGCCTGCAGACCGGCGGCGTACCCCTGGCCCGCAAGATGGCCGAGAACCTGCGCCAGATCGAGGCCTCCGACTCCCTCGTGGTCGGCACGCTCGACGTGGCCTTCTACCGCGACGACATCGGCCTGCGCCCGGTCCTGCCCGAGGCTGTGACCGACATCCCCGTCGACCTGGCCGGTCGGGTCGTGGTCCTCGTCGACGACGTGCTCTTCACCGGGAGGACCATCCGCGCCGCCCTGAACGCCCTCAACGACTTCGGGCGGGCCCGCGCCATTCAGTTGGCGGTCATGGTGGACCGCGGCCATCGGGAGTTGCCGATCCGCCCCGACTACGTCGGCAAGAACCTGCCGACGCGACGCGAAGAGATGATCGACGTCGGTGAGGACGGGGTCTGGATCGGCACCCTGGAGGAGAAGTGATGCCCGTCACCCGCGGACCCCAAGTACCCGAGCGCCGGGCGCGGCCGGCTGCCCCCCAGCACGTCCTCTCGATCGCCGACCTGGGGCCCGAGGGGATCGCCGAGGTCCTGCGCGTGGCGGAAGCCTTCGCCGAGGTGGAGCGGCGCTCGGTGCCCAAGGTGCCGACGCTGCGCGGCAAGGTCGTGGCAACGCTCTTCTTCGAGGAGTCGACGCGCACCCGGCTCTCGTTCGAGACGGCCGCCAAGCGACTCTCGGCCGACGTGTTGTCCCTCGCCGTGGCCAGTTCGTCGGTCAAGAAGGGCGAGAGCCTGCGCGACACCGTCGAAACCGTCGAGGCGCTCGGCATCGACGCCGTCATCATCCGTCACAGCTCGGCGGGGGCGCCCCATCAGGTGGCGCGCTGGGTGGAGCGGGCCCGTGTCATCAACGCGGGAGACGGCTGGCACGAGCACCCGACGCAGGCGCTGATCGATTGCTTCACCGTGCGCCAGGTCCTGGCCGAGCGCAAGGGTGCCGCGCCCGACGAACTCGGAGTCAGTTGCTTCGACGGACTGCGAGTGTTGATCGTCGGTGACGTCCGGCACAGCCGGGTGGCCCGCTCCGAAGTGCTGGCCTACACGGCACTGGGTGCGCGGGTGACCCTGGTGGGTCCGGGCAGCCTGCTGCCGCCGTCGCTCGAGGGCTGGCCGGTCGAGGTCGCGACCGACCTCGACGACGCGCTCGGAGACGCCGATGTGGTCTCGCTGCTGCGACTGCAAGCGGAGCGGGGGAGTGGTTCCTTCGTGCCCAGTCTGCGCGAATACACGGCGCGCTGGGGCCTGACGGCTCGTCGGGCCGAGAACCTGGACGACGGTGCGATCGTGACGCACCCCGGGCCGATGGTCCGCGGCGTGGAGATCGCGTCGGACGTGGCCGACTTGCCGCGCACGGTCGTGACCCAGCAGGTGGCGAACGGCGTGGCGGTGCGCATGGCGATCCTCTTCCTGCTGCTCGGCGGCGAGTCGCCGGGTGCCGTGGAGGTGCCGGCCGTTGCCTGACGTGACGCTTGTCATTCGCGGCGGGACGGTCGTCGGCCCGGGCGGGCCTCTCCGCCGCGACGTGGCGGTCGCGGGAGACGTCGTGGTCGCACTGGACGAGTCGATCGAGCCGAGCGCCGGGGTCAGCGTGCTCGACGCCGCCGGCTGCGTGGTCGGGCCGGGCCTGGTCGACCTGCACACGCACCTGCGCCAACCAGGGCGCGAGGAGGCCGAGACGATTGAGACGGGCGCCCGGGCTGCGGCACTCGGCGGGTACACCGCTGTCGTCGCCATGCCCAACACCGAGCCGCCGATCGATTCGGCCGGCGTGGCGTCCGAGGTGCTGGCCCTGGGGTCAGGCTGCCCGGCCGAGGTCGCGGTGGCCGGCGCCATCACCGTCGGCAGGATGGGCCACGCGCTGGCGCCGATGGGCGAGCTGGCGGACCTCGGCGTGTCGCTGTTCACCGACGACGGTGCCGGGGTGCAGGACGGCGCGCTCATGCGACGGGCGCTCGACTACGCCAAGGGCCTCGGGGTCACCCTCGCCCAGCACTGCGAGGACGCCTCCCTGGCTGCCGGCGGTGCGATGCACGAGGGGTGCTGGTCGAGCCGGCTGGGGATTCCCGGTATGCCGGCTGCGGCCGAGGAGGCGATGGTCGCTCGTGACATCGCGTTGGTGCGCCTCACCGGTGCCCCCGTGCACTTCTTGCATCTCTCGACGGCGGGTTCGGTGGACCTGGTGCGCCAGGCCAAGCGCGAAGGGCTGCCGGTGACGGCGGAAGCTGCCCCGCACCACATGCTGCTCACCCACGACCTGGTGGCCGGGTACGACCCCGTCTTCAAGGTCAACCCGCCGCTGCGGACCGACGACGACGTCGACGGCGGTCGTCGCCGGCCTCTGCGACGGCACCATCGACGCCGTCGCAACCGACCATGCCCCGCACGCCCCCGAGTCCAAGGACGTCCCTTTCGACCAGGCGCCGCCGGGCATGCTCGGCCTGCAAACCGCGCTGCCCATCGCGTGGGAGGTCCTCTCACCGCACCTCGACGCCGCCCGCGTGTTCTCCCTGCTCAGCTCGCAGCCCGCGGTGATCGCGCGGCTCACGGCATCCGATCCGCGGCCTGCCGGCCACAGCGCTCACGGCGGCCCTGTCGACATCGGTGCCACCGCCAACCTGTGCGTGTTCGACCCTGGTGCGGCGACCGTGGTCGAACCGGGACGGCTGGCCAGCCGGAGCCGGAACACGCCGTACGCGGGCCGGACGTTCAGCGGAGCGGTACGCCACACCGTGTTACGCGGCGAGCCCGTCGTGATCGATGCGGTGGCCCAGCGGTGAGCATCGAGTCCCTCACGGGTACCCCGCGTGCACGGGCACTGCTCGTCACGGCGGACGGCGCCGTCTTCGTCGGCGAGGCGGCGGGGGCACCGCTGCCCCTGGCCACGGGCGAACTCGTCTTCAACACGGCTATGAGCGGGTACCAAGAGGTGATCACGGATCCGTCGTATGCCGGGCAGGTGATCTCCTTCACCAGCACGCACATCGGGAACTACGGCACCAACGCCGCAGACGACGAAGCGCCCGCACCCCACTGCCGAGGCGTGGTCGTGTGTGACCTCGCCGGCGAGCCCTCCAACTGGCGGTCGACCGAAGCACTCGAGCCCTTCCTGGTCCGTCACGGAGTGCCGGCGATGACCGGCGTGGACACCCGGCGCCTGGCCCGCCACGTGCGCCAGGCGGGCGCGGTGCCCTGCGCCTTCGGGACGGCTCCCGAGGCCGAGCTCGCGGCGGCGGCGGCGGCGGCGGCCGGCACCGACGGGATGGACCTCGTCTCGGGGGTCACCGCGGTCGAAGCGAGCATGCACCGCGCGTCGGATGCGGGGGTGGGCGGCGACCTTCGCATCGTGGCGTTCGACTTCGGGGTCAAGACAACGATGGTGAGCCTTCTCACCTCCCTCGGGACGGTCACCGTGGTGCCGGCGTCGACCGCGGCCAGCGACGTCGTGGCCCTCGAGCCCGACGGGGTGTTCCTCTCGAACGGGCCCGGCGACCCCGCCGCGCTGGACGGGCCCATCGACACCGTCGCCGACCTGGTCGGGCGGGTGCCCATTTTCGGGATCTGCCTCGGCCACCAGATTCTGGCCACGGCGCTCGGCGGCACCACGTACAAATTGCCCTTCGGCCACCACGGGGCCAATCACCCCGTCCAGCGTCTGGAGACGGGTGTGGTGGAGATCACCAGCCAGAACCACAACTACGCGGTGGCGGCCGGGTCCATCCCCGAGGCCGAGACGACGCACGTCAACCTCAACGACGGCGTGATCGAGGGGTTCCGCTCGCTGCGGGCGCCCGCCTTCTCCGTCCAGTACCACCCGGAGGCTGCTCCGGGCCCCCACGACGCCCGCTACCTCTTCGCCGCCTTCCGCGATCTGATGCTGGCGCATCCCACCTCCGCCCGTTCGGGCGCGCGGGCGCGCTGAGCGGAGGAGGAGGGTATGCCGCGGCGCAACGACCTCGAGTCGATCCTCGTCATCGGGTCAGGCCCGATCGTCATCGGCCAGGCGTGCGAGTTCGACTATTCGGGCACGCAGGCGTGCCGCGTGCTGGCCGAAGAGGGCTACCGCGTCATTCTGGCCAACTCCAACCCGGCCACGATCATGACCGACCCGGGAACGGCGGACCGCACGTACGTCGAGCCACTCGATCCCGAGGTGTTGGAGCGGATCATCGAGAAGGAGCGGCCCGATGCGCTGCTGCCGACCCTTGGCGGGCAGACGGCGCTCAACCTCACCATGCGTCTCGTCGAGCTCGGCGTGCTCGAACGCTACGGCGTCGAGGTCATCGGGGCCAGGCCCGAGGCGATCAGCACCGCAGAAGATCGCGACCGTTTCAAAGCGGCCATGGAGAGCATCGGGCTCGAGGTGCCGCGCTCGGGCTTCGCACACTCGCTGAGCGAAGCCGAGGAGATCGCCAGGGAAATCGGCTTCCCGATCATGGTGCGGCCCAGCTTCATCCTGGGCGGGAAGGGGACCGGCATCGCAGAGGACGAGGACCAGTTCGCACAATTGGCCGCCGAGGGCCTGGCCGCCAGCCCGGTCGGCCAGATCCTGGTCGAGCAGTCCATCGCCGGATGGAAGGAGTTCGAGCTCGAGGTCATGCGCGACGCGGCCGACAACTGCGTCGTCGTCTGCTCCATCGAGAACTTCGACCCCATGGGCGTGCACACCGGCGACTCCATCACGGTGGCGCCCGCGCAGACGTTGACCGACGTGGAGTACCAGGCCATGCGCGACGACGCGTTCGCCTGTCTGCGCCGGGTGGGAGTCGAGACCGGGGGTTCCAACGTGCAGTTCGCGGTGGATCCCTCCACCGGTCGCCGTGTCATCATCGAGATGAATCCGAGGGTCTCGCGGTCCTCGGCGCTCGCCTCCAAGGCGACCGGGTTCCCAATCGCCAAGATCGCGGCGCGCCTCGCGGTGGGCTATCTGCTCAACGAGATCCCCAACGACATCACGAGGGCGACGCCGGCATCGTTCGAGCCCACGATCGATTACGTCGTCACCAAAGTGCCCCGTTGGGCCTTCGAGAAGCTCCCGGGCGCCGAAGGTCGCCTCGGCACGCGCATGCAGTCGGTGGGCGAGGTGATGGCGATCGGGCGGACCTTCTGCGAGTCGCTCCAAAAGGCGCTGCGCTCACTCGAACAGGGGAGAGCCGGCCTCAATGCTGACACGGGGGAGGCCCCGTTCGAGGCCCTCTCCGACGCCGAGCTCAGGAGCCGTATCGGGGTGGCGACGCCTGATCGGGTCTTCGAGTTGGAGGCCGCCCTGCGTCGTGGTCTCGGTGTCGACGAGATCGTGGCCCGGACCGGCATCGACCCCTGGTTCGTGCGCCAGCTGGCGCGCATCGCAGGCGAGCGGCTGCGCCTCGCCGGTGCCGCTTCGCTCGACGCCGCCGATTTCCGGCGGGCCAAGCGGCTCGGGTTCTCCGACGCCCAGCTGGCCTATCTGCGCGCCCGGACCGAAGAGGACGTCCGCGCCGAGCGGTTGGCCCACGGCGTCCGGACCACCTTCAAGACCGTCGACACCTGCGCCGCCGAGTTCGAGGCGTTCACGCCGTACCACTACGGCACCTACGAAGAGGAAGACGAAGTCCGTCCCTCGGACCGCGAGCGGGTCATCATCCTCGGATCGGGCCCCAATCGGATCGGTCAGGGGATCGAATTCGACTACTGCTGCGTCCACGCGTCCATGACCCTGCGCGATGCCGGCTACGAGACGGTCATGGTCAACTGCAATCCCGAAACGGTGTCGACCGACTACGACACGTCCGATCGGTTGTACTTCGAGCCGCTCACCACGGAGGACGTGGCGAACGTGCTCGACGCGGAGATGGCGGCGGGCGGGACGGTCGTCGGGGTGATCGTGTCGCTCGGCGGGCAGACGCCGCTCAAGTTGGCTGGCTCACTCCCCGCCGGGCTCGTGCTGGGCACCAGCCCGGCCTCAATCGACCTCGCCGAGGACAGGGAACGCTGGAACGCGCTCTGTGCGCACCTCGGAATCCCCCAGCCGCCCGGAGGCACCGCCGCCACTGCCCCCGAAGCTCTGGCGGTGGCGGGACGCGTCGGGTACCCGGTGCTGCTGCGACCGAGTTACGTCCTCGGCGGCCGGGCCATGGAGATCGTCTACGACGACGACGGAGTACGGCGCGTCATGCAGTCGATGACCACCGGCGCGTTGGCGCGTGAGGGGGGTGTCACGGCGGAGCGCCCGGTGCTCGTCGATCGTTTCTTGGAGGACGCGATCGAGGTGGACGTCGATGCGGTGCGTGACGGGACCGGCGAGATCCTCATCGCAGGCGTCATGGAACACGTCGAGGAAGCGGGTGTGCACTCGGGGGACTCGGCCTGCGCGCTGCCACCGCAGACCCTGGACGCAGAGGTCGTGGCCACGCTCGAGCGCCATACGCGCTCCCTGGCCGAGTCCCTCGCCGTGTGCGGGTTGATCAACGTGCAGTTCGCGGTCAAGGACGGTCAGGTCTACGTGCTCGAGGCCAACCCGCGGGCGAGCCGGACGGTGCCCTTCGTGGCGAAGGCCACCGGGGTGCCCCTCGCCATGGTGGCGAGCCGGGTCATGGTGGGGCAGACCCTCGCCGACCTGCGCGCCGAGGGTCTGCTGCCCCCCGATGCCGTCGATCGTGTGCGCGTCCTCGACCATGTGAGCGTGAAGGAGGCGGTGCTGCCCTTCGACCGCTTCCCCGGGGTGGACACGCTGCTCGGGCCCGAGATGCGCTCGACCGGTGAGGTGATGGGCGTGGACACGACGTTCGGGCTGGCTTTCGCCAAGAGCCAGATGTCGGCGGGCACCCGCCTGCCCGATTCGGGCACTGTGTTCTTGTCACTTGCCGACCGCGACAAGCCGGCCGGGCTCGAGGTCGCACGCAGCTTCAGCGCCCTGGGATTCTCCATTGCGGCCACATTGGGTACGGCGGGGTATCTGCGGGCGGCCGGTGTGGCCGTGGACACGCTGGTGGCAAAGGTGGGGGAGGAGGGTGTGGCGTCCGACGCCGTCGAGCTGATCGCCCAGGGCAAGGTGCAACTTGTCGTCAACACCCCGCGCGGCCTCGGCCCACGTGCGGACGGCCAGCACATCCGCACGGCCTCGGTGGTCCACAAGGTGCCGTGTCTCACCACGCTCGCCGCGGCGCGTGCGGCTGCGGCCGGCATGGCCGACGCCCGGTCGCACCCGCTCGAGGTGCGAGCACTCCAGGATCTGCACCCCGTGACCCCAGGGCGGGCGTGATGGCCGCGCCAGTGGCGGCCCGTTCGGGCGCGCTGGCGACCGACGTCGGGGCGCTTTCTCTCCCGAACCCCCTCATGACCGCCTCGGGGACCTCGGGCCACGGCACCGAGCTGGCCGAGTACGGCGCGCTCGCCGAGCTCGGCGCGGTCGTCGTCAAGTCGCTGTCGGTCGATCCGTGGCCGGGCAACGCGGCGCCCCGCGTGCACGAGGTCGGCGCAGGCATGCTCAACAGTGTCGGCCTGCAGGGACCGGGCCTGGCGCAGTGGACGGCGGTGGACCTGCCGGCGCTCCACGCGGCAGGCGCGCGGGTGGTCGTGAGCATCTGGGGTCGTTCTGTGGCGGACTACGCCCGTGCGGCGGACCTGGTGGCTGCGGCCGCCACGAGTACGGCGGGGTCGTGCATCGCCGCGCTCGAGGTCAACGTCAGCTGCCCTAACGTCGAGGACCGCTCGCGCATGTTCGCTCACTCGCCGGAGGCCACCGCCGCCGTGCTGGCCGCCACGGCGTGCGGCGTGCCGCGCTGGGCGAAGCTCAGCCCGAATGTCCCCGACGTGGCGGAGATCGCAGCCGGCGCGGTGGAGGGCGGGGCCGACGGGCTGACGCTGGTCAACACCCTGCTCGGCCTGGCCCTCGACCCCGAATCGGGCCGCCCACTCCTCGGAGGCGGAGGCGGAGGCCTCTCGGGCGCCGCCGTCCACCCCGTCGCCGTCCGCGCCGTGTGGGAGTGCCGGTCCGCCTTCCCAGACCTCCCCATCGTCGGCGTCGGGCGGAGTGTCGTCGGGGAGCGATGCCGTCGAGTTGCTCCAAGCCGGCGCCGACGCGGTCCAGGTGGGAACAGCCACCTTCCGTGACCCGAGAGCACCGTGGAAGGTGCTGCGACAGCTCGAGCGCTGGTGTGCGTCGCACGGCACGACGGTGGGCCAGGTGCGAGAGGCAGCCCGGGAACGGGCCCGTGCGCGTGGCGACGCCGCGGTCGGCACGTCTCCTCGGACCACCGCCGCCTCGTCGGGAGCACCAGTGACACTGCACAATGAAGGAGGAACCGATGGCTGACAGTTTCGGAGATCGTGTCGCCGCGGCGGTAGGCGCCACCGGGCCGCTGTGCGCGGGCGTCGATCCGTCGAGCGCCTTGCTCCGGTCGTGGGGACTGAGCGACGATGCGTCCGGGTTGCGGACCTTCGGTGCGGTCTGTGTCGAGGCGTTCGCCGGCACGGTCCCGGTGATCAAGCCGCAGGTCGCGTTCTTCGAGCGCCACGGCGCGGCGGGCATGGCCGAGCTCGAACGGCTCATCGCCGATGCCACGGCAGCCGGCCTGCTCGTGATCGCCGACGCCAAGCGCGGCGACATCGATTCGACGGCCCAGGCCTACGCGGACGCCTGGCTCAGCGACACGAGCCCCCTTGCCGTCGACGCCGTGACGGCCCACCCGTACCTCGGCCTGGGCGCGCTGGCGCCGCTCGTCCATCTGGCCGCGGAGACCGGACGAGGTGTGCTCGTCGTCGCACGCAGCTCAAATCCGGAAGGCCGTCGGTTGCAGCAGGCGGTGACCGCAGACGGGACCGGCGTCGAGGACATGTTGCTGGGCGAGATCGCCGCGCTGAACGCCTCGCCCGAGGTGCCTGGCGGCACCGTCGGAGCGGTCATCGGCGCGACCCTTGAGCCCTCAGATTTCGCGTTATCGCAGCTCGGGGGGGTAATTCTCGCCCCGGGCCTGGGCGCCCAGGGTGCCGGTCCCGCCGAGATCGCACGGCGGTTCGCCGGTTGCGCCACCGGGACGGTCTTGCCGAGCAGCTCACGGGGCCTGCTCGGGGCCGGACCGGATCCGGAGGATGTGCGGCGCGGCGCGCAGTCGCTCGTGCGCGAATTGGCGGCGCTGACGGGCTGAGAAGGGAAAATGGGTATGAACGGTCCTGGCCGAGGCGCTATGGTCTCGCCCATGCCGCAACCTCCCGCACTCACCCCCGAGCAGCGCGCCGCTGCACTGGAAAAGGCCGCAAGGGTTCGCCGTGAGCGGGCCGAGGTCAAGGACAAGCTCAAGATGGGCTCCCTGCAGCTCGCGGACCTCCTGACCGAGGCGGACTCCAACGAGACCATCGGCAAGATGAAGGTGGTCTCGGTGCTCGAGTCATTGCCGGGCTTGGGCAAAGTGAAGGCCCGTCGCCTCATGGAGACCGTCGGCATCAGCGACAGCCGTCGGCTGCAGGGCCTCGGCGCCAAGCAGCGCGAGGCGCTGCTCAAAGAGACTGGGCGCTGAACCGCACGCGGCCGAGCCGCGCATCTTCGTCCTGATCGGTCCCGGTGGGGCCGGCAAGGGCACGGTCGCCGCGCGGCTGGTGGCGCACGATCCCACCCTCTGGCTCAGCCGCAGCTGGACCACGCGAGCGCCGCGGCCTGGGGAGCTCGAACGCGGTGCCTACGTCTTCGTGGACCGTCCCGCCTTCGAGGCCGCCATCGCACGCGGCGGCTTCTTCGAATGGGCCGAGTTCCTCGACCACCTCATGGGGACCCCCATCCCTGACCCGCCTCCGGGTGCCGACGTCCTCCTCGAGATCGACGTACAAGGGGCGGAGCAGGTCCTGGCCCAGAGGCCCGACGCCACCGTGATCCTGTTGCTGCCCCCGTCGACAGAGGTGCAGGCACAGCGCCTGGAGGCCCGGGGCGACAGCGCGGAGCACATCGGACGCCGGGTCGAACTCGGCCGGGTCGAGGTGGAACGCGGCGCCAAAATCGCAGGTCACACTGTGATCAATGACGACCTTGGTCGGGCCGTGGCAGAGCTGAGGGCTATAGTTGATGGCACCCGATCGGTTGCCTCCTGCGCCGAGAACCCGGAGGAATCCTGATGGCCCAAGGCCGCCACACGCTCATGGACCCACCCATCGAAGAGCTCTTGGACAAGGTTGATTCCAAGTTCACCCTGGTCGCGCTGGGTTCTGCCCGCGCCCGGCAGGTCAACTCGTACTACAACAGCCTGGGCGAAGGCCTGGGCAAGGTCGTTCCCCCGCAGGTGGCCTCGGTGTCGGGCAAGCCGGTCTCGATCGCCTTCGAAGAGATCGCAGCCGGGAAAGCCACCTACACCCGACCTGACCCCGAAGAGGAGGCGGCCTTGGCCGCCGCCGTCGCCGACGCGGCCGAGGCCGGATTGCTCGGCGAGGCCGCGGACGAGGGCGAGGGCAAGGTCGCGGACGTGATCGAGGTCCTCGACGTCGGGGGCGACAACCCGAGCGCCAGCTAGGCGCACGGCACAAGGGCACGGCGGACACCGCCGATGGCCGGACGCACCGGAACCGGAGAACCCCCAGTGACCATGGAGCAGGGGACCCACAAGCCTCGAGTGGTGCTCGGCGTCTGTGGTGGCATCGCGGCATACAAGGCCGTCGAGGTGTGCCGCCGGCTCGTCGATGCCGGGGTCCACGTGACGCCCATCCTGACGGAGGACGCGACCAGGTTCGTCGGCGCGGTGACGTTCTCGGCTCTGGCATCTGAGCCGGTGCAGCGCTCGCTCTGGGACGAGTCGTCTCCCATCCCGCACACCCGGCTCGGCCAGGACGCGGACCTCGTCGTGGTGGTACCGGCCACCGCGCACACCATCGCCCGCTATGCCGCCGGGCTGGCTGACGACCTGCTGTGCGCCACGCTGTTGGCGACGCGGGCGCCCGTGTTGATTTGCCCTGCCATGCACACCGAGATGTGGGAGCACGCCTCCGTGCGCGACAACCTCGCCACGCTGGTGCGACGGGGCGTCGAGATCGTCCCGCCCGAGAGCGGCCGGTTGGCCGGCGGCGACTCGGGGGAGGGGCGGCTGGCTGATCCCGGTGTCATTGCCGAGCGCGTGCTCGAGCGGCTGGGTGCAACGAGGCGACTGGACTTGCGAGGCCTCCGCGTCGTGGTGAGCTCCGGTGGCACCCGTGAGCCGCTCGACCCGGTGCGCTTCATCACGAACCGGTCCTCGGGCAAGCAGGGGCACGCGCTGGCCGCCGCGGCGGCTCGGCGCGGCGCCACTGTGACCTTGGTCTCGTCGTCGCCTCTGGCGTTGCCCAACGACGTCGCCGGATCGGTGGAGCGAGTCGGCGTGGAGACAGCAGCCGACATGGAGCACGCGGTCGGCGCCGCGGCCGAAGACGCGGACGTGGTGATCATGGCCGCCGCCGTCGCGGACTTCAGGCCCAAGCGTGCAGTGGGCACCAAGATCTCGAAAGAGGACGGGATCCCCGAAATCGTCCTCGAACCGACGCCGGACATCCTGGCCGGCCTGGCGGCACAGAGGCGCCCTGGCCAGGTCCTGGTCGGATTCGCCGCAGAGACGCACGACGCGCTGGCCCGGGGGAGGCGCAAGCTGGAGCGCAAGGGCGTCGACCTGCTCGTCGTTAACGATGTAAGTGCGCCCGGCGCCGGATTCGACCACGACACGAATGCCGTGGTCATCCTGGAGGCAGACGGGCGTCGCACCGAAATTCCGTTGACATCGAAGGATTCGGTGGCAAATGGGATATTGGATAGGGTCATCGCCCACTACAAGGAGAAGCGGAGCGCCACGTGAAGACGACATTCACCTCGGAGTCGGTCACCGAAGGACACCCGGACAAGATGGCGGACCAGATATCGGATGCGGTCCTCGATGCCATCTTGGAAGGAGATCCGACAAGCCGCGTCGCCTGTGAGACGCTCCTGACGACGGGTCTGGTCGTCGTCGCGGGCGAGGTGACGACCTCGACCTACGTCGACATCGCCGCTCTCGTGCGAGAGACGGTCTGCGCCATCGGGTACGACAACGACGCGTACGGATTCAACGGCAAGACGTGCGGCGTCCTCGTGTCGCTCGACGCACAATCGCCGGACATCGCGCAAGGCGTCGACGCGGCGTTCGAGCTCCGCAGCGGCAAAGCGGGCGAGGACATGCTCAACGCGCAGGGCGCGGGCGACCAGGGGATGATGTTCGGTTTCGCGTGCGACGAGACACCGGACCTGATGCCCCTGCCGATCTGGCTGTCACATCGCTTGTCCGAGCGGCTCTCTCAGGTGCGCCGGGCGGCGGCCGTGCCCTACTTGCGGCCAGACGGCAAGACGCAGGTCTCGGTCGTCTACGAGGACGGGCGGCCCGTGAGGATCGACACCGTCTTGATCTCGACGCAGCACGCGTCGGGCATCGACCTGGACGAGCAGCTGCGGCCGGACCTCATTGAGCACGTGATCAACCCGTTGTTGCCGACCGATCTCGACACCGAGGACCTTCGCATCTTCGTCAACCCGACGGGGATCTTCGAGCTCGGAGGACCGCACGCCGACACGGGTCTCACGGGCCGCAAGATCATCGTCGACACCTATGGCGGGATGGCCCGCCACGGTGGCGGTGCCTTCTCGGGCAAGGATCCCTCGAAGGTCGACCGTTCAGCCGCATATGCCGCGCGGTGGGTCGCCAAGCACGTCGTCGCCTCAGGTGCCGCGTCCAAGTGTGAGGTGCAGGTGGCCTATGCCATCGGCGTGGCGCACCCGGTGTCGCTCCTGGTCGAGACGTTCGGTACGGAGTCGGCCGATCCCCAGAAGATTGCCGATGCGGTGCGGGAGCTCTTCGACCTGCGGCCCGCCGCCATCATCCGTGACCTCGATCTGCGCCGTCCGATCTACAAGAAGACGGCGGCGTACGGGCACTTCGGCCGATCCGAGAAGGAGTTCACGTGGGAAGCCACCCCGCGGGTGGACGACCTGCGCGCCGCACTCGGGCTCTGAGCGTCCGCACGCTCCCCTGAGGGGAGCCGTCGTCGCACATGGGTGACGACACGATCGTCGAGACGGCGCCCCTCCCGGCGCCGCGCCCGGCTGCCGTGCGCTCCGTGCGGGTGCGCACCGAGGTGGCCGCCCTGGCGAAGTCGTTCGACTACGTGGTCCCCGACGCCTGGGACCACGAGGTGCGGATCGGGACCCGTGTGCGCGTGCCGTTGCACGGTCGGAGCGTGCGCGGCTGGGTGGTCGACGACGCCGCGGCGCCACCCGACGGTGTCGACGTCCTTCCGCTCAAGTCCTGGCTGGGCTGGGGCCCTCCCGCCGAGCTCGTCGACCTCAGCGCCTGGGCCTCGTGGCGCTGGGCCGGCCCGCAATCGTTCTTCTTGCGGGTGGCGTCCCCGCCCGCTGTCGTGCGGACCCTCCCCGCGCCACCGGCGTTCCCGCGCGCCCGTTCCTCGTCGCCACCGGCCCCGCCCGTCGACGGCTGGGACGAGTCATGGACGGGGGAGGGGCCGACCATGGTGCGGCTCCCGCCCACCGCAGACCTCATCGACCTCGTGCTCGCCGTGGTGGAGCGGGTGTCAGCGAACCCGGGCACGGGCAGCGTCCTCGTCCTCGTGCCCTCGACGGGGTGGGCCGCACGGCTTTCGGCACGTCTGGCACGCCGGGGTTTTCCGGTGGCGGGCGCGTGGGAGGAGGCGCGGGCGGGATGGCCCGTCGTCGTCGGCAGCCGCGCCGCGGCGTGGGCGCCGGTGCCCCACCTCGCTGCTGCCGTCGTGCTCGACGCCCATGACGCCGCATACCGAGAGGAGAGCGCGCCCACCTACAGCGCGGTCGACGTCGTCCTCGAGCGGTGCGGCCGTGCCGGGGTGCCCTGCGTGCTGGCCTCGCCGGTCCCGCCCGTGTCGATGGCGGCACTCCCCGGACTGCGGACGCTGAGCGTCCCGACCGCGCGGGAACGAGCCGGCTGGCCGGCCTTCGAGCAGGTCGACCGGCGAGGGGCCGACCCCCGGACGGGATTGTTCTCCGACGAGTTCGTCCGCCTGGCCCGGAACGTCCTCGACGCCGGTGACGGCGAAGCCCGGGGACCCCTGGTCTGCGTCTACAACCGGACCGGTGGGGCCCGGCTCCTGGCCTGCCGTCACTGCGGGGAGTTGGCACGCTGCGCCCGGTGCGGCGCGGCGGCGACGCATCCGCGCGGCGAGGACGTGCTGCTCTGTTGGCGCTGTGGTGAGTCGCGGCCGGTCGTGTGTGCGAGCTGCGGACGACTCCGCATGAAGACGCTGCGCGTCGGTGTGAGCCGTCTCCGCGAGGAAATCGCCGCGCTGCTCGGGACAGAGGTCGGCGAAGTGACCGGTGCCGCGGCGTCCGAGGACCCGCTGCCCGAGGCGCGGGTCCTGGTCGGCACCGAGGCGGTGTTGCACCGGGTCCGCCGGGCCGCCGCGGTCTCGTTCCTCGACATCGACTTGCACCTGCTCGCACCGCGGCTGTCGGCCACCGAGGAGACGCTGGCTCTGCTCGTCAGGGCGGGCCGCCTCGTCGGCGGTCGCGGCGGTGGCAACGCGTGGGCTCGAGTGCAGGCCCAGACGCGTGTGCCCGACCATCCGGTCCTGCTGGCGGCGGCCCGCGGGGAACCGAGCCCGGTCCTCGACGACGAGGTGGCCGTCCGCCGGGCCTCCGCCCTGCCGCCCTTCGTCGCGCTGGCCCTGATCTCAGGCACGCTCGCGCCGGCCTTCGCCGAGACCATCGGGCGCGAGCCCGAGGTCGTCGACGGATTCGCGTCCGTGGCGGCGCTCGGCGAGGAGCGCTTCTTGCTACGAGCCCAGACCCATGAGCCGTTGTGCGACCTCCTCACCCGGGTGCCCCGACCCTCGGGACGAAGCCTTCGGGTCGAGGTGGACCCGCCCACCCTCTGAGCACGCACGACCGGGCGAGGAGAGAGATCCCGAAGAGTCCCGGTAGAATGACGCCATGCCCGACCTTCCCATTCGCCAGTACGGCGATCCCGTGCTGAAGGAGCGCGCACGCGAGGTCGAGGACATCGACGCTGCCCTGGCCAGCCTGGTCGACTCCATGATCGAGACCATGTACGCCGCGCCGGGAACGGGATTGGCGGCCAACCAGGTGGGTGTGCAGCGACGCGTCTTCGTCTACGACATCGGCGACGGACCACGGCCCGTGATCAATCCGCGCATCGTCGAGAGTGACGGCGAGTGGGTCTACGACGAAGGATGTCTGTCAGTGCCCGGCCTGAGTTGGGAGATCGTGCGTCCGAACGCCGTGCACCTGGTCGGTCTCGATCTCGACGGGAACGAGATTTCGATCGAGGGCACCGAGCTCGAAGGCCGGGTGTTCCAGCACGAACTGGACCACCTCGACGGCATCTTGCTCGTCGAGCGACTGGACGAGGACCAGCGCAAGGAGGCGCTCAAGATTCTCAGGAGCCGCACCTTGGACCTCAGCTCGCCGGACCCCGACGGGCTGACGAGCCTGTTCACCCGCTGAGGCACTCCCGCCCCATCCGGCGCGTGGGCGCCATGGACGCCGTCGTGGCCGGCGGTCTCACGGTGATGTGACATGGCTCGCCTCGCCTACCTCGGCACCCCGCAACTTGCCGTCCCGCCACTGCGCGCGCTCGTGGCGGCGGGTCACGACGTCGCGCTCTGCGTGACCCGGCCCGACCGCCGGCGGGGACGAGGCGGAGAGACCTCCCCCAGCCCGGTCAAGGCTGCGTGTGGCGAACTCGGCATTCCGGTGAGCCACGAGATGGACGACCTGACCTCTGCCGACGTGGAGCTCGCCGTCGTGGTGGCGTTCGGCCGGATCATCCCCGCACGCCTGCTCGACCATCTGCTCATGGTCAACCTGCACTTCTCGCTGTTGCCTCGGTGGCGCGGCGCGGCACCGGTCGAGCGGGCGATCCTCGCCGGTGACCGCGAAACCGGTGTGTGCCTGATGAAGGTCGAGGAGGGCCTCGACAGCGGGCCTGTCTACGCGACGCGGAGCGTCGAGATCGCCGACGACGTGACGCTGGCCGACCTGCGCGCGCACCTCGTCGCGGTGGGGTCCGCACTCCTCGTCGACACGCTCACGGGCGGCGCGGCAGCACTGCCCGAACCGCAACCACAACGCGGTGCGGTCACCATCGCCGAGAAGATCACCCCCGAGGACCTGCACCTGCGCTGGACCAATCCCGCGCCGCAGGTGGCGCGGGTGGTGCGGCTCGGCCGGGCGTGGACCACGTTCCGCGGGCGGCGACTCGGTGTGCTCGATGCGACGCCAGACGCGGGTGAGGCCGGTCTCGACGGCAGCGCACCGGGCACCCTGCACGGCGCGCACGTCTCGGCCGGCCAGGGATCGTTGTTGCTTCGTCGGGTGCAGCCCGAGAGCCGTTCCCCCATGTCAGCTGATGAGTGGCTGCGCGGAGTCCGGCCCGAGGACGGCGAGCGTCTCGGGACGGACTAGACATGAGGCCGGTGACCGTGACTCCGATCGACGGGTGGAGCCCCGACCAGTACGAACGGTTCCGCTCGGAACGCCAGCAACCCTTCGACGATCTCCTCATGCTGTGCCATCCCGTCCCGGGTGGGCGAGTCGTCGACCTGGGCTGTGGCACCGGCGACTTGACCAAGATCCTCCACGAGGAGATGCAGGCCAAGGAGACGGTCGGGATCGACTCGTCGCCGGCGATGCTGACGCGGGCGCAGACGGCGTACGGGGCGGTGTCCGGACTCTCCTTCAGCCAGGGCGACATCGCGAACTGGCTCGGCGAGAACCTCGACCTCGTGTTCGCCAACGCCTCCCTCCAGTGGATCGACGACCACCTCAATCTGCTGGCACGCATGCGCACCGCACTGGGCAAGGACGGGCAGTTGGCGTTCCAGGTTCCCGCCAACTACCGGCACCCTTCGCACCTCCTGGCTCACGAAGTGGCCAACGAGCCGCCGTTCATCGACGCGTTGTACGGCGATGTCCCCGAGGATCGCGGGCGGTTCGTGCTCTCGCCCGAGTTGTACGCCGACCTCCTCTACGAGCTGGGGGCGAAGGATCAGATCGTGCGCATGGAGGTCTACGGCCACGAGCTCGAGTCCACGGGCGAGGTGGTCGAATGGGTGATGGGCACCTTGCTCACCCCCTATCGCAAGCGGTTGAGCCCTGAGCTGTTCGACGAGTTCGTCGAGCGGTACCGAGAGCGGCTGGTCGAGGAGCTAGGGGAGCGAGAGCCGTACTTCTACGGGTTCCGTCGCATCCTCTGCTGGGCGCGCTTCACCTGAGCGGGGACACTGATCACGTGCAGGCACCGGCTCCGGGCCAGCGCCGAGACCCCGGAGGTGCGGGCGACCTGCGCATCGCACCGTCCGTGCTCTCGGCGGACTTCGGGATGCTCGCCGAACAGGTGGGCGAGGTCGCACCGGCGGCCGACTGGCTGCACGTCGACGTCATGGACGGTCACTTCGTCCCTAACCTGACGATCGGTGCGCCCGTGGTGGCGTCGCTGCGACATCACACGCCACTCTTCTTCGACTGCCACCTGATGATGACCGAGCCCGGCCGCTACCTGAAGGATTTCGCCGAGGCCGGTGCCGACGGATGCACCGTGCATGTCGAGGTGGGGCAGACCGACGAGCTGATCCACCAGATGCGCTCACTCGGCCTGCGCGCCGGGCTGGCGGCGAACCCAGATACGCCTTTCGAGGCCGTCGCGCCCTACCTTGCCTCGGTGGATCTCGTGCTCTGCATGACGGTCTTCCCAGGATTTGGCGGTCAGAGCTTCATGGCCGACGTGATGGGGAAGGTGGAGCAGGTGCGTGCCGCCGTCGATGCTGCGTCGTTGCCCGTCGACATCGAGGTCGACGGCGGCATCGACACGGCGACCGCGCCGGTGGCGGCGGCGGCAGGGGCCAACGTGTTCGTGGCCGGCAGCGCGATCTTCGGACACGAACGGCCCTGGGAGGCCGCCGAGGCCATCCGCAGCGCGGCGGGCAGCGCCATGCGCACCGCTGAGTGAGCGCACGGCACGACCCGTGACACCGAGCGGCTTCGGCCGGGCCGTCGTGGTCGGCGGAGGGATTCTCGGGACATGGCACGCCCACGACCTCGTGGCGGCGGGATTCACCGTCGAGCATCTCGAAGCGGACGCGGCACCTGTAGGGGCGTCGGTCCGCAACTTCGGGCTCGTCTGGGTGAGCGGCCGTCGCAGCGGCGAGGAACTGGACGTCGCCCGACGGGCGCGACGCCGTTGGGACGAGGCGGGCGCGTCGGTCCCGGGGATCGGTTTCCGGCCCACCGGGTCACTGACCGTGGCGCGTGACGAGCGCGAGCGTGCGGTGATGACGGCCTTCGCCGCCCATCCCGATGCAGCCGCCCGCTCCATCCGCTTCGTCGAACCCGAGGACGTCGGCGACGTGAACCCCGCCGTCCGCGGCGAGACGCTCGGGGCGCTGCACTGCAGCGAGGACGCGGTCGTCGAGCCGCGGCTCGTCCTCGGGGCACTGCGGGCGCACCTGACGGCTGTCGCCGAGGGGCGCTACCGATTCCACACAGGCCGGCGCGTCGTGTCGGTCGAGCCCCGGGCCGTGGTGGATACCACCGGCACCCGGTGGGAGGGGGACCTCGCCATCGTGGCGACCGGCGCCGCCTACGACCATCTGCCCGGCACCGAGGAGATCGGGTCCACGCTCCGGCGCGTCCGCCTCCAGATGCTCGAGACGGCACCTCTCTCCGACGTGCTCACGACGTCGTTGGCCGACGCCGATTCGCTCCGGTACTACCCCGCCTACGAGGCGGCGCCCCTCGACGAACTGGGCGAACAGGCCGCCGTGGCTGCCGAGCACCACCTGCAGCTCCTCATGGTGCAGCGGCGCGACGGCGGGTTGACCATCGGGGACACCCACCAGTACGGCGAGCCGTTCGACTTCGCGCTCTGCGAGGATCCGACGACCGAGTTGTTGTCCCGGGCCGAGGCGATCCTCGGCGTCGCGCTGCCACCGGTGCGACGGCGTTGGGAAGGCGTGTACGCGCAATGCATCGACGGCGGGGTCTGCCTGCGCGAGGAAGTCGCACCCGGCGTCTGGCTGGTCACAGGGCCCGGCGGCCGAGGCATGACCTGTGCCCCCGCGATCGCGGCGGACACGCTCGCGCTGGCGGGGGTGTCGTCGTGATCGGCCCGGTCGCGCTGGCGTGTCTCGACATGGCGGGGACGACGGTGCGTGACGACGGCGCCGTCGACGCCGCCTTCGCTACCGCGCTCCACGCAGTGGGGATCAGGGAGGGGAGCGAGCGCTACACCGAGGCGCTCGTGGTCGTGCGCGACACCATGGGCTGGTCGAAAGCCGACGTGTTCGCCCGCCTGCTCGCGCCCGACGAGGCGGCCACGGCAACCGAGGCGTTCGCGCGGAGCTACGAGTCACTGATCGCAGGCGGCGCCAGCGAGATCCCCGGCGCGCGTGGAGTCCTGCGGGCGTTGCGTGGCCGCGGGGTGGCGGTCTGCCTGACGACGGGCTTCGCTCCTTCGACGAGGGATGCGTTGCTCGACGCTCTCGGGTGGCGTGACGAAATCGACCTGGCGCTCTCGCCGGCTGACGTGGGGAGGGGCCGGCCCGCGCCCGACATGATCCTCGGGGCGATGGCGCGCCTCGGTGTGGACGACCCCGCCGCCGTGGTGGTCGTCGGCGACACCGTCAGCGATCTCGAGGCCGGGACGCGGGCAGGGGCGGGGGCCGTGGTGGGGGTGCTGAGCGGCGCCCATGACGAGGCGACCCTGCGTGGGGCGCCGCACACGGCCATCATCGCCGACGTGACCGAACTCGTCGCCCTGCTCGACGCGGCGGCAGGCGAGAACGCGGCCCTCTGACCAGCGGTTGTCGACAAAAACTGAAACGTGTTCTATAATTGCGCACACAGGGACGGGGATGCCCCCCGCACGAGGACGTGACCATGGACGATGCGGAGCACATGCGCCGGGCGATGGCGCTGGCCGCGACGGTCCGGACCCGCACCGCCCCCAACCCCTGGGTGGGCAGCATCGTCGTCCCCTCGACATCGGCGGCCGCCGAGGGTGAGGCCGCCGTGGTCTTCGAGGGTGCGACCGCCCGACCGGGCGGGCCCCACGCCGAAGCGAGCGCCCTGGCGGCGGCCGGTGAGGCTGCCCGCGGCGCCACCCTGTTCGTGACCCTGGAGCCGTGTGCCCACCACGGGCGCACCCCGCCGTGCACCGATGCCATCGTGGCGGCCGGCATCGCCCGCGTGGTCGTGGGCCTCGAGGATCCGGACCCCCAGGTCGCCGGGCGCGGCATCGCAGCCCTGCGTGCGGCGGGAATCGACGTCGAAGTGGGCGTGGCGGCCGGCGAGGTGGCCGAGCAGCTGGCGCCCTATCTCAAGCACCGCTCGACCGGGCGGCCCTGGGTCGTGCTGAAGATGGCGGCCAGCCTCGACGCCCGCACGGCAGCTCCGGACGGGACGAGCCGCTGGATCACCGGTGAGGCGGCACGCCGCGACGTCCACCTGCTGCGTGCGAGCTCGGACGCCGTCCTGGTGGGGGCGGGCACCGTCCGGGTGGACGACCCCGAACTGACCGTGCGCCTCGACGACGGGGTCGATCGGACCCAGCCGCTGCGGGTCGTCCTGGGCACGGCGCCGAGCGGGGCACGGGTGCTCCCGGCCCTGGAGCTCGCCGGTGACCTCGACGAGGTCCTGCGCGAGCTCGGCCGGCGCGGCGTGCTCCAGCTGCTGGTCGAAGGCGGGGCCACGGTGGCCCATGCCTTTCACGCTGCGGGGCTGGTCGACCGCTACGTCTTGTACCTGGCGCCCGTCTTCTTCGGGGGTGACGACGCCCGCCCGATCTTTTCTGGTCATGGGGCTGGCACAATTGGCGATGTGTGGAAGGGCAGGTTGGTCTCAGTGGAACGTCTCGGCGAGGATCTGCGAGTGGAGGTGGCGGCCTGATGGGGTTCTCGACCGTGCAGGAGGCCATCGACGCCATCGGGCGCCTGGGCATGGCCGTCGTCGTCGACGACGAGGACCGGGAGAACGAGGGTGACCTCGTCATGGCGGCCGAGGCGGCCACGCCGGAGAACATCGCCTTCTTCTTGGCCCACACGTCGGGGGTCATCTGCGTGCCGCTGCTGCCCGAGCGGGCTGATCTGCTCGACCTCCCGCTCATGGTGACCGCCAACACCGAGGCGCAACGGACCGCCTTCACGGTCAGCGTCGACTTCCGCCACGGGACCACCACGGGGATCTCGGCGACCGACCGCGCCTCCACCATTGCCGCGCTCGTCGACCCGTCGACGAGGCCGAACGACCTGAACCGGCCCGGTCACATCTTCCCGCTGCGCTACCGCACCGGCGGTGTGCTCAAGCGGGCTGGCCACACCGAGGCCACAGTCGACCTGGCCCGCGCCGCCGGGCTCTCGCCCGCCGGGGTGCTGTGCGAGATCGTGACCGAGGACAAGTCAGAGATGGCGCGGCTGCCGGATCTGGAGCGCTTCGCCAAGAAGCACGACCTGCCGCTGATCTCCATTGCTGACCTGATCCGGTACCGGCGCCAGAACGAGAAGCTGGTGCGGCTGGTGTCAGAAGCCCGAATCCCGGCGACGGGGCGTGAGTTCCGGGCGCTGGTCTACGAGTCGGTTCTCGACAACGAACAGCACCTCGCGCTGGTCATGGGTGACGTGGCGGGCGCCGACGACGTGTTGGTGCGGGTGCACTCCGAATGCCTGACCGGTGACGTCTTCGGCTCGTTGCGCTGTGACTGCGGGCCGCAGCTGCATGCCGCCCTCGATCTGATTGAGTCAGAGGGTCGCGGCGTGCTGATCTACCTGCGCGGCCACGAAGGGCGGGGCATCGGCCTCGGCCACAAGATCCGGGCCTACCAGCTGCAGGAGGAGGGCCACGACACGGTCGACGCCAACCTGCAACAGGGTCTGCCGGTCGACAGCCGCGAGTACGGCATTGGCGCGCAGATGCTGGTCGACCTCGGCGTGACGACCATGCGGCTCATGACCAACAACCCCGTCAAGTACGGCGGGCTCGAGGGGTTCGGCCTCGACATCACCGAACGCGTCCCTCTGCAGGCGTCCCCCAATCCCGAGAACATCGCGTACCTGCGGACGAAGCGGGAGCGCATGGGGCACCTGCTGCACGGGCTCGACGACGTCCTGTGAGGGCGCCTCAGTGAGGGGCACTCCAGGACAGGCACACGCCGTGGTGGAGCGGTCCGCCTGATGGCGGGCTCCGATCTGGTGGCGGTGCCCGACGGCGCGCTGGACGAGGTCGCGGCGCGCGTCGGTGCGCAGCTCGAAGGCGGGCACAGCGGCACCGGATTGCGGTTCGGCATCGCGTGTGCGCGCTTCAACGGTGGCATCACGCTGCGGCTGCTCAACGGTGCGCTCGACGCGCTGGCCGAGGCGGGAGCCGACCGGCGCGACCTCACCGTGGCATGGGCGCCGGGGGCGTTCGAGATCCCGCTCGTGGCCCGGGCGTTCGCACACGCGGGCAAGGTGGACGCCGTGCTGTGCTTCGGCGCGGTCATCAGGGGCGACACCGGCCACTACGACTTCGTGGCGGGGGAGTGTGCCGCGGGGATCCAGCAGGTGCAGCTGGCCACCGGCGTGCCCATCGTCTTCGGCGTCCTCACGACCGACACCTTGGAGCAGGCGCTCGAACGTTCCGAACCCGACGAGACCAACAAGGGTCGCGAGGCGGCCCTGACCGGGATCGAGATGGTGCGGCTGCTGCGCAGCGCCCCTCTGTCCTAGGCCGCTTCACCAGCTGTTCATACTGCCGACACGGCCTCGATACCCCGAGTCCTTAGCGTGGCGCCAGGCGGCCGGTCCCCCGAGGCCGCACATCCGCACGCCACAGCCCGGAACGGGAGGCCTGCATGGACGAGACCGAAAGAAGCGGGAGCGACGGGATTGCACCGCTGGACCCTGCGCGCCTGCGCTACCGCCCCGGCGTCCGCCGTGAGGGAGCGCTGCGCGTGCGCTACGCCAACATCCACGGCTATCGGCGCGCCTACATCAAGGCGGGGAACGGACCCGCGCTGCTGCTCATCCACGGCATCGGCGACAGCTCCGACACCTGGCGCTCCGTCGCCGACCTGCTGGCACAGCACCACACGGTGGTCGCGCCGGATCTCCTCGGTCACGGCCGCTCGGAGAAGCCACGGGCCGATTACACCGTCGGCGGCTTCGCCAACGGGATGCGCGACTTGCTCAGTGTCCTGGGGATCGACCGGGCGACGGTGGTCGGGCACTCGCTCGGCGGCGGTGTCGCCGCCCAGTTCGCCTACCAATACCCGGAGCGCTGCGAACGTCTCGTGCTGGTCGACAGCGGCGGGGTCGGCCGGACCGTGAGCCCGCTCCTGCGCATGGCCGCCGTCCCGGGAGCCGAGGCGCTGATGCCGCTGCTCGGGCTCCCGCCGGTGCGGATGGCGAGTCGTATCGGCGCGGGACTCCTCCGCATCTTCGACACCGCGCTCGGCCGCGACGCGGAGGAGATGCTCGCCGTCTTCGACGCGTTGCCGGGCACCGAGGCCCGCCGGGCGATCTTGCGGACGTTGCGCTCGGGCGTCGACTGGCGGGGCCAGGTGATCACCATGGTGGACCGCGCCTACCTGGCCGACGGGGTCCCCACCCTGATCATCTGGGGACGCCGTGACGCCATCATCCCGCTCGGCCATGGCCGCCTCGCACAGGCGGCGCTGCCCGGGAGTCATCTCGAGGTCTTCGACGAGGCGGGCCATTTCCCGCACCACACCGACCCGGCGCACTTCGCCGAAGTCGTGCGCGATTTCGTGGCCAGGACCGACCCGGCGTCGTTCGACCGCGAGGAGTGGAACCGCCGGCTCCAGCGCGGGACGCCGGGCGCCCGGGCACCGGAGTGCCGCAGCGACGGGACCCTGGGTGGCACGCTGGTCAGCACTGACCTCCGCTGAGCGTCGGGCTGCCCATGTGAGGATGTCGGCATGTTCGGAGTCGCAGAGGTCATCGCGACCGCCACGGCCGACTGGGACCTGACCGCGGTCGAGGACGCCGTGTTCGGCACGGGGGCTCCCGAGGCGATCGCGCGCGTCGTGGGGGACTTCTGCCGTGAGCAGTTCGGGTCATCGCCCGTCGGGGCCCACTTCTACGGGGCCTCGGCCGGTTGCGTGCTCGGCCTGCGCCTCCAATCAGGAGCCGACCTGGTGATCAAGGCGTACCAGGAGCGCTGGTCCGAACCGTTCCTGCGGGCGACCCAGCGGGTCCAAGAGGCTGCAGCGCGCGGGGGCATCGTGTGCGCCGTCCCGCTGCGTCGTCCCGCCCGGCTGCCGGGGCGGTCGTCCCTGGCGGTGGCCGAAACCTGGCTCCCCGATCCGGGCATGCGGCCGCTCCGCGGCGAGCGCGAACGCCGGGCGTCGGCGGCCGGCCTGGCTCGCCAGATCGCCGCGTGCGACAGCCTGCGGACGCTGTCCGCGCTGGCCGACCATCCGATGCGACAGGCGAGCGAACACCTCTACGGCGAACCGCACAGTCCGATCTTCGATTTCACGCTGGACACGCCGTCGGCCGGGTGGGTCGACGATCTGGCCTGGACGGCGCGACGGCAGCGCGACGAGCCCGGTGCGCCGCTCGTGGTGGCGCACCTCGACTGGAGCGCACGCAACGTCAGGGTTGACGACGACGCCATCGCCGCCGTCTACGACTGGGACAGCGTTGCCCTCGCCACCGAGAGCACGGCGCTCGGCCAGGCCGCCATGACGTGGTCGGTTACCGCCGAGCCCGGCGGGGCGGACTTCCCGAACCGCGACGACGTCGTCGCGTTCGTGCGCGACTACGAAGATGCCGTGGGACGCCGACTGAGCGACGACCAGTGGCGCCGCGCCGGCGCGGCCGCGGTGTACCTGTTGGCGTACACCGCACGCTGTGAGCTCTCGGCCGAAGCGGCCGGCTTCGCCCGGTCACACCAGCACGGCGCCCGGGACCGGCTGGCCGCCGACGCAGCGGCGCTGCTGGAGCTGTCCCGCCCCTGAGCCGCCCCCCGCCCGCCGCTCGGCCGCTGCGCTCGTGGGCACGAACACGGTCACCGGTAACCTGCCTCGCGTCGCCCGGCCGGAAGGGCGACGTGGGGTCGGAGGTGGGTCGAGCGATGGACGAGCAGGTGCTGGCCGGCGGGGTGTCGAACGCCGGGAGCGTCGTGCGCTCGGGTCCCCACGTGCTGCGACCGTCGAACCCGCACTCGGCGTCGGTGCACGCGTTCTTGCGCAGCGTGCGTGCCAACGGCTTCGAAGGGGCGCCCATGCCGGTGGGGATCGACGCCGACGGACGCGAACGGCTCGTGTTCATGGAAGGCGACGTGCCGCTCCCGCCCTACCCGGCGTGGGCGCGCACCGACGCCGCACTCGGTTCGATCGCGGCGCTGCTGGCGCGCTTCCACAGCGCGGCCGTGATCGACGAAGCCGCCGCGTCGTGGAGCGCCGAGCTGGCCGATCCGGCGGGAGGCCGGATCGTGTGCCACAACGACGTCTGCCTCGAGAACGTGGTCTTCCAGGCCGGGGTCGCGGTCGGCCTCCTCGACTTCGACTACTGCGCGCCCGGGCGGCCCACCTACGACCTGGCCCAGCTGGCTCGCATGTGCGTGCCCATCGACGACGACGAGAGTGCAGCGCAGTTGGGGTGGGAGCCTGCGGACCGGCCCGGGCGGCTCCGGCTGGCGTGCGACCGCTACGGGCTCGACGGGGCCGGCCGGGCCGAGACCCTCGACGTCCTCGACGACGCGGTGGCCCGCGGTGGGGAGTTCGTCAAGCGCCATGTCGACGCCGGGGAGCAGAGCTTCACGTTGATGTGGGAGTGGATGGGCGGCCAGGAGCGCTGGGACCGACGCAGGCGTTGGTGGGCCGGGAGCCGGGGCCAGTTCGTGGACGCATTGGCGTGAGCGCCCTCTCGCGACCAGTCGTGGACCCGGTCGCGGGCCGGACGCCGATGACGGCCGGGTCAGGTCGGATCAGTAGAGGATCAGCTGGGTACAGCGGTACGAGGCCATCAACCGCTCGGTGGTCTCGTTGGTGACGATGGCGTCCCAGACCTGCGTCGTGCGGCCCGTGTGCAGTGGCGAGGCGGTCGCCGTCACCATGTCGCCCTCCCTGGCGCTCGAGATGAAGTTGGCCGCGCAGTCGACGGTGGTGAAGCTCTTCGCTCCTTCGGGCCAGTGGTGGTTCACCCCGAAGGCACACAGCGCGTCGGCCAGGGTGATGACCACGGGCGCCCACAAGAATCCGGTTCCGGCGATCAGATCATGGGTGACGGTGAGCCGGGCGATCGGGCCCTCGTCGTCGGCGCCGGGGATCTCGATGCCCAACAGGTTCAAGAAGTTGTAGACGTCGTAGGGGGGTGGCACCGGCTCCAGCATGCCCGACGCAGGCCGGCCGCGCGATCCGGTTCGGCCGGTCTGCGAAGATCTACCCCCATGCTCCGCCTCGTCCTGCCCAAGGGCTCGCTCGAACGCGCCACCATGCAACTCTTCGAGGATGCCGACCTCGCCGTCAGCCGAGCGTCGGACGTGGCCTACCGGGCCTCCATCGCGGACCCCCGGATCAGCGAAGTGCGCATCCTGCGGCCCCAGGAGATCCCGGTCTACGTCGCCGACGGGCTCTTCGACCTCGGCATCACCGGGCGCGACTGCGTCGAGGAACGGGGGAGCGAGGTCGTGTCGCTGGGCGAGCTGGCCTACTCGAAGGCGACGTCGAACCCCGCCCGCATCGTGCTGGCCGTCGGCGCAGACTCGCCGGCTTCGTCACTGGCCGACCTCGCCGCCTCCTTCGCCGAACGGCCTGGCCGGCTCCGTGTCAGCACCGAGTACCCCGAGCTGACCCGCCGAGCGCTGGCCGCGCACGGGATCGACGCGGACATCGCCATGTCCTACGGCGCGACCGAGGCCAAGGTGCCCGACATCGCCGACGCCGTGGTGGACATGACCGAGACCGGCAGCGCGCTGCGGGCCGCCGGTCTCAAGGTGATCGAGACACTGCTCGTGTCGCGCACCGAGCTCATCGCCAACCCGACCGCGGCCGCCGACCCCGAGAAGCGCCACGCCATGGAGCAGATCCTGACCCTCCTTCAGGGCACGCTCGAGGCGCGAGGCAAGGTGCTCGTCAAGTTGAACGTCTCGGCCGAGAACCTCGATGCCGTCCTGGCCGTCCTGCCCTCTCTGCGCTCGCCGACGATTTCGGAGCTCTCCGGGGGCGGTGCGTTCGCGCTCGAGACGGTCGTAGCCAAGTCCGACATCAACACCCTCATCCCGGCGCTGCGCGATCAGGGTGCGACGGACATCTTGGAGATCGCGCTGTCCAAGATCGTCCACTGACATGGCTGCCCCCGCAGCAGCCGCCGAGCCCCGCCTCGGGCGCGTCAGCGCCTTCGACGCCCGACGCGGTCTCGGCACCGTGACGGCGTCGGGCGGCGTGACCTACGGCTTCCACGCCACCGCGATCGCGGACGGGACGCGCCGGATCGACGAGGGCGTCGGCGGTGGTCTTCACCGTGGCGCCGGGGCACCGCGGTCTCTATGAGGCCCGCTCGCTGGTCGCGCTCGACGCGCTGGAGGCATCGGCAGCACTGGCCGCGGGCTGAGCCTCCCACCACCGGCCGGCGTAGCCGCGGGCGAAGACCTCGAGCGCGGCGTCGACGCCGGCACGGTCCCCGGTCGCCAACAGATCGAGCAGGAGCCCGCGCACGACGGCGAGACCCAGACGGGCGTGGGGTCGTGCGACCTCGGCGGGCACACCGAGCGCGTCCGAGAGGGCCGCGTTGGCCGCGACCCAAGTCTCGACGTCACCCTCGAGGAGGGGTCGCGCCGCGGGGTCGCCCTGTAGCGCCCGCGCGTAGAGCGCGAAGAAGAGGCGCTCGACACCGGCCAGCCCGGGGTCGGCGACGTAGGCCCACATGTCGCGGACCACCCGGTCGGTCGTGGCGTCCCCCGCGGCAGCAGCGTCCGAGCCGACGGAGGCGAGCACCGCCCGGGTGCGGGCCTCGACCGCGCGCGCACCACGGCGAGGACCAGTCCCTCCCTGGAGCCGAAGTGGTACAGGAGCATGCGGTGGCTCGTCCCGGTGGCTTCGGCGATGCGGCGCAGGCTCTGGTCGGTCAGCCCCTCGGCGGTGAAGTAGGCGACGACCGAGTCGAGCAGCCGCTGCCGGGCGCCGGGGGTCGAATTGGGATCGTCCATGTACCAAATGGTACATTCAGTGCAGCGCAGCGAGGGAGGCAGCGAAGAGGAGAGGCCATGGCACTGCAGGTGATCGACCGGACGAAGACGACGAGTGGGAGCCCCGACGCGGTCTATGCACTGCTCGCCGACGGGTCGACCTGGCCCGAATGGTCGCCCATTGGCTCCTTCGAGCTCCTCGAGCCGGGCGACGGAACGCCCGAGGGCCTCGGTGCGGTCCGCCTGTTCACGACGGGGCGCCATCGGTCCCGCGAGCGTGTGGTCGAGCGCGTCCCCGGCCAGCGGTTCTCCTACGTGCTCGAGGCGGGTCTGGCGTTGGCGGATTACAAAGCGGTCGTGACCCTGGCGCCCTCCGAGGCCGGTGGCACCACGATCAACTGGCGATCCACCTTCCGGGCCAAGGTGCCGGGCAGCGGGGGGCTCTACCGCCGCCAGCTGGGCGCTTTCATCGGCGAGACGGTCGAGGGGCTGGCGGTCGCGGCCTCCCGCTCGCGCCAGCCGAGGGCGTCCTAGTTCCCCGGGGGGCCGGGGTCTCTGCGGCGTTGGCTCTCTTCGGTGGAGCGCTCGGCGCCTTCCAGGCTCACGTAGGCCAGCCGCAGCTGGGACAGCGACTCGAGGAGCGCAGGTTCGGCCTCGCCGAGGCGCCCGCGCAGGCCATCGAGCAAGAACCCGAGGCCGTCGATGGCCAGGCGGGCCTCGAAGAGCTTGGGCGGGGTCTGCGAGAGGTAGATGGCGGCCAGTTCGAAAAGGCCGTAGCAATGGTTGGCCACCACCAGCTCGGCCGGCGTGTTGGCCAGCTGGGCCCGCATGGCGTCGACCTCCGCCGCCGCCTCGGCCTGTGCCTGGGCGTCTGCCGGTCCCATGAGGTCGGTGTCGCCCGGGGAGTCGAAAGGCGAAGAGGCGGCGTCGTCGCCCTCCTCCTTGGGAAAATGCTCACCCGACGGTGTCCAGAGGCTGCTCACGCTGCTACTGTAGGCAGTCTTGACTACATGGAAGCGGGGCCCCCACTGAGCGGCCTCCACCTTGCCACCCCCCTGCGGTTGCAGGTTGCACGGTGCGCCAGGTCGATCGCCCCTCGGGCGCGGGCTCTGCCCGCTGGTCGGCTCCGCTCCACCGATTGGCTTGCGGAAGGACCGCGAGCCCGAGTGAGAGGTGTGATGACGCATCGTCGCTGAAACCACAACAGAGCATCGGATCAACGACCGAATCCGTGCCCGTGAAGTCCGGCTCGTGGACCCAGACGGTGTGCAATTAGGCATCAAGCCGCTGCCCGAGGCCCTGGCGATCGCCAAGGAACTCGACCTCGATCTCGTCGAAGTGGCTCCCATGGCCAACCCGCCCGTGTGCCGGATCATGGACTTCGGCAAGTTCAAGTTCGACGAGGCCCAGCGGGCCAAGGAGAGCCGGCGCAAGGCGGTCCACGTCGGGATCAAGGAGATGAAGTACCGGCCCAAGATCGGGCCCGGCGACTTCGACACCAAGACCCGGCAGGTGGCCAAGTTCCTGAACGAGGGTCACAAGGTCAAGATCACGATCATGTTCCGAGGCCGCGAGGTGTACCACCCCGAGCACGGCAAACGGATCCTCGACCGCATCGCCGAGCAGATGGAGGGCGTGGCCAAGGTGGAGGCCGAGCCCAAGCTCGACAACCGCAACATGATCATGGTGCTCGCCCCCGACAAGCGGGCCCGCCAGGCCGCCCAGTCGAGAGCCTCGAACCAGCAGCGTGCCGACAAGGGCGCTGCGGGAGCGGAGGGTGCCGGGAGCGGCGCCAGTCCCGCAGCGGGGAGCGACGCGAACGGTCAGGCGCCGGCAGCCGAGAAGTCAGCGAGCCCTCCGGCGGCGAGCGGGAACGGTGCGAACGGGGCCAGTGGGGTCAGCGATGCGAGCGAAGTACCCGCATCAGCCGAAGAGGGATGACGTAATGCCGAAGATGAAGACAGACCGGGGTGCCGCCAAGCGGATCAAGGTGACGGGCAGCGGACGGCTGCGCCGGCGCAAGGCGTTCCGCTCGCACCTGCTGGAGAAGAAGACCAGCGTGCGCACGCGCCGCCTCGGGCGCGAGTCCGACGTCGCCAAGGCGGACCAGAAGGCGACGCGGAGGATGCTCGGCATCTGAGCGCGTCCCCGGCGCGGCCTTCGGCGCGCCGTCCTTACACCCCACGAACCGATCGATCCCCAAGAGAGGAGCACCCCCATGGCCAGAGTGAAGCGGTCCGTCCACGGCCGCAAGCACCATCGCGCTGTCCTCGAGCAGGCGAAGGGGTACTACGGGAACAAGAGCCGTTCCTACCGGGCGGCCAACGAGCAGCTCATGCACTCCATGCAGTACGCCTTCCGGGACCGCAGGGCCCGCAAGGGCGACTTCCGCAAACTGTGGATCCAGCGGATCAACGCCGGGGCCCGTCAGCACGGCATGAGTTACAGCCGGCTGATCAACGGCTTGCACCTGGCCGGCGTGGAAGTCGACCGCAAGGTCCTGGCCGACCTGGCCGTGAGCGACCCCGCGGCTTTTGCCGCACTCGTCGAGACGGCACAGGGCGCCCTGGCCGCCGCACCCAGTGCCGAAAAGGCATCGGCAGGGGCCGTCGCCGAGGTCGCTTCCTGACCCAGCGGCTGGGCTTCACGCACCGGCGGGTCCGCCGGCTGCGCGGGCTGCTCCAGAAGCGTTCGACGCGCTGGACCGAGCGCGCCTTCGCCGCTGAGGGAGCCGAGCTCATCCGCTGCGCACTCGACGCCGGAGCGCCGGTCGAGTCCGTCTACGTCGCCCCCGAGGGCGACAACGACCGGGCCACGCAGGAGGTCTCCCGGCGTGCGACCGAAGCAGGGGCGCGGGTCTTCGCACTCGGGCCGGGCGTGCTCGAACGCGTGGCCGACACCGTGACGCCCCAACCGGTCGTGGCGGTCGTCCCCCTGCTCGACGAGGTGGCGGAGGGGCCCGACGCCTGGTCGCCGATGGCGACGCCGGGTTCGCTGGTCGTCGTCCTGGTCGACGTCCGAGATCCGGGCAACGCCGGCACCGTGCTGCGGGGGGCCGACGCCTCGGGATCGACGGCCGTCGTATTCGCCGCCGACTCGGTCGATCCCTACAACCCCAAGACCGTCCGAGCATCGGCGGGCTCGCTCTTCCACGTTCCCTTCGCCGTCCGGCCCGACGCCGCCGCGCTGGGCGCCGAGCTGGCCGGTGCCGGGTTCCGGACGTTGGCGACGATGGTGCGGGACGGCGAGGACTACGCCGCGGTGGACTGGTCGGTGCCGACCGCGTTGTTCCTCGGCAACGAATCCTCGGGCCTCGACGCCGCGCTGGCCGCCACGCTGTCGGGTGCGCTCGCCATTCCGATGGCGGGGCGGGCCGAGTCCCTCAACGTGGGCGTGGCATGCGCCGTGGTCTGCTTCGAGGCGTTCCGGCAACGCCGAGGTGGTGGTCCCGGGCCACGTAGCATTTCGGGTGGCGGCACGACACGACATGGTGACTGACAACGTAGAACTCGATGTGGAGGCCCTCGCCGGCGACGGCGAGCGGGCCATCGCGGGCGCGCACTCGACCGAGGCACTGGCCGAGGTGGAGACCGAGTATCTCGGCAAGCGCTCCGCACTGACCCGGGCGCACCGCACCCTGGGCGGACTCGACCCCGAGGCGCGCAAGGAGGCCGGTCGCCGCCTCAACGAGGTGCGGACCGGGCTCGAGACGCTGCTGGCGGCACGGCGCGCCGAGCTCGTACTGGCCGAACGGGCCGCAGCGCTCCGAGCGGACCGGCTGGACCTGACCGAGGTGATCCCGGCCCAGGTGCTCTCCCCGCTGTCGCGGGGCCACCTCCACCTGGTGACCCAGGCGCGTGCCGAGCTCGAAGACGTCTTCACCGGTATGGGCTTCACGGTGGCCGAGGGTCCCGAGGCCGAGTCAGACTGGTACAACTTCGAGGCGCTCAACATGCCGCCGGCGCACCCCGCCCGCGGCATGTACGACACCATGTACCTCGACGTGGGCGAGCCCGAGACGGTGCTGTTGCGCACCCACACCTCCCCGGTGCAGATCCACCTGATGGAGCGCGCCGTGCGCGACGGCACCCTGCCCATTCACGCCGTGATGCCGGGCAAGTGCTTCCGGCTCGACACCGCCGACGCTCGGCACCTCCCGGTGTTCAACCAGATCGAGGGGCTGGTCGTCGACCACGGGATCACCTTCGGCGACCTCGCCGGCACCATCCAGGTCTTCACCGAGGCGTATTTCGGCGCCGGCATGCAGTCGCGGCTGCGGCCGGCCTACTTCCCCTTCACCGAGCCGTCGGCGGAACTCGAGATCACCTGCACGATCTGCTTCGGCGAGGGGTGCCGGACGTGCTCGCACACCGGCTGGATCGAGCTGGGCGGGTGCGGCATGGTCGACCCTGCCGTCTTCGCCGCCGTCGGGATTGACACCGGCGAGTGGTCCGGCTTCGCGTTCGGGTTCGGCATGGACCGCCTGGCGCAGATGCGCCACGCCGTGCCCGACATGCGCTCCTTCTTGGAGAACGACATCCGCTTCCTCTCGCAGTTCTGACCTCGCCCCCCACCCGAAGGACTCTTCTCGACCATCGTGCGCGCACCACTGAGCTGGCTCCGTGATTTCGCTCCGTTCCCCGACGACGTCGGGACGCTCCGCGACGCGCTCGACGACCTCGGTCTCGTCGTCGAGGCGGTGGAGCACGTGGGGGAGGGTCTGGGTGACGTCGTGGTCAGCCGGGTTCTCGAGATCCGCCCGATCAAGGGAGCGGACAAGATCCGTCTCGTCGTGGTCGACGCCGGCGCGGAACCACTCGAGATCGTGTGCGGTGCGCACAACTTCGAAGAGGGCGACCGGGTCCCGCTGGCACCCGTCGGCGCCATCCTGCCCGGCGGCTTCGAGATCGAGGCCCGTCCGCTGCGTGGCGTGATGTCCAACGGCATGCTGTGCTCGGGCAAGGAGCTCGGGCTCTCCGACGACCGGGCGGGGTTGCTGATCCTCGGTGACGACGCGCCCGGCGAGCCGGGCACGCCGTTGATGGACGCACTGGGTCTCGAGCACGACGTCGTCTTCGACATCACCGTCGAGGGGAACCGTCCCGACGCGTGGTGCATGACGGGGATCGCCCGGGACCTGGCCGGGCGATTGGGGCTGGTCTTCAGCGTGCCGGAGCCGCCCGAGCCCGGCCCCGGTGCGCCGGACGTGGCGTCGCTGGCGTCGGCGACGGTCGAATCGCCGGAGCTCTGCCCGCGGCTGACCGTGAGCGTGGTGGAGGGGGTCACGGTCGGCCCCTCACCGCAGTGGATCGCCCGCCGGCTCCTGCTCGCCGGCATGCGGCCGATCAACAACGTGGTCGATGCCTCGAACTACGTCATGCTCGAATTCGGCCAGCCGACCCACCCCTACGACCTGGCCCGGCTGCCCGGGCGCGGGCTGTCGGTCCGGCGCGCCCGAGAAGGCGAGACCGTGGTGACCCTCGACGGGGCGACGCGTACCGTCGGCGTCCGGGGCCGGAGCCTCGGCGACACCGGCGAGGACTGCCTCATCTGCGACGCCGAGGGCACGCCGGTCGGCATCGGCGGCATCATGGGCGGCGCCTCGTCGGAGATCGGTGAGGCCACCACCGAGGTCCTGCTCGAGGCGGCCTACTTCACCCCGATGGCCATCGCCCGGACCTCCAAGCGTCTCGGTCTGCGGACGGAGGCCTCGGCGCGCTTTGAGCGCGGGTGCGACCCCTGGGTCATCGAACCGTCGGTGCGACGCTTCTGCCAGCTGCTGGGCGAGAGCGTCCCCACGCTACGAGTGGCCGAGGGCATGCTCGACGTGCGCGGGGAGGTGCCCGAGCCCTTCACCGTCTCGGTGCCGATCGCCCGGGTGCAGCGCCAGATCGGCGTGGCGCTCGAAGCCGAGCAGATCGCACGGCTGCTCGAGCCGATCGGATTCACGGTGCTCGAAGAGTCCGCTTCGGTCGTCACGGTATTGGTGCCGACCAACCGGCCGGACGTGCGTGCCGAGCCCTACGGCGTCGACGACGTCATCGAAGAGGTGGCGCGCACGTTCGGGTACGCCCACGTGCCACGGCGCGTGCCGACCTGGCCCCAGCCGGGCGGGCTGACCTCGTTGCAACACTCGCGGCGCAGCATCAAGGACGTGCTGGTCGGACTGGGCGCCTCGGAAGGCTGGACCGACACCTTCGTCTCCGCTGACGCGCACAATGACGCGGGGCTGAGCGGTGAGGCCGTGCGCGTGTCCAATCCGCTCGACGCGGAGAAGCCGTTCCTTCGCCGATCCCTGCTGCCCGGACTGTTGGGTGCATTGTCCTACAACGCCAGCCGGCGACAGGGAGACATCCGCCTCTTCGAGGTCGGTGTGGTCTTCTCGCACCCCGGCGAGGGCTCGCCCCGGGTGGTCGAGCGCGCCGGCGCCGGTGGCAGGGAGCGGGCGGAGCTGCCCGGCGAGCGCGAGCTGCTGGCGGCTGTCTTCGCCCAGGAGAACGACGATGCGCGCACGGCGGTGGCCGCCTGGCACGTGCTGGCGGACGCGTTGCACCTCGACACCGTCAGCCTGGTGCCGCCGGGGGAGGGCGCAACGGCTTCCCTCCCCGGCCTCCACCCGACGCGCTCCGCGCATCTGGTGGCCCACGACGCGTCGGGCGTGGTCTCCGTGCTCGGTTCGGTCGGTGAGATCGAACCCGACGTGGTGTTCACGTTCGGGGCCACGTCCGGCCCGGCGCGACGGGTGGGCTGGCTCGAGGTCGACCTCGGGATCCTCTTCGACGAGGCACGCGTGCCGCGACGGGCCATGGTGGTGGGCGCAGTCAGTCGATTTCCCTCCTCGGACATCGACCTGGCCTTCGTAGTGGGGGATGCCCATCGGGCCGACGCCGTGGCCGATGCGTTGCGGAGCGCCGCGGGCGACCTGCTCGAATCGCTCACGCTCTTCGACGTCTACCGGGGCACCGGGATCGACGACGGTGCGCGCAGCCTCGCCTACCGCCTGCGCTTCTGCTCGCCCGAGCGCACGTTGACCGATGACGAGGTCGGCGCGCTGCGGGCGCGCTGCATTCAGGCGGTCGAGAAGGAGTTCGGCGCCACCCTCCGGTGAGCAAACCCACGACCTGACCGTCGGCGTCTGGCGCTCCCTTCCCCAGCCCGCAGTGGCCCGAACCCTCTCCGCGCCCGGCACGGCCGAGGGTTGCGGATCGGGGCATGATCCGGCCCGCCCCAACATGTGCTCCGCCGGCATCGGGGGCCCGTGGGAACCCGATCTTGGCCACGTCGCGCTGCCCCAGTCCGGCACTTACATGGGTGATCCGCCACCTGGGCTGAGCGTCCGGGGAGCCTTCTTCGGACGTAAGTCCGACAAGGAGGTGTGCGGTGGTGTGGAGTCCGTCGTTTCAAAGTCGTCTTCGCGCAGACGGTGTGCGCGAGTACCGGGTCGGCCACGAACTGGTCGACGAGTTCTTGGAGTTCGCCTCCGGGCGGGCCAGGCCGGCCACGGTGCGGGCCTATGCCCATGACCTGAGCGTCTTCTTCGGGGTCGTCGGCAAGGAGCCCGCCGAGGTGACCCCCAAGGACGTGCTGCGCTTCGTGACCGCCCAGCGGCGCCCGAGGAAGGGCGCCGAGAACGTGGTGCGGATCTCCGACGGCGAGTCGGGGATGTCGGCCTCGACCATCAAGCGGCGTCTGGCTGCGGTGTCGAGCCTCTATGGCTATCTCGTCATCCGAGGCGACGCCGGCGTGGCCACCAATCCGGTGCCACGGGGTCTGCCCACTCGTCGCAACCGTCACCGAGGTGAGCGCGGTGCACCGCTCGTGCGCGGGGTGCGGCGTCTGCCACGCATCTTGAACCCCGACGAGGTCGAAGCGCTTATGGCGGCGCTGCGCACCGATCGGGACCGGGCCATGGCCGAGGCCATGTTGCTCGGCGGCCTGCGGCGTGGCGAGGTGCTGGAGCTGCGACTCGAGGACCTTCGCCTCGGCGAGTGGCGAGTCTTCATCGCCGAGGGCAAGGGCGGCCATCAACGACTCGTGCCGATCTCTCCGACCTTCTTCGCCACGGTGGCGGATTACATGAACACCGAACGTCCACCCGATGCCCCGACTGATCGGCTCTTTGTCTCGCTCAAAGGACAGAGGCGGGGCCAGCCGCTTTCGACCGAGGGGATCATCGAGATCTTCAGCGCAGCACGCAAGCGGGCCGGACTCACGCATGGCACCTGCCACGAGCTCCGCCACACCTGTTTCACCAGATTGCGCGAGGGAGGCATGACGATCGAAGCCGTCCAGGCCCAGGCCGGTCACCGCTCCATCGCGTCGACGAGGATCTACCTCCACCTCAGCATCGACTGGCTGGCCGAGGAGTACCGCAAGGCCATGGAAGCCCTCCACGCACCGGTGGAAGCGGCCCGATGAGCGCCCTCCCGAAGTCATCAGAGGCCCCCTCGCCGTGGTGGAGCACGATGGAGTTCCCCTGGGTCGAGACCGCCCGCCGGGCCCCGGTGATGGTGGCCACCATGGCCTCCTACCTGGATCAACTGGGTGTCTCGGCCCGTCCGACCACGGTCGGTGCTGCCGATCAGATACTGCGTCACTTCGCCGGCCAGGTCACTGAGTCCGACCCGACCTGCACCTCCATGAGCGGTGTCGAGCGCCGTCACATCGAGGCGCACAAGCTGTGGCTGGCCGCTCGGCCGGGCAAGGCCGGGAAGCCTCTCGCCGCCGTCACCATCCGCAATCGACTCGGAACGTTGCGCACCTTCTTCGAGCGGCTGCGGGATTGGGACTATGAAGACGCGCCGACGAAGACGCTGATCTTCCCCGGCGACTTCCCACAGGCCGACGAACCGCTCCCGAAGTTCCTCGACGACCCGACGATGGAGAAGTTCACCGCGGCGCTGGCGAGTGACCCCGATCCGCGTCGACGGGTCATGGTCGAGATCCTGGCCCAGACCGGCATCCGGGTGGGCGAGCTCTCCGGACTCGACGACAAGGCTGTGACCTTGCTCGGCGACACGTTCTCGCTGCGGATCCCTGTCGGCAAGCTGCACAACGACCGCTACGTGCCGATCGGACCCGAACTGGTGCGCCTCATCACTGACTACCAGAGGTTCCGGGGACCGAGTCGCTCAGGGCGCTTGGTCGAACGAGACGATGGTCGACCCTTTGACCGTCGCACCGTTCATCGCTACGTCGAACGGGTGGCCAAGCGTGCCGGCGTCGGCCATGTCCATCCCCACCAGCTCCGCCACACGCTCGCCACCCGAATGATCAACAGGGCATGAGCCTCGAGGCCATCGCCGTCTTGCTCGGTCACCGCTCCATGCGCATGACGCTGACCTATGCCCGCATCTCGGACCGGACATTCGCCGAGGAGTACTTCCGGGTGACCCAGGCCGTCGAGGCCAGCTATGAGAGCGGCGAGCCGTTACCGGCCGGCGTCGAGGGCGCCAACATGCGCCGCATCGCCGCCGAGCACCGGCGGCTCTTGGGGAATGGTCACTGCACCCGACCGGCAGGGCTCGACTGCACCTTCGAGTCGGTCTGTGAGCGCTGCGGCTTCTTCGAGACCGGACCGCAGTTTCCTGACCATCTTGCGCCGCCAGCGAGACGACGCCGTTGGCCACGGCCAGGAAGACCGCGTGGAGCTACTCGACGGCTTCCTCAAGGAGATCGACGGAGAGGGCTGAGTGTGCTTCCATGGCCTCAGCCCAGGTCCAGCGGATCACCCATGTAATCGCACTTTTGGGCTAGTGCCCGACAGTTTCGGGCAGCCATCGCTAGAGCCGACAATGGAAACTGGCAGCTGCGTACGAATTGTTCCGTGCTGGGACTGATACTCCTGCCTTTCCGATTGGCGATGACCGCGCTTCTATAGGGAACACCCTTGACGGTCGACGGTGGCGTCGGAACCACGAGCGGCTTCGGACCTGGTTTTGCGAAAGGGCAGATCACCTGGCGCACAGATCCAGCTCAGGGCCCTCCCTAGGAGTTGCCCGAGTTGCCGCTGTTACCGGAGTTGCCCGAGTTGCCGCTGTTACCGGAGTCGCCCGTGTTGCCGCTGTTACCGGTGTTGCCCGAGTTGCTGCTGTAGCTCTCACCGCAGTTGTCGCTGACCCAAATATGCAGAGCCGTTGTGTCGCTGTTCACGTTCTCAACATCCAATTCCGCTCCGTCCACTCCCATTGAGGGTGCTCGTCAGGTCTTTCGAGAGGCTGTGCAAGTTCTGGTCAATAGGGACCGGTATGTGACCTGACCGCCACCGTCAATGCTTGTGCCGCTACCGAGAGAAGTCAGAGCTCTTGAAATGTGCCCTTTGACGACTCGTTGATGAGGTTGCTCACCTTGGTCCGGAACGACTGCAGGTGCGAGTTCGAGGGCGCGGAGAGATTCCCGGTGGCGTTGGCGATGGTGTTGACCACTCCGTTGAGGTCACTGCAAAAGGCGGTCAAGCTACCTGCCCCCGCCGTCCCGGCACTCGTACTGCCCGAACCCGTGTTCCCGGAAGCCGTGTTCCCCGAGCTTCCCGAGCCGGAGTTGACTGAGAGTGCGAAGTCCCCGAAATTGGCGGAGTTGTAGACGAGATACCACTTCCCATTTTGCTTTACAATCGCCTGCGACACGTTGGGGCCGGAGAAATTGCCGCAGTACTGGGCGCCCGAGCACGACATCGTGTATGTCGCGTTGTTTCCAGTGACCCGAACTGAATTCAATCGCACATGTGGGAAAGAAGGGTGGGTTCCCTCGAGTTCCCCTTTTACTTCAAACTTCACTTCGATCGCACCGATGGGGACGCCAGCGAGCAGATGTTCGAAACCTTGCCGACTGGAAGTCGGCCACGAGTGCGGCTGCCACCGACCGTGCGCTGCTTCCCGGCTCGCTCGCCATCGCAGCCGAGGGCGCGAGTACCGCCAGAGCCATGGTGGCGACGCCTCCGAACAGCAACGATCCGGCCAGAGCGGTACGCAGACCGCGTCGAATGCCCGTCTTCATCGGAATACCCCTCCTCAGGTGCGCCCCACCTGCTCGGAGAATGGTCTAGTTGGATTCAGATCACCTGTCAACCGATGTTGCAGACCGGGTGAACCCGGTCTGACTCGTCGACGCGGGCTGTCCCACTTCATTGATACTTCTTTGAGGGTCCACCGCTTGATTGCTGGTCCTGAATAGCTTCGGGAGCGCTGGCGGGTCCGGTCTGACTTGGAGTCCCGTGACGTTCAAAACGTCGTCGACCGAGACCTTCCAGCCGCACATTGAAAGACGGCACGTCCCGTCTCAGAGTTGGGGTGATTGGCCCGAGTTGCGCTAACAACCCAGACCCCCGTCGCTCCGATCCGGAACGGCCGTGCCATCCCTCACACCTTTGAGAGAAAGGGATGACCATGACCATCGTAGAAGCTGCGCGTGGGATCACCGGTGGTGTCGATACGCATCGCGATGTCCACGTCGCCGCAGCCCTGGATCCCCTCGGCGGTCTGCTCGGATCGGAGAGCTTCTCGACCGACGGTGCCGGCTACCCAGGCTCTGCTCAAGTGGCTCGAGGGCTTCGGCGACGTCGTCAAGATCGGCGTGGAGGGCTCCGGCTCGTATGGCTCGGGTCTGGCCCGTTACCTGCGCCGAGCCGGCGTGAAGGTGATCGAGGTCGATCGCCCTAACCGAGAGGAGCGCCGGCGCAGCGGCAAGTCCGACCCGCTCGATGCTGTTGAAGCAGCCCGGGCGGCGCTCAGCGGCCGCGCCAGCGCGAGCCCCAAGTCGCGAGACGGCGCCGTCGAAGCCATCCGGGTCCTCGTTGTGGCCAAGCGCTCGGCTCGCCAAGCCAGGGTCAAGGCCCTCATCCAGATGCGCCATCTCGGCTTCACCGCACCTGAACAGCTGCGTTGTCGCCTCAAGGGCCTCTCGGTGCCCGCACTGGTGGCCGAGGGGACCAAGCTGCGCCCGACGCGATCGCCCGATCCGGTGACCGCGGCGACGAAGGCGGCCCTGTCCTCGTTGGCCCTCCGGTCGAAGCCCTCGACTCCGAGCTCGCCGAACTCGACGAGCGGATCAAAGCGCTCCTCGCCGCCTGCGTTCCCGAGTTGATGGAGCTCTTCGGCGTCGGGCCCGACACCGCGGCCGCCCTCGTGATGGCAGCGGGCGACAACCCCGAGCGCCTGCACTCAGAGGCCGCCTGGGCGCACCTGTGCGGGGTGTCGCCCATCCCAACGGGTTCGGGCAAGAAGAGCGGCAAGGTCCGCGCCCATGAAGGAGGCGACCGTCAGGCCAACAGCGTGTTGTGGCGCATCGTCATGGTGCGCATCGCGCATGATCCCGAGACCCAGGTCTACTTCGAGCGCCGGCTGAAGGAAGGTCGCAACAAGCACGAGGTCATCCGGATCCTCAAGCGCTATGTCGCCCGCGAGGTCTATCGCTACCTGCCTCGCGGCTGAGTCCCCGGACTGCGGGTCTGGCTCCCCCCACTTCTGTCGTCCTTCAGGGCTGACTACCCAGCGACTCGCCGACCCTCAGTCCGGGCCACCATCTCGAAAACGCGTGACCTAATAAGAGCCTGTCCTCGCTTCGAGTGACTCATCAATGTTCTGTCCGCTGTTTTCACTCCCGAACCCCCAAAGAGGGGTTGACAAGTGATAGGAGCGTCGCCGGATTCGTGACCAGGCCAGCCGGTCTATACAATTGCCCGTGATTTATGAGTTATCGGATCTCTTTGCGGTGGTGGGCGGTGGTAATCGCGACAGTTCTCGGAGCCACCGTGACCCTTGCAACGGGCTCAGGTGCCGCGCCCGTGCAAAAGGATCCCGGCCGCTGGAAGCTGGTGTCGACCACGTCACTCCGGATCTTTTACTACCAAGGGATGACTCACGACGATAAGGGGCACTTCTTCTTCGACGGCATCGACAACGGGCTGTTCAAAACCGACAGCTCGTTCACCCAAATCGCGGCACCACGCCGTACATTCCGGCTGACGTCGCCGCCCGCGATAAGTACAACCACATTGGAGCGATCACTTACTCCAAGGGCGCCGGGGTGCTTCTCCCCATGGAGTGCTACAACGGCACGAACTGCGCGAACACCGGGGCTATCGGTGTCGCGGACCCGGCGACGCTGGCCTGGGAATACGAAGTGAAGCTCGACCCGGCCACTATCAAGAAGGCCATGTGGGCCGCCGTCTCCCCCGATGGCAGGCTGCTTTGGACCTCCTCTGGGAACAACCTCTTCGCCTACGATATGGCCGACATCTCACCTTCCCACTCATGGCCGACACACCCCGCAATCAAGCCCGTAAGGACCCTCAAGAACGCTGTCCCTGCCTCAGGCGTCGATGGCGGCGCGTTCCACGAGGGTCGCCTCTACGTGGCCGGCGCGATCGGCAACGTCCACCAGGTGTGGTCCATCGACACGGCGAATGGCTCCCGTCGTCTCGAGATCTCGCGCACCATTGTGGGTGAGCAAGAAGGCATCGACTTCGTCTCGCAGGACAGGGGCAAGGTGCATCCGGTTGCGCTCTGCAGCGATCCATCCTGTGGCGCCGCAACGAACTACACCACCAATTCGTTCGGCGGTCTGCTCCATCTGATGGTGATGCCACAACCCGACGGGAAGACCCCGCCAACCTATGCCGCTGCCACACTGCTGTCCTTTGACCCTCGACGCTAAAACGACGCGGTCAAGAACGCCAAGTCGGTGGGGCAGTTCGGCACTTTCGGGCGTGTGGATAACAACGGTGAGTAGCTAGCTCAGCGGTGCGCAGCCGCGGAGGTTGTCCTGAATCTTGTGGGAAATAGGTGGCGGTCCCCCGCCTGATGCCTTCCGGCTGGTAGGTGTTCAGGTGACGAAACCAACACCACCTACAAGAAGGGGACCACCACCAATGAAGAAGAAGCTACCTGTTGTGACCGTCGCTGAGCGGGACGAGGCGGCGCGCCTCGCTGACCTGCCCGCCGAGGCGACCGTCGCCCTCCAGGACCTGGCGGGCACCATCAAGGACGGCCTCATGGCGTTCTGCTGCTCGGCCGGTCTCGCCGTGGTCAGCCAGATCATGGAAGAAGAGTTGAGCGAGATGGTCGGGCCCAAGGGTCGCCACGATCCCGACCGCACAGCGACGAGGAACGGTTCGGCACCGGGCTCGGTCGTGCTCGGCGGGCGCACCGTGCCCGTTCGCCGGCCCCGCGCCACCAAGGCCGGCGGGGGCGAGGTCCACCTCGACTCCTACAACGCCTTCAATGATCGGGACCTGCTCAGTCAGCTCGCCGTCGAGCGCATGCTGGCCGGGGTGGCGACGCGGCGCCACGCCCTCGTGGCCGAGCCGATCGGAGAAGAGCTCGAAGAGGTGGCTCGGGGCGACTCGCGCTCGGCCATCTCACGACGCTTCGTGGCGGCGACCACCGAGAAGCTGGCCGAGCTGCTGGCCTCGGACCTCTCGGTCCACGACGCGGCGGTCCTCATGATCGACGGCATCATGTTCCACGAGTGCTGCTGCGTGGTTGCCCTGCTGATCACCAGCGATGGGACCAAGATCCCCGTCGGGGTGTGGGAGGGCGACACCGAGAACACCACGGTGGTCAAGCACCTGCTCGCCGACCTGGTGTCGCGGGGATTGCGCTTCGAGGCGGGACTGCTGGTCGTGATCGACGGCGGCAAGGCGCTCGCCGCGGGCATCAAGCGTGTCTTCGGCAAGCACGCCGTGGTGCAGCGTTGTGTCTTGCACAAGCGTCGCGACGTCGCTGACTACCTCGCCCCCGAGCTCGCCCGGCGCATCGACCGCCAGCTCAAGGCGGCCTTCAACGACGCTGACGCTGCCCGCGGACTCAAGGTGGCCAAAGGCCTCGCTGCCCAACTCGAGCGCGAGCATCCGAGTGCCGCGGCGTCCTCCGCGAGGGACTCGATGACATGTTCACCGTGCGCCGGCTCGGGGCGTCAGACCGCCTCGCCCGATCCTTGTCGTGCACCAACAACATCGAGTCGATGATCTCGACGGTGCGCCTTGTTAGCTCAGGCGTCAAGCGCTGGCGCGACCCGGCGATGGTGCGCCGATGGGTGGGCACCGGCATGATCGAAGCACAGCGATCGTTCCGGCGGATCAAAGGATGTCGGGACATGAAGACGTTGGTCGACGCCGTCCATGCCGAGGTCGCTCGCCGTCTCGCCGAAGAGGAAGGAGGAGTTGTCACACCTGCCAAGTACGATCAGGCTGCCGCCTGAACAGCTGTGGGACCGTCACCGAAATCCCACAGGACTTGGGACATCCCCCAGCCGGGGGTGATGTCGCTATGCCCAGATGTACTCCTCAGCGATAGCGCCGTCACGCCACTTCGCTACGGTCACCATACGGGCACCGTTCGCGAACTCTCCGACGACGCACGTCCAGTCTTCGGACCCGAACCTGATCAAATCGCCACGAGGATGCGCCGTCTCAGGTTGTGACCAAGGTCCCTTTCGTCTGCGGCGCTGCCGCGTCACGATTGTGATGCAACGCATCCTTCATGCGCTCATGACTCGAAGCAGAGCGATGATTCGTCCACACCCGGTATCTCCAGCAAATGATCTCCATCCAGATGTCCCCATTGACCTAGCCGAGTCGACTACGGGCCAGGAGGGCTCCGCGTTCAACATCCGGGCGCTGGTTGCATTCTTCGTCCTCGCCTACGGGTTGAGTTGGGCGTGGGTCATACCGCTGGCGTGGACCGGGCACACCGTCCTCCAGGGCCGCGGATGGCCGACCCACTTCCCGAGCCTGCTCGGCCCGATGCTGGCGGCGTTCATCGTGACAGCAAAGACGACGGGGCGATCGGGAATACGAGATCTACTTCGACGGATGGGGAGGTGGCGCATCGGGTGGCGCTGGTGGCTTGCGGCGTTGAGCCCGTTGGCCTTCTTGGGCATCGCACTCGGGGCTATCGACGTCAGTGGTGCGATGATGCCAACGAGCAACGGTTTCACTCAGTACAGCGGCCTTCCGTCGAGCCTTGGTGTGGTCGGGGTGGCTCTCGTGATTCTGGTCATCGACGGCTTCGGTGAGGAGACGGGCTGGAGGGGCTACGCACTACCTCAACTCCAGAAGCGCTTTTCGCCCCTGATCTCGACGTTGATTCTCGCCGGATTCTGGGCGGCCTGGCACATTCCCTCGTTCTTCGCCCTGCAGTCGTACGAGGGTTTCTCGGCGGGAACTGGGTTGGGCTTTGTCTTCGGTCTGGCTTGCGGCGCGATCGTAGCTACCTGGATCTACAACCGCTCCGGTGGCAGCATTCTGGCGGTCGTCGTCTGGCACGGCCTCTACGACTCCGTAGTTGGCACCAAGGCCGCGACCGGAGGTTCGGGCACGATCGCCGCCGTCGTCAGCACATTCATCATTGTGCAGGCACTCTTGCTGGTCGCCTTGGAGATTCGAGCAGGCCGCCATGGAATGCGATCGGTCCTCGGACCGAGATGACCAGTCGTCCCAACAGCTTCTGGGTGATGAACCATCTGGCCAATCCCGTCTTGGGTCTCCTGCTTCGCAGCCCGTTGGGCAAGCACATCGGACAACACCTGGGCCTTGTGACTTACGTGGGTCAACGTAGCGGCAGACGTCATCAACTCATCGTGCAATGCGCACGGAAAGGAACGGTGGTGTGGATTGTCCCGGGCCAGCCAGATCGGAAGGTTTGGTGGCACAACTTCTCCACCACTAACCCGATCGAGCTACGCCTCGCCGGTCAGGAGTTCCAAGGTCGAGCCATCGCTCTTCGGGCTGACGACAATCCCGAAGAGGTTCGCCGTGGCCTTGCGACCTACCTTCATGAGCTTCCGCGTGCTGCAAAGTCGCTTGGGATCGATCGCGCTTCCGATCCCGATGGCCGAGTCGGAGGCGGCGTCATCGTACGAGTTGATCTTCTCGAAGAGTTGAAGTTCGATTCTGCGGACCCGCTGGGGGGTGCCACCTAACGCCGGGTCAGTGAGACAGTTCCGACGAACCGGAGAGAATCGCAGAGTGAAGACCCTTTCTCGGCAAGCGGACCGCGTGGCCTTCGAGTTCGGCTCGGTCTCGCCCTGACTACGAAGGTGGAACTCTTCGCTCCATGCAGAGGTACGGTTAGCGCGGCCTGAAGACGTGCCGCTGGCTACGGAGTATTTGGGGGGTATTGGATGACGCACTCTTTACGCGGGGCATGCCGAGCCGCCCTGACTGCGTTAACTATGACACTCGGAATTACGGGTGTGGGATTGGCCGGTCAGATTTCGACCGTGCCTGCCTCTGCGGAGACCTCGACCCAAGGCAATGCACCCAATGGCGGACAACCAGCTCAGCTCAGCGGGCCCATCGAGCCCGCTGACGCAGCGTATCTAATCGCCGGAGCCTGGGGACCCTCCCTCAAGGCCGCCGGTTACGAGCAGCGCGAGTATTTCGCGTCGGGGACGGCCTACTCCTACCAGGCGACTGGACCCGAGAACAACGCTGGAACGTGGAAGGTCGCTCCCGCTCACCAGCGCGCATTATCGCACTCGAATCGTGGTGCACATGCCGACAAATCCATCGCGGTTCAACGGGACAGTGGTCGTGGAGTGGCTAAACGTCAGTGGAGGCGGGGATGGCGCTGTCGACTCGGAGTACTTGTCACCAGAGCTGGAACGAGCGGGGTTTGCCTGGGTGGGCGTCTCGGCGCAGCAGGTGGGAATCGACAACCTGCGCCAAAAGGATCCAGCACGGTATGGCTCGCTGACGGATCCGGGGGACCAGTACTCCTATGACATCTATACCCAGGCCGCCCGCGCCCTGCTCGTCGGTGGCCACTCGAACCCCCTGGCTCCACTGCACCCCAAGCGGCTGTTGGCGGTGGGTGAGTCCCAGTCGGCGCTCTACCTGACCACCTACATCGACGCCGTTCAGCCTCTTTACCATGTGTTCGACGGCTTCTTAGTGCACAGTAGGGCCGGGGGAGCAGTGGGGATCCCCGGTGCATCTCCGAGCGGTAGCTTCGGTGGCGACGTCCACATCCGCACCGACATCGGTGTCCCAGTGCTCATGATGATCACCGAAACTGATGAGACCTTCGGCGGGTACTACCAGGCCCGTCAGCCCGACACGCGCTTCATCAGACTCTGGGACGTCGCCGGCGCCTCTCACGCAGACTCCTACATCGTTACGCCTCAGGAGCTCAAATCTCTTGGCTGCACCTCGGTCGACGAGGCACCAAGTCATTTCATCTTTGAAGCCGCGCTCTCCGCCATCGATACCTGGATGGTCACCAGTTCGCCGCCGCCGTCGGCGCCTCGCATGGAGGTCCAGGTCGTTGACGGCACGCCGGCGGTGCAGACCAACACCAGTGGAACGGCGATCGGTGGCGTCCAGGGTCCGTGGGAACGGGTGCCGATTGCGGCCTATTCGAACACCACGCCGCCCGGATCGGCCGGGTTCTGCGCGCTGTTCGGGTCGACTCGGAGCTTCAGCGCAGCGCAGCTCAAATCCCTCTATGGGACCAAGACTTCTTACCTGAAGGCATACACGACGGCGACGGACGAGGACATCAAGGCGGGATACATCCTTCCGGCCGACAAGGCTCAAGTGCTCGCCTTCGCCAAACAGGTCCAGTTCTAACGGCTGGGCGTTGGCTGATAGCCAGCCCATTACGGGGTATTCCCTAGGCTCTCCGTACGCTGCTGAAACTGCCCCCGAACCGGATCGGGGGCACGCCTTTCGACACATATGGGCATGTGGATAACTGGGGCCAGTCCGGAAATTGCTCAGGATTACGCAACCTGGATCGAATTGAGAATCCTGTACACATCGCTACGCAATGCTGCAGAAGCGCTTGTGCCAATGGCAGCAAGCACGTAGAAATTGCGTCCGGCTTGTGAAAACGCGATCCACTGGCCGTTTCCATTCAGCGGATGAGAAAGGCACTGCGGAAAATCTGTCCTGGACAGATTGACGCCCGATGACCCATCGAACCCTCCTTCGGGACGGGCTGGGAACAGGTTCTTGTGTGAGTTGGCAAACGACTCACTCCCCATGATCGAAATGAATGCATCACCACTGCTCATCGCATTTAGAGGCTCAGCGGATAGGCACTGCTCCTGGTGACCAGCGGTTGCGCCAGTCGATGAGCTTGGCCGTGAGCAAGAAGGCGACCGCGAGGCGAACTCAGCCAGACGGTGTTTGATCTTGCGGTCCGTATTACGCCGCAGTGCGCCGTAATTCGAGAGCCACCAGTTGGTCCGTTCGACCGGCCAACGCAAACCCATCGGAAGCTTCTTCGCCGTGGAGGGGATGCCGCGCTTGCGCTTCTTGGCAATGACGGCGTCGTCGATGCCGAGATCTCTCAGCCGCAGCCTCGTGGCCTCTGAGTCATAGCCCCGGTCGAGCCAGATGGTCTCGATGTCGCAGAGCAGTCCGCGGCGGGCGGCGTGCTCGAGGGTGGGTTCGAGCATGACCGAGTCGTGGCGGTTGGCGCCGTCGATGGCCCAACCGATGGGGATGCCGTTCGCATCGGTGAGCACCGACCATTTCCAGCCGAGCTTCGCTCGGTCAGTTGGGTTCTTGCCCGTTCCTTCGCCTCCAGCGGGGCTTTTGTGCAAGGACCCATCGTCGGCCACCTCGGAGAGGTCGAGGCCGATGATCTTGTCGTAGGCCCGGATCGCTTCGTCGGCGATCAACTCGAAGATGCCGGCCTCGATCCATTCGTCTCGGCGGGCCCGGGCCGTGGTGTCAGAGACCTTGCGGCCACAGAGCAGCTCGGCATCTTCGAAGCTGCACCCCGTCACCAGGCGCACCAGCATCACCTCGAAGCAGTCCCGGTCAGAGGCCCCGGCCGATGACAGCCCAGCGGATGAGTCTCGTTGTGCACCGGGAGCGGGCTTCGACGCCGGCCCAGACGGTATCGAACACTTCGGGAGCAAGCCCGCGCACGATGGTGGGGTACCTCCACTTGGTCGTTGGTGGGTGGACAGCGCCCCCATTGTCTCGGGGCCTCCACCACGACCGGCGGATGGTCAGGCGCTCTCAGGCAGAAATGCTTGACAGCGTCGCGGGTCGGCGCCTATCCGCGGGTTTTAATGCGGCGGCCGGAAATTGCGGGCACAAACTGGTGGGCGTAAGCGTATTCAACGAGTAAGTGCCGAGCACGACGAGTTCCTTGGGGTTGATGAGATTGGGCGTCAAATTGCCCGCTGCCATCGTCCATCCCGAAGGAAATGACATCGTCAGGCCGTCCGCCTGATCTTCGTACGAGTTCCAGCCAGGCACCGCGCCGGCACTTCGGGTTCCCAAGCGGATGGGCGAAAATAGTGCAACGACAACAACAACGATCAGAGCAATCACGGGCCCGGAGACCTTGAGCGCTCTGTTCAGCGAGTTGCGTCTATGCGCCTTGTTCCAAACCTCCTGTGACGTTCGCTTCGCGGGTGGGACCAGGCACTGCATTTTCCAGCAACTCCCGCAAGTCCGTGGTCATCTTCGCCCTCTCTGTTCCCTAGTATCTTGTACAAGCCCGCAGCGGCGTAAGGCCTCAATAGCATCGTGAATAAGCGTTTTTACGGTTCCTTCGGGACACGAAAGTGTTGCGGCGATGTCCCGAACGGAGAGATCGGCGTAGTAACGCAGAACTATCGCAGAGCGCTGGCGGAGTGGTAAGGCTTGCAATGCCTGTCGAACCGCCACCCCGTCGGTCGGATCGGGTGTTCGATCAGGCGGGCGCTCAAGCCTCAACCGTTGATGAGCTCTCCGGCCTGCGCTTAGCCGACGGAAATGAGAATTGGCGAGATTGACGGCCACCCGGTGTATCCAGGGGCCCGGTGCAACCATTGCCAGTATCCGATCCGGATCTCGACAGACCCGGATGAGCACCTCCTGCGCCAATTCTTCGGCGGTGAACGGTTCACCGACCAGGAGGGTCAACAGCCCAACTAGTCGAGGCCACTCCTTCCGACAGAGCGCTTCTACCGCCTCCGGTGGGACTGGCTGAGCTATAACCGAAACCTGTGGATGCACCACCTGAACGGAGGCGCGGCGTACCTTCCTGTTTGACCAAAACAAGTTCGCCGGCGGTGACACGCTGGCAGGAAGGAACGCCGATGTTGAGAGTACATGTTGATGACGCCGCGAGCGCGGAGCTGTCGAACGGGCTGGACCAGCTGGTGGCCGAAGGGGCGAGGCGGATGCTGGCCGCTGCTCTCGAGGCCGAGGTCGACGGCTACATCTCGAGCCTGACCAACGAGGTCGACGAACACGGGCATCGCCTGGTCGTGCGCAACGGACACGCCGAGCCCCGCTCTCTGGTCACCGGTGCGGGCCCCATCGAGGTCCGCGCTCCCACGCTCGACGATCGCCGCGTCGACGACGAGACCGGGGAACGTTGCCGCTTCCGCTCTTCGATCCTGCCGCCATGGGCCCGCAAGTCGCCCAAGGTGGCCGAGGTGCTCCCGCTTATGTACCTCCACGGGATGAGCTCGGGCGACTTCGTCCCCGCGCTCGAGGAGTTCTTCGGCTCCGCCGCCGGACTCTCGGCCTCGGTCATCACCCGGCTGACGACGGAATGGCAGCGCGAGCGCGACCAGTTCGCGCACCGGTCCCTCAAAGACGTTGACTACGTCTACCTCTTCGCGGACGGCATCCACTTCAACGTGCGCCTCGAGGAGGCCCGCCTGTGTGCCCTGGTCATCGTGGGCGTGCGCACCGATGGGACCAAAGAGCTGGTCTCGATCACCGACGGGCACCGCGAGTCGACCGAGTCGTGGGCCGACGTGCTGCGCGGGCTGAAACGCCGGGGCATGCGCGCCCCGGTCCTCGCCGTCGGCGACGGGGCGCTCGGGTTCTGGGGGGCGCTGGGCGAGGTCTTCCCCGACACGGTGCACCAGCGCTGCTGGGTCCACAAGATGGCCAACGTGATGAACGCCCTCCCCAAGTCGGCCCAGCCCGCCGCCCGAGCCGCGCTCTGCGAAGTCCGTGACGCCGAGGACCGAGCCCACGCTGAGAAGGCGCTCGACGCGTTCGTCCGCGACTATGGGGCCAAGTGGCCCAAGGCCACTGAGAAGGTCGAAAAGGACCGCGAGGAACTCCTGGCCTTCTACGCCTTCCCCGCCGAGCACTGGGTGCATCTCAAGACCACCAACCCCATCGAATCCACGTTCGCGACGGTGCGCCTGCGCACCAAGGTGACCAAGGGACCCGGCTCGCGGGCGGCCGGACTGGCCATGGCCTACAAGCTGATCGAGTCGGCCCAGTCCGCGCTGGCGGGCCCTCAACGCGGCGCACCTCGTCGCGCTGGTTCGTGCAGGCGCCACGTTCGAGAAGGGGGTGATGGTCGAGCGATCAGACGAGCTGAACCAAGAGGTCGCCGCGTAGTACGTCAGATTCCCATCCACAGGTCTTGACTATTTCTCGATGCGAGTCACTGTCTTGGGAATGGGCAACATGGGTCGGGCTTTCGCCGCCAGAGCGATTGAGACTGGTTATCAGACGACCATTTGGAATCGCACGCCGGGTCAGGTCGCCGACCTCGTGGCCAACGGTGCGATCGAGTCCAACACTTCGACGGAGGCGGTAGCGGGTGCTGACGCCGTTCTCGTCGTGCTCGCCGACGACGCAGCCGTCCTCGACGTGTGCCTGGGCGACGATGGTGTGTTGGCATCGCTCGAGCCCGATGTCGTGTTCGCCAACGTCAGCACCGTCTCCCCGGAGACTGCTCGACGCCTTGCCGAGCTGGGACCTGAGGGTCGAGTCCTTGACGCTCCAGTGATGGGATCGCCACGATGATTGCCGGGGGTATGGGGAGGTTTCTGATCGGCGGTCCAGCAACAGCGATTGACGCTATTGAACCCCTGTGGAGTGACCTTGGGTCTGGCTACACCAATTGTGGCCCTGTTGGAGCGGGGGCCACCATGAAGATCTTGGCGAACTCGTTGTTGATTACGGGAGTGGCTTCACTAGCCGAGGCCATTGCCACGGCCAGACGGCAGGCAATCCCCGACGAATTCCTAAGAACCCTTCTTGCCGACAGTCCGGTGTTAAGTCTTGCCAGCAATCTCCGCTTGGACAGTCTTCTCGATCCCACGCATCCAGGTTGGTTCTCTCCCGCATTGGCCCGTAAGGACCTGCGTCTCGCCATCGACCTGGCTGAAGAGTCCGGAGTTGGTGTGCGTATCGGACCCGCAGCCGACGCCCTTTTGACCACCGTTATCGATGCTGGCGGTGAGTGGCCAGACTTCGCCGCGGTCATCGAAGCACTTTCCTAACTCCGATCATTCACGAGATGACCGGAGGTTGCCTCGGATCCATTGATTGAGGCTGCTGAAGTTCGGACGGCGTGATTTCGTTTCGTCCGCACGCCGTGGGGCTCCATTGGTGTGAGTTTGGGTGGTCATTTCGGAGCGCCAGGGCCACTCGGGGCGTGCTCGTGCGCCGTGGGTGCCGACTGAGCGGAGTCGGGTTCGATCAGACGATGAGGTCGAGTCTTCGTTAGGCACCGAGTAGCGCGTCGGCACTGGGCCACCCGTTCAGGATGCGCACGACGTGTCGTCGTCCGGTTCGCACGAGACGACCCGGCGCGTGGAAGAGGCCCCAGCGCAACGCCTTGGGCTGTGCCTTGGCCCAGGACCCGTCGAGGCAGAGCAGCTGGAACCAGCGCACCAGGTCGGCCGCCATCATGACGTTGGCCATCCACGTGCGGTTCGCCTCGAGATCGGAGAAGGGGAAGGCCAAGAGCCCCGAGTCCTTCAGACGCTCGATGTGCTGTTCGACGTGCGCGTGGGCGCGCATGGTCTGGTCGAGGGTGACCGCGTCGCCGTCCTGATCGCTGTAGTGCCCCCAGTAGCGGTACTCGAGGCTGGGGAACAGGCTGTGCTGGGCGCCCGGGTGCAGCGGCTCGCGGCGCACGATGAGGCGGGTTCCCTCCGGCCATTCGGACAGGTCGACCAGCTCGGAGAGATCGGCCACCGCCGCCCCCTCGCGGCGGCTGCCGTCTTGGTGCAGGGCCTGCTCCCAGACCTCCTCGAGGCCCACGGTGTCGAAGATTGCGCTGTGCACCTGGGCATTTGAGCGGGCCACGACGAAGAAGCCGATGTTGCGGGCCCGGGCCGCCCACACGAAGCCGTGCGTGCACCCGGCCGAGTCGGTGCGCACCACGAGAGGTCGGGCGACGAGCGTCTTGTCGTCACCGGCACGATGCCCCGAAGCAATCTCGGCGGGCAACTGGGCCACCGCCACGTCGAGGACGTGCACATGGTCGTCCACTGTGTTGGCGCCGGCGTTGCCAGGTCGCAGCAGCCCAGAGAGCGCCTCGCCGGTGGCATCGGCGAAACAGAACATCGGGTGATAGCCCCATCCGCCCTTGTAGTGCGGGCCCGTGCCCTCCTTGGTCTCGGTGTGGATCTCGACGAGGGAGGCATCGATGTCCAGGATCACCGGTGCGGTCCCCGTCGTGACGGCCGAGCGTCGCCACACTTCTGAGCGCACACCGGCGAACGCCTCGCCCAGCGCGTCTCTGGTCGCCGGTGCGATCTCGTGGAAGGTCCGGAACAGCGTCGAGTCAGACGGCGTCGACCCGAAGAGGTCTTCTTGGGCACGCAGATGCTCGATGTCGGCGCAACTCTCGCCGCCACCGGCGAGCATCAGCATGGACTGGACGAGCACCTTGCCCCGGTCGTGCAGCGGCATGCGTTCGCCACACGGCGGGATCCGTGAAGAGAGGGCATTTCCGAGTCCCAACCGGTCCGCAAAGGCCCCAAGAGCGTGCAGTCCGACATGCCCCACGACCTGGTCGCCACCGGATGCCACAACCAGGCGACGCGTGCTGTTACCGTGCATTTTGTAAGTGCCCTTCTGGTCTTGGGACTGGGTGTCTCGACAACCTCAGTTTCCCCTGACAGGAGGGCACGTACGCGGATGCACGTCGTTCAGTTCATGCGGTTCCGTGAATGATCGGAGCTAAAGGTTCAAGGTTCAACAGAGACGAGGACCCCCGCCCCGGCATTTCCGGAATCCCGGTCGCGTACGCCAAGTGCCCCCGATCGCAGATCGTGGCGTGTTTCGTTCTGGGGGCCAGGCTCGGCTGGCCAACCCTTCACGACGGGCAGCGTCAAGAGCGTGGATCAGGTGAAAGGTCCAGGTGGTCCGACGCATCGAGCTCCTGCAGGGTCTTCACGCTGGCCAGGCAGGTGTGCTCGACGTATTTGGCTACCGGAGCCAGTTTTGCGTCCATACTCGAAGAAGTGGAGCCCGCCGCGTAACCGAACATTGTTGCGACATCTTGCGCCCACATCTCTCCGTATTGCGCTTCGGTCGCTGCGATAGGGGGAGTGTTGTGACCCAGGTAGTTGGTGGCGATGAGCGTCTTGAGCAGCGTGCGATTTGCCACAACCGCCTTTGGCGGCAGTGCTGAGGAAGCCGCCTCAAGATCTGAGGTAAGCCGATGAACATCTTGTTCGGTCGGGTGCTGAATGGCGGCGGCATCAGCCCGTACGACTTGGGTCATATCGGAACAGAACGCCGATTTGGACGACTGGGCGCTCGCTGGTCCTGTCAGGCTGAGGCCAAAGGAACCCACGACCACTCCACCCACCGCCCACTTGCTCAGTCGTGCGTTCACAGCCTCTCCAGTGCTTGGGATCTCGGAGACTTCGGACCCCTCTTTCTCGTCCCGAACTTCCGATTGATTAAGACCGTGCCCCTTCGTCGGCCTCAGCGGCCTTCCTCCGAATGCCGGCTCGGCGACGGGAGGTGGAGGACAGGTCCTTCGCAGCGACCTTTCCTTCACCCTGGGAGTCGTAGGGTCGTGTGCATTGGTTGTCCCGGACAGGACCTGGCAGGGCGGGCACCCGTGGCAAGGTGTTCCGGTGGACGTGCGGCGGATCGAACCCGACGACGAGGAAGGACTGGCCGAATCGGCTGACGTCCTCCGTGCATCGGACAAGGAAATGTGGCCCGATCTCGAGGGTTTCTCCCGCCGCGACATCCGCGCCTATGCGCAGTTCCGCGGGACCAACCGGCAGTTCCGGCTCCTGGCCGCCGCAGAACACGGTGGGCCGATTCTCGGCGTCGGCCTGATGGAGTCGTCGATGGTCGACAACCTCCACGCCGTCGATGTGACGGTCGCCGTGCACCCCGCGTCCCGCCGCCGGGGGGTGGGCACCGCGCTCGTCGCGGCGATGGGGGACATCGCAGCGGCTGAACACCGGGAGGTCCTCAACTCCATCGTGGACGTGCCGGTGGCGGTGGCCTCGGACCATCCCTCCTGGGCCTTCGCTGCGCACGGTCGGTTTCGAGTCCACCCTCGGCGGGAACACGCGGCACCTCGAGGTCCCGGTGGACCCTGAGCGGCTCGACGAGCTCCGAGGCGTCGTCGCCGGCGCGAGGGACGCCGGGGACTACCGCGTGCTGACGTTCGACGCTCCGTGGCCGGAGGAATTCACCGAGGACCACTGCGAACTGCTGCGGCGCATGTCGACCGACGAGCCGGCCGGTGACTCCGAGCGCCAGGAGGAAGTCTGGGACGAGACCCGGCTACGCGAAAACGAGGAACTGCGCGTGGAGCGGGGCGTGAGCAAGTACGTCGCCGTGGCGCAGCACGTGCCCGTCGGGCCGGGTCGTGGCCATGACCGAACTCCTGGTCTCGCCGCACTCGCCGGCGCAGGGGTGGCAGGCGGTCACCGTCGTGCACCCTTCGCACCGCGGCCACCGGCTCGGCCTCGCCGTGAAGATCGCCAACCTCGAGGCCCTGGCGGCGCGCGCTCCGGCGGTGCGTCTCATCGTGACCGGCAACGCCGCCACCAACGGGCCGATGATCGCCGTGAACGACATGCTCGGCTTCGAGATCGCCAGCGAGGGGATGTTCTGGCAAAAACTCCTGGGGACGGCGTGAGCTCGCCATGTGAATGATTATGCAAACATGTGTATACTGATGCGATGAAGGCGGGGATCGTCGGTGCATCGGGGTACACGGGGGCCGAGCTCCTGCGCCTCCTAGCGGCGCATCCCGCCTTCGAGGTGGCCGTGGCCACGGCGCACAGCCATGCCGGACAGGCGGTGGGTGCCCACACCCCTTCGCTGGCCGCGGCCTATCCCGGCCTGTCCTACGACGAGAACGATCCGGCTCTCCTCGACGGGCTCGATCTCGTCTTTTGCGCCCTGCCCCACGGCGAGTCCCAGCGCATCGTGCCCGAGCTCCGGTGCCGGGTCGGCGTGGTGGTGGACCTCGCGGCCGACTTCCGCCTGAAGGATGCCGCCTTGTACCCGGCCTGGTACGGGGAGGAGCACGCCGCGCCGGATCTCCTGGCCGACGCGGTCTACGGGCTGCCCGAACTGTTCCGGGGACCGTTGGCCGGCGCCACACTCGTCGCCGCGGCGGGCTGTTATCCCACCGCAGCCGGCCTGGCGCTGGCGCCGTTCGTCCGGGCTGGTCTGGTCGAGACCGACGGCCTCGTGGTCGACGCGGCATCGGGGGTCTCGGGCGCGGGCCGCGGACCGAAGGAGTCGTTGCACTTCGGGACGGTGGACGAGAACTTCACCGCGTACGGGCTGCTCACCCACCGTCACACGCCCGAGATGGAACAGATCCTCGGGAACGGGGCCACGGTGCTCTTCACCCCGCATCTCGCCCCGATGGTCCGCGGCATCCTGGCCACCTGTTACAGCCGGACGCTGCCCGGGAGCGCGGCCCGTTCGACGGCTGCTGCGCTCGACCTGCTCCACGCCGCCTACGACGACGAGCCGTTCGTCGTGGTCACCGACGACCCGCCGTCGACCAAGGCGACCGCAGGCTCAAACGCCGCACACGTGAGCGCGCGGGTGGACCCGAGGACCGGATGGGTCGTGACGCTCTGCGCGCTCGACAACCTCGTCAAGGGTGCATCGGGCCAGGCCATCCAGTGCGCCAACGCGGCGCTCGGGTTGCCCGAGACCACCGGCCTCCCACTCGCCGGGATGTTCCCATGAGCGTCACCGAACCCAAGGGTTTCGTCGCGGTCGGGGGCACCGCGGGCATCAAGGCGGGCAAGGCGCACGACGTCGCCGTCGTGGCGACGGCTGACGGGCGTGCGGTGCCGGCCGCGGGCGTGTTCACGGCGAACCTCGCCGCGGCGGCGCCGGTCCAGGTGAGCCGGGCGCACCTCGCTGCCACGGGTGGCCGGGCCGCCGGCGTCATCCTCACGTCGGGCAACGCCAATGCTGCCACGGGGGCCGGCGGCCGGGCGGCGGCCGAACGTCTCTGTCTGGCAGTGGCGGGGGACATCGGTTCGACCGCCGAGGAGGTGCTGGTCTGCCAGACCGGCCTCATCGGGATCCCGTTCCCGATCGAGACGGTCATCCCCGAGATCGCCCCCATCGTGATGGCGCGCCGCGGCGACGAGGAGGCGGCCGCGCTGGCCGCCGGCGCCATCATGACGACCGACACCGTGCGCAAGCAGGTCGTGGTGGCCGGCGACGGCTTCAGTGTCGGCGGCATGGCCAAGGGCGCCGCCATGCTGGCGCCGAACATGGCAACGATGCTCGCACTGTGCACGACCGACGCCGCGGTCGAGTCGTCGACGCTGCAGGCCGCGCTGCGCGAGGCGGTGGCCGCGTCGTTCAATACGATCTCCGTCGACGGCTGCACCTCCACCAACGACACGGTCCTGGTCCTGGCCAGCGGGCTCGGTGCACGCGCCACACCGGAGGCCCTCACGGCCGCACTGACCGAGGCGTGCCGGTCCCTCGCCGAGCAGATGGTGGCCGACGCCGAAGGCGGGACCAAGGTGGCCCACATCCGGGTGCGCGGCGCGGCGAACGACCATGCCGCACACGTCGCGGCGCGCAAGGTGGCCGACTCCATGCTCGTGCAGTGCTCGCTGTTCGGCGAGGACCCGTACTGGGGGCGCATCGTCTCCGAGCTCGGGTCGGCCGGGACGCCCTTCGACATGGACCGGGTGTCGGTGGCCTACGGCGGCACCGTGGTCTGCGCCGCCGGGGAGGCCGTGCCCTACGACGCCGCCGCGGTGGCGGCCCACATGGCGGGTCGCCACGTCGAGATCGTCTGCGACCTCGGGCTGGGACCGGGCGACGCCGTCGTCCTCGGCACCGACCTGGGTTACGGCTACATCGACGAGAACAAGACGACGTCGTGAGCACACCCGAGCCGCTTCCGGTGCCGCCCCGCGTCAGCCGCGCCCAGAAGGCGGCGGCCGAGAACACCGCGTCGCTGCTCGTCGAAGCCCTGCCCTACATCCGCCGCTTCTGGGGCAAGATCGTCGTCGTCAAGTACGGCGGCAACGCGCTCCACGCCGCGGACGGCGACGGCGGGGCCGACCCGCTGGCTTCTTTCGCCCAGGACGTCGTCCTCATGCGTGCCGTCGGCATCCTGCCGGTGGTGGTGCACGGGGGAGGCCCCCAGATCGGCGACCTGATGACGCGTCTCGGCAAGCAGACCGAGTTCCGCAACGGCCTCCGCGTCACCGATGCCGACACGCTCGACATCGCGCGCATGGTCCTGGTCGGGAAGGTGAACCGCGACATCGTCTCGGCCATCAACGTGCACGGGCCGTTGGCCGTCGGCATGTCGGGCGAGGACGCCAACCTCATCACGGCCGCGCAGACCCATGTGGACCTGGGTTTCGTGGGCAACGTGTCCCTGGTCGACCCCACCATGCTGCAGCGCCTGGTGGCCGAGGGCATCATCCCGGTCGTGGCGACCATCGGTGCCGACGAGACCGGGCAGGCGTACAACATCAACGCCGACACGGTGGCGGGCGCGCTCGCTGAGGCCCTCGAGGCCGAGAAATTGATCTTCCTGACCGACATCGAGGGCCTGCGCGTGGTGGCCGATGACCCCACCACAGTGATCCACCAGGCCTCACTCGACGTGATCGACGAGATCATCCGCAGCGGGGGCGTGCAGGGCGGGATGATGCCCAAGGTCGAAGCCTGCGCCAACGCTGTACGCGCCGGGGTGACGCGGGCCCACATCCTCGACGGGCGTGTGCCCCACGCCCTCTTGCTCGAGCTCTTCACTGATTCAGGGGTGGGAACGATGGTGCTGCCGTGACGACCGACGACGCGAGCGCAGCGGGGCACGAGCGCGACGCGCTCATGCGGACATACGCCGATCCACCGGCGACCTTCGTGCGGGGCGAGGGCACGCTCCTCTTCGACGCCGGGGGCCGCCAGTACCTCGACTTCATCACCGGGCTGGCCGTCGTGTCCCTCGGCCATGCCCACCCTGCCGTGGCCGACGCGGTGGCCGAGCAAGCCCGCACGCTCAGCCACGTCTCGAACCTCTACGGCAACACGCTGGCGCCCGAGGTGGCGCGGACCATCGACCGCCTCGTCAACGGGGGCACGGGTCAGGCGGGCGGGCAGGTCTTCTTCGCGAATTTCAGGGGCCGAGGCCAACGAGTGCGCGCTCAAGCTGGCACGGCGCTGGGCCGGTGGTGACCGCCATGTGGTGATCAGTGCCGACAACGCCTTTCACGGCCGCACGCTCGCCACCTTGACCGCGACCGGTCAGCCCGAGAAGCAGGCGCCCTTCCTGCCGCTGCCCGAGGGCTTCGTGCACGTCCCCTACGACGACGTCGCCGCGCTGGACAAGGCACTCGACGCCGACACAGTGGCCGCCGTGCTGCTCGAACCCCTCCAGGGCGAGGGCGGGGTCGTGGTGCCGAGTTCGGACTACCTCGGTGCGGTGCGTTCGCTCTGCACGGAGCGCAACGCGCTCCTCATGCTCGACGAGGTCCAGACCGGCCTCGGGCGCACCGGGCACTGGTTCGCCTTCCAGGCCCAGGGTCTCGAGCCCGACGTGGTGACGATGGCCAAGGCGCTGGGCAATGGCATGCCGGTGGGTGCCTGCTGGGCCCGGGCCGAGGTGGCGGCCGCCTTCGGGCCGGGCGACCACGGTTCCACTTTCGGCGGCCAGCCGCTGGCGCTGGCCGCGGTGCGGGCCACGTTGGCCGTGATGGAGGCCGAGGACGTGTGCGGGCGCGCCCGCCGGGGTGGCGCGCGCCTCGCCGAGGGCCTGGGTGCGCTGCCCGGAGTCGTGTCCGTGCGCGGTGCCGGACTGCTCCTCGCCGCGCAGCTGGACCAGGCTGTCGCCAAGGACGCAGCGAGCCGCGCCCTCGAACTGGGACTGCTGGTCAACGCCGTGCGGCCCGACTCCATCCGGGTGGCGCCCCCGTTGCTCGTCCGGGACGACGAGATCGACGCCGCACTGGGCATCCTCGGCGTTGCGCTGGCCGACGCCATCGGCGCGGCCGGTGACGCCGCCGGGACGAACGGGTAGGGATCATCCCGGTGCCCAGCCTCTTCGACATCGACGACCTCGGCCCCGCCGACTGGGACCGTGTGCTCGCCCTTGCATCGTGTGACCCCCCGCCGCCCCTGCTGGCGGGGCAGGGGGTGGCGCTCTTGTTCGAGAAGCCTTCGGCGCGCACCCGCAACTCCACCGAGATGGCCGTCGTGGACCTCGGCGGGCATCCCGTCTACATCCAAGGAGCCGAGGTCGGGCTCGACACGCGCGAGACAGCGGAGGACGTCGCCCGCACCCTGGCCTGTTACCACCGTATTCTGTGCGCCCGGGTGTTCGACCACACCCTCTTCGACCGGATGGCGTCCGCTCTGGCCCGCGGCGGCTTCGACGTCCCTCTCGTCAACCTGCTCTCCGATGACGCCCATCCGTGCCAGGCCGTGGCCGACGCCATCACGCTGCGCGAGGCGTTCGGCTCCCTGGCCGGGCGCGTTCTCACCTACGTAGGGGATGCCAACAACATGGCGCGCTCGCTGGCCAAGGCCGCGCTCCTCGAGGGCATGGAGGTCCGCATCGCGGCTCCCGCCGGGTACGCCTTCTCGCTCGACGAGCTCTCCGCGTTGCAGGCATTCGCCGACACTGCGGGACGAGGCGGTGGGGTGGAGCAGAACGACGAACCGCGCCAGGCCGCCAAGGGTGCCGCCGCGCTCTACACCGACGTCTGGACGTCCATGGGGCAAGAGGAGGAGCGGGCGGTCCGTCTCGCCGCGTTCGAGGGTTTCACCGTCGACGAGGCGCTGGTCGACCTGGCGGCGCCCGACGGGATCGTGTTGCACTGCCTGCCGGCACACCGGGGCGAAGAGATCACCGACGCCGTGCTCGAGGGCCCACGGTCGATGGTGTGGCGCCAGGCCGCGCACCGCCGCACGGCCATGCGCGGCGTGCTGGCCTGGGCCATGGGGGCGACGTCGTGAGCGGGAGCGGCGGTGCGCCCACCGGGCAGTCTGGGCCGGCGGGACAGTCGGGGCAGGCCGGACACTCCGTTCACACCGCAGGGCGCCTGACCAAGAACCAGCGCCAGCACCGCATCACCAAGTTGCTCGAGAGCCAGGCCGTCACCAGTCAGGCCCAGCTGGTGATTCTGCTCGGCGAGCAGGGCGTCGAGGCCACGCAGACGACGGTGTCGCGCGACCTCGAAGACCTGGGCGCGGTCAAGGTCCGCCTCCCCGGGGGCGAGACCGCCTACGCGTTGCCCGAGCTCCCGGTGCACCAGATCGCCCCCGAGGACCACCTGCGACGGGTGCTGGGGGAGTGGGTCGTCGAGGTCGCCCACTCGGGGAACCTCGTGGTGTTGCGCACGCCGCCCGGCTCGGCGCACGTGGTGGGTTCGGCATTGGACCGCAGCGGTCTGGAAGAGGTCGTGGGCACGGTGGCCGGCGACGACACGGTGCTGGTGGTGGCCGACGAGCGGGTGGGCGGTGTGGCCATGGCGAAGCGGCTGCGCGACGTGGCGGGCATCGCCGTTGGAGAGAACATCGGATCGAACGGAAAGGACAGTGGCTGAACATGGCTGATCGGGTGGTCCTGGCGTACAGCGGAGGCCTCGATACGTCGGTGGCCGTCCGCTGGCTCATTGAGCACGAGGGCGTCGAGGTGGTGGCGGTGGCCGTCAATGTCGGCCAGGCCGCCGACCGCGGCGGCGAGGACTGGGACGCCGTGCGCGACCGCGCCCTGGCGGCGGGTGCCGTCGAGGCGGTCGTGATCGACGCCCGCCACGAGATGGCCGACCAGTTCTGCATGCCTGCACTGGCGGCCAACGCCCGCTACGAGGGCAAGTACCCGTTGGTCTCCGCTCTGTCGCGCCCGGTCATCGTGCGCCATCTGGTCGCCGAGGCACGCCGGCACGGCGCGCACTCGGTGGCGCACGGCTGCACGGGCAAGGGCAACGACCAGGTGCGCTTCGAGGTCGGAGTGCGGGCGCTGGCGCCCGACCTCGGCATCTTCGCCCCGGCGCGCGTGTGGGGGCTCACCCGCGAGGACTGTGTCGAGTTGGCCACCAAGTGGGAGATCCCCATCACGGTGACCAAGGAGAAGCTCTACTCCATCGACGACAACCTCTGGGGCAAGGCGATCGAGTGCGGCGCCATCGAGGACCCGTGGGCTCCCGCCCCCGACGACGTCTACACCCTGACCCGGGTCACCGAGACCGAGCCCGTCGAGGTCGTCGTCGGCTTCGAGGCCGGGGTGCCCGTCAGCCTCGACGGCGTCGCACGGAACCCCTACGAGTTGATCACCCAGCTTGGCGCGGTGGCCGGCAGCCGCGGCTTCGGCCGTCTCGACATGGTCGAGAATCGCCGGGTGGGCATCAAGAGCCGCGAGATCTACGAATGCCCGGCCGCGCTGGCCCTCATCACCGCCCACGCCGACCTCGAGGACCTGACGCTCGAACGCGACCTGCACCACGAGAAGGCCCGCCTCGAGCCACGCTGGGCCGAGTTGGTCTACGACGGGCTCTGGTTCTCGCCGCTGCGCAGCGCGTTGCAGTCCTTCGTCGCCGAGAGCCAGCGCCATGTGACCGGCGAGGTGCGGCTGCGATTCGCAGCGCCGGGCACCTGCGCGGTGGTGGGCCGGCGCAGTCCCGTGGCGCTCTACGACCACGACCTGGCCACCTACGACGCGTCCGACACCTTCCGCCACGCCGACGCCGAGGGATTTGTCCGGTTGTGGGGCCTGGGTGTGGCAACGTGGTCGGCCAGGCAGGGGCCGGGCGCCGCGGACCAGGTGCCGCCGCAGGGAGGAAGGGGCGGACGATGACGCTGTGGGAGGGTCGGATCGCGACGGGCATGGCGGACGAAGTGGCGGCGTTCACCGTGAGCCTGCCCTTCGACCGAGCCCTGGCGGGCGACGACCTGGCGGGCTCACGGGCACACGTCAAGGGCCTCGGCAAGGCCGGCATCCTCTCCGACGGCGAGGTCGACGCGCTGCATCGACGCGCTCGACATGGTCGAAGAGGAGTTCGACGGCGGCGTGTTCGCCTTCGCCCCGGGCGACGAGGACGTCCACACTGCGATTGAGCGGCGCGTGACCGAGCTGATCGGCGACGTGGGCGCCAAGCTGCACACCGGGCGGAGCCGCAACGACCAGGTGGCCACCGCGCTGCGCCTGTGGTGCCGCCGCACCCTGATCGGCGTGGCCCTCGAGATCATGGCGCTCCAGGACACGCTGGCCCAGCGCGCCGTCGACGCCGCCGACGTCTACCTCCCCGGTTACACCCACATGCAGCGGGCCCAGCCCGTGCTCTTGGCCCACCACCTCTTGGCCCACGGCTGGGCGCTGGCCCGCGACGTCGACCGCTTGCTCACCACGGTGGACCGGCTCAACACGTCGCCGCTCGGCGCGGGCGCCCTGGCCGGCTCTTCGTTGCCGCTCGACCCCGACTTCGTCGCGGCGGAACTGGGTTTCCACGGGCGCTTCGAGAACTCGCTCGACGCGGTGGCCGACCGCGACTTCGTGGCCGAGGCACTCTTCGACATCGCGCTCCTCGGGGTGCACCTCTCACGCATGGGCGAGGAGATCGTGCTGTGGTCGACCGAGGAGTTCGGCTTCTGCACCCTCGACGACGCCTACGCCACGGGGAGCTCGATGCTCCCGCAGAAGAAGAACCCCGACGTGGCCGAGCTCGCCCGGGGCAAGTCGGGTCGCCTCATCGGCCACCTCACCTCGGTGCTGGTGACCCTCAAGGGCCTCCCGCTCGCCTACAACCGCGACCTCCAAGAGGACAAGGAGCCGCTCTTCGACGCGGTGACGCAGGTCTCGCGCGCCGCTCATCGCCTTGCGCGGCGTCTACGAGACGGCCACGTGGCACGAGGACCGCATGCAGAAGGCGGCCGACGGACCCGCCGCCTCGGCCATCGACCTGGCCGAGATGCTCGTCGAGCAAGGCATGCCCTTCCGCCAGGCCCATGCCCTGATCGGGGGACTGGTGCGCGAATCGCTCGAACGCCACGTGCCCCTCGTCGAGCTGGTGGCGGCCCATCCCGAATTGGGGGATCCCGCGACGGAGGTGCTCGAGCCAGGTGTGGCGGTGACGCGGCGGCGCACCCCCGGCGGGGCCGGCCCGGGGCCGGTCGCCGAGCAGATGGAGCGATTCGCCCGCCGCCGCGAGGTGGACCGCACGCGGCTGGCCCAGTGGCGCCCTCCGGGTTCCTGACCCGTCTCCGGCGCGCTGCAACAGATGTCCCCGTCTCGCCGCCTCGACGTGGGAGACTCGTGTCGGAACCTGGCAATTGCGCGGCAGAACCAGCGTGTCGGGTAACGCCCAGGTGAACGGATGATAAAGATCTGCGCAAAACGGTTGTCATTCACCCCGCGCCGCGTGCACGCTGTAGGTGAAGCCCGATCGACGACGTGCCCCCGTTCGGAACGACTGAGCTGCACACCACCTCTGCGAGGGTGCGAGGGGAAGGTGGTGGAACGAGCAGCGATCCGGGTGCCCGCAGCCGATTCCACCAGAGACCCTCACGACGTGGAGAAGCGCACATGGAGCGAATGAGCGGCATCGATCCGATGTTCGTCTACTCGGACACCCGGCACACGCCCATGGAGATCGCGTACGCCTGCGTCTTCGATCCGGCCACGGCCGAGGCGGCTACAGCTTCGAGCGCGTCGAAGCCGTGCTCTCGTCGCGGATGCCCACGCTCGCGCCGTTCCGCCGGCGCCTGATGCCGGTCCCGCTCGGCCTGGACCACCCCCGGTGGGTCGACGATCCCGAGTTCGACCTGAGCAACCACCTGCACCGGGTGGCGGCCCCCGAACCCGGTGGGGCCGAGGAGTTCAGCGCCATGGTCTCGGCCGTCATGGGCCGCCCGCTGCAGCCCGGGCAGCCGCCGTGGGAGATGCACGTGGTCGAGGGTCTGGCCGGCGGGATGATCGGCCTCATCGCCAAGATCCACCACTCGGTGATCGACGGGGTGGCCGGCGCACAGCTGCTGGCGCAGTTGCTCGACCTCACCCCGGAGGGGAGCGCGGTGACCACGCCCTGCCCGCCGTGGTTGCCGGGCGGGCTGCCGACCCAGCGCGCACTGGTGGCCGACGCACTGCCGAGCGTCTTCCACGGCCCGGCACGCGCCGTGCGTGCGGCCCGCGAGGTCGGCCGGACGGCGGTGCGCATGGCACGCTGCGCCCTCGACGAGAGCACCGGTCCTGTCTCCATCCCGCTGGGTGCGCCGGCGGTCTTCGAGTCACCGGTCGACGCCCGCCGCGAGGTCCGCTTCGCCGTCCTGGACATCACAGAGGTGCGGCGCCTGAAGGAGCGCTTCGGCTCCACCATCAACGACGTGGTGCTGGCCGTCTGCTCGGGGGCGTTGCGATCCCACCTGGCCGCGCACGGTCAGGACGCCGACAGCCCGCTGGTGGCGGTGGTGCCCGTGTCGGTGCGCCCCGACGAGGCCGATGCCAAGGGCAACCAGCTCTCGGCCATGTTCGTCACGCTGGCCAACGACCGCACGACGCCGCTCGAGCGCCTACGCACCGTGACCGAGGCGAGTGCCTCGTGCAAGGGTCAAGAGCGCGCCGTCGGCTACGGGCCCCTGGGCATCCGGATGGCCGAGGCGATCCCGCCTGTGCTGGCCAGGCCCATGATCCAGTTCGGGGTGCGTTCGGGGCTCATGCGCAAGGTGCGCGCCGGCAACCTCATGATCTCCAACGTGCCCGGCCCGGACTTCCCCCTCTACTTCGCCGGCATGGAGCTGCGCGCCGTCTACCCGCTCGGGCCGGTGATGGACGGGGTCTCGGCGATCAACATCACCGTGCAGAGCTATCTCGACTCGCTCTTCGTGGGCATCAACGCCTCGGCGACCGCCTCGCCCGACTTGGCGGGGCTCGCCCAGGCCATGGAGGACGAACTGGTCCTCCTGTCCAAGATGGCAAACGGCGCAGGACCTCCCCGCAGCGCGGCGCGTGCGCCACCGTCGGACCCCACAGGCGGGCGGCCACCGCCGCGCGCAGGCTGCGCCCTCGTCCGGGCCGGTCACACCACCTGACTGATCGAATGACTGACTGACTCGCCGGCGCCGGGTGGCGCCACCGCGGGCGCTGGTGCGAGATCGTGGCCCGGTGCAGCGGTCGGACCTCGAACGCGGACCCCTGGCGGTCGCACCCTGGCTGCTCAACAAGGTGCTGGTGCGCGGCGAGCGGGCGGGCAGGATCGTCGAAGTGGAGGCGTACCACGGGGCCAACGACGCCGCATCCCATGCCTACCGGGGCCTCACCCCGCGTACCGCCGTCATGTTCGGGCCGCCGGGCTTTCTCTACGTCTACTTCACCTACGGGATGCACTGGTGCGCCAACGTCGTCTGCGGCCCCGACGGCGAGGCGGCGGCGGTCCTGCTCCGGGCCCTGGCCCCGACCGCGGGCCTCGAGGCGATGCGCGCCGCCCGACCGGCCGCCCGGCGCGACGTGGACCTGAGCAACGGCCCGGCCAAGCTGTGCCAGGCCCTCGGGATCACCGGCTCCGAGAACGGGACCGATCTGCTGGCTTCGCCACGGGGTCGAAGCGGGGGAGCCGCGGTGCGCCTGGTGGACGACGGGACCCCGCCGCCCCGACGTCCCGGCCGCGGGCCTCGGATCGGCATCAAGGAGGCAACCGACAAGCGCTGGCGCTTCTGGGTGCCCGGCGACCCCCATGTCTCGAGGGCCTGAACACCGAGGGCGCCGAGCCGCCCGCTGAACTGGTCCGACGGCGCCGGCCCCGCACGACTCTGCATCCGCGGCCGCCCGCCGGCGCACCGCTACGCTGGTGGCACGAGGCCGGGTCTCGGTGTCACCGGGGCGGTTCGGCCCGCAAAAACGCGCAACAGTCGCGTTGACGGTCACCAGCGACCCTGCTAGAGTGACACACCCGTCGGAACGGCCTCACCCGGCCCTCCGACAGCCGAAGGAAACCTTCCGGCGGACGCAGTTCGTCCGGAACCGTCCTTCGGGCAACCCGGCACCAACACCGGCTCTGCCGATGTGTGCCCGGTCGCTCCTTGAAAACGGAATAGTGAGAGCCAAAAGCCAGTGCGGGCAATCCATTCGGACTCATACGGATGGGTTGTACGTCAATTAAGCATTACGCAGGCCTCGGAAGACCCTCTGGGTCGAAGAGGCCTGTGGTTACTAATAGTTCGAGTCAAACTATGGTGACTCTCTGATTTTCGGGAGGTCCTGTCCCTTTGTGGGGCCGGGCTGAACGTAAGTCTCGATGGAGAGTTTGATCCTGGCTCAGGACGAACGCTGGCGGCGTGCTTAACACATGCAAGTCGAACGCGCTCCATTCGGTAGCAATACTGATGAAGAGTGAGTGGCGAACGGGTGAGTACCACGTGAGCAACCTGCCCCGAAGACTGGGACAACACCGGGAAACCGGTGCTAATACCGGATACCCCTGTCGGATCGCATGATCTGACAAGGAAATGAATTTTGCTTCGGGAGGGGCTCGCGGCCTATCAGCTTGTTGGTGGGGTAACGGCCTACCAAGGCATCGACGGGTAGCTGGTCTGAGAGGACGATCAGCCACACTGGGACTGAGACACGGCCCAGACTCCTACGGGAGGCAGCAGTGGGGAATCTTGCGCAATGGGCGAAAGCCTGACGCAGCAACGCCGCGTGGAGGACGAAGGCTTTCTGAGTTGTAAACTCCTTTCAGCAGGGACGATAGTGACGGTACCTGCAGAAGAAGCACCGGCCAACTACGTGCCAGCAGCCGCGGTGATACGTAGGGTGCAAGCGTTGTCCGGATTTATTGGGCGTAAAGAGCTCGTAGGCGGTTTGATAAGTCGGGTGTGAAACCTCCAGGCTCAACCTGGAGCCGCCACTCGATACTGTCATGACTAGAATTCGGTAGGGGACCACGGAATTCCTGGTGTAGCGGTGAAATGCGCAGATATCAGGAGGAACACCAGCAGCGAAGGCGGTGGTCTGGGCCGACATTGACGCTGAGGAGCGAAAGCGTGGGGAGCGAACAGGATTAGATACCCTGGTAGTCCACGCCGTAAACGTTGGGCACTAGGTGTGGGGACTATTCAACGGTTTCCGTGCCGCAGCTAACGCATTAAGTGCCCCGCCTGGGGAGTACGGCCGCAAGGCTAAAACTCAAAGGAATTGACGGGGGCCCGCACAAGCGGCGGAGCATGTGGCTTAATTCGAGGCAACGCGAAGAACCTTACCTGGGTTTGACATGTAGGGAAAAGCCGTAGAGATACGGTGTCCTTCGGGGCCTTACACAGGTGGTGCATGGCTGTCGTCAGCTCGTGTCGTGAGATGTTGGGTTAAGTCCCGCAACGAGCGCAACCCTTGTCCTATGTTGCCAGCGGGTAATGCCGGGGACTCGTAGGAGACTGCCGGGGTCAACTCGGAGGAAGGTGGGGACGACGTCAAGTCATCATGCCCCTTACGCCCAGGGCTGCACACATGCTACAATGGCTGGTACAACGGGCTGCTAATCCGCGAGGAGGAGCCAATCCCAAAAGCCAGTCTCAGTTCGGATCGGAGTCTGCAACTCGACTCCGTGAAGTCGGAGTCGCTAGTAATCCCGGATCAGCAACGCCGGGGTGAATACGTTCCCGGGCCTTGTACACACCGCCCGTCACACCACGAAAGTCGGTAACACCCGAAGCCGGTGGCCCAACCTTTTAGGAGGGAGCCGTCGAAGGTGGGATCGGTGATTGGGGTGAAGTCGTAACAAGGTAGCCGTACCGGAAGGTGCGGCTGGATCACCTCCTTTCTAAGGAGTGCTATCGGTCCTTTTGGTATTTGTTTACCGAAAGATTCGGCCGATCACTACCCAGTTGAACACTGGTTATTTGGACGCTCTCGTCTCAACCGGCAGATGTTCGGGCCGCCTCTGATCGCCTCGCTTCGGTGAGGCGGCTGGAGCCCGCCCGGCACGGATCGGTCCGGGCGAGAACGTTCTGACTCTCACTATTTCGTTTTGAGGGAGCGACCCTTGTGGTCGATCCCTGGTGACGTCCCTCGGCGTGCCGGCCTCTTGGCGGTGCGGGTCCCGGGATCTCGAGTCGAGCCCCATGTGTGCTCCTCGAGGCCTTGTGTGCCCGTGTCGCATTCGGAGCTCGTCGGCTGCGCCGGCGTCGGGACCACTCACCCCGTGCGTGCCCTGGCCGGGCTGTTTTCCGGTTGACCGCCGAGCGATGCGCTCTACGGTCAGCGCGGTGTCCTGCCGGCGGTGTGCGCTGTCGAGCCCCTTGAGAATTCCAAAGCGAGCACGAGCATCTTTGTTCTCCAAGCTACAAAGAGCCAACGGCGGATGCCTTGGCGCCTAAAGCCGAAGAAGGACGTGGGCGACTGCGAAAAGCCACGGGAAGCTGTCTACCAAGCGTCGATCCGTGGATATCCGAATGGGGCAACCCAGCACCTGTCATGAGGTGCTACTCCTGCCTGAATGTATAGGGCAGGGCGAGGGAACCGGGTGAATTGAAACATCTAAGTAACCCGAGGAGAGGAAAACAACAGTGACTCCCTGAGTAGCGGCGAGCGAAATGGGAAGAGCCTAAACCGTGCCGGTGTATAAGCCTGGTGGCGTTGCCGGTATGGGGTTGTGGGATTCAAGAGACGGGGCACCAGACCTGTCACGGAGTTACAAATCCGATGTCTAGTGGAATCAGTCAGGAAAGCTGAACCAGAGAGGGTAATGGTCCCGTACACGAAATACATCGGACTCCGCTTGAACACCCGAGTAGCGCCGGATCCGGGAAAGCCGGCGTGAATCTGCGAGGACCATCTCGTAAGGCTAAGTACTCTTAGGCGACCGATAGCGAACTAGTACCGTGAGGGAAAGGTGAAAAGTACCCCGGGAGGGGAGTGAAATAGTACCTGAAACCGTTGGCTTACAAACAGTCAAAGCGTCGTTGCTCCATCGTTATCACGATCCCTTCGGGTGAGAGTGGTGACACATGATGGATAGCAGCCGTGATGGCGTGCCTTTTGAAGAATGAGCCAGCGAGTTACGGTGTGTGGCGAGGTTAACCAGTGATGGGTAGCCGAAGCGAAAGCGAGTCTGAATAGGGCGTTGAGTCGCATGCTGTAGACCCGAAGCCGAGTGAGCTTGCCATGGGCAGGCTGAAGCGAAGGTAAGACTTCGTGGAGGGCCGAACCCACCTAGGTTGAAAACTGGGGGGATGACCTGTGGCAAGGGGTGAAAGGCCAATCAAACTCGGTGATAGCTGGTTCTCCCCGAAATGCATTTAGGTGCAGCGTCGGGTGTTCAGCATCGGAGGTAGAGCACTGGATGGGCTAGGGGGCCTACAAGCTTACTGACCCCAACTAAACTCCGAATGCCGATGCTCTAGAACCCGGCAGTGAGACCACGAGGGATGAGCTTCGTTGGTCGAAAGGGAAACAGCCCAGACCGCCGGCTAAGGCCCCAAATTCTTGACTAAGTGGAAAACGATGTGGGAACGCAAAGACAGCCAGGAGGTTGGCTTAGAAGCAGCCACCCTTAAAAGAGTGCGTAATAGCTCACTGGTCGAGTGGTCCTGCGCGGATAATGTAACGGGGCTCAAGTCAAGAGCCGAAGCCGCGGATTCCTGTCTTTAGACAGGAGTGGTAGGGGAGCGTCGATCTCGCAGAGAAGCGGTGGTGTGAACCGTCGTGGAGCGTGGTCGAGTGCGAATGCTGGTATGAGTAGCGAGAGAGGAGTGAGAAACTCCTCCGCCGTAAGCCCAAGGGTTCCTGGGGAAGGCTAATCCTCCCAGGGTAAGTCGGGAGCTAAGGCGAGGCCGAGAGGCGTAGTCGATGCACAACTGGTTGATATTCCAGTACTACCGTGTCCGCGCCCATTCCAAGCCAGGGGTACTAAGGGGATGACCTTCGGGTCGAACCGACCAACCCTGGGGCGGATAGCAAAGGAGCGACGCAGGAAGATAGGTGAGCCCAGGCGTTGGTTGTCCTGGGGTAAGCGTGTAGGGAGGGATCTAGGTAAATCCGGATCCCATCAATCCTGAGACGCGATGCCGAGCCGTTCCAGGCGAAGTCACTGATTCTATGCTGCCTAGAAAAACTTCTAGCGAGCTGACACGGTACCCGTACCCCAAACCAACACAGGTGGGCGGGTAGAGAATACCAAGGCGATCGGGAGAACTGTGGTTAAGGAACTCGGCAAAATTCCTCCGTAACTTCGGGAGAAGGAGGGCCTCAATAGGGTGACGGACTTCGCGTCCTGATGCCCAAAGGGGCCGCAGAGAATTGGGGAAAGCGACTGTTTACTAAAAACACAGGAGCGTGCGAAGTCGTAAGACGATGTATACGCTCTGACGCCTGCCCGGTGCCGGAAGGTTACGGGGAAGGGTTAGTCTTCGGACGAAGCTCTGAACCTAAGCCCCGGTAAACGGCGGCCGTAACTATAACGGTTAGTTTATACCTGGCTGTTGTAAAACCCCGCTATATGCTGGAACATCCGAGTATCCGGCGGTACTCGTTCATGTCACAACTCAGTGATTGAGTGGTGACATGAGCAGTGAAAATCCGACCGGTGCGGACAATCAGCAGGAAACTCCGAGTTGCTGCTCCGTGCTCGATCCCAAATGGGTCGTTGGTTTCGTGGACGGCGAGGGTTGCTTCTCCGTGTCAGTACATCGCTCAGCGATGATGCGTCGGCACAGGGGCTGGCAGCTGCAGCCGGTCTTCCACGTCTACCAACACCGTGACCATCGAGAAGTACTCGAGGCGATGATCCCAATGTTCGGATGCGGGCGAGTCCGCCCAAAGGGTCCGAACAGCAGTGTCTGGACTTTCGCAGTGGACGGTCTTCAAAGCCTCGAAGAGGCTGTGGTGCCGTTCTTCGAGATGCATCAGCTGGTGGTCAAGAAGGGTGACTTTGAAGCATTTGCCGCCATCGTGCGTGCGATGCGGCGAAAGGAACATCTTTCACCCGATGGGTTCGAGCGCCTGGTTCGGCTGGCCTATGGCATGAATGCCAACGGGAAGCAGAGAGCCAGGTCTCTGGAGCAAGTACTTGAAGGATCCTCAGAGACTGTACGCAGGGCGCCCTCAACCGGTGAGAGCCGGCGGTGGTGAAGATACAGTCCGACCCTCATGGCGACATGAGGAGCTGGGCAGAAATGACCCAGCCGCTCAGAACGGAATCAGTCGAACAGCTGAAGTCGATTTGAGTCGTAACAAAAGTGCCTAAGGTAAATTTTCCCATAGAGTGCAATGGGTAGCTGCCCTCCGCGTCGGCGACGTCGTGGTGAGTAGTCGGCCAAATGCTGGAAACTCCGAGTATCCGACGGTACTCATTCATGTCACAAGCGGTCTTGACGGTTTGCGACGTGAGTAGTGACAATCCGTTCGGTGCGGACAATCAGCAGGAAAGACTCAGGAGACTGAGAATCCTCAGAGACCAAACGCCGACCACCTCACAGGTCATATAGGTAGTCCCTGTGAGATGAAGTTATGGTCCGGTCCCTACGGCGACGTAGGGAGATCGGCGGAAACGACCGATCCGCTAATCATTTCAAATGTTGTTTGAGTGATTGGTTGCAACAGAACAAGCGAAATTCCTTGTCGGGTAAGTTCCGACCTGCACGAATGGCGTAACGACTTTCCTACTGTCTCAACCACAGACCCGGCGAAATTGAAGTACGAGTAAAGATGCTCGTTAGCTGCATCAGGACGGAAAGACCCCGTGGACCTTTACTACAGCTTGATGTTGAGTTTTGGTACTATTTGTGTAGGATAGGTGGGAGACTTTGAAGCATTGGCGCCAGCCAGTGTGGAGTCAACCTTGAAATACCACCCTTTTAGTGCCGGGACTCTAACCTCGGTCCGTAATCCGGATCAGGAACAGCGTCAGGTGGGTAGTTTGACTGGGGCGGTCGCCTTAACAAAATGGGGCGAATCATGGGAAACCATGTGAGATAAAACTCTCGGCGTATGCTGGAACACCCGAGTATCTGGCAGTACTCATCTGTGTCACAACCGTTTTCTACGGTTTGGCATGGGCAGTGACAATCTGACCAGTGCGGACAATCAGCAGGTTGGGCAGCCTTATGTTGCCTACCCCAACGACCACAACGAGAGCCCCGTCGCATTGCGACGGGTGATGGAATGGTCTGAACTGCATGGCGACATGCAGATCGAGGCAGAAATGGCCTCGAGACGACAACTCCGTCCATGAACACGCTGGAACTGCGTATGCAGAAGGCGCTGTTGACGATGACAGAGCGGCAGAGGCAAATCCTTGTGGGAATGCTTCTGGGTGACGCTCACCTCGAACGACAGCGCGGCGCACGCACAGCAAGGCTCAAGATCGAACATTCCTTGAGGCAGTCGGCCTATGTCGACTGGAAGTACTCAGAATGGCGAGATTGGGTCCGCACGCCACCAAAGGCGAGAGCTCGGCGCAATCGGCTCGGTACGGTCTCGACGAACATTGGGTTTTCGACCCTTTCGCACGTCGAGCTGGAAGAGTTCCGAATGCGCTTCTACCGGGGCCATCGAAAGGTGGTGCCGGTCGGATCTCGAGCTCACTTCATTGAGCATGGCCGTGTGGTTTATGGACGATGGCTCACGAAAGTCGAGTCAGTGTCGCGGTCTGTACCTCAACACTCAAAGCTTCACCTCTGGAGAAGTTCAGCTTCTGCAATCGGTGATCCAGCGAGACGTTGGAGTGGAGACCACAGTGCGAAAGCAGCGTGATGGCTTGCAGATCCACGTGCCGGCGCCCTCCGCGTCGGCGATGAATGCATACATCGCGAACGAAATTCTGCCAAGCATGAGATACAAGTTGTCGGGCTAACAGATTGCCTAAAATGTAACGGAGGCGCCCAAAGGTTCCCTCAGGCTGGTTGGCAATCAGCTGTCGAGTGCAATGGCAAAAGGGAGCTTGACTGCGAGACCTACAAGTCGAGCAGGTGCGAAAGCAGGGCATAGTGATCCAGCGGTTGCTTGTGGAAGCGCCGTTGCTCAACGGATAAAAGGTACCCCGGGGATAACAGGCTCATCTTCCCCAAGAGTCCATATCGACGGGAAGGTTTGGCACCTCGATGTCGGCTCGTCGCATCCTGGGGCTGAAGCCGGTCCCAAGGGTTGGGCTGTTCGCCCATTAAAGCGGTACGCGAGCTGGGTTTAGAACGTCGTGAGACAGTGGATAAAACCGCGCTGTCTATAAACTTGGCTATTTGCTGGAAACACCGTATGAATCCTGCGCTACTCGCTCTTTGAAGGTCGTGATACACCCGCTTCGTACGATACGGGCATGGACGCGAAGAGCAGTGACAATGCGTCAGGTGCGGTCAATCAGCAGGAAAGGCTGGAGTCGTACATAGCCGGATTTGTAGACGGAGAAGGATGTTTTCACGTAGCAATCCAGAGAAATCCATGCACGAGGAGCGGTTGGCAACTCGTGCCGGAGTTCCGAATAAGCCAGGACATCTCTCGAGTCAAGGTTTTGGACCTTGCACGAGAGCTTCTGGGTTGTGGATCGCTGCGAGAGAACCATCGTGGAACGAATGACCACACGTATGTGCTGGTGGTTCGCAATCGAAGGGATCTCCTAGAAAGAATCATCCCCTTCTTCGAAAGAAATCCGTTACTGAGCTGCAAGCAGGAGGAGTTCGCGACCTTTTCCGACATCGTGCAAGCGATGTCGAGGCGTGAGCATCTTGCACCGGAGGGCTTCGAGCGGCTTGCCGCCCGTGCGCTCCGAATGAATGGTGGAGGCAGGTATCGACGCCTTCATCAGAGCTCAGAATCCAGAATCCTCAGAGACCATATGCCAAGCACATCCGCGTGACTGCGAGTGTGAAGAGATGGTCCGATCTGCATGGCGACATGCAGAGCCAGGCAGAAATGTCCTGGCCCCCGGCCAGCTAGGTCGGTGGTAACAAAGAATGTCGGTCCCTATCCGATGCAGCCGTAGGAGATTTGAGAAAGGCTGTCCCTAGTACGAGAGGACCGGGACGGACGTAGCTCTCGTGTGCCAGTTGTCCTGCCAAGGGCACGGCTGGTTTGCGACCTACGGGTGGGATAAGCGCTGAAAGCATCTAAGTGCGAAGCCCGTTTCGAGATGAAATCTCCCACAGGGTTAACCTGGTAAGGCCCGTGGCTAGACGACCACGTTGATAGGCCGGAGGTGTAAGTGCAGTAATGCATTCAGCCGACCGGTACTAATCGGCCGAGGGCTTGGAGATCTACCGCTCGTGCTCGCTTTGGGACGCTCAGGGGCTGCGGCAACGCAGCCACAGGCGTGGCTCCACCCTGTCAGGGGTGTGTCGAGCCCGCCGAGCGCACGATTTCCGGTGGCCATAGCGGCGGGGAAACACCCGTTCCCATTCCGAACACGGCAGTTAAGCCCGCCCGCGCCGATGGTACTTGGGGGGAGGCCCCCTGGGAGAGTAGGTCGCTGCCGGGATTTCTAAATGACGAGATCCCCTTTGAGCTTCGGCTCGGAGGGGATTTTGTCGTTTCTGGGGTCATTGCGACACATCCATTTGGCGGCCATCTCCAACGGCGACACCGCAGTGAGACCGCCGCCCGTCGCGAACCAGGTCGCGGGTGTCGCGTTTGTAGACTCATCCGGTGCCACCGCGCTCTCCCCAGCCGAATCGTCGCGCCCAATCGTCGCGATCGGGCGGTGCGGCGCGCCCGGCCCGCCCGGCAGGCCAGTCACGTTCGTCCCGGTCAGGCACCTCGTCAGGCGCCTCGCGCCCGGGTTCCCGCAATGCCGGAGCCCGGAGCGCGCCAAGGCGGCACCGGGTCGCGACCGTCGCGCAAACCCGGGACGGGTGCGGCCCGATCGGGAACGCCAAGCACACGAGGATCGGCGAGCGGCAGGCCCTCGGCTGCCCGCTCTGGGAGCGGCGGCGGTGCCACCCGGGGTCGCCCAGCCACGCGATCGGCCCGATCGGGCACCGGAGCGTCCTCGCGCGGCACCGGCGCCACGTCACGGCAACCCCGCCCCGGGGCCGGCAGCGGACCACGGCGCAGCAGCGGGAGCAGCGGAGAGGGCAGGAGTACGGCGACGCGCCGCGGTCCGCCGGGCCCCCACGCCGCAGCAGCACCGATCGACCACGCTCCTACGGCAGTTCGACGACCTCGAGGTCCAGCGGCAGCGGAAGCCGCTCCGGACCCGGCATCGCCGACCGCAGCGGCTCGACCAGCGCCAACCGGGGCGAGCCTCGCCGCTCGACGAGCCGCGGCGCGCCACCGCGCCGGGACGGGCGGGACGATCGCGGCACGAGCAGGCCCGAGCTGCCCGGGTCCAAATCGTGGGGGAACGTGGCTCGACGCGGGGCCCGCCGGGTCCTCGAGCGTGACGACGACCCGGCCGCAGGCGCTCGTGACCAGGACGCCCACGCCCCCAGCCGCCCGCCGCAGCGGCGCGACACCTCCTGGACCAGGGTCGACGGAGCACGGGACGAATGGGCTGATTCGCCCTCGAAGGGCCGCTCGCGCGCCACACCTCGAACCAAGTCGCAAGCTGCCGACACCAGCACGCCCAGCACCAGCTCGGCCCGCGAGGCCATCGCCGCGCTGTCGGGCAAGCACACGCTGCCGCCCGAACTCGCCGCAGCCATCCGCAACGCAGCCGACGTGGCGACCGCACACCATCGCGAACGCCTGGTCGAGCGCGCCGAGTCCGCCTTGGGCGCCTACGAGCGCGGTCGCTACCAAGATGCGCTGCGGGCCATCAAGCCCGTGGCCGAGGAGACACCCGGGGTTGCCGGCGTGCGCGAGCTGGCCGGCCTGGCCGCCTATCGGTGCGGTCGCTGGCGCGAGGCGGTGCGCCACCTCCAGGCGGTCGGAGCTGACCGACGCCACCGAGCTACCTGCCCGTGCTCATGGACTGCCAGCGCGCCCTGCACAAGCCGAAGAAGGTGGCCGAGCTGTGGACCGAGCTCCGGCACAGCTCACCCGAGCCCGACGTGCTGGCCGAGGGTCGCATCGTGGCCGCCGCGTCGCTGGCCGATGCCGGCGACCTCAACGGCGCCATCGCCATGCTGGCCACCGCGGGAGCGGCCAAGGCGCTGCGCAACCCATCGGACCGCCACATCCGCCAGTGGTACCTGCTGGGCGACCTCTACGAGCGGGCGGGCGACGTGCCCAAGGCACGCGAGTACTTCGAGCGGGTCCGGCGGGCCGACCCCGAGGCCTACGACGTCGACGACCGGCTGGGTTCCTTAGGCCCCGAGCGCCGAGCACGCAGTTCGAGGCCGGCCCGGCGCGCCCCGCAAAAGAGCGCGAAGCGCACGGCCCCGAATCGGCGGATCCCCCGAATCGGCGGGTCCCCACGCCGACTGGCGGCCCTACGCCGGCGGCGCCGTCGTCGAGGTGATCGCAGCCGGTGCGGGCGGTGCGGCCGGCGCGGTGGTGGGCGTCGTCGTGGTCGGCGCCGGGGCAGCGGTGGTGGTCGTGGCTGGTGGCGCCGTGGTGGTCGTCGTCGGCGGCGGCGCGGTGCCGTAGTTGGGTCCCTCGACGGTGACCAGCGTGCCGATCGGGGTCAGCGGCCAGACCAGCGCGGCGTCGGCGTAGCTCATCTCGACACAGCCATTGCTCTGGGGTGACCCGTAAGTGGCGCGGATGAAGCCGTGCAGCGCGTCGCCCCCGTTGAAGTAGCTGGCGTAGGGCACGTTGGGGTCGTTGTAGGTGGTGCCGTCGGGGTTGGTGCCCTTCATGTCCGAGTAGCGCACGTGCTCGAAGACGGCGAACGTGCCGTCGGTGGTGTCGGCGCCGGGTGCGCCGCTGTTGACCGGGATTCCCGCGTACTGCGCCGTCCCGTTGTTCCACAAGGTGAGGTTCTGGGGCAGCGCCTTGTTCACCAGCACGTACACGTAGGGCGTGGCGGAGGCCTTGGCGTTGATGGTGTCGTTGATCAGCGCCGTCCACACCGCCGGCCCGGCCTCGCCGTCGACGCCGAGGTTGTTCTGGGTCTCGAACGCCTCGACCGCCGCCTTGGTGATCACGTTCGCGGTGCCCTGCGTCCACTGCGAGGTGAGCTCGCTCGGCAGGCCGGGCCAGCGCCAGGAGAAGGTCCCGGCCTGGTCCTCGGCCAGGTCGGCGCGGGCCGGTGCCGGCCCGGTGGGCGAGAAGCCGACCGGGAGATAGTTCAGCCCGGCCAGCAGTTGCTGGAGCCGCAGCGTCGACCCGTCCGCCACGTCGAAGGTCACCGAGTTCGAGGAGGTCAGCACCGCGCCGCCGGCACTGCGCAGGCCGTGGGTCCCGCCCGGGACCGTGACGACCTCTTGGGAGGCGGGGATGAGCGGTGAGTCGAGCTCGTAGGACAGCGTGGTGGGAGTCGGCTGCACCCACTTGCCGGCGATCTTGGGGGAGAGGGTCGGCGTCGATGCCGCGTGCAGGCTCACCGGTGAGGAGAAGGTCAAAGAGATCGTCGTGTTCGCCGCCACGTTCTGCTGGCCCGTCGACGGCATGGTGGAGCGGAGGAAGAAGGTGCTCTTCGAGCCGCCTGACGCCGATGCCGAGCCCGATCCGTGGCCCGCACTCCGAGATGCGGTCGGCGAGCCCGTGTTCCCGGGCGTCGACGAGCCGTTGGTGAAGTACAAGACAGCGGCGATGACCACGACGGCGCCCGCCAGGAGTACCCACGGACGCAGACGCAAAGGCCTGTCCGCTCTGGACTCGAGAACGTTCATAGCCTCCGCTCGCAGCAACAGCGTCGCCAACCCGGTTCCGACGCCCCTCAGCGTAAGGGCCGAGTACCCGCGATGACGCGTCACCCGCGCCTCGATTTTTCTGAAGTTGATCTGCAGCGCGGAATGTGGGCAGAACGGCGACGATGCGCCCCCGCTTGCTTCGAAAGAAGGCCCGGTTACCCTCCGGTAGGCTGGGCCCATGAGCACGAGCCCCGACCTCCACGCGCTCCTCGGCGACGACGCGGACGCCCTGCTGTCCTATACGGCCAAGGCGTTCCCGGCGGACAACCTGACCTTGCCCGGTCCCGACTACCTCGACCGTGTCTTCACGAACAGCGACCGCAACCCGAACGTGTTGCGCAACCTCGGGACGCTGTTCAACCACGGCCGGCTGGGCGGCACGGGCTACGTCTCCATCCTCCCGGTCGACCAAGGCATCGAGCACTCCGCCGCGGCGAGCTTCTCGAAGAACCCGGCCTACTTCGACCCGCTGAACCTGCTCGAGCTCGCACTGGCCGGCGAGTGCAATGCGGTGGCGACCACGCTCGGCACCCTCGGCCTCGCCTCGCGCAAATACGTGCACCGGATCCCCTTCATCGTGAAGCTGAACCACAACGCGTTCTTGCACACACCCGACACGTACGACCAGATCATGTTCGGCTCGGTCCGCCAGGCGGCCGACCTCGGCGCGTGGGCGTGGGCGCCACCATCTACTTCGGCTCCGACGACATGGACCGCGAGCTCCAGCAGGTGAGCGAGGCCTTCGCCGAGGCGCACCGCCTCGGCATGTTCACCGTGCTGTGGTGCTACCTGCGCAACCCGCGCCTTCAAGAAGGACGGCGTCAATTACGAGGTCTCGGCCGACCTGACCGGCCAGGCCAACCACATGGGCGTGACGATCGAGGCCGACATCATCAAGCAGAAGCAGCCCGAGAACAACGGCGGCTACACGGCGATCGGCTTCGGCAAGACCGACCCGCTCGTCTACGACGAGCTGACCACGGACAACCCGATCGACCTCACCCGCTGGCAGGTCGTCAACTGCTACGCCGGCCGCATCGGCCTCATCAACTCGGGCGGCGAGTCCAAGGGCGACAGCGACCTGGCCCAGGCCGTGCGCACCGCGGTGATCAACAAGCGCGCCGGCGGCATGGGACTCATCGTCGGCCGCAAGGCCTTCCAACGTCCGATGGACGAGGGCGCGGCCCTGATCCACAGCATCCAGGACGTCTACCTCGAGCCCCGACGTCACCATCGCCTGAAGCGATCGCCCCGATCCTGACGGGCCGCCTCGACCGGTCCTCGGCGCCCGGATCCCGAGGCGTCCGGGCCAGCCTGCAGGACTGCAGATGAAGCTTGCATGAAGAGGGGCCACCCCGGGCCGGGATTAGGATCGGGAGCAACGAACGAATTCGGACGGAGATTGCCGCGCGCCGCGTCGGCGGGGCGTGCCAGGAGGCCCGCTGCGCTGAGCCAGGGCGTCTCCACGTCCACGACATGAGACGAGGCAGCCCGTGGCATCGGGAACGCAACACGTGACGGAGCAGTTGGACCAGGTCATCGTGCGTTTCGCCGGGGACTCCGGCGACGGCATGCAGCTGACCGGCGACCGCTTCACCACGAGTAGCGCCCTGCTGGGCAACGACCTGTCCACCTTCCCGGACTTCCCGGCCGAGATCCGGGCCCCCGCCGGCACCGTCAACGGCGTCTCCGCCTTCCAGGTCCACATTTCGGACCACGACATCTTGACCCCGGGCGACGCGCCCAACGTGCTGGTGGCCATGAACCCGGCCGCGCTGAAGGCCAACATCGACCTGATGGCCAAGGGAACGGTCCTCATCGTCAACAGCGACTCCTTCGAGGAGCGCGACCTGACCAAGGCCGGCTACGGCGCCAACCCGCTGACCGACGGCTCCCTCGCGGCCTACACGGTCTACGAGGTGCCCATGACCTCCATCACCCAGGAGGTCTGCAAGGAGGCCGGCGTCAAGCCCCGCGACGCGGAGCGCTCCAAGAACTTCTTCGCCCTCGGGCTCATCAGCTGGATGTACACCCGCCCGGTCGAGCCGACCGTCGAGTGGATCTCCGAGCGCTTCGGCGGGCGGCCCCAGGTCGCCGACGCCAACACCCGGGCCTTCCGGGCCGGCTACGACTTCGGCGAGACGGCCGAGCTCTTCGAGTCCAACTACGAGGTCAAGCCGGCCACCTTCGAGAAGGGCGAGTACGTCCAGGTCACCGGCAACCAGGCGCTGGCCTGGGGCCTCATCACGGCGTCCCGGCTGGCCGGCCTGCTCCTGTTCCTCGGGCAGCTACCCGATCACCCCGGCCTCGGACATCCTCCACGAGCTGAGCCGGCGCAAGGAGTTCGGCGTCCGCACCTTCCAGGCCGAGGACGAGATCGCCGGCATCGGCGCCGCCCTGGGCGCGGCCTTCGGCGGGGCACTCGGCGTCACCACGACCAGTGGTCCCGGCCTCGACCTCAAGTCCGAGACCGTCGGTCTCGCCATCAACCTCGAGCTGCCGCTGGTCATCGTCGACGTCCAGCGCGGCGGGCCCTCGACCGGTCTGCCCACCAAGACCGAGCAGGCCGACCTGCTCCACGCCATGTACGGGCGCCACGGCGAGGCGCCGCTGCCCATCGTCGCGCCCCAGACGCCGAGCGACTGCTTCGCCACCGCCATCGAGGCGGTGCGCCTGGCGGTGAAGTACCGGACGCCGGTCATCCTGCTCTCCGACGGCTACCTGGCCAACGGTGCCGAGCCCTGGCGCCTGCCCGACCTCGATGCGCTCGAGCCGATCGACCCGGAGTTCGCCTCCGAGCCCAACCACGCCGACGGAGACGGCAACCAGAGCTTCTGGCCCTACGTCCGTGACGCCGAGACCCTGGCCCGCCCCTGGGCCCCGCCGGGCCTGCCCGGCCTCGAGCACCGCATCGGCGGCCTCGAGAAGGCCGACGGCAGCGGCAACGTGTCCTACGAGGGCGTCAACCACGAGCGCATGGTGCACCTGCGCCGCGACAAGATCGCCGGGATCGCGGCGGACATCCCGCCGGTGGACGTGAACGACGAGACCGGCGACGCACAGCTCCTGCTCGTGAGCTGGGGTTCGACCTACGCGGCCGTCTTCGCCGGGGTCAAGCGTGTCAGGGCCCGTGGCATGAAGGCCGCCCACGTCCACCTGCGCCATCTCAACCCGTTGCCGCCCAACCTCGACGAGGTACTCGGGCGCTACACCCAGATCCTGGTGCCCGAGATCAACCTCGGCCAGCTGAGCCGCATCCTGCGGGCCGAGTTCCTGGTGGACGCGCAGACCATGTCGAAGATGCAGGGCGTGCCGTTCCGCGTCGGAGAGATCGAGGCCGCCATCACGGCGCTGCTCGGAGGGAAGTCATGAGCGAGTCCAACGGCGCCACCAACGGCAACGGCAGCCGGCGAACGGCAACGCAAACGGCAACGGCGCCGTCGCGACGGCCGTCCCCGTCACCAGCCGCAAGGACTGGACCAGCGACCAGGAGGTGCGCTGGTGCCCGGGCTGCGGTGACTACTCCATCCTCGCCGCCGTCCAGATGCTCATGCCCGACCTCGGGGTGCGGCGCGAGAACACGGTCTTCCTCTCGGGCATCGGCTGTGCGGCGCGCTTCCCGTACTACATGAACACCTACGGGATGCACTCGATCCACGGTCGGGCCCCGGCCATCGCCACCGGGCTCGCCACGACCCGGCCCGACCTCGACGTGTGGGTCATCTCGGGCGACGGCGACGCGCTCTCCATCGGGGGCAACCACCTGATCCACGCCCTGCGCCGCAACGTGCGCCTGAACATCTTGATGTTCAACAACCAGATCTACGGGCTGACCAAGGGCCAGTACTCGCCGACCTCCGAAGTGGCCAAGGTGACCAAGTCGACGCCGTTCGGCTCGGTCGACACCCCGTTCAACCCGGTCTCGCTCGCCCTGGGCGCCGAGGCCACGTTCGTGGCCCGCACCCACGACATGGACCGCGCCCACATGCAGGAGACCTTCCGCCGGGCCCACGAGCACAACGGCGCCGCCTTCGTCGAGGTGCTGCAGAACTGCAACGTCTTCAACGACGGCGCCTTCGAGAAGATCACCAGCCGCGACGCCCGGTCCAACATGCTGATCCCGCTCCAGCACGGGCAGCCGATCGTCTTCGGTGCCGAGGGTGAGGAACGCGGCGTGGTGCAGCGCTCCGACGGCAGCCTCGAGATCGTGTCGGTGGCCGAGGTCGGGCAGGACGCGCTGCTCGTGCACGACGAGAAGCGGGCGACCCGGGGCTGGCCTTCGCGCTGTCCCGCCTGGCCCGCGGCCCCTACGAGCCCACGCCGATCGGCGTGTTCCGGGCCGTCGAGCGTCCCGAGTACGGCAGCCAGATGGCCGAGCAGATCACCGACGCCCAGGCAAAGCGCGGGCTCGGTGATCTCGGCGCGCTGCTTCGATCAGGCTCGAGCTGGACGGTGGACTGAGTCTCGAAGCGGCGGGCGCGGGCGCTCAGGTCCGCGCCGCGCACGGCGGCGACCAGCCCCTCCAAGAGCCCGAAGGGGTCGTAGAGCACGGCGAAGCCGTCGGCGACCACCCGCGCCGTCCCGTCGTCGAGCGGCGCCACGTCGGCCCAGCTGCGTGGCGCGAACCCCCACTCGACCACCAAGCCCGAGGCCAGCTGCACCCGGCGCTCGGTCAGCGGGCCCCACGCCTGGGTTCGCACGACGGTCGCCGCTCGACCCGGTGGCCGGCTCGATCCATGCGGTCGCCGCGATGTAGAGCTCGGGTTGATCGGTCAGGACGACCAGGTCGACGTCGGAAGCCATCGTCGCCGCGTCGCGGGCCCAGGAGCCGGCCAGGCCGAGGCCGGCGACGTCGGCGCGGGTCGAGACCCACGCCGTGGCCGAGGCGAGGACCGCGGCGCACTCCCGCCGGCGGCTCTCGGTCAGCGCCGATGGGGGAGGCGAGGCGTTCACGCGGGGCCGTCCCTGCGGCGCCAGCGCGTTACTCGAGCTCCTTCCAGTGCTCGCGTCCGAACAGCCGTCCCCAGCGGGCGGAGAGCGAAGGGCCCTCGTCACGGGCGGTGTCGGGATGCAAGACGAGTGGACCGCTCGGCTCGGGGAGCGAGTCGACCTGCTCGTCGCTGATGGCGCACGTGACGGCGGCGGTCGTGATGTCGCGGACCTGGTCGCGGTCGATGAAGCGCACGCCGTGGTGGTGCGTCTTGACGGCGATACCGTCGAACAGGTCGAGCTCGGGCACGGTCAGGACGTGCTCGACCTTCCCGAACTCGGTGCCCGAGAAGGTGAGGACCGGGGTCCCGACCTCCAGGGCCATGTACGAAATCGGCCGGCCTTCGTCCACCATGTGTCGCTCTCCCTCCTGCGTCCTCTCACCCGCCGCCAACCCCCCGAACCCGCCGCGAACCCGCCGCGTCCCGGCTAACCCGCCGGGGCCGGGGCTGCCTCGACCTCGTCTCGGATCCGCTCGAGGGTGGTGCGCATCCCGTTGCGGTTGGTCTTGCCCCGGCTCCAGCCCAGCACCGACCAGTAGAGGCGCAGGGCCAGCGTCCGTCGCAGCGTGAAGGACTCGGTCACGTCGCAGCCGTCGGCGGTCGCCACGATGTCGTAGCGCCAAACGTTGAGTGGTGTCTTGCCGGGCGCGCCGACGCCGAAGGCGAAGGTGGTGCCCGGGACGCACTCGGTCACCGTGCAGGTCGTCCAGTAGATCGGGCCCTTGGCGTTGCGCTTCACATGGCCGCGGAAGCGGGCGCCGACCGCGGGGCCCGGTGGCGCCGTCGATCCACTCCGCCTCGAAGGTCTCGGGGCTGTAGCTGCCGATGCGGGTGACGTCGCTCACCAGGGACCAGACCCGGTCGGGCGGGGCTGCCATGTGGACGGTCACCGAATCGTGCACGGAAGGCTCCTCAGGGAAGGTCGAGGGATCGGAAGACCATGCCGGTCCGGGGTTTTGGGCTGAAGTAGGTGGTCTTGGGCGGCATGCGCCGGCGCTCGTTGGCCCACTCGTCGATCTGCTTGACCGTGACCGGCCGGAGCAAGAAGGCCGCCTGTCCCTCGCCGTCGGCCAGCGCCTCCATCGCCTCGGCCACGCTGTGGCGGTGCGTCACCTCGTGAGGCGGCAGGGTCGAGAGCACCGAGGCGATGAGGCTGGAATCGAGATCGTTGCCCGCCTGCTCGTGGACGTCGGCGTGGGGGAGCAGGAGGTAGGCCCGCCCGCCGGTGACCAGGGCCAGGGAGTTGGCGTCGGCCAGCGCCCCGAGGGTGCGATCGTCGGCGTTGCCGGCCCGCACCACGTCGAACCACTCGCCCAGTGCGCCCACCAGGTCGAAGCCCTCGGGCAGGCCGCTCACCGTCCGCTGGATGGCGCCGACGGTGAGCTGGTCCTCCGCCAGCTCCACCACCAGGGCCATCACCAGGTCGTGGGGCCCGGGCCGGCCGCCGTTGGCGGCCCGGCACTCGGCTTGGTACGCCCGGGCGGTCTCGTAGCGGTGATGGCCGTCGGCGAGCACCACGGGCGCCCGGGCCACGGCCTCGCCGACCGCGGCCACCGCGTCGGGGTCGCTGAGCACCCAGAGCTGGTGGCGCACGCCGTCGTCGTCATAGGCGTCGGCCACCGGATCGTCGTCGGTCGGGTCGAAGGTGGCGGTCACGCCAGGTGCCATGGAGAGGCCCCAAATGGGGGAGAGGTTGGCCCGCGTGGCCCGGAGGAGGTCGAGCCGGTCGCTCTTGGGCTTGGGGAGGGTCTGCTCGTGCGGGAGGATGTCGCTCTCGGCCCCGGGCTCGGCCAGCCCGAGTGCGCCGATCACCCCGGTGGTGGCCCGCCCGGCGGTGTCGGTCATCCGGTACGGGTACAGGCTGGGCTCGGCGTCGGCGGCGATGATGCCGGTGGCCTGCCAGCGGGTGAACAGGTCGCTCGCCACCGCGTAACGGTCGCGCCCGCCGGCGAGATCGGGCTCGGGCAACTCGACGAGCACGGCGTTGGCCTTGTTCCGTGCGGCCAGGAGCGACCGCTCGGCCGAGGAGATCACGTCGTAGGGCGGGGCGATGACCTGGGCGATGGGTGCGCGTGCGGGCTGGTATCGCAGCCCCTTGAACGGTTCGAAGCGAGGCACCTCGCCACTCTCGCACACCACGGCCACCCCGCGGCGAGGGCGCCGAAGGACCCTCCCGTAGACTTCATGCCGTGGGCGACGAAGGGCTGGACCGGGTATTCACCGTCCCCAACGTCGTCACCATGGTGCGCCTCTTGTGCATCCCGCTCTTCGTGTGGTTGCTCTTCGGCGCACACGAGCAGACCGCCGCCGCGATCCTCTTGGCGGTCCTCGGCGCGACAGACTGGGTCGACGGGTATGTGGCCCGCCGTTTCGGGCAGGTGACCACGCTCGGCAAGGTGCTCGACCCCGTTGCCGACCGCGTGCTCGTGGGCACCGCGGTGATCTCCATCTTGGTCTACGGCGCGGTGCCGCTGTGGTTCGGGCTCGCCACCATTGCCCGCGAGGTGCTGGTGTCGTTGATGGTCCTGCTGCTCGCCTCGCTCGGTGCATCCCGCATTGACGTGTTGTGGGTCGGCAAGGCGGGCACGTTCGGCCTCATGTTCGCCTATCCGACCTTCCTCCTCGGCTACGGCGACGCGTCGTGGCAGCAACCCATCAAGGTGATCGGCTGGGTCACCGGGCTCGTCGGCCTCGCGCTGGCGTGGTACGCCGCGGGCAGCTACATCGGCCCCGCCAGGAAGGCATTGCGCGATGGCAGGGCGGCGAGGCGGAGCCCCGAGGCGGAGACCGACATCACAGGAGACGCCGGCGTGAAGGGGCGTCCCGCGTGAAGGCCGTCATCATGGCCGGCGGTGAAGGCACGCGTCTGCGTCCGCAGACCTCGAACCTGCCCAAGCCCATGCTGCCTCTCGTCGGGCGGCCGATGATGGAGCACATCGTCTCGCTGTTGCGACGGCACGGGATCACCGAGATCGTCGTCACCGTCGCGTTCTTGCCCAACGCCATCCGCAGCTACTTCGGTGACGGCAGCGAGCTCGGCGTGCAGATGGCCTATGCGACCGAGGAGTCGCCCCTCGGCACGGCGGGATCGGTGCGCAACGCGCGGCGAACAGCTGACCGAGCGCTTCTTGGTGATCTCGGGCGACGTGCTCACCGACATCGACCTCTCGTCGGTCATCGCCTTCCACGAGAAGAACCAGGCGCTGGCGACCATCGCGTTGAGCGCGGTGGAGAACCCGCTCGAGTTCGGCATCGTCATCACCCGTGAGGACGGGACGATCGAGCGCTTCTTGGAGAAGCCGGGCTGGGGCCAGGTCTTCAGCGACACCATCAACACCGGGATCTACGTGCTCGAGCCCCAGATCTTCGACCTCATCCCCGAAGGGCGCTCCGTGGACTTCTCGAGCGAGGTCTTCCCCGAAGTGCTCCGGGCGGGCGACCCGCTCTACGGCTACGTGGCCGACGGCTACTGGGAGGACGTGGGCACGACGGCCGCCTACCTCAAGGCCCACGAGGACATCCTCGACGGCAAGGTCGAGGTGGACGTGGCCGGCTTCGAGCTGCGCCCGGGCATCTGGGTGGGCAAGGGGTCCTCCATCGACCCCTCGGTGCGCATCGACTCCCCGTCGTTCATCGGCGAGAACTGCACCATCGACCACGACGTCGTCGTGGGCGCGTACTCGACGATCGGCGCCAATACGCAGGTGGCCGAGCGGGCGGAGCTGCAGCGCTCGGTGATCGGGGAGAACTCGTATCTCGGGCCTGCGACCCGCGTCGAGGGTGCCGTGCTCGGGCGTTCGTGCGACCTGCGCACCGGCGCCCGGGTGGAGCCCGGTGCCGTGGTGGGGGAGGGGTGCCTGGTCGGCGCCCATGCCGAGGTCCGCGGCGACGTCAAGGTCTACCCCTACAAGGTGGTCGAGGCGGCCGCGCAGGTGAACGCCTCCATCGTGTGGGAGTCCGGCGGCTCCCGCACCCTCTTCGGACCCGAGGGCGTCCAGGGCATCGCCAACGTGGACATCAGCCCCGAGCTCGCCGTCCGCCTCGCCAAGGCGTGGGCGTCGGGATTCGAGAAGGGCACGTACATCACCGCCTCGCGTGACACGAGCCGCGTGGCGCGGGTGCTCAAGCGCGCACTGATGGTCGGGTGCAACTCGGTCGGCGTCAACGTGAACGACCTCGAGCTGGCGACGGTGCCGGTCACCCAGCACCACGTGCGCATGCGGGGCAACCGCGCCGGCCTGACGGTGCGCCTGAGCCCCGACGACCCGCAGTCCGTCGTGATCCGCTTGTTCGATCAGCGCGGCATCGACCTGTCCGAGAACGATCAGCGACGGGTCGAGCGCATGTACCACCGCGAGGAGTTCCGACGGGTCACCGCGGGCGACATCGGCGACATCGATTTCTCACCGCGCACCATCGAGCTGTACACGGCGGACGTGGTCGACGCGTTCGGGCTGCGGCCCGACGGCGGCCGGGAGGTCAAGCTGGTGCTCGACCTCTCCTACGGCGCGGCGAGCTTCGTCATGCCGAACCTGCTCTCCAAGGTCACGGCCGACGTGCTGAGCATCAACCCATTCGCGCAGACGCCGGGGATGATCTCTGTGGATCGCATCGTGAGCGAGGCGCGCGTCGCCGACGCGGTGCGCGGCTCGGGTGCCGACCTCGGCGCGGTGATCGACGCCGGCGGTGAGCGGCTGACCCTCATTGACGGGCGCGGGCACGTGCTGAGCGACGACGAGGCGTTGATGGTCTTCATCGAGTTGCTGTCGGGCGCGGGCCAGATCCAGCGCGCCGCGCTGCCGGTCACCGCGAGCGACCGGACGCGGCGCCGCTGCGAGGAGCTGGGCATCACACTCGCGCTGACGCCGCTCTCCCCCTCGGGGCTGCTCGGGGCGGCTGCGAGCGGGGGCGTGTCCTTCGCCTCGGACCGCCGGGGCGGGTACGTCTTCCCGACCTTCATGCCCGCCTTCGACGCCGCGGCCGCCCTGGCCCGCCTGGTCTTTTTGCTGGGCCGGAGCACGACGTCGGTGGCCGAGATCGTCGAAGCCATCCCGCCCATGCCGGTCCTGCGCCAGGACGTGCCCACCCCTCTCGACTTCAAGGGACTGATCATGCGGACCCTGATGGAGGAGCTGACCGAGCAGGGGGCGTCCCTGGTGCTCGTCGATGGCATCAAGGTGCTCTCCGACGACGGCTGGGTGCTCGTCGTCCCCGATCCAGAAGACCCGGTGACCCATGTGTGGGCCGAGGGATCCGACGTGGTCTCCTCCGAGGCGATGGCCGCGGCCTACGCGCAGCGGATCCGGGCGCTGGTGCCCTAGCTCGACCCTGCAGAACACGGGGGCGGTCCGGTATGGTCGCCCCCCATGGACATCCCCGACGATCTCCGCTACTCCCCCGAACACGAGTGGGTACGAGTCGAGGGCACGCGCGTGCGTATCGGGATCACCGACTACGCGCAGGACGCGCTGGGCGACATCGTGTTCGTCGATCTGCCGGCGGTGGGATCCGAACTCGAGACGGGCGGACAGCTCGGCGAAGTCGAGTCGACCAAGTCCGTGTCGGAGATCTACGCGCCGATCGCAGGCACCATCACGGCAGTCAACGACGCGCTCGCCGAAGGACCCGAGCGCATGAACCAGGATCCCTACGGTGAAGGCTGGATCTGCGAGCTGGAGCTCGCGCCCGGCGCGGACATCGGCACCCTGCTCGATGCGGCGGGCTATCGCGACCTGACAGCAGATTGAGCCCTTTTCACGCAGGCATCCGGGAGTGCCATGACGACAGGAGTAGCGGTCCCCGGGGTGGGGTACCGTGGACGCCGTGTTCTGTACCAACTGCGGGCACAAGAACCCCGAGGGCGTCAACTTCTGTTCTTCGTGCGGTCATGCCCTGTTGGCGGACGGCGATGATGCGACCATCACCCTGCACCCGACCGAGGAGGCCGAGACCTCCGAGGTCCAGCCGGACGTCACCTGGGTCGAAGTGCCGCACGGCTCGGGCGTCCTCGTGGTGACCCGGGGCCCCAATGTGGGGGCCCGCTACCTCCTGGGCGAGCAGGTGGTCAAGGCCGGCCGGCACCCCGAGAGCGACATCTTCTTGGACGACATCACCGTGTCCCGGCGCCACGTGGAGATCACCCCGACGAGCGAGGGTGCCTTCTCCCTGCGGGACGTCGGCTCGCTGAACGGGACCTACGTGAACCGCGAGCGCATCGAGGAGACCGAGCTCGCTCCGGGCGACGAGGTGCAGATCGGCAAGTTCAAGCTCGTGTACCTGGTGGCAGGCAACGAGTGAGCAGCCGCAGCTACCTCTCCATCGGCGACGTCCTCACCCTGCTGCGCGAGGAGTTCCCCGACGTCACCATTTCGAAGATCCGCTTCCTCGAGAGCCAGGGCCTGGTCAATCCCGAGCGCTCGCCTTCGGGGTACCGAAAGTTCTTCGATCACGACGTCGAGCGCCTGCGTTGGGTGCTGCGCCAGCAGCGGGAGCACTTCTTGCCCCTCAAGGTCATCCGCGACCGCCTGGCCGACGGCGATCTCGACGACACCGTCAGCGAGCCGCCGAACGGCAAGCAGGCAGTGCGGGAGCGCCAGCCGGCGCACGCTGCAGCGACCGTGGCGGCGCGTCCGGCGCGCCGGGCACGTCGCCACCGTCCTACGGCGAGGAGCCGACCAAGGCGGACGAGGAGGCCATGGCGCGCATCCTGGCCGACGCCACGCGCCGGGCGGCGGCGCGCCTGCCCGAGGATTCGCCCGGACGGCGCGGCCTCCAGGTCGTCAGCGACGCCGGCGTGCCCACTGCGGCCGCCCCGAGCGTGGCCGGCTCGCCGGCGCAGGCGGCAGCGACCACGGCCGCCACCGTGGCGTCGGGGACGGGGACCGCGACGGTGGCAGAGCCCCACGCCCAGGCCAGGCGTTCGGGGCGGACCTCCCCGCAGCAGGCGGGTGCCGGTGCACCCGCCCCCTCGCGGGGCACGGGCGCACCGGGTGACGCCGGTAACGGGACTCCCTCGCGGGGGAGCGGCGCCGCCGATGCATCGCGATCAGGCTCTGGCGGCCAGCGCGGCGCCGGGGCCGCGCCAGGCGGGCGGAAGAGCCCGGCCCAGGCCACCGACACCCCGGGTGCCCACGGTGCCCCGAGCAGTGCGGCGGCCGAGGGGCCCTCGGGGGTGGCCATGGTGACCGGGGCGAGCCTGACCGCCGAGGAGCTCGAGCCGCGGCCAGCGGCCTCTCGGTCGACGAGGTGGCCGGGCTGGTGTCCTTCGGGCTGATTGAGCCCGTCGTGGTGGCCGGCATCGAGAGCTACGACGAGGATGCCCTGACGCTGGCCAACCTGTCGGCCTCGTTCCGGGCCTACGGGATCGAGCCCCGGCACCTGCGCCAGTATCGCAACGCCGTCGACCGTGAGGTCGGCCTGATCGAGCAGATCGTGATCCCGCTGCTCAGGCAGCGGAACCCCGAGTCCCGCCAGAAGGCGCTCGACGCCGCCGACGAGCTGGGTGCGCTCGGGCAGAGCATGCGAGCCACGTTGCTCAAGCAGTCCCTTCGCCGCCATCTGGGGGGGTGACGCAAGGCCGGGATACGGCGCTACATTTCTGTCATGGTCCGTGTGCTACTCCGTGCGGTCAGAGTGGACCTGCAGTCGAACACCCCGGTGCTCCTGCTGCAGGAGACCGAGGGAGAGGGCCGAACGCTGCCGATTTTCATCGGAAGCCCTGAAGCCACCGCCATCGCCTACGCCCTCCAGGGGGTCGACCATGCCACGCCCGCTGACCCACGATCTGATGAAGGACATGCTCGGCGCACTCGACATCAACGTGGAGCGGGTGATCATCACCGAGCTCCGGGCATCGACCTACTTCGCCGAGCTCCATCTGGTCCGGGGCGAGGAGCGCACCATCGTGTCGAGCCGCCCGTCGGACGCGGTGGCGATCGCGGTACGGACCGAGACGCCGCTCTTCGTCTCCGACGAGCTGATGGAGTCCGAGGGGATCATCTTGACGCTCGAGGCCGAGGACGAAGAAGAGGACACCCCCGACGAACTGGTGGGCCAGTTCCGCCAGTTCCTCGACTCGGTGCGGCCGGAGGACTTCGAGGGGTGACCCGACCTCGCTGGGCGCTCGCCCTGGTGGCGTGCGCCGCCTTGGCTCTTCGCGGCCTGCGGCAGCTCGCCTACGCCGAAGAAATCCAGCGACCGCGACCACGCACCGGTCGACGGGGAGCAGCACCTCGTCGACCACCACGAGCACGAGCGCGTCCTCGACCAGCTCGAGTGGCCCGGCGTCGTCGGCCTGCACCCACGTCACGGGGTCCCCGGCTCCGGGCCAGGGGGCGGCAGGGACGATCACGGGCACCGTGACGGTCACCAATACGGGTTCCACGCCGTGCACCGCGAACGGCTACCCGACCATGGCCCTCTTCTCGGGGAGCGGCGCGCCGCTCACCGTCACCATGGTCAACGGTCTCTCGGTGGACGTGTCCGCGGCGGCCAACGCGGCGCCGAGCACAGTGACCCTGGCACCCTCGGGCACGGCACAGTTCGCCTACCAATTCTCCGACGTGCCGGTCGGCAGCGAGACGAGCTGCCCCACATCGGAGAGCGCCTCGGTGACGATGCCGGGCTCGACGGCGTCGTCTGCGTCCTTCGCGCTGGCAGCTCGACCCGTGCGGCAACGGGACCATCCGGGTGTCGCCGATCTACGCGGTCCTGACACCCGGGCCCGGGCGTGCCGCGGCCACGTCACCCGCCCCTAGGAGGATGCGGCGCCGGCCTGGCGTGAGGGATCGACCAGGATCCGGCCGCGCACCGCGGCGTCGAGCACCTCGTTCAGCGAGGTCGTCAACCCGTCCAGGCCGATCTCTTCGTGCACGATCTCGTCGCAGTGCTCCAGGGGGAAGGCGTCTGGCATCTCCGCCCAGAGCCTGCGCCGCTCCTCGATCGGGGTGGCCACCGTGTCGACCCCCAGCAGTGCGACCCCCCGGATGATGAACGGGTAGACCGTCGTGGCCAGGTCGTTGCCGCCGGTGAGGCCGCTGGCCGCCACGGCGCCGCCGTAGTGGACGGTGCGGAGGGCCTCGGCCAGCGCGCTGCCACCGACACAATCGACCACGCCGGCCCACATCTGGGGACCGAGTGAGCGCCCGTCGTCCTCGGTGAACCGGCGCCCCACGACGCGTCGACGCGCCGAGCTCTTTGAGGTAGTCCTGCTCCGCCGTCTTGCCCGAGGAGGCCACGACTTCGAACCCGGCACCGGCGAGCATGGCCACGGCGGCGCTGCCCACACCCCCCGAGGCCCCGGTCACCAGGATGGGACCGTCGTCTGGCGTCGTGCCGTGCTGTTCGAGCCGGCGCAGCGACAGCAGGGCGGTGAAGCCGGCCAGGCCGATGATGGCGGCGTTGCGACAGCTGAGGCTCTCGGGCAGGGGCACCACCCAGTCCGCCGGCACCCGCGCGTAGGCGGCGAAGCCGCCGTGGTGGGCGACCCCCAGGTCGTAGCCCTGGACCAGCACCCGCTGGCCCGCGCTGAAGTCCGGACTGGTGCTCTCCTCGACGCTGCCGGTCAGCTCCACCCCCGGGACGAGGGGAAAGCCGCGGGCGACCCGGTTGCCCGGCCGCGTCACCATGGCGTCCTTGAAGTTGACGGCGGACCACTCGACGCGGATCAGCACCTCGCCGTCGGGGAGGTCGTCCTCGGACAGCTCGACCACGGCCGGGCGGACCACCTCGCCCGCCTTGGAGAGCAGGTAGGCCGGGAAGCGCACCGAATCATGGTAGAGGCCGCCGACGCCCGGACTCCGCACCGCCGCGAACAACGGGTACCTTCACAGCGTGGTGACGACAGCCCGCTATGGGAGTTGGAGCTCGCCGTTCGCCGCAGCGGACGTGGCGCGGGCGAAGGTGTCGCTCTCGGAGCTGTGCTCCGACGGCGAGGCCCTCTACTGGCTCGAGTCGCGACCGGCCGAGGCTGGGCGTGTCGTCCTCGTGCGTGCCGGTGAAGACGGGTTGCGCGACCACTCGCCACCGGGGGTCAGCATCCGCAGCCGCGTCAACGAGTACGGCGGAGGCGCGCTCTGCCTGGTGCCCGGCCGCGCTGGCGGTGCGTTCGCCTACGTCGACCAGTCGGACCAACGGGTGTGGTTCTGCGACGGCGCCGCCGACGTCTCCGTGCCGCGGCCCTTGACGCCCGAGCCGCCCGAGGCTGAGACACACAACCACGGCGGCCTCGGCGTCACCCCCGACGGCGACTGGGTGCTGGCGGTGCGAGAGGTCCACCGCGAACGGGCGGCCGCAGCCGGCGCGTGCGCTGCGTCGTCGCGCTGGCGACCCGTCCCGGCGAGCCCGCCGAGTCCGTCCTTCTCGACGGGCACGACTTCTTCGGCGCGCCCTCGGTGGACCCGGCCGGTGCCCACGTGGCGGTCGTCGTGTGGGACCACCCCGACATGCCCTGGGACGCCTCCCAGCTCGTCGTCGTGTCCCTCGATCGCCACCCCGCCCCTGAGGGCGTGCTGCGCGCCGAGGGAGAGCCGCAGGTGCTCGCCGGAGGGGCGAGTGAATCGGTGGGTCAGCCGGGCTGGGGGCGCGACGGCCGAGTGCGCTTCGTGTCGGACCGGGAAGGCTGGTGGCAGCCCTACGAAGGCGCCGGGCCCGCCCCCGAGCGGCCTGAGCGATGCGGCGGCGGAGTTCCACGGACCGGACTGGGTGCTCGGGCAATCGACCCTGGCCGAGTTGCCCGACGGCCGGCTGGTCGCCCGCATGACGTCCTCTGGCCGCGACTCGTTGGTGCTGCTCGGCCGCGCACGCTCCGCCCACGCGGACGCCGGCGACGCGCCAGGCGACCCGACAGGCGATCCGGTCGTGCTCGACCAGCCGTGCGTGTCCATCGCCGCACTGTGTGCGCACCGCGACGGCGTGGCGCTGATCGGCGCGACCCCCGACGCCCCCTCGACGGTGTGGCTCTGGCGCACCGACGCGGGGGCCGGCCCGGTGCGCCCGCCGGCGACGACGGCCCTGGGGCCCGGCGACGTGGCCAGGGGCGACCCCTTCACCCTCACCGGGCGCAGCGGGCGACCGGTCTACGGGACGCTCTATCGGCCCGCGCGCACGGGAACCCGGGGACCGGGCGCCGGCGCGCCGCCGCTGGTGGTGTGGTGCCACGGCGGGCCGACCTCGGCCTGCGGGGCCGGCCTCGATCTCACCATCCAGTTCTTCACCACCCGCGGCTTCGCCGTGGCCTGCGTGGACTACGCGGGGAGCTCGGGCTACGGGCGGGCCTACCGCTGCGCCCTGTGGGGCCAATGGGGGGTGGCCGATTCGGAGGACTGCCTCGATGCGGCCCGGCACCTTGCCGCGCGGGGCGACGCCGACCCGGAGCGCCTGGCCATCCGGGGCGGCAGCGCCGGCGGCATGACCGCACTCAACGCACTGGCGGCGGGGGAGGGCTTCGCCGCGTGCGTCTCGTGGTACGGGGTGACCGACCTGATGGGGCTGGTCGCCACCACGCACGACTTCGAAGCCCACTACACCGACCGCTTGATCGGCCCTCTCCCGGGGTCAGAGGACCTCTACGAGGCGCGCTCGCCCCGCAGCCGGGCCCGGGCCATGCGGGGCTCGGTCCTCTTGTTGCAGGGCACCGAGGACAAGGTCGTCCCACCGGCGCAGGCCGAGAGCATGCGCGGACGCGTTGGACGCGGCCGGAACCCGGTGTGACCTGCGGTTCTTCGAGGAGGAGGGCCACGGCTTCCGCCGGGCGGACACCCTGACCGCATGCCTGGAGGCAGAGCTGGCGTTCTACGTGGCAGAGCTGGCGCTGACCGGCCCGTAGGATCGGAAAGGGGTTCTTTCCGGTGTCCCCCCTGTGTGCGAGGCTTTTGACACCCCATGTCGACCCTGTCTTCGACGATGAACGTGTGGACGCCGGGCAGCGCGCTGCGCCGTGCGTTCGAGTGGGTCAAGCGGATCCCGCCCGAGGCCGGTGACGCGCTCCTCTACGGGGGAGCGCGCTGTTCGCGCTGCTCACGATCTACACCTCGACCAACGCGCTCTACGAGGTGTGGGGGCGCATGGCCCTGTTGCCGTTCGGGTTCGGCGCGCTGGCTTCGGCCGGTGTGGCCTGGGCGGTGCACCGCGCCCGCCGCCGCAATCCCGAGGGAGCCCTGACCCGGCGCCAACACAGGCGCGCCTGGTTCGCCCGCATCGCGGTGGCCGTGTGCGTCTTCGTCGGGGCGCTGGCCATCCCGCTCGGTTTCGAGATCCTCTGGCGCTTCGACGGCGTCGCCGGCTCCCACCAGCAGCCCGAGGTGGTGACCGTCGAGGTGGGCGGCCAGGACATCGCGCACGGCCAGGACCCGTACCACGACCTGGTGCGGCTGCACCATCCGGTGAAATACCACGCGCCGGGCGAGCCCGACTACGCCGGCTTCCTGCCCTACCTCCCCGTCATGGCCCTGATGGGCATTCCGAGCGACATCTGGCCCAACAACGGGCTCAGCGATGCGCGCATCTTCTTCTGTGTGACCACCCTCGTCGTCAGCGCGGTCGCGCTCTACCTGTGCCGGGCCAACGGCCGCCGCAAGATCCGCGCCATTCAGGCGCTGATCATCTTGCCCCTGGCGTCGCTCCCGCTGGCGACGGGCGGTGACGACATCCCGGTCGCGGCCTGCTTGTTGTTGGCGGTGGTGCTTGCCCAGCGCCGCAGACCCTTCTCCTCGGGCGTCGTGTTCGGCATCGCATCCGCCATGAAGTTCACGGCGTGGCCCCTGGCCGTCCTCGCCGCTGTTCGCGGCGCGAGGCCGCAAGGGTGAGCGACGTCCCTTCACCATGCTCGCCGGGATGATCGTGGTCGCCGTGCCGACAATCTTCCCGTTCGTCCTGCGCGGGCCCTTCGCCCTCGTCGACGATGTCGTGCTCTTCCCGCTCGGACTGAGCGCGATTCCCTCGACCGCTGCGAGCGCGTTGCCCGGGCACGTACTGGTCAGCGCCTTCCCGTCGCTCAGCCGCGCCCTGCCGGTCTCCGTCGGCCTGGTGCTGGTGGTGCTGTTGGCCCGCCACCTCTACCGCCACACGCCACGCTCGGTGTCCGAGGTGTGCATGATCGCCGGCGTCGTCATGTCGGCGCTGATCCTGCTCGCGCCCAACCCGCGCGTGGGCTATCTGCTCTACCCGATCAACTTCTTCGTCTGGGCGTACCTGCTCGCCGAGCCGGCGCAGCAGGCCGAGATGCTGAGCCAGGACGACGAAGTGGAACCGGACCGCGCCGCACGTGTGGCGCCCGGTGACCCGGTGGCCGCCGGCAACTAGCCACCGCCGGGAGCGCATTCTCCGCGGCGCCGGTGTTCAGTCGCTCTCGTCGCCCTGCTGGAAGAGGCGGACGGTGAATCGGGTCCAGCCCGCCGGCGGCGCGCCCTTGCCGAAGGTGGTGGCCTGAATGGTCGCCCCCATCTCCCAGTAGTAGCCGTCGGTGCCGGCGAGCTTGCCCAGCACCTCGAGCGCGCCCTGGTCGTCGGACGCGCCGCCCTTGTCGAAGACCTGCCAGCCCTGCTGCTTCATGTCCGCAGCGAAGAAGGCGAGGAGCGCGGCCTGCGAGGCGTCGGAGCGGAACGTGACCTGCGCGTCGTACTGGCCCGACCCCGCCGCGTTGTTCACGTGTGAGATCCGTACGGCACCGACCGGAACCGACACCGAATTCAAGATGTTGGTCGGGGGCTCGCCCCCGACCACGATCGGCGCGAGCAACCGGGCGGCGGCCTCGGACCGCAGCGAGCTGCCCACCACGGCGCTCGGTGCGCTCGAGGTGCGCACCGGCTGGGGTGACTGCGATGTCACGATGCCGATGGTGACGAAGACGACCAGGATCAGTACGGCCAGTCCGAGGACGACCATGGCCGGCCGCATGGAGATCCCGCCCGGTTTGGCCGGCCGTTGGGGCGGCGGGGTGTCGGCCTGGCCGGCGAGCTCGGTGCCCGTGTCGTGCAGCGTCATGGCGACGCCAGCCTACGACGGGGCCGACCACCCGAAATGGTCGAGCGGGCCGTGCCCGCGTCCCGAGATGCCAGCCCGCACCCCCGGCCAGGGCGCGGGCGACAAAGACTTTGGCCTGGGCGATCGCCTCGGGGACGGCCGCCCCGCGGGCGAGGTGCGCGGCGACGGCGGCCGAGAGCGAGCAGCCCGTCCCGTGGTCGTTCCCGGTGGCCACCCGCTCGCCGGGGAGGATCTCGACGCCGTCGGGTCCGGCCACGACGTCCTCGGCCGAATCGCTGAGGTGACCGCCCTTCACCACCACGTAGCGCGCCCCGTGCGCCCGCAGCCGCTCGGCCGCGGCAACCCGGGCCGAGAGCGCCACGAGCGACTCGACCTCGGTTCCCGAGAGGATGGCCGCCTCGCGCAGGTTCGGGGTGAGGACGACGGCCCGGGGCACCAGGAGCTCGAGATAGGCCTCGATCCCCTCGGGCTCGACCAGCCGGTGCCCGGTGGAGGAGACGAGGACGGGGTCGACCACGAGCCGGGGGAGCCGGCCGCCGGCCGCCAGGGCCGCCACCTCGGCGACGATGGGCGCCGTCGCCAGCATGCCGGTCTTGACGCTGCGCACGGCGAAATCGTCGAGCACCGTCTCGACCTGCTGGCGCACGAAGCCCGGTTCGAGCGCGACGACGCCGCGCACCTCGGCCGTGTTCTGCGCGGTCACCGCGGTCACCGCGCACGTGCCGTGGACGCGCAGCGCGGCGAAGGTCTTGAGGTCGGCCTGCACACCGGCGCCGCCCCCCGAATCCGATCCGGCGATGGTCAGCGCCGTCGGCGGCGTCACGTCCGGCACCGGGCCACCATAGGCGTGCCGCGGATTATCGTCGTGCAGATGAGCGCGCGACGACATCGAGCGCGAGGGACAACAGCCGTTCCGTATCGCCGGCGAGGAGCTGGGGTCGCGGCTCCTGCTCGGGACGGGTGGCATGACGAGTCTCAGTGCGTTGGGCCGCGCGCTGGCCGAGTCGGGCACCGCGCTGGCGACGGTCGCCGTCCGGCGGGTCGAGACCTCCGCCAAGGGCGCGTTGCTCTCCTTGCTCGACGAGCTCGGGGTGCGCGTCCTGCCGAACACGGCGGGTTGCTGCACCGCCTCCGAAGCCGTGCTGACCGCCAAGCTGGCGCGTGAGGCGTTCGGGACCGATTGGGTCAAGCTCGAGGTCGTCAACGACGACCGCACGCAGTTGCCCGATGCGGTCGAGCTCCTCAGCGCGGCCGAGCAGCTGGCCGAGGACGGGTTCGTCGTGTTGCCTTACACGACCGACGACCCGGTCCTGGCCCTGCGGCTCCAGCAGGTTGGTTGCGCGGCGGTGATGCCACTGGGCTCGCCCATCGGGAGCGGTCTGGGCATCCGCAACCCGCACAACATCGCGCTCGTGCGCGAGGCGGTCGACGTCCCGGTCATCCTCGACGCCGGCATCGGCACGGCGTCCGACGCCGCCCTGGCCATGGAGCTGGGCTGCGATGCCGTCCTGGTGGCCACCTCGGTGAACCGGGCGCACGACCCCGTCGCCATGGCGCGGGCCATGCGGCTGGCCGTGGAGGCGGGGCGCCTGGCGCGCCGGGCCGGCCGGATCCCTGTCCGCTTCCACGCCGAGCCGTCGAGCCCTTTGGAGGGCCGCCTCGACTTCGGGTCTCCCGGCCTGTCCTGAGGCCGACGCCCCGCCGCCGGAGCATTCCTGAGGCCGGCGCCCGGCCGCCGGACCGGATCCGGTTTCTCTCCTCGGGGCCGTCCCCATGGGGGCTGCCTTGACGGGTATGTCAGGGACCCCTAATGTTAGGCCGCCCTAAGATTCGCTCGTAGTTCGCACGGGTCGGACGCGTCGCACAGATCGTCGACGGCTTGGCCGGAAGGAGTGGCGGGTGTCGAAGAGGAACGTGCAGCACGCCGACGTTCCGTCGGGCGCTCGGGCGAGTCCGTGGCGCACTGGCCGCACTGTGCATGGGCGCCGGCATCGTGGTGGCGGGGGCGGCCGCCGCGCCACCGGCCGGCGCATCGGGCGGGACCATCACCGTGTACAGCGGCCAGCACGTGCAGACGACCCAGGCGCTGGTCAACGCGTTCGAGAAGAAGACCGGCATCGGTGTCAACGTCCGTTTCGACGACGAAGACGTGCTCGCCGACCAGATGGTGACCGAAGGCGGCCATTCGCCGGCCGACGTGTTCTTCACCGAGAACTCGCCGCCGCTGCAGTACCTGGCCTCCAAGCACCTGCTCGCCCCGATCAAGGCTTCGACGCTGGCCCAGACGCCGGCGAAGTACAACTCGCCGAACGGCATGTGGGCCGGGGTCTCGGCCCGGGTGAGCGTCATGGTGTACAACCCGTCGCTGGTCAAGGCGAGCCAGCTGCCCACCTCGGCCATGCAGCTGGCCCGAGCCGCAGTGGAAGGGCAAGATCGCCATCGCGGGGGGCGAGACCGACTTCCAACCGATCGTGACCTCGGTGGCCCGGACCTACGGCAACGCGGCCGCCCTCAAATGGCTCGAGGGATTCAAGGCGAACGCGGGGAGCCACCAGTACCCCGACAACGAGACGGTCGCCAACGAGGTCAACCGGGGCCAGGTGGCCCTGGGCATCATCAACCAGTACTACTGGTACCGCGAACGGGCCGAAATCGGCGCATCCAACATGCACTCGGCCATCGCCTACTTCGCGCCCCACGACGTGGGCTACGTCGTCGACGTCTCGGGCGCCGCCGTCTTGCGGTCCTCGAAGAACCAGGCCGCGGCGCAGCGCTTCGTGGCCTTCCTCACCTCGGCCCAGGGGCAGAAGATCATCGCCCGCAGCGACAGCTTCGAGTACACGATCGGCTCGGGAGTGACCACGGCACAGCCCGAGACGCCCTTCAGCCGGCTCCAGCCGAACTCGATCACCATCGCCCAGCTGGGCACGGGGGCGCAGGCGATCAAGCTCCTGCAAGAGGCGCAGCTGCTGTGACCGCTCCGGCGGGGTCGTCGCTGCGATGAGCACGGCGGCGCCGTCGCGGGCCCAAGGAGCCGGCGCAGCCGGTCGCGAGCGGGGCGCGGCGGGCGAGCGCGACGGAGGGCGCCGGCACCCGTACGGCGCAGGCCGGCACAGCGAGCGCCGCCACGGTCGCTGGCACCACCAGCGGGCGCGGGTCCACCGCCACCTGCACCACCACCGCCTGCGCGGCCACCGTCGCACCGGCCCGCCGCTCCTCGTGGCGCTGGCCGCCCTCATCGCGCTGGCCGTCATGACACCGCTGATCTTCTTGATCGTCCAGGCCTTCCAGACGGGCTGGTCCACGCTGCAGCCGCTCCTCTTCCGCAGCCTGACCGCCGAGTTGGTGCGCAACACGATCAGCCTCACGGTCGTCGTCACGGTGCTGTGCGCCGCGCTGGGCACGGTGCTGGCGTGGTTCGTCGAGCGCACCGCGTTGCCGGGACGGCGCATCTGGGCCGTCCTCGTGGTCATCCCGCTCGGCATCCCCGACTTCGTCGTGAGCTTCGGATGGAAGGCGATCTTCAACGGCTTCGGCGGGTTCTGGGCCGCCGTCCTGGTGATGACCCTCGCCGTCTACCCCTTGGTCTTCTTGCCCGTCGCGGCGAACCTGCGCAACGCCGACCCCGCGCAAGAGGAGGTGGCCCGCAGCCTCGGGCTCGGGCGACTGCGCACCTTCTGGAAGGTGACGGTGGGGCAGGCCAAGCTCGCCATCCTGGGTGGCTCGGTCCTCGTCGCCCTGGTCTGCCTGGCCGAGTTCGGTGCCTTCGAGATCCTCGGTTTCCGCACACTGACGACCGAGGCGTACACGGAGTTCACCGTCGGCTTCAACACGGCGGTCGGCTGCGCGCTGTCTCTGATCCTGGTGCTCCTCGGTGCGATCCTCCTCCTGGGCGAGGGTGCGGCGCGGGGCAAGGGACGCGGCGCCCGGGTCGGCGCCGGCGCCGCCCGTCTCGTGCGCCCGCGACCGCTCGGCCGCGCCACGGTGCCGGTGCTGGCCGGGGTGGCGGGCGTGGTGGTCCTCGCGCTCGGGGTGCCCGTCGGGGCCATCGTCTACCTGCTCGTGGTGGGCGGCACCTCGACGGTGCCCAGCGTGTCCCTCTGGGGCGCGACCCTGACCACCTTCGGGTTGGCTGCGGCCGCCGGGCTGGTGGCGACCGTCGGCGCGCTGCCGATCGCGTTGTTGTCGGTGCGCCACCCCGGTCCGCTGATCCGGTTGCTCGAGCGCACCTCCATGCTCGTCCTGGCGGTGCCGGCGATCGTGATCGGGCTCACCGCGGCCTACGTGACCACGCGCTACCTCGACGGGCGCTGGTACCAGACGACACCCCTGCTCATCGTCGTCTACGCCGTCATGTTCTTCCCGATGGCAGTGGTGTCCGTGCGCGCCGCCGTCGCCCGGGCACCCGATCGGGCTCGAGGAAGTAGGCCAGTCGCTCGGGGTCACCAAGCGCTCGGTGTTCTGGCGCGTCACCCTCCCGCTGATCGGTCCGGGGCTGGCCGCCGCCTTCTGTCTGGTCTTCCTCGAGACGGCCACCGAGCTGACGGCGACGCTCATCCTCATCCCGACCGGCATGAACACGCTGGCGACGGGGTTCTGGGCCCAGCAGACCAACTTGAGCTACTCGGCGGCGGCGCCCTATGCGGGCATGATGCTCCTCATCGCCGCCGTGCCCAGTTACGTGTTGGGTCGCTGGTTCGACCGGCTGCCCGCGCGGGCTTGGCCGCCGCCGGCACCCCTCCGGCGCCGGGGGCAGTCCGTGTCCTTCCAGCGGGCACAATTGGGTGATGAAGGAGCTCGCTGTCCGAGGCGCCGGCAAGTCGTTCGGCGATCTGCGCGTCCTCGACGGTGTCGACCTGGCCATCCCCGCGGGGAGCTTCACCGGTATTCTGGGCACGTCGGGGAGCGGGAAGACCACGTTGCTTCGCATCATCGCCGGCTTCGAGCGACTCGACGAGGGCGAGGTGGCGATCGGGACCGAGGTGGTCGACGACGGCCGCCGCGTCTTCGTGCCGAGCGAGCACCGCCGCATCGGCTACGTGCCGCAAGAAGGTGCACTGTTCCCGCACCTCTCGGTCGGTCGCAACGTGGCCTTCGGCCTCCGTCGGGGGCCGCAGCGCCGCGCCCGCGTGCTCGAGCTGCTCGACATGGTGGGACTCGTCGGGCCTGCACCGTCGCTATCCCCATCAGCTCTCGGGAGGCCAGCAACAGCGCGTCGCGCTCGCCCGGGCGCTGGCGACCGACCCCGAGATCGTGCTGCTCGACGAACCGTTCTCCTCGCTCGATGCGAGCTTGCGCGCCAGCGTGCGCGCCGAGGTCCACGACGTGCTGCGCCACGCCGGCACCACCACCATCCTCGTGACGCACGACCAGGACGAGGCGCTGTCGATGGCCGACCAGGTGGCGGTGCTGCGCCACGGGGTCATCGCCCAGCTCGACTCGCCGGCGGGGATCTACCGCCACCCGCTCGACCCCGCCCTGGCCCGGTTCCTCGGCGAGTCCAACGTGCTGCACGCGCCGGTGGCGGCCGCCGCGTCGGGGGGAGCGGGGGCATGGCCGCGGCCACGCCCCTCGGCGCGCCTGGAGGTGGAGGGCTGGCCGACCGCGTCGACGGGCGGCCCGGCGCACGTCTTGATCCGGCCCGAGCAGTTGGTCATCGCCGATGCCGCGGCGTCACCGGTGCTCGGGCACCGTGGAGAGCTACCAGTACTTCGGCCACGATGCCGTGGTCCGGGTGCCGCCTCGAGGCTGATCAGCTCCCGGAGTTGGTGGTCCGGGTGACCGGGGGCACACCGCTCGAAGCGGGCACGCGGGTGGGCCTGCCGCGTGCAGGGCCCGGTGGTGGCGTGGCCCATAGATCGAGCCCGACGAGGCCCGGAGCACCGGCACCGGACCGCCGGCTGCCGCGCACGGGCGAGGCAGCCAGCTCGCCGGCCGACCTCCTGAGGAAAATGTTCCAGAAGCAAACGCCTCCGTAACTACAGCAATGTCGTCCGCACTGCAGTAGAGTCTCCGCCCGGAGATCCAGTGTTGTGCAGGGAGGTGGAGATGGGCGACGAGTCCGTGACCCGTGTCGGGGGTTTTTCACGGGCCGCAGGTATGCGGCCTGGTGGGGATCTCGTATCGACAACTCGACTACTGGGCCCGAACCGGTCTGCTGCAGCCCTCGGTGGCGGCTGCAAAGGGCAGCGGTTCGCGGCGCGTCTACTCGTACTCGGACGTGCTCGAGCTCAAGGTGATCAAGCAGCTGCTCGACGCCGGCGTGTCGTTGCAGTCGGCGCGGCGGGCCGTCGAATGCCTGCGCCAGGACCTCGGCGGTGAGGTTGCATCGGCCAACCTGGTGCTGACCGGGACGAGTTCGGTGCTGGCCCGTACCAACGGTGAGGTGGTCGACCTGCTGGCCGGCGGTCAAGGTGTGTTCAACATCGTGCCGCTCGCGGGCGTGGTCGAAGCGCTCGAGGCGGACATCGTGCGACTGGACACGGCCGCCGCCGAGCGAGCGGCGCCGAGCACGGCCGTCGCAGGCGCAGCGGGCCCGGGCCGCGGGGGAGTGAACCCGACGGACCCTGCGCGCGTCGGGCGCATACGCCATCCGGCTTGTGCGCCCGCAGGGACCATCCGTTTCGCCCATCCTTCCGAGCGGCTGTTCGCGGCGCTCCTCGATCTCTCGGGCGAGCGCTGGGAGTACGAGCCGGTGGAGTTCCCGCTCGCGTGGGACGCGGCAGGAACACCGGTAGCCGGATTCCGTCCTGATTTCTACCTTCCCGATCACGGTGTCTTCATTGAGCTGACGACGGCGGACCAACGGCTGGTGACGCGCAAGAACCGCAAGGTGCGCCGGATGCGCGAGCTCTACCCCGAAGTACCGATCCGCGTGGTGTACCAGCGCGACTACACGGCGCTGCTGGCCTCGCACGGACTCGCGCCGGTGACCGCAGGAGCCGCCTAGCCCGTCGACGGGCTGCCCGTACGTTGGATCTAGTCTGGCTCGATGCGCAGTGACGAGGTCACCAGCAGCGGGACGATCCGTGTCTCGCCGCTCTACGCCGACCATGTGGCGCTCGGGGCCAAGATGGTCCCCTTCGGCGGGTGGGAGATGCCCGTGGCCTATCCGAGCGGCACGGTCGCGGAGCACCGCACCTGCCGGACCTCGGCGGTCGCCTTCGACGTGAGCCATCTGGGCACCGTGCGCGTCGTCGGTCCCGACGCGTTCGAGCACCTGCAGCGCTCCTTCAGCAACGACCTGCGTCGGGTGCATCCGGGCCGGGCCCAGTACACGCACCTCCTCGACGAGGACGGCTTCGTGGTCGACGACATCATCGTGTGGTGGGTCGACGACGAGCGCTTCGACGTCATGCCCAATGCCTCCAACACCAGCGACGTGCTGGGTGCAATCGGGGGCCGCGACGTGACCGACGAGCGCGCCGTCATCGCAGTGCAGGGCCCTGAGGCGCGGTCGCTCCTGGCCAATGTGTCCCCGGTGGCCGCGGCGGTGCACCGATTCAACGTCGAGCGTTTCGAGTGGGGCGGCGCCACCTGCCTCGTGGCGGGTACCGGCTATACCGGCGAGGAGGGCGTGGAGTGCGCCGTGCCGGCCGAGATCGCCTCGGACTTCTGGGCGGCGGTACTCGACCAGGGCGTCGCACCGGCCGGCCTGGGCGCCGCGCGACACGCTGCGTCTCGAGGCGGGCCTGCCGTTGCACGGGCACGAATTGGGACCGGGCATCACCCCGCTCCAGGCGGGCCTGGCGTGGGTGGTCGGCTGGGACAAGGGGTCCTTCACCGGGCGGGCGGCCCTCGAAGAGGAGCGCGCCAACGGCCCGGCGCGCCGGCTGCGTGGTCTGGTGGGCGACGGCCGCCAGCCCTTGCGCGACGGAGCCGAGATCTGCCACGACGAGCAGAAAGTCGGCATTCTCACGAGTGGCAACTTCTCGCCGATGCGCGAGTGCGGCATCGGGCTCGGCTTCGTCGACGCGGACGCCCGGCTGCTCGACGGTGACCCGGTCACCGTCGTCCAGCGAGGACGCGCACTCCCAGCCGCCCTCACGCGCCCGCCGCTGTGGCCAGTGCCCGAGGACGAGGAATAGGGGTCGGCGGGGGTTGCAGCGAGTGCCCGGGCGGCGCAGGCCCGTGCCCTATAGTGGAGTGCACAACTGAATACGCCGTTTGAACCGGAGCGCCAGAGTCCCCGAAACTGCTGCACGAGGGGACGCCGGAGGAGCAACTCTCCCCAGAAACTCTCAGGCCGACATACCGCTCCGGCGAGGCAACTCTGGAAAGCGTGGCGTTTCGGCGTCCGCACCGAAGGTGGAAACCGCTGACGTAGCGGTGAGGCTCTCAGGTCCGACGACAGAGTGGGGAGGACATCCGACTCGCTCCGCCTTGTGCGGGGCCCACGAGGAGGCCTCCTTGAGCGATCAGCGTCCAGCCGGCACCGAAGCACTCGAGCCGTTCGAAAACTTCCTGTTCCGCCACGTCGGCACGTCCGCAGAGGAACAGGAGGGGATGCTCAAGATCCTCGGCTTCGACGATCTCGACGCACTGGTCGACGCGGCCATTCCCGGGTCGGTGCGCAGCCTCACGGACCTCGAGCTGCCTCCTGCGGTCTCCGAGATCGCCGTCCTCGACGAGCTCCGCGCCCGCGCCGCCTCGAACGTGGTCGCCGAACCCATGATCGGGCTCGGCTACGCCAGCACCATCACGCCGGGCGTGATCCGGCGCAACGTCCTCGAGAGCCCGGCCTGGTACACCGCCTACACCCCGTACCAGCCCGAGATCAGCCAAGGTCGTCTCGAGGCGCTCTTGAACTTCCAGACGATGGTCGCCGATCTGACCGGCCTCGACACGGCCAACGCCTCGCTCCTCGACGAGAGCACGGCCGTCGCCGAAGCGGTGACCCTGATGCGCCGGCGGTCCAAGGCCGAGTCGAACCGGGTCGTGGTGGACGACGACTGCTTGCCTCAGACGATTGCCGTGCTCGAGACGCGCCTTCGCCCCGCTCGGCCTCGAGATCCTGGTGGCGGACCTCTACCGGCGGGCTCCCCGCGGGGGAGTGCTTCGGGGTCGTGCAGCAATACCCGGGTGCGTCGGGTGCCATTCCCGATTTTGCGGCAGTGACCGCAGAGGCACACGAGCGCGGCGCGCTGGTGACGGCGGCGGCCGATTTGCTGGCCCTCACGCTGTTGACGCCGCCGGGGGAGTGGGGCGCGGACGTGGTGGTCGGCTCGTCCCAGCGCTTCGGCGTGCCGCTCTGGTACGGCGGTCCGCACGCCGCGTTCATGGCGGTACGGTCCGGCCTCGAGCGGGACCTGCCAGGACGTCTGGTCGGGCTCTCGGTCGATGCCGAGGGCCGGCCGGCCTACCGCCTGGCACTCCAGACGCGAGAGCAGCACATCCGCCGGGAGAAGGCGACCTCGAACATCTGCACCGCCCAGGTCCTCTTGGCGGTGGTGGCCGCGATGTACGCCGTGTACCACGGGGCCGAGGGACTGCGCGGCATCGCGCGCCGGGTCCACTCCCGGGCGGTCCGGCTCGCGGCCGGTCTCGGGGCGGCGGGCCACACGGTGCTGCACCACGAATTCTTCGACACCGTGGTGGTGTCCGTGCCCGGACGCGCCGAGGAGATCGTCGCGGCCGCGGCCGAGCGCGCCGTGCTCGCTGCGCTTCGTCGACGACGACCATGTGGGCATCTCGTGCGGCGAGACGACGACGGACGAGCACATCGATGCGCGTGCTCGAGGCCTTCGAGGCCCCGGCCGTCGCATCGAGCGGGCGGTGGCGCGACGCGCTTCCCGTGCCGCTGTTGCGGCGAGGTCCCATCCTGGTCCACCCGGTGTTCTCCGAGCACCACTCCGAGACGTCGATGCTGCGCTACCTGCGGCGGCTCTCCGACGTCGACTTTGCACTCGACCGCGGCATGATCCCGCTCGGCTCGTGCACCATGAAACTGAACGCCACCACCGAGATGGAGCCGATCGGTCTGCCCGGCTTCGCCGACATCCATCCGTTCGCGCCGCTCGAGACGACCCCGGGCTACACCTCGTTGATCGACGAGCTCGAGACATGGCTGGCCGCCGTGACCGGCTACGCCAAGGTGTCGGTGCAGCCGAACGCGGGCAGCCAGGGAGAGTTGGCCGGGCTCATGGCCATTCGGGCGTATCACGAGTCGCGTGGCGAGGCCGAGCGCGACGTCTGCCTCATCCCCTCGAGCGCGCACGGGACCAACGCGGCGTCCGCCGTCATGGCAGGCATGCGCGTGGTCGTTATCGGCGCGTGTGCCGACGGGACGGTGGATCTCGACGACCTCGAGGCGAAGTGCCAGGAGCACGCGCCGCGGCTGGCGGCGATCATGGTCACCTACCCCTCGACCCACGGCGTCTACGAGGAGGGCATCAGCGCCATGTGTGAGCTGGTGCACCGATTCGGCGGCCAGGTCTACATCGACGGGGCGAACCTGAACGCGCTGCTGGGCCTGGCCCAGCCGGGGGAGTTCGGCGGCGACGTCTCGCACCTGAACCTGCACAAGACCTTCTGCATCCCACACGGGGGGGGTGGTCCTGGTGTCGGGCCTGTCGCGGTGGCCGAGCACCTGGTGCCTTTCCTGCCATCGCATCCGATGCACCCGCGGGCGGAGCAGCGGCGGGGGATCGGCCCGGTCAGTGCCGCGCCGTACGGCAGCGCGGGCATCCTGGCGATCAGCTGGGCTTACATCCGCCTGCTCTCGGGAGCGGGGCTGGCGCACGCCACCAAGTCGGCCGTGCTCGCCGCCAACTACGTGGCGACCCGGCTCTCGTCCTCCTACCCGATCCTCTACACGGGATCGAACGGCCTGGTGGCCCACGAGTGCATCGTCGATCTGCGACCCCTCGCCAAGTCGACGGGGGTCTCGGTCGACGACGTGGCGAAGCGCCTGATCGACTACGGGTTCCACGCGCCGACGGTCAGCTTCCCGGTCGCGGGCACCATGATGATCGAGCCGACCGAGAGCGAGGATCTCGAAGAACTCGATCGCTTCTGTGATGCCATGATCGCCATCCGGGCCGAGATCGACGAGATCGCCGCGGGGCGTTGGTCGGTGGAGGAGAGCCCCCTGCGCGGCGCGCCGCACACGGCCGCTGCACTCGTCACCGAGTGGACCCGGGCCTATGACCGGGCGACGGCGGTCTTCCCTGCCGGCCAGTCAGCGGCCAAGTACTGGCCGCCGGTGGCCCGGATCAACCAGGCGTACGGCGATCGCAACCTGGTCTGCAGCTGTCCGCCGCCCGACGTGTTCGCCTCCTGATCGGGCGGTGACGGCGGGGCGACCGGGCTGAGCGGGCTGAGCGGGCTCCGAGACGGGTCGGCTCCGGCGGGGCGAGGCCGAGGCCGGGACGTAGCGGATCTTCATCGCTCGAATCTGTTCGCTCGAAGCCGGGAGACGGCGGCTCTCACGACGGCCGAACCTCGCCGACGGATCTGCGTCAGCCGTCGTAGAAGCTCAATGGATGGATCCCGACGAGCGTCCGCTCCCTGGGCGTCTGGGCCCGTTCCATCGCCTCTGCCGAGAGGTGGTTCACCTCCGAGGTCGGTCGAAGCCGCTGCGCGATATCGCGTCGTCCGTAGTGGCACTGGACGAACATCCGACCAGGGTCGTCGGGGCCCAGGGGCAGCCGCCGGTGCCACAGGTCCGAGACGAAGAGGGCGACGTCGCCCGCCTCGGCCACGATCGGTACCGTGCCACGGCCTTCCCATTCGAGGTCGTCGTCAGCGGCCCTCTCCCAGGGAGGTGCCTGCCCCGACATATGGCTCCCGGGAATGACGCCCGTGGGTCCGGCATCGATCGGGCAATCCGCCAGGTACAAGTGCGCGGCAATCGCAAACACGGGATAGGGGATTCGTGGATCCCAGGGGATGTCCGCGAGCGCGGGGAACGTGCGGCCCGGCGTCGATGTGCCAGAAGCGCCCGAGATGCCTGTTGTCGCCTGGCTGCTGCCACCACGCCGTGTTGGCAATCACGTGGCAATCCTCACCGAGGAGGAATTCGACGACTTCGAGGATGCGCGGATGTCCGATTGCCTGTTGGACCACGCTGCTCCGGTTCAGCATCTCGTAGCGAAAAGGAGTCGACTGCTCGGGGGGATCTCCCCGTTCGTCGGGCGGGTATTCGTCGAAGACCCGCGTCACATCGGTGCGTAGCGCCTCGATCTCTTCGGGGCCGAAGACGCCGCGGAGCTCGACGTATCCTTCTGAACGGAGGTGTTCGACCGCGAGGGGCGCCGCGTCGGAGCGGGCGGCCATGTATCCGTGGGGCCGGGTTGGCATGCCGCGATTCTGCCGTCATCGGGCCACACCGGGCAACGGAAGAGGGTCGAAGGCCGAGACTCGGTTTCAGCGATGCCGTCGGGCCCGGATCATGGGGACGCCAAAGGGCACAAAAGCCACGATCGCGGCGGCCAGGGCCACGAAGGCGCCCCACGAGCGGCCGAACCCCGCGGGCTTGAGCAGCACACCGAGCACGACGAGGGCCAGGTTGACCCCCGTGATGAGGGCAAGGATCTGATCCTTGGACATGCGACCCTGTGCTGCGAGCTCGCCGAGTCCGAACGCCGTGATGACGACGTAGAGCAGGAGCACGATCGAGTCCACCACCGCGATGAACAGCCATCCGTGCGCACTCAGCCCACCAGCGGAGAATGGGCCGACGCTGTACCAAGGCAGCCAGAACGAGATCAAGAGGATCAACGTCGCGGGGCCGATGACCCAATCGGTGCGGTCCAGGGCGTTCAGTCGTTCTCGCGATTTCCCAACGCGCTTGGGCGCCGGTCGCGGCATGACGGGCCGCCTGATGGCGGAGCCGCACTTGGGGCAGACTGCAGTCCCCACGGGCACCTCGACCAGGCACCGGGAGCAAGCAGGCAATCGCCGACCTCTTTTCTTAGTTTGTGACGGACTCGCCTGTTCAGGCTACAAGCGACGGCCGTGCGACTGGCTCATCGGACTCGAGATCGCAGTCCGATCGAGGGTCGCAGAGGGACGCATGGGTCGAGCCGGTTCACCTGTCCGGCGACGTTTCAGACCTCGCGTCCCTTGTCTTCGAGCTCAGCGGCCACGGTGTCGTAGCCGGCACTCGTCAATATCCGGCGCAAGTCGACGAGTTGCTGTCCGTCGATGTCCTTGTCACGCGGACGCCTGAGGACCTCGGTCTCTTGGCCGATGCGGAACAGAAACATGTCGTCGTGCCGCTCTTCGATGGATCCGACCGCTTCGAGCAGTGACACGACGTCGTGCCATTCGACATTGTGGTTCGTCTTCTCTTGAAAGATCTGTTGCAGGGTGTCTCGATGATGGCCGCTGAGATGCAGCGGACCTGAAGTTGACGACATCGGGATCCTCTCGTCGTGGTGAAGACCTCAATGTAGCGAGGACCCAGATCGGCGTGACACTGAAGGTCACAGCCGTCTACCCCGATGTGCAGTCCGTTGGCTGCTATGGCCGGGTCCGCGGGCTTCGCCCGGGAGATCGACAGGCCCGGCGTGCAGGGACGTGCCGAGCCGCTCCTCGCCTCTAGGCCACGCTGCGATGCGCGTCAGCCACGTCCGCCTGTGTCTGACACTCAGAACATGGGTTCAGCACGAGGTCCCAAGACGCTTTGGGCGTCTCCTTCATGGACTGTGTCGCCCTGCCGCACAGCGTTTCGTCGGGAGTCTCCGCAAGATGCCAGGTCCGTACCCCGCCCGCGCTCCCGGGTTGAGTCAGTCCTTGGACCCAGACGGCTCTGTCTGCCATGACACCAGGTTATTGGCGAACGGGGCGAAGGGAAACTGGGTATCACGACGGCGACGGGCAGAACGGGCTGAGCGATAAGTTGATGAGCCCCAAAGGGATCATGTGACCAGCTTCTCCGCGGCGCGCCGACCGTCCCGGCGGCACGGGGTCGGGCTGAAGGCGTCGCCGTCGAGCAGGGTGCGAGGTCAGGACGTGGCCGAGGACGCCTTCGCTGCGGCCGCACCGGCGAACCCCTCGAAGACGCTGAGGCTCGGGTCGGTGTCGATTTCGTAGGCAGCGCTAACGAACGGTCCAGCCTCAAAGACGACGACGTACTCGCCCAGGTGATACTTGTGGTGCGCGACCAGGCTGAAGGTGAAGGCCTGTGAACGTCGACCGACCGATGGGATCTTCATCGTTTTCCCGGTGCCCATGAACGCGGCGGGGTCACTCGTCGTCGAGATTCTCACGGATTTGCACTTGGCAAACCGGCCCACGACATACCTGTAGAGAGATCTGAGATCCGGCCCGGTGGACAGCTCCTCCTCGAGCGCCCCTCCCTGGACGTCTTTGAACGAACTCATCTCCTGCACACCTCCGCGGGGGGCCAAGAACGGCTCGGAACACACCGAGGTGAGCGCTTTCGTCAAGGACACCGTGATGGCGGACCATCCCGCCGGCGTGTCCGACAGAGTGAGAAGTTTCGATCGAATTGGCACGGGTGCCGCCGCCGCAACGGGCGTCACCGTCAACCAAAGTGTCATCCCGACGACGATCGTCAACAGCGACATGCGGCCCCGCCCCGTCATCGCAGAAAGGTATACCAATCCCGCTTTGCGGGACCGGCATGAGACCAGTCTCCGGGCAGTTCTCGCCCGGGCGATCCTCGTCGACGATTCGTCGATGTGCCACGACGCCACAGTGCTCGGACGGCTCCTCGGCCACCTTCTGATGCTCCTGGCCGGTGTCGCTGCACTCCCCACGCTTTTGCTGCTTCTCTTGCTGGCAACGGGAGCGACCGCCGGAGGGCAGGGTCACGTGAGCGTCGGTCGACTAGGGGCGAGCCTCTTTGTAGCAGTTGGCCTCTTCGTTGGGTTCGAAACACCTGCTCTCACATCGCTGACGCCTACGCATACCAGGATCCCGCCATCCCACTGACCGGGCATTCGGAGGGATTCTGACCGGAGGTATCACGGCGACCCGAACGTCTCGACATACCAGGTCGTCTCGTGGTGGTCCCGAGCAACTGGGCCAGCTTGGTAGGTGGGATCGGGTTTGCTCAAGACGGCGTCGAGCGTGCGTAATCCCTTTGGCTCAAGACCTTGATCCCGTGACGGATGAGGAGTGCCGCACAGACTTCTTGCTCATATCCGACGAAGTGGGGGCACCCTCGAGCAGCGTCCATGAAGGACTCCACGAAAGGACGGCAGAGCGGGCACGGCAGAAATGCCCTAACTTGACCGGACCGCCGCCGCTCCGGTGGTCCGGCCATGCGAAGAGAGGTCTCCGTCATGAGTGTCACCATCATCGCCCATTTCCCAGTTGCCGATGTCGCGAAGGCGATAGCCGGCTTGCAGGCCAACGCAGTGCTCCTAGAGGAGATCACCGAGGACACCAAGGGCGGTGGAATCATCCACCACACCTTCGTGGCGGGCGAGGGTGAACTCGTCGTCATTGACGAATGGGAAACAGCTGAACAGTTTCAGAGCTTCTTCGAGGGCAACCCCAAAGTCCAGAAGGTCACTGAACTTATCGACGTCACCGGCGCACCCACCGTCACGATATACAACGGATCGAGGCGCACGGCCGGGTATAGGCAGGCTGTCCCGTGGCTGGCTTCCCGTCCGAGACCTCGGGCGAAGACAGCCCGAATGGCACGATCCCTTCCGAGCCAACCCTCGACCGCGTTGGCAGGCTCCACAATCTCTCTGCCGTCGCAAATCCTCGCCGGCCTGCCGATCGCCGCATTGGCTAGCGGTGTCGGGGCAGCTCGGCGTGGAGAGTCCGCTGGGCTTGCAACTCGGCGTGCTCGGGTGTCGCCATGGTTGCGAGCTTTGTCGCATACGGAGCAGCTTTTGGCCCCCGGCAGCGCCTTGCCGGCAGGGCAGGTGTCTTCCAGCACGTCTCTATCGCGTCTGGTTTCGGCTGGCTCACCGTCCTGTCGCTTCGGGCTCTTCGGTCCCTACGAAGCTCCTAAGCGCTCGGGCCGACGCTCCCGCTCAGTTCGGCGACGCTGCTCTCACTCGGCACGACCGAGCGGGGAGATACACGCGCAGATCGCACGCGGCGGCAGCTTTACAGATCTGATTGCTCCGAACTATCCCAACCTACCGGCAGCGTACTGGGATCAGGCGATCGCTCGTCCGCACCGGTGGCTACCTGTACGCGTTGCCAAGATGATCCGCCGGGTCCTGCTCTGGGATGTCGACGGGACATTGGTCAAGACCGGCGGGCTAGGTGCAGCCGTGTTCGACGTCGCGTTGGAACGTGTGCTCGGTGTTCGGCCTGAGGTTCGCGTCAGGATGAGCGGCAAGACCGATCCACAGATCGTCCGCGAGTACTTGTCGGACATGGGCATCGAAGAGACACCCGATCTGACCGAGGCCGTGCTGGGCCACCTCGAGAGCGAGCTGGCCGCTGTCGCCGCCACAGGCCGTCTCGCCGCTGAGGGCACGGCCTGTCCGGGTGTTGCCACGATTCTGGGCGAACTTGCCACCCGCCCGTCCGTATTGTCCACCCTCGTCACTGGGAACGTTTACCCCAACGCCGTCGTCAAAGTGGCAGCCTTCGGTCTGGACAAGTGGCTCGACCTGAGCGTGGGCGCATACGGCAGCGACAATCACGATCGCACGCTCTTGGTGCCCCGTGCCATGTCGCGGGTAGCCGAGCAGACTGGCTGGCGGGCTGATCCAAATCAAGTCTGGGTGATCGGTGACACGCCACGAGACCTCGAATGCGCCCGAGCTGCCGGTGTCCGATGTCTGCTCGTTGGAACGGGTCGCTATACAGCCGATTCGCTCGAGGGCATTGGAGCCAACGCTGTTCTCGACGATCTATCCGACACCACAGCAGTCCTAAACCTCTTGACTGGCGTGTAGAAGCCGCACGTCCGGCGTACTGGCACAGGGCCTCGTCTACGTTCCCACGACTAGTCCCACGCTTGCCAGGATTATCCCGCCGATCGTAGCCAGTCCCGAGGGATTTGCGATACTTCTCAGGATCACCGGTCTTCAATAGAATTGGGCATTGTCTTCTCCAGGACTTGAGTGCCCACGTTTCGGTAGTCAGACAGCAATGTGACTCCGAGCAGCGCGAGGACAAGTCCAAATACGATGGCGAGCGCACCTCCCATTCAGAGATTCTGTCAGGGATCCGCGCCGCAACGCCACCCCGGGTGCACCGAACCGGCGCTTGCTACATCAGACTCGCCGCAAGAGAAGCGCCGGCGCCGGTGATACCCCAAAAGGTGCTGGTGGTTCCACCGCTCGTGCCGACAAGGTCACAACAACCTTGCGAGTCCTATCCCAGGATCGCGGCGGCGATGCAGACGACAGACTTCCCGGCTGACCGGGCATTCGGGAGAACTCTGGCCGGAGGGATCCACGGCATCCAAACGTCTCGACGTACCAGGTCGTCTCGTGGTGGTCCCGAGCGAGCGGATCAGCTTCGTAGGTGGGATCGAGTGTGCTCAAAACGGCGTCGAGCGTGCGGTGGTCCCTTTGGCTCAAGACCTTGATCCCATGACGGATCAGGAGCGCCGCACAGACTCCTTGCCCCACTTGGTGGCGACCCTCTGACCGAGGACCGTCGTAGATGACCTGAGAACCGCAGGCGGCACTGATGTCCATGAGCAGCGCCAAGCGAACGTCGTGCTCCTGCGCCTTCTCCCACATGGCCAGAGCTGCATCCAGCATCTGAGCGGTCCAGTCTTCTCCGGAGTCACTGAGCACCCGGGCCTTCCCATCGAGCACATCAAAGCCGGTCCCCCCGTGAATGTCCGGTGTACCCCGAGGTGTCCCGAAGGCGTAGTGCTCGGGACAAAAGGTGACCACGTGGACATTCGGCAGGTGCAGGAGACGGTCGGTCTTCCGATAGGGAGCGCCGTACGAGGTGCCGTCTACGCCACAGGGCACGCCCGTGAGGCACGCACTCACCAAGAGCGCAAGGGGTCGCTCCGGAGTGAACGTGGGCCACGCTGCGATCTCCTCGTTGCCCGGCAGGTGGGTTGGATGAACCACGCCACCATTGTGTCGCCAAGCCGGCCAGCACATGTGATGGTCCCGGCGGGAGGTCCTGCGGATTACGATCGCGGCGTCATCTCGAGTGACCATCAGCTGTCGCGACCGATGCGCAGACACGAGAGGAGCTCGTCAGTGGCCGCCACATTGAAGCTGACCCACAAGGCAATCGGTGCGGAGGTCCGTCGTGGTACGTACGACGTCGTGGTCGATGGTCAGAGTGCCGGATCGCTCGAAATGAACGGCACCATCGAGATACCGGTCGAACCTGGATCCCACACGGTGCAGGTTCGCAACGGCCGAAACTCCAGCCGAACGCTGACCTTCGGCGCCGCCGAAGGCGAAATAGTCGCCTTTCGGTGCACCGGGAAGCGATTTCTGCCGATCTTTCTCGCGTCCTTCATCGTTCCCAGCTTGGCGCTCAAGCTCAAGCGCCAGTAGCCACAACCCGAGTCTGACCACCCCCGAAACGGTGCGGATGTGCTACTTCGCCTCTTGGGGTCCGAAGAAGTTGAAGGCGATCTCATCCCGTGAGTACCGACGCGCCTCGGGTCGACATGTCGTGCAGTATCAACGGCGACATTCAGAGTTCGGTTCTCGTTGATTTCGTTATTCTCAATGTCTCCACGCGCCAGAAGTAGTCGATCGACATGGCCGGCAGTATTTCAGTCCTCCCTGATAAGGCTCCAGGCGCATGGCGAGAAGACCTTCAGGGTCTCTCGAGGGGGTGTTATCTCAAACCCAGCTTATTGGGGCAGCGTGCAAGCTGCCCCACTATCGGTGCGATCGTCCTAGCGAGCTGTCGACGACAAATCCTCCGTGTGAGTGCCGCCCCCGGCGGAGCCAAGGGCATTTTCCATTTTTCGCGACGAGAGCCTCGAACATGGGATAGCCACCCGTTCCTCTCATTGCATCGATGGATGGCTTCCACATGACCCAGCGGTCGATCAAGGTCTGTCCGAGTAGCAACTTGATCAGCTCGAAGTCAAAGGCGCCAACGTGTTCGAGCGCCGCCAGTTGCTCGAAGTAATCGAGTTCTCGGTACAAGATGTACGCCTCATCCGCATTCGATGCAATGAAGATTTGAAACGCCGCGCTCAAGTCTTTGCTCGTCTCGAAGGTGGCGACGAGGCGGCGTGTCTCTATGAGTGAATCCTCGTTCCATCGGCGAAAGAAGTCAGCTGCAAGCTGGGACTCCCGGGCCTTCCTTGCCTCTTTGACCTGCTGGCCCGCAAACAGAGCTGCGCCGAGCGCACCGAGCAACCCAAGTGCGCCAACCGCGGTGGCGATCGCAGTGACCTGCTCAGCCCAGTTCGGTCCAGTCATCGTCCAACCCTCCAGTCCGGCTTTTTCAGGCTACCCAGACAGGGCACTCGATCCAGCCGGCGTCCTGCATCCCTCTTCGTGGAGACATACAGTGCCGCCGTGCTCATGAGGAAAGCCGTTCTGAGCCTGTCGATATTGATATCCATCGTCGCAGGAGCCTTGATTGCGCCGAGTATTCGTCCGGCAGCAGCTGCAGCCGCGGCTGCAGGCTTCAGCGGGATGTCAATCGGTAGCAGCCCAGATTGAGAATGGGGAGACCCTCGCTTTCTCAGCTGCCCGAGAGGTCGGTAGCTACATCGTAGAAGGTCCCTCCGACGGGAATCCGAGCCACCCGCTCCCTCTTGTGATCGACCTTCACGGCTACAGCGAGACCGCTGCGATACAGGCTGACTTCACCAAGCTCGGCTCCTACGGAGCGACGAATGCTTTCATCACGGTGACTCCTCAGGTGAATGAACCCGTCCAGCACTGGATTACGACTCCCGGAAGCGCGGACCAGAGATTTCTGATTGCGCTCATAGGACACCTCGAACACACATTGTGTGTCGACAGAGACAGGGTGTACGTCGCTGGGTACTCGAATGGAGCGTTCATGGCCTCCGCGCTGGCCTGTAGTGATGCCGGCAGCATTGCCAGCGGTAGCCACCGTTGCCGGGATCGAAGCGACGTCGGGGTGCCACCCATCCCGGCGCGTTCCGGTGATTGCGTTCCACGGGACGGCGGACCCCTTTGTGCCGTATGCGGGTGGGATTGGGCCGGCCGCGAAGAAGCTGCCCGCGCCGACTGGAAGAGGAACGATCGGATCGCATCTCAACTCCAAGGTTGACCAGGGCATTCAACAGAATGACTTGCCAATTCCAGTGGAAGAGGCTCGTTGGGCTGCCAGAAATCGGTCCGCGAAGTCCCCGAAAACGTTGAGTGTCGCGAGTGAAGTGACGCTCATTGTCTACAGCTGTCCCGGCAACGCGACGGTCGAGCTGTACAGGGAGAACGGGGACGGGCACATATGGGCCGGAAGCGAAGCGATGGTCGCGATTGCGTCAATCGTCGGAAGGACGACGTTTTCAATATCTACGGACCAGCTGATTTGGAAGTTCTTTGAGAGCCATCCGCTCTAAAGGGAAGCATTGTGGCGACCGCCGACTGCCGCCCAGGTCATGGCGAGGGAGAGCTCCTGTCTCGCTGTTGCAAGTGCAATGCGTCCGCGAAGTCTTTGGAGCGAACGTCCGATTCGCGAGCGAGGAACACCCTCGGACCGTCAGAATCCGGTGATCGCGAGCGATTGCTGGGGACTGAAGGCTTGCTCGGGGACCGTCTTCATGCATAGTGGAACCGACGGCTGGCGCGCTCGCAGCACGATTTTGTGGATGAAGAAGCCTGAAGGCGAGACGGCATTCGTCCGTTTCCCCTGCAGGTCGCCTCCGCTGAAACTCGCAGTAGACGAGGGTCTTTGTTGAAACGAGAGCCGGTGAGGGCGTCATTTGTCGACTCGTCGCGTGTCATTCATCATTTTCCTTCTGGGACGCTGCGGAAATTGATTGACCTCGACACGAAGACGGCTTATGGTCGCCTCCAGCTCGTCCACGCGCTGCATAAGTAGATCGGGGGGTCGTGCCATTCACGAGAATTGCCGCCGCCAAGGCGGACCGGTGAAGGCCGTTCCGTTCAGCCGCCTCGTTGCGACTGGCTCGTTAGCCATGGTCGTCCTGGTGTTCGTCCTAGGAGCGCCGACCATCGTGGGAACCGGTCCTGTCGCCTCGGCAGCATCCAACGTGTGGACGACCAGTGTGAGCTACAACCCGCCCATGACCGTCTCTGCGATTGCGTGTCCCTCCAGTTCGAATTGCTTCGCTGTCGGCTCCCCGGGGGGTTCTTCCGCCGACATCGTCGCGACCACCAACGGAGGAGCAACTTGGAACAATCAAACAGTCCCGTCAGGTGTCGCGCAGCTCGGCGCAATCTCCTGCCCCTCGGTGAGCACCTGCTTCGCTGACGGCGCTACCGGATCGGGCAACGCTACTCTCATCGCAACGACAAACGGGGGAGCAACGTGGGCAATCAAGACCTTGCCGACGGGAGTCGGAACGCTCACCGGAATTTCGTGTCCTGCGGTGAGCACCTGTTTCGCCCCGACTCTCTTGGGCACAACAGCGGTCGTCATAGTCACGACAGATGCTGGGGCGACATGGACGAGTAACACCCTCCCGACGGGCGACCTTGCCGTCATCTCCTGTCCGTCGGTAAGCGTGTGTTACGCCGAGGGCTTTGTCCTCGGGCCCGGAACAGTCCTCGTCGCGACCACGGACGGGGGGAAGACCTGGACACAGCAGACTCTGCCCAGCGGAATCGGCGTCTCCGCCATCTCATGTGCCAGCGTCACAGTCTGCTACGCAGTGGGTAGCTCCGTCCTCGCCACCACGAATGGCGGAGGGACGTGGACAGCACAGACGATACCGGCCAACGATCTCCTCAACAGCGTCTCCTGCCCCTCGACGACAACCTGTTACGCCCTCGGGAATTACTTCGAGACAGCCGTCATTCTCGGCACGACCAATGGTGGAACGACATGGACGGGTCAGACCTCGCCCGTCACGGATGGGTCCGGTGGCATTTCGTGTTCCTCCGTTTCGCAGTGTTGGGTTGCGGCCGGCTCCGGTACTGGAGCCATCACCACCACGACGAACGGAGGGGCGACCTGGACCAACCAGTCCGACGTTCCCGTGGGATTGCAGCTTGGCGGCATCTCGTGTCCCACATCGTTGCGCTGCTATGCAGAGGGGACCAATGGGGTCAACGTCACCACCAATGGAGGGGCGACCTGGACAAGTCAGACTCTGTCGGGGGTCGGCGGATTCACCTTCGTGTGTCCGTCCGCGCTGACGTGCATCGGCCTGGGCTACTCCGCCGGGACCGAGATGGTGATCAAGACCACTGATGGATTCGGAACCTCGAGCGTCCAATCGATTCCCATCGGGAAGGGCGTCCAGTCAATCTCCTGTGCATCAACGAGTAATTGTGTCGCAGTCGGACAGGGCACGGCGATCGCGACGACAGATGGTGGGACAACGTGGGTGAGTCAGACGCTGCCGAGCGGGGTGTCGGAATTGAATTCTGTCTCCTCCGCGTCTGCCACTGCCTGCTACGCGGTAGGTGGCTCTGCCGGGTCCGCCAGCTCTTCGGGAGAATTGATTGCCACGACCGACGGAGGAACGACCTGGACCAACCAGACTCCAGCGGGAATGGCCGAGATGTTCGGCATCTCGTGTCCTTCCGCGACCGTCTGCTACGCGGTCGGCTTCAGTCCGGGCCCGCCAGCCAACGGCGGCATCATGGTCACCACGAACGGCGGGACCACCTGGAGCCAGCAAAGTGTTGGCGCAGCAGCGTTGAGTTCTGTCGCCTGTCTCTCGACGACCGTGTGTGATGCGGTTGGGGGGCCGTACTCGTCGACGCCACCGGGAGAGATCGTGAGCACGACCAACGGAAGCGCCTGGGGGAACAACACGATCCCGGCTGGGGTGGTGGCACTCGGCAGCGTCTCCTGTGCCCCCTCCACGACCACGTGCATGGCCAGTGGTCTGAACAGCAACTTGGGGGGCATCATCCTCACCAACACTGCTCCGCCGGTGCCGCCCACCACCAGTGTCCTCCTCCCGGCCCGCAACGCGACGCTGTCTGGATCGACGTACCTCGACGCCTCCGCCTCGAACGCCACCAGCGTCGAGTTCCTGCTCTTCGGGGGGTCTTACGGCTTCTCCGCCCCGGTGATCTGTAACGCCACACCGACCCTGTACGGATGGTTGTGCACGTGGAACACGACGACGGTGCCTGACGGGGCGTACGTCTTGGTGGCAGATGCTTCCAATGCGGCTGGGAGCACGCCGAGTACGGGCGTCACCATCATCGTGAACAACAACAACAGCCCACCGACGACGAAGATCCTGATCCCTTCGGCACCTACGACGCTGTCCGGGTCGACGTACCTCGACGCGTCCGCCTCGATTGCCAGCGGCGTCGAATTCCTGCTCTTCGGTGGGTCCTACGGTTACTCGGCCCCCGTGATCTGTACAGCCACGTCGACCCAGTACGGATGGTTGTGCGCGTGGAACACGGCGAAGGTTCCGAACGGTTCCTATATCTTGGTCTCAAAGGCCTCTAACTCGGTGGGAACCGGATACAGCCAGGGCGTCACTATCACGGTGCACAACTGACCGGCTTTCTACGTTCCTGCTTCCGCGGCTGTCGTCCCTGACGAGCGGCGAAACGGCATGGGTCCCGTGGAGAGCCACCCGTGACGATGATCCGAGTCCGCATCACAGCAACCCGGCCAGTCCAACTCCGACCGCCGCCGCGGCGATACAGACGACGAGGCTCCCGAGTGTGTAGGTGACGGCTTGGCGTCTGATGCCCGGTGTGGACCAGGTGGATGGTTTCCCAGCTGGCGGTCGACCAGGTGGTGTAGCCCCCGCAGAGGCCGACCCCGGCGACGGCGAGCACATGGGAGCCGAGTCCGTGGTAGAGCGACAGACCCGTCAACACGCCAAGGAGCAATGATCCCGACGCGTTGACCATCATGGTCCCGACCGGCAGCGGGTCGGCGGCCGCAGACCCGATGTGATGAATCAACAAGCGCACGCCGGTAGCGCCGGCACCGCCGGCCGCCGCGACGACCAGCGCCAGCCCGAGAGTGGGGGAGGAGCTCACTGTGGCGCCAACCGACGGCCGACCCATGGCCGAGCACCACGAGCACCAGCCCACCGGCGACGGTTGCGCCAAGTAGGCGAGGCAGGTGCCGACGTCACCGTCCTTGGTGAGCAGCGTGGCGTCGACCGCCAATGTGGAATAGGTCGTCCACCCCCCGAGGAAGCCGACGACGAGGAAAGGCCGCAGCGCAGGAGCCCTTTCCGAAACGTGTTCGGTGAGAGGGACCAGGAGCCCGATGGCGAGCGAGCCGCTGAGGTTGACGAGCAGGGTCACCCACGGGAACGCGCCGGGCCAGCGGGGTGTGCTCCGCGAGCAAGTACCGGGCGACTGTGCCCAGCGCCCCGCCGAGGAAGACGGCGACGATCGTCGCAGCCGACAATCCGAACAGTGGTACTACCGGTTCGTCGAGGAGATCCCGGCCTCTTCCTCGAGCCGAGCCTGCTCAATCGCACTCCTATCGTGTTCGTCGGGTCGTCCGTGCAGCGGTTCGTCCATGGCGGGGCCCTCCAGCGCCAACTACCAGGAGCCATCAGCCATGTCGTGGCGGCGGTTCGGGGACATGCCCCCCGGCGGGACCCATCGCCGGTCGGGTACTGCTGCGCCGCCGATGTTAGCGCCGCAGCGCGTCGGGACCCTGCCTCGCAGAGACCCGGTCTTCGGGTGAGCTGCTCGTGCGCCGCCTAGTCAGTCGCGCCGCGGCCCGGGAGCCCGCCGGAACTCGAAGGGCTCGCTCTTGCGGCCGGCGACGACATACCAGCACTGGCCGGTCGTCTCGGAGTCGAGAATGCGTTGGAACGCATCGACGACGTCGGCCACCTCGATGATGGGGAAGCCCATGTCGAGCAGGGTCTGCTCGGAACCTTTGATGATGTTCGTATAGGCGAACGAAGGGCACAGCGCGTGCACCCGGATGCCATCTGCCTCGTAGGACTGGCCGAGCGAGCGCACGAGCCCGACCACGGCGTGCTTGTTGGCGGCGTAGATCGGGTCGAAGGGAGCGGTCACGATGCCGGCCATGGACGCAGTCGCCACGATGGTGCCGCCACCACTGTCCTTGATGGCGCGCCGCGCCGCCGCCACGCCATAGACCACGCCGTCGAGGTTGATGGACATGGAGCGCCTGTAGGCCTCGGGGTCGAAGTCGTCGCCCATGCCGCACCACGAGGTGACGCCAGCGTTCAGGTGGGCGATATGCAGCCCCCCGAACGCGTCGACTGCAGCCGCCACGGCGGCCGTGCTGGCGATAGGATCGGCCACATCGGTTCGAACGAAGCGCCCGCCGATGTCGCTGGCCACCTCTTGGCCCCGGGCGGTGTCGATGTCCGCCACGACGACACGAGCGCCCTTGGCAGCAAGGTGGCGAGCCACGCCTTCGCCGATGCCGTTGCTTCCCCCCGTGATCAGCGCGACTTTGCCCTCGAGGTCCATGCAGAGAATGGTAGGGGAGCGCGCCGGTGCTCAGCCCGCGAGCGCAGCTGGCAGGGGTTGTGCGTGGACGATGCTCAGGTGCTGGATCGGCCGGGTCATCGCGACGTAGAGCAGTCTGAGACCACGGTCGTCCTCCCCGGCGATGGCGGCCGGCTCGACGACGACGACCGCATCGAACTCGAGTCCCTTCGAAGCCGGGGCAGGGACGATGGTGATGGGACGCGACATGGCGTCTCGCTCGAGGAGGCCGACATCCTGTGTGGCGCCGCGCCAGCGTGGCCAGAGGGGATCACGAGATCGTCGGGCACGATCACCGCCACCAGCTGCATGCTCGCCGTGCAGCGCCCTCGCCTCGTCGAGGACGGCGGGAAGGAGATCAGCGGGCATCGACCCGGCGCACGACCGGATCGGTGCGCCCGGCCCGTATGGACGATGTCGGTCCGATGCCGGGCGCGGAGAAGGGCAGGAGGCGCGAGGCAAAGTCGAGGACCCGCCCGGGGGCGCGGTACCCGAGCGTGAGCTCGTCGTGCTCGACAGGGCCGACCTCGGGGAGATGGGCACGTACGCCGTTCCAATCGGCATAGGTCCACGGGCCGGTCGCCTGCGCAAGGTCGCCCAGCACCGTGACCGAGCCGGTCGGCGCGCGCCGGGCCACCATGCGGAACTGCATGGGCGTGAGGTCCTGAGCCTCGTCGACGACGATATGGCCGTAGCTGCGAGTCCGCCCTCCGATGAGGTACGCCGCCTCGTCGAGAAGCGCGAGATCGTCGACGCTCCACGCAGTGCTGGAGACGCGGGCATCGCGGCGTCGGAGCAGGAGTGCGAGTTCCTCGTCCGAGAAGAGTTCGGCGCCTGCGCGCGCGAGCTGGGGCCGAGACGAGAGAAGGTCGCGCACCAAGGAGGTGGGCGAGACGGTGGGCCACAGCATGTCGAGCAGTTCGGCGAACTCGTCGGACTTGGTCAGCTCGCCTTCGAACCAGGCCTCGTCCGCACCCAGCCGGGCCGAGGCGCGAAAGACCCGCCGGGCCTCACTCACGAGGCGAGCGCGGAGGGCTTGGCGCCCGGCCTTGTAGGGCGCGGGCCGAGCGACGATGGAGTCGACGAGCCGATTGACGTCGTCTGCGCCGAGCGTTCCCCGCGCGAAGCGCACCCGCAGCGTCGTGTCCTCGGTGAGCCGGCTGCGGCGTCCTTCGAGGGCACGACGCAACAAGATCGCTCATGCGGGGGTCGCCCTTGAGGCGCCGCACCTCCATCGGCTCAGTGACCCGGACCTTGGCCTTGGGGGCAATGTCAGCGATCGTCGTCTGGACGACGGCCTCCTCGCCGAGCGAGGGCAGCACCTGCGCGATGTAACGGAGGAAGGCACGGCTGGGGCCGAGCACGAGGACGCCGTCGCGGACTGAGAGCGGGGTGGTTGTAGAGGAGATAGGCGGCACGGTGCAGCCCGACGGCGGTCTTGCCCGTACCGGGGCCGCCTTGCACGGTCAAGAGACGGTCGAGCGGGGCCCGGATGATCTCGTCCTGCTCGGCTTGGATGGTGGCGACGATGTCGAGCATCTCGCCGGTCCGGGCTCGCTCGAGCTCAGCCAGCAAGGCGTCGCCGCCCCGCAGCCGGGTGCTGCCCGCGTCACCTTCGCCGACACCGAAGAGATCGTCGGCCACCGCGACGACTGCGCCGCGGTCCACCATGATCTGCCGTCGCCGTGCCAGTCCTTGTGGATCCTTCGTGCTGGCGCGATAGAAGGGGACGGCAACGGGTGCACGCCAGTCGATGACCACCGGGTCGGACCGCGCGTCCTCGACATGGCGCCGGCCGATGTGCCAGGTCGGCCCCTCCTCCTCCTCGTCGATTCGTCCGAAGAGGAGGGGTCTGGCGCTGTCGGCGAGGAGCGCGACCCGACGGGACAGCGCGGCCAGGTAGTCCAGGTCGGGATTGCCCGCTGCGACCAGATCGGCCCGGAGCTGCTCCGCTCGCCGGCGCATGGCGGCCAGCGCCTTCAACGTGTGTTCGAGATAGTCCTGCTCGGCCGCGAGTTCGGGATCGGGGAGGGGAGTGGCGACACTCACTTCGACCCCAAGCGCGCAAATGCGCGCGCAAACAGGTGCGCGCAAAACTCCCCGGACATGCCGGGGAGGATAACTCGATTTCCACTTGCAAACAAGCCCTTTAGCTGGAAGTTTGCCTTCCCGTCCGTCCGGACTTTGAACCTTTAACCAAGGGGCCTTAGCGGCTGTCACTTTACAGAATCGCGTCCCGGATTTCAACCCCTTTTTCTGGCGATCCTCAGTTCCGAGATGGCTGTGGAAGGAGGCGATGATCCGCCGGCGGGCATCCGTTGCCGCTTCCTCGTCGTAGCCGCCGCCGATCAGGCGTTTCGCCACGGCGAAAAGCACGCTGTCGTGCTGGTTCAAGAAGGAGTGCAACTGCATCGGGGTATTCCTTGACGTCGTGGGGGACCGCCGCACTCAGCGAGCGCCTGGTCCAGCTTGGTGGCCGCTCCCTTCAGTGTGCGATCCCGGGCCCCGAAACTGCCTACGACGGGGCAGGCGCCTTCCAGGACGGACGCTGCGTCAGCGGGCACCTGCCCATAACTGACGCTGGAGGCGGCGAAACCGTGACCGCGGGATGCAAGCAAGAGTGCAAACCTCCGCCCATGGAGTAGCCGATGACCCCGACGGTGCCCGTACAGCCGCTCTGGAGGGTCAGCCAGCTCCGCACCACTTCGACGTCCTCGAAGGCGGGCCCACGTCTCGCCTTGAGATCCTTGAAGATGGATCGGAGGCAGGTCCCTTGCACCCCAGTGCAAGAGATCGGGCGCCGCGGCGAGGAAGCCTTCGGAGGCCAACCATCGGCCTGGTTCCGGACGTCTTCGCTCATGCCCACGGCGTCGTGGATGACCACGACGCCGGAATGCCCAGGACCGGCCGGAGTCGCCAGGTAGATCGGCATCTGGCCTCGGCCCGTTGAAACCTCGACGTTGGTCACCGGTGCCGCCTTGGTCTGTCCGATCGGAAGTTACGCCGACAGAACTGCGTGGTGCCGTCGTCGCGCCTGTCCGGCAGAAGGACCCGGAGGAGTGGAGTTGTCGGCACCCTCGGTGACCCCTCTCCCGAATTTCGAGGTGACTTAACATAATGAACATTATCGGCGTAGGTATGCAAAATCGTCCCAGGTCAGGCCGGGTTCGCTCAGAAAGGCGCTGAGAGGGGCTCTGGCGCTCATGGACGACATCACGGGGCGTGTGTGACGGTCCAACGGCTGGCGACGAGGTCGGTACAGTCCGATTCATGTCGGCAACACAAAACCCGACGAACCAACCGACCGCCGGATCGCTCGCCGAACAACTGAAAATGGCGGCGACGTTCATGCACGAATGCTTCAGCGGGACGGCACGCCAACGAGCCCGCCGGGTGGCCAGGGCGCCGCTGGGGGCCATTCGGGCGGCGGCGCTGCACGACCCCGATCCGCTGGTGCGGCGGCAGTCCTTGTTCTTCCTCGATCACTACGCCAACGACTCCTCGTTGGAGGTCTTCGCCCAGGCGCTCGAGGACCCCGACGAATCGGTTCGGACGATGGCGCTGCATTCCCTCGCCTGTGAGTCGTGCAAGGCGGAGGAGCTGTGTACCGCCGACGTGGTACCGGGCCTCGTTGCGGTGCTGACGGGGGACTCGAGCCACGAACTGCGCTCGAAGGCGATCCCGCTGCTTTACCGGCTGTCGCCGCGTGATTCGTCGGCCTGGGCGGCCTTGGAGCGTGCGGCCCTGGAAGATCCGGACCCGGTGATCCGCCGAGCGGCATCGAGCGCACTGGGCGGCCGGTTCGTGGCGCCGCGCAAGCGGTACGAGCGCCGGCAGCGACGGCATGCGAAGAGCGCGGCGTCCTCGATGCGAGCCGCGCGCTGATCCACTCGAACGCCCCTCGTTCTCCCCTCTCCCCCGCTTCTCGGCGCGCACTTGGGTCTGCCGGCCGGAACGCGTGGAGGCGAGCATGGCAGTCCTCTCTTCGAGTAGGACGGGCGCTGCCTGTGGGAATCCGTAGAGTCCAAAGAGGGGTTCTAATGGTCTTGGCCTGCTGTTTTATGTGTCGCTTACATAAAACCCCAAGCGGGCTCACAGCTGGGCTTTGGCTTGTTGTGAAATCGCTCGTCTGAACTGGGTGCATGGTCAAAACGGGAGCAGTCGACGCACCGGAGAGCCCAGGAGACCTCACCGAGGAGTTGCCGCTCGACGACGAGAACGTCCTCGCGGCCGAGCCGGGATCTGTGTGGCGGCGCTACCGCTGGCCCATCGTCGGCGCCGCAGTCGTCGTGATCGCCGCTGCCGTCGGGCTGACCCTCTGGCTGACCTCCAATTCCTCTACACCGACCGGGCTCTCCATCACCACGGTCACCGTCCCGGTGACGACGGGAACGATTCAACAGACCGTGGCGAGCTCGGGCACCATTCAGCCGGCGAGCCAGGCCAGCCTCAACTTCGCCGTCTCGGGCACCGTCACCGGGGTCAACGTGAAAGCCGGGCAGACGGTGACCGCCGGAGCAGGTCTTGGCCACCGTCGACACCACTGCTCTCACCGAGGAGGTCAGTGCGGCCCAGGCCCAGCTGACGGCGGCCAGTGACCGGTTGGCGAGTGACGAAGCGTCCAGTGCCTCGACGAGCCAGATCGACAGCGACCAGGCGTCGGTGACCTCGGCCCAGTCCCAGCTCTCGACGGCGCAGACCAATCTGAACGACGCCTCGCTGACCTCCACCATCGCGGGCACTGTCGCCTCGGTCGACCTGGCCGTCGGCCAGCAGGTCACGGGGACCGGTTCGGGAGGAGGCGGCAGCGGAGGGAGCGGCTCGAACGCGGCGGCCAGCAGTGCCTCATCGAGCTCATCCACGGGCTCGGGTTCGACGACCGCACAGATCGTGGTCATCGGCACCGACTCCTATGTGGTCAACACGACGGTCGACGACACAGAGATCGGTCAGATCTCCGACGGCGACCAGGTCGACATCACGCCGACGGGCGCCACGGTGCCGGTCTACGGCACGGTCGGCTCGGTCAGTCTCATCGGCAGCCAGTCCTCCGACGTGACCACCTTCCCGGTGGTCATCAACGTCACGGGAAACCCGGCCGGCCTCTATGCGGGCGCCAGCGCCGACGTCAGCATCATCGTGAAGCAGCTCAACAACGTGGTCGAGGTGCCGACCAACGCCATCTCGTACACGAGTTCGGGTCAAGCCACGGTGACCCGGGTGGTCAACGGCTCGCACGTGGTGACGAACGTGACGGTCGGCGCCGCGGAGAGTGGCGAGACCCAGATCACCAGCGGCGTGAGCGCCGGGGACAAGGTCCTCGAGCGCGAGGTCACCTTCAAGGCGCCCGGTGGCGGCACCGGTGGTCTCTTCGGCAACGGGACACGCGGCGCGGGCGGCTTTCCCGGCGGCGGCTTCCCCGGCGGCGGCTTTGGCGGTGCCGGCGGCGGGTTCAAGGGTGGCGGCGCCGTGACGTCGAACAGCGGGAGCGGCGGGTGACCACTCCCCCTCAGGGCACTCCCCCGGTGGGGGTGCCCCGCGACACGGTCATCGAACTGGAGCGGGTGACCAAGGTCTACCGCACCGGGACGATCTCGGTCGCCGCGTTGCGCGGCATCACCTTGTCCATCGACGAGGGCGAGTACGTCGCGGTCATCGGCCCGTCCGGTTCGGGCAAGTCGACACTGATGCACATCTTGGGCTGCCTCGACGTACCGACCTCTGGGCGCTACCACCTCGCCGGTGAAGACGTGAGCCACATGAGCGAGACCGCGCTGGCCGAGGTCCGCAACCGCCGCATCGGTTTCGTCTTCCAGCAGTTCAACCTGCTCGCCTCCATGACCGCCTGGCAGAACGTCGAGCTGCCGCTCGTCTATGCCGGCGTCGCGCGGTCCGAGCGCAAGGAGCGGTCCATGGAGGCGCTCGCCCGCGTCGGCCTGGCGGGTCGGGTCAACCACCGTCCCGGTGAGCTCTCCGGCGGCCAACAACAACGCGTCGCGGTGGCCCGGGCACTCGTCACCGAGCCGGATCTGATCTTGGCCGACGAGCCGACGGGCAACCTCGACTCGGTCTCGGCCGCCGAGGTCCTGCGGCTCATGGGCGAACTACACGACGCCGGGCGCACGCTCTTGCTGATCACCCACGACGTCGATGTCGCCTCCGCGGCCGGCCGGGTGGTCGGCATCCGCGACGGCCTGCTCACCGAGAACGACGACCGCTACCTCGAGAGCATCCGGTGAGCTGGCTCGAGACCCTGCGAACCGGGGTCAACGGCGTACGCAGCCACCGGCTGCGCTCCTTCTTGACCGTGCTCGGGATCCTGATCGGGATCGCAGGGGTCATCATCGCGGTCGGGCTGGGCGAAGGTGCCTCGGGCCAGGTCACCTCCGAGATCAACGCGCTCGGCTCCAACGTGCTCACCATCACACCGGGCAGCTCGACGTCGAGTACCGGCATTCGCGAAGCGCTCGGCTCGGCCTCGACGCTGACCCTGGCCGACGTCTCCGCCTTGCAGTCGCCGGTGGACGCACCCGACGTCAAGGCGGTTGCGCCGATCACCTCGGACACCGAAGTCCTCACCGCGGGCAGCGAGACGGCCACCACCAGCGTGCAGGGCACCACGGCGACATGGCTCGACGTGCGGGGACGCACCCTCGCCCAAGGACGCTTCATCGACAACCAGGACGTGCAGGACCACACCGCGGTCGCCGTCCTCGGCGCCACGACCGCGTCCGAGCTCTTCAGCCGGGAGGACCCGGTAGGCCAGACGGTTGATGTCAACGGCATCCCGGTGACCGTGGTCGGCGTGCTCACCTCGACGGGGTCGTCGACCTCGTCGGGCACCTCTGACCCCGACGACCTGATGGTCATCCCGATCTCGACGGGCGCCGAGCGCATCTTCGGTGGCACCTCGCGCAACTCGGTCAGCTCCATCGCAGTACAAGCGCGCTCCTCCGCCGATCTGACCGGGGCCTACCAGGAGGCGGACCACCTGCTTCTCCAACTGCACGGGATCACCAACCCGACCGACGCCGACTTCACGATCACCTCGGAGCAGTCGCTCATCGCGGCCAACACCTCGGTGGACCACACGCTCACCATCCTTCTCGGCGGCATCGCCGCCATCTCCCTCATCGTCGGGGGCATCGGCGTCATGAACATCATGTTGGTGTCGGTCACCGAGCGCATCCGCGAGATCGGGCTGCGCAAGGCCCTCGGCGCCACGCCACGAGTGATCCGGCGCCAGTTCCTCGTCGAGGCGTCCGTGCTCGGTCTCATCGGCGGGATCCTCGGCGTCGTGGCCGGGATCCTCGGCGTCGTCTACCTGCCCGGCCTGATCGGCGATCCCATCTCGACGAGCCCGACCGCCGCGGTCGGTGCGCTGGCCATCGCCCTCGCCATCGGTGTCCTCTTCGGGGTGTACCCCGCCAGCAGGGCCGCCTCCATGGCGCCCATCGACGCCCTGCGCAACGAGTAACCCATTTCGTCGTCCATCAGGACAACAAGGCCTGAGAAAGAAAGAGGAAGAACCGCCATGCACACTCCCACCAGCCAGAGCACGAACCGCCGGCGCTGGGTTCGATTCCTGGGCGCCGGGTCCGGCGCGCTCGTGGCCGTCGCCGCCATCGCCACCACGCCCGGTGCGGCGGGTGCGGCCACGACGACGAATGCTCCGATCGGAGCGACCGGGAGTGTCGCCGCGCTCAGTGGCTCGAGCATGGAGGTCCAGAACCCGAGCTCCGGCCAGACCACGGTGAGCTGGACGTCGACCACGTCGTTCTCCAAGACCGCGTCCGAGGCCGTGAGCTGCAGTGGCAGCGGGCGACTGCGTGTCGGTGACGGGCACGGCATCGAAGACGTCCAAGACAACGATTGCTGCGCGCAGCATCAACGTGACGTCGCCGAACTCGAGTGGCTCGTGCACCGGCGTTCGGTGCGCCGGCGCCGGCGCCGGCGGGCCGGCCGGCGGGTTCCAGGGATTCCGGGGTCGGACCGGGGGCGGTTTCGGTGAGGGGTCGGGCACGGTCACCCGTCCGAGCTTTCCCGCTGGTGGCTCGGGTTCGAGCAACTTCCGCAAGACCCTCGCCTCCCTGGCCGTGGCGACGGGCAAGGTCACGGCGGTGAAAGGATCGACGCTGACCGTGTCGGGCGTCGATCTCTCCCCGGGGAACTTCACGCGTCCGGCGTCGGGGAGTTCAAACAGCAAGAGCGACCAGAAGAAGGTGACCGCGCCGAAGACCGAGACCCTCAAGATCACCACCTCGAGCTCGACGACGGTGAACACGACGCAGACGGCCACAGCCAGCGACCTCGCGGTCGGTGACTGCGTGAGCGCGTTCGGCCCGGCGGCCAGCAACGGTGCCGTGACGGCCACCACGGTCCGGATCACCTCGACCGGCGGCAGCACCTGCACGGGTGCTTCGGCCGGTTCGGGGGCGGGGCCTTCTTCGGCGGCGGTCCGGGCGGACCCGGTGCGCGCCGGTGGCGCCGGGGGTAGCGGTGCCTAAGCCGACGTCGGGCTGGAGCCGGGCCGGCCACCGGCGGGCGGTCGTGATCGGCGCGGTCGTCGGCGCCCTCATCGTCGGCGGTGGAGTCGCGGCGTGGGCCGAGGTCAGCGGCGGCTCGACGGGCTACCGGATCGCCACCGTCACACGGGCCGACATCGGGACGACGCTGCCGCTCGTCGGCAACGTCGAGCCGGTCAGCGACGCCGCCGCCTCCTTCCAGGTGGCGGGTCAGGTGGCCACGGTCACCGCGACGCCCGGGCAATCGGTGACCGCCGGGCAGACGCTCGGCACGCTCAACACCACCGCGCTGAGCGAGTCGGTGTCGTCCGCCCAGTCCACCCTCAATGCGGAACGAGGCGAAGCTGGTCGAAGACGAGGAGAACCAATCCGCTGCCGCGTCCGGTTCCAGCACGCCGCAGAAGTCCACGTCCACCTCCAGCACGACGACGACCACCGCCCCCTCGCACAGCGGGACCGGCGGGAACGGGGGCTCGAGTGCCACCGTGACCGAGGACCAGACCACGCTCACCCAGGACCAGTCGACGCTCTCGAGCGACCAGCAAAAAGAGGGAGCGGACCTCGCCCAGGCCCAGTCCGACTGCACCAGCGCCAACACAGCTACGCCGGCCGGCCAGGCCACCTGCGAGGCAGCGCTCCAGACCGTCTCGGCCGACGAGCAGCACGTCTCCAAGGACCAGACCACCGTGTCGAAGGACGAGACGGCGCTCGGGCAAGCCCTCGGGAGCGGGTCGTCGGGCGGCACCGGAGTCGGGCGGCTCGACCCGGTGCCGGGCGGCGCCGGTGGCACCGGCAACTCGGGCTCCTCCCCCACCCAGTCGGGCCACGGCATCTCGCCCAGTGCGAGCGACGCCACGGGGAACACGGGCTCGGGCGGCACGGCGACCGGGAACACGGGCACCGACCTCGGGCGCTGGCACGGGTTCGGCCGGCACAGGTTCGGCCAACACCGACACGCCCGAGCAGATCGCCAGCGACCAGGCCGCCATCGACAGCGCCGAGGCCGACCTGACCAACGCGCAGCAGTCCCTCGACGAGGCCACGCTGACGAGCCCGATCGACGGGACCGTCGTCTCGGTGGGCATCAACGTCGGCGACACCGTGAGCGCCGACTCGAGCACCGAAATCATCACGATCATCGGGACGAAGTCCTACGAGGTGCAGGCCACGCTCGACAGCTCGCAGATCCCCTCGGTCAAGGTCGGCCAGTCGGCCACAGTCGAGGTGGACGGTGTCAATAGTGCGCTCGAGGGCACTGTCTCGCAGGTCGGCCCGGTGCAATCGAGCGATTCGGGCTACACCTACCCGGTCGTCGTCTCGTTACCCGAGTCGAGCGCCGGCATCTTCACCGGCTCGACGGCCAACGTGAACATCTCGACCGGTGCCGTGTCCAACGTGGTCGCCGTGCCCACCTCGGCGGTGCAGACCCTCGAGACACGGACCTATGTGCTCGAGCTGGCCAAGGGCGTCCTGACCCGCAAGGTCATCAAGGTCGGCATGGTGGGTGACGAGTACACCCAGGTTCTCTCCGGCCTCACGCCCGGCCAGAGTGTGGTGTTGGCCGACTACGCCGAACCGGTGCCGTCGTCGAACACCAACACGAACACCTTGGCGGACTCGGCGGACTCGGCGGAGGTGGCGGCTTCGGTGGTGGCGGCGGCTTGCGTCCGGATCCAGCGCGGCGGCCCCGGTGGCGGCGGCAGCGTGACGTTCGGCGGCTGACCTCGAGGCGGCCGCGCCCCGGAGTCATCAGCACTACGGTGGACTCGTGCCGCCAATCCGGCTCGACCAGCTCAATCTCGTCGTGCGCGACGTCGACGCCAGCCGCGCCTTCTACGCGCGGCTCGGGCTCGATTTCGGCACCGAGGCGAACCCCGAGTGGGACCAGCACCACATCTCGTCGAAGCCCGATGCGCCTTCCAGTTTGGTCGTCGACCTCGACTCCGCCCGCTTCGTCACCGATTGGGACGAGGGGTGGCCCGGCGGCACCGGGGTCGTCCTCGGGTTCAGCGTGGGGACGCGACACGAGGTCGACGCCCTCGTGTCGGACCTGGCGGCTCACGGTGTGCACGTCCAACAACCGCCCTGGGACGCCTTCTGGGGCGCCCGCTATGCCGTGGTGAGCGATCCCGACGGCAACGCGGTCGGGATCATGAGCCCGGTCGACGCCGCCCGTCGCAGCCCGCACCCGCCGCCGGCATGAGCGCGGGACCCGACGAGGTGGTGGAGGTGGTCATCGAGATCCCCACCGGGAGCCGCAACAAGTACGAGTACGACCACGAGACGCACATGATCCGCCTGGACCGCCGCCTCTTCACCGCCACGACCTACCCGGCCGACTACGGCTTCGTCCCCGACACCCTCGCCGGCGACGGCGACCCGCTCGACGCGCTGGTCCTCGTCGCCGATCCGACCTTTCCCGGCTGTCTGGTGCGTGCACGCGTCCTGGGCGTGTTCTTCATGCGCGACGAGAAGGGGGTCGACGCCAAGCTGATCGGCGTGCTCGAGCACGACCCGCAGTGGGACGGAGCCCGCGACATCGTCGACGTCCCCGAGCACCTGCGCAACGAGATCGCGCACTTCTTCAGCATCTACAAGGACCTCGAGCCCGAGAAGTCGGTCGAGGTGCAAGGATTCGCGGACCGGGCCGCGGCGCTTGCCGAGCTCGCATCGTGCCGTGCGGCGTACCGCAGCGCCACGTCCTAGGACAGAGGAGGAACCAATGCCGCACCCGCGCCAGGAGGTCAAGGAGACCATTGACCGCTACCACGAGTTGCGCCGGCGTATCGACGAGGGGCTCGAGCCCGACGCCTTCGGGGTGCTGGCGAACTTCTACACCGACGACGCCGTCTACGTGGACGGCGCCTGGGGGCGGATCGAGGGGCGCGAGGCCATCGCGCACTGGCTGGTCGACTCCATGCTGGGTATGGAGGACTGGAAGTTCCCGATCGAGTTCACGGCCATTGAGGGCGACGACATCGTCGTGAAGTGGACCCAGGTCATGCCGGGCAAGAAGGCCGATGGCACGCCGTACCGCCAGTCGGGCTACTCGCGGCTCGTCTACGCCGGCGACGGGAAGTTCTCCTACGAGGAGGACACGTACAACATGGCCCACGTGCTCGAGGACATCTCGGCGAGCGGGTGGCAGCCCCGGGGCGGCACCATGAACGTCCCGCCGGCGCATCCGGACCGCAACTTCGACGTCCCCGGCGCGCCGCCGACCTGGTAGCCGGCGCCGGCGGCTAGGGCGTCGAGCCGGTCGCCCCGCTCGAGCCCGAATTCCCGAAGCCGGGGAACCCACCCCCACCGAACGGGTTGGTCTGGGTGCCGCCCGACTGTTGCTGCGCCTGTGACTGGCTGCCCAAGGTCGCGTTGGCGGTGCGTTTGCTGTCGCCGACGTAGTAGGTGATGGCCACCGACTCGCCCGGGTGCCCGTTCTGGACCACCTTTTGCAGGTCTTCGGACGACGTGATGGCGGTCCCGCCGATGTTGACGATGACGTCACCCTGGACCAGCCCGGCCTTGGCGGCGGGCGAGCCCGACACGACGCTGAGGACGACGGCACCCGAGGTCGGTGTGAAGCCGTACTGCTGGCGCAGCGACGGTGTCAGCGTCGTGATGTCGACGCCGAGGTAGCCGCCTCCATTGCCGCTTTGGCCGCCCTTCTCGAGCTGCGGGAGGAGGGACTCGACCTGCGCGGTCGGGATGGCGAAGCCGATGTTCTGCGACGACGTCCCGTCGCTCGAGGTGCCGGCGACCGCGGTGTTCATGCCGATGACCTGACCCGACGTGTCGATGAGGGGGCCGCCCGAATTGCCCGGGTTGATGGCGGCGTCGGTCTGGATCATGTTCGTGAGGTTCTCGGTCTCGGTGCCCGATCCCCCGGCGGTGACCGAGCGGCCGAGGGCCGAGATGATCCCCTGGGTCACCGTCGGCGTGCCCGCGGCCAGACCCGAGCGCGTTGCCGATGGCGACCACGGCGTCGCCCACGACCGCCTTCTGCGAACTGCCGAAGGTCACCGTGGGCAGGTTCGAGCGCGCCGTTGATCTTGAGCAGCGCGACGTCCTTGGTCTGGTCGTACCCGACGAGCGTGGTGGTCAGCGGCTTGGTCTGCCCGTACTCGGTCACCGTGATGGAGCCCTGGTTGCCGTTTTGCACGTAGAGCTCGATCACGTGGTTGTTGGTCACCACGTCGCCGCCGGAGGTGATGATCATGCCCGTGCCCTGGTCCTCGTCGCCGCCGGCCTTGACGTCGATGGAGACCACGGAGTGGATGACCTTTTGCACCAGCTGCGGGATGGTGACGTTGCCGCTCAGGACCGCTGCGCCGGGCGCGGCGCTGCTCTCGTGGATCGTCACGCTCGACCCGCCGTTGCCGTCGTTGTTCCCGGCGAGCGCGGTCACCCCGGCACCGATCCCCCCGCCGATCACGGCGGCCACGACGGCGACGGGGAGCCAGGAGCGGAAGCGGCCGGGCGTCCGACGCGACCCGCCGTCCGTCCCGGGCGGCTCCGTGGGGGCCGGGTAGGCGAAGGGAACCGGCGTGCCGGGCACGGGCGTGGGTGTGCCGGTGTCGTAGCCGCCCGGGGCGTTCCACGAGGGTGGCGGCGGTGGCGGCGGGTACGACGAGACAGGTGAGGGCGGCGGCATCGCGCCCAATGGAGGTGTGGCGACGTCCCCGCCGTCGGCCGAGCCCCCAGCTCCGGCTTCGGCGACGCCTGGTGCGCCCGGTTCACCAGGGGGGCTCGCGGGGGCGGCTGATCCGCCTGGAGGCGCCGCCGCGGACGGCTGCGCAGCGTCCGGCGGCGTGCCCGAGCGGTCACGAGGCCCGTGGGCTCGTCGGGGTTGGTGGGAGGAGACTGAAATGTGCTGGGTGGTGGACTCGCCGGGACGTCGTTGGCCGCAGACGTCTCGGGTGTGCCGGCAGCGGACTCGGGTCCGGGCTGCTCGGTGTCCTCACTCATGTGGATCCTCCTGAAGGGGACAAGGGGCCCGTCACATCGCCCGCGTCGGGCGCCCGCCCGTCCCGCGGCTCCCGCATGCCCGCGGACGCCGGAGCCATGTTACGGGATGCCGATACCGGCCCGGCATCGGGACTGCACCGCCGGGGAGGTAGCGTGTCCGCCGCATGTCACGGCGCATCGACATCGAATTGACGAGCAAGTCCGGCGACGGGTCCTGGACCTGGCGCGCCGCGGGGGCCCGCCAGCCCAAGGGCACCGTCGAGGCCGACCTCGTCCCGGCGGGTCAGTCCGTCGGTTCGGTGCTCCAGGCCGAAGTCGACGTCAGTCTGGACGGCATTGCGATCCTGGCGCTGGCGCCCGCCAAGCCCCTGCGCTCCCCCGAGCGTGTCGAAGGTCGCATCGAGGTCAAGGGGACGCCCAAGCGCGCCCCGGACGTCTCGGTCATCCTCGCGCCCGGCTCTTCGAAGCGCCGGCGTGACGACGACGGGGAGCGCCGGGACCGCAAGGGCGCCCGGCGCGGCGCGGGAGCGGACGGCGACGGTGGTGCACGCGGCGAGCGGCCGGACAGGCCACGCGGCGGGAGCGGACCACGGCGACCCGGTGGACGACGGCCGGGCGACGGGGAGGGCCGTCCGGCTCGCGGCGAGCGGGCGACGACGCCGACCTCGACCGTGCACCGCAACGCGATGTTGGCCACGCTGCGGCCCGAGCAGATCCCCGTGGCCGAGCAACTGTTGCGCGGCGGCCTCCAGGCCGTCCGACAGGCGATCGAGACGCAGAACAGTGCGGCGAAGGCGAGCGGGAAGCCGGCGGTGGCCGCGGATGCACTCCTCGCCATGGCCGACGAGCTGCTCCCGACGGTGCGCCTGGCGGACTGGAAGGACAAGGCCTCGGTGGCCCAGACCGCGGGCAAGGAGTTCCGGCTGCGCGAGTTGCGTGCCGTGGTGGCGGCGTCGCGCACGGTCATCCTCGACGAGGAGGGCCGCACCATTGCCAAGGCACTCCAAGAGTCACTCGACCAGCGCACGACGGCGCTGCGCGAGGAGTGGCTGGCCCGCATCACGAACGCGTTGAACGACGGGCGGATCCTCCAGGCTGTCGAAGCCTCCATCAGGCCCCCTGAGCCCGGCACCCGCTGCCCGGCGGAGCTGGCGGTACGGCTGGCGGCGGCAGCCGGGGACGCCATGACCTCCGATCTGGCTCCCGAGGACTGGATGCGCCTGCTCGACGCCGTGGTGGCCTCTCCGGTGCGCCGTACCGTCAAGCCGGCGGGAATTCCGGAGGACGAAGTCGCCCGTCAGGCGGCTCGCCATGCCGCCGGGTCCGTCCCGGCGCTGGCCAAGCTGCTCGGTCTACGGATCCCGCCGCCGCCGCCCCGGCGGACCAGCGCCGAGCATCGATTCAGCCCAACCGGCGGTTGAGCGTGAGCAGCCGGGCGGTGAAGCCTGCTGCCTCGAGTCGCTGCTTGGTGGTGCGATCCCCCGGCAGCGCCAGGGCGTCCACGTCGGAACACTCCTGTGCGCTGCACCACGCCACGGCCGAGTCCATCAGGGCGCTGCCCACACCGACGCCGCGGGCGCCCGCCTCCACGTAACAGCACTCGATCAGCGCAGGCCGGCGACCGCCGAGTGCCTCGCCGAGCGTCACGGCGAGAAGGCCCACCACCACGGCGTCGTACTCCCCCACCATGAGGTGAGCGGACTCGGGGGCGGTCCAGCGGTCCAGGAGCGTCACCGGCGTCGCCTCGCCGATGAGGGCGGCACCGCCGCGCATGGCGGCCGCGCCGACCAGGGCCTGGGCGAGCAGGCGCGTGCACGCCTGTCGGTCCTCAGCGCGAGCGGGCCGGGCCGCTTCCATCGGACGCTACGGAACAGGCGGCGCCGGCGGCCGCTCCTCGAGGAGCTGCCCGGCGCGGTTCAAGATCGTCCGGCGGTTGCGGGTCGAGGCCTCGTAGCGCTGCACCGCGCGCAGCTCGTCGGGTCCGAGGCTTTCGAGCCGGCGAACCACCTGGGAAGCGCTGAGGGTGTCGTAGTCCGCCAGCGCACCGCCCACGACCGCGCCCGCCTCCGCGTCGGGGACGGCGCGTCGAGGGGCGCTCGCCGGGTCGCCCGACGGTCCTGGGGCCGGCGGTTCGGGCTCGGCCTCGTCGTTCCCCAACAGCGCGCCGATGCGGTCGGCGACGCGGCGCTCGGTCCGGGTGACGACGAACTTGCCGACCACCCGGGCGTTGGCCAGTTGGAGCTCCACGGTGCGACGACCCTTGGTGACGAGGGCGGGCAGGTCCTCGACGACGGTCATCGCCATGCCGGCGGGTGCGAGGACGCACAGGCGAAGAGTCCGGTGCAACGGATTCGCCTTCGTCGGCGCGCCGTCGGAACCGGTCCGCTCACACACAGTCCCGGCAGAGCATCTTCTTCTTGTCGGCGAGCTGGCTGGGATGCTTGACGAGGAAGCAGGAGCGGCACACGAACTCGTCCGGTTGCTTGGGCAGCACCCGCTCGTTGCCTTCGGTCTTGTCCTCTTGGTCGGTCGCCTCTTCGTCCTCGGGCTCGTCCTCGACGACCAGGCGTTCCTTCAAGATGACGTCGAGGCTGGCCTCGACGTCCTCGTCATCGGGCTCCTCTTCCTCTTCCTCCTCGTCGCCCTCGCCGGAACGCTCGACCACCGCCGCGGGCGAGGGGGTCAGGATCTCGACCTCGACCTCGGCCTCCTCCTCGTCCTCGTCGAGGGCGACATCGTCGTCGTCGGTGTCCGCTTCGATTGCATCGTCCTCGTCGAGCTCGAGCGCGTCCTCGTCGTCGAGGTCGATCTCCTCTTCGTCGAGCTCCTCCTCGTCCGTTTCGGGCGCTTCGGGCTCGACTTCGACGGCTTTTGCCTTCTTCTTGGTCGCCATTTGCCGCGGGAGCATAGACGTTCCGCGACACCGTTCAATCGCAGTGAGCGGGAACCTCCTGGTGGCTCAGTCGCTCACGGCGGAAGTGCTTGGGCGGGCAAGCCCTGGGGTCTTTGGCGCCATCTTGTGTATCCGAGGAGCCGGACACACAACACGTTCTCTACTCGACCCCCAGGGCCCACCACCGCCTCTCACGGCACATCCCCCCCTACTGCTTCAGCGCTTTCCTCATCTGCAGCATCCTTAGGGCGTCGGGGACTGGGCGTACACTAGGCAATCCGGGGGCGGGGTCGTCAAGAAGTTCGTGAACGCCGCGACCAGGGAGAACGAGGGTAGTTCCTGGTCAATGCGTTGCAGATTTTTCCGACCGCCGCCGCTCGGCCCGGCGCTCGGATTCGAGGCGCTCGAGGTCGGTCGATCCGTGGTCGACGAAGGACATCGCCTCGGCCAATGCCCGGTGCCCGGCGACCTCTGCGATGGCCCGGTGCATCTGCTGCGCGACGCGGCGGTAGGCGGGGTGCCCCTGCGTCCCCGAGCGCAACTCGGCGAGGTGCATCGCCTCTCGCGCGTTCAGTTGCATCACGTAGCGGATGCGGTGCGCCAGCGCGACGGTGTAGGAGGCCTGCTCGGGGAACTCGCCGGCGAGCGAGTGGTAGAGGTCTTCGGCGCGGCCGATGGCCTCGTCGTAACGCTCCCCCAGCCCCGCGTCGGCGACGAGGTCGGGCATGTCGTAGCCGAGGGCGACACCGAGCCGCTGCCACTCGATGGTCAGCATCCGGTGTCGCTGCAAGTCACGGAACGCGCCGTAGTCGGTCACGAGCTCGAAGCGGTAGTCGGTGCGTTCGAAGGCGCGCCCGGGTCGGTGACGACGGTTGAGGCGCTCGCCCACGTACGCGGACAAGAGCGCGACGCGCTCGTCGTGGCCGAGCCGGCGTACACGGTATGTCGCGTCGCGCTCGGAGCAGCCGAGATGCGAAAAACATGCCGCGACCAGCACCTTCTCCTCGCCGTCAGGGTCGAAGTCGAGCAGCGCCACCTCGGGGATCTCTTCGTCGGGTGTTGCGCCCGCCGCAGTGTCCGCCAGGTCGGGCCACAGGCGCGCCACCACCCGTGCGGTGTCGTCGCGCGTCGCGGCCAGATAGGCGGACCACTGCCCGCCACGGGCGGGGACGTCGACGCGCTGGAGAAACGACGGGATCACCTTGCGCAGTTCCTCGAGCATCATGTCGGCGTAGTGACGCGCCTCGGGCAGAGGGTGCGAGCGCATGCGGAGCAGCAGTTGCTCGTAGGCCTGGCCCGTGGCGTAGATCCCGATGTTGGAGAGCGACGCCGCCGGGAGAAGCCCGCGCAGGGCGTCGAGCGATTTGGCGCGTGTCGCCTGGCGGTAGACGAAGTCGCTGTCGCCCGCCTGTTGGGGGAATTGCTCCGCGACCCAGGCCTGCATCTGCGGCAGCAGCGCGCCGTAGGTGTCGAAGACGCGGTCCATCTCACCGACGTAGCGCGCACCGTGCGCCGAGTCGAGGATCTCGGGAGGGCGGTAATAGCGGTAGTGCCCGTTGTCGAGCCGTTGGTTGTACGCGATGTAGCGCGTCGACTGTTCGAGGTAGGCCATGAGGCGGCCCCACTCGAGGACTTTGGACAACACGTTCGACGCCTGCTCGCACGCGAGGTGGACGCCGCCGAGTTGCGCGACCGAGTCGTCGCCGTATTCGACGAAGACCTTCTCGTAGAGCTGCTCGGCGCGGGCGAGTCCGACCGTCGCGTCGACGTCCGCGTCACCCGAGACGTCGAGGTCGCCGACGAACTCGTCGAGGAAGAGGCGCCGGAGGCTCTTGGGTGAGCGAGAGTAGCGGGCGAAGAGAGCGCCTTTGACCACCTCGGGCAGGTTGACCAGGGCAAACACCGGCTGATCCAGGTTCGTCACGTAGCGGCGGAGGACGGCCTCCTCGTCCGCGGTGAAGCGCTCTTCGGAGTACGGGAACATGGTCGGCCCACCCTAGAGCGGGGGTGCTGAGCCCTGAGGGATATCCGGGAGGCTCAGGCGCTCGGGAGGCCGCCCGCCACGACCCCCCGCAACAGGAGGTCCACCGCCTCGCGGGCAGCGGCCGCCACGCCGGGGTCAGGGGCGGTATGGGAGACCTGCTGGGCCAGGTCGGCCACGGACTTCATGGTCCGCACGAAGTCCCCGGGGGCCAGCTCCCCCACGTCCCGAGCGGCCACCCCCAGAGCGGTGGAGAACGAGGACCCTCGGGCCCAGGAGGTGACCGCAGTGGCCAGGCCCGGAGCGGGCTGTCGGGTGCGCGGGACGTCGTGAGCCTCCTCGATGGCACGGATCCGCTCGGCCATGGCGCCCACCGCCAGGCTGCGTCCCATCAGGTCGCTGGTCCGCTTCTCGCCCAGGCGGTCCTGCAACTGGCCCTGGCGCTTGCCCTTCCGATGGCCGTGCTGGTGGCCAGGATTGCGACGGGCCCGGCGCGGCTCGAAGACCACGCACGAGAGCACCCCGGCCAGGACCGCGGGCTCGACCCCCTCGAGCACCTCGCTGCCGAGGGCCTCGGCGATGAGCAGATCGGCTTCGTGGTAGATGCGGGCGAGGCGCCGCCCGCTCGGCGTCAACGACCAGCCGTCGAGGTAGCCCATCTGCTCGAGGACCGCCACGCGATGGGCGAGCTGGCGCAGCAGGAGATCGGGTTTGCGCGCCTGCCATTGGGCGAACGAACGGTGCAGGACCTCGCTCGCGGTGTCGCGGTCGAAGCGCGCCACGAGGTTGACGGCGAGGTTGTAGGTCGGCCGGAAGGCCGAACGCAGGTCCGGAGGCGGCGCGGACGCGACCCGGGCGGCCTCGGCGAACGTGGTCTCGCTCGACCAGGCGACCACGGCGTGACCCTCCTCGTCGAGGCCCCGCCGGCCCGCCCTGCCGGTGAGCTGGAGGTACTCACCCGAGGTCAGCGGCGCCCGCCCGGCCCCGCCGTACTTGGTGAACCGCTCGATCACCACCGAACGGGCGGGCATGTTGATGCCCAGCGAGAGCGTCTCGGTGGCGAAGACGACCTTGAGCAGACCGGCGGCGAAACACTCTTCGACGGTCTCGCGGAAGACCGGCACCAGTCCGGCGTGGTGCGCCGCCACGCCGCGCTCGAGGCCTTCGAGCCACTCGTCGTACCCGAGCACGCCGAGGTCCTCGTCGCCGAGGGGCTCGGCCCTGCGTTCGGCCACCTCCCGGATGGCGGCGCGCTCCTGGGCGTCGGTCAGGCGCAGCCCGTCGCGGAGGACCTGGCGGACCGCATCGTCGCACGCGGCCCGGCTGAAGATGAAGACGATCGCCGGCAACATGTCGCGCAGGTCGAGCTCCTCCACCATCTCGCTGCGCAGCGGGGCGCGGAACGGGAGCCGCGGACCGCGTCCTCGGGGATGCCAGTGGGTGGATCGGCCCTGCAGCGCCCGGCGCACAGCCTGGTCGATGCGGAGCCCCTCCCCTCCGGGGCGGCCACCGTCGAGGAGGGGGACCAAAAGGGTCTCCTCGTCCTCGCGCCGGTGCACGGCGAAGTGGTGTCGAAGGACGATAGGCCGCTGGCGCTCGACGATCACGGCCGTGTCGCCGCGGACCGAATGCAGCCACCCGCCCAACTCCTGCGCGTTGTTGACGGTGGCCGAAAGGCAGACGAAGCGGATCTCGGGCGGGGACAAGACGAGCACCTCTTCCCAGACGCCGCCGCGATAGGGGTCCTGGAGGAAGTGGACCTCGTCGAGGATCACCGTGTGCAGTCCTTCGAGCAGGTCCGAGCCGGCCAGGAGCATGTTGCGCAGCACCTCGGTCGTCATGACCACGACGGCGGCCCTCGGGTGCAGGGTCGTGTCACCGGTCAAGAGCCCGACGTGGTCCACGCCGTAGGCGGCGACGAGCTCGCCGTACTTCTGGTTCGACAGCGCCTTGAGCGGGGTCGTGTAGAAGGCCTTCCCGTGGGCGCAGAGCGCGCGATGGACGGCGTACGAGGCGACCAGCGTCTTCCCCGAGCCGGTGGGGGCCGAGACGAGGACCGAGTGCCCGGCGTCGAGCGCGCGCAACGCCTCGAGCTGGAACTCGTCGAGGGCGAAGGGCTGGCCGGCTTCGAACCCCGCCGCCCCGGCCGCCTCTTGGAGGGGCCACGGGAAGGAGGTCAACGCCCGAGCAGCTTCCCGATGCCGATGGAGATGAAGTAGAAGGCGATGAGGGGGACGGCCGAGCGCGAACATGGAGAAGGGGTCCGAACTCGGCGTGAAGACCGCGGCGACCACGACGATGATGATGACGGCCCAGCGCCACGAGCGCAGGAGGCGGGCCGGCGTGACGACCCGGGCCAGCTCGAGGGACACCAGGACCACGGGGAATTCGAAGGTCAGCCCGAAGATCGTCATCATCAACAGGATCAGTCCCAGATACGGGATCGGGTCGTAGATGGCCTGCAGGCTCGGGCCGCCGACGGACTTCAGCCAGCCCAGCGCGTGCGGCAACGTGATGTACGCCGTGGCCGCCCCCAGCAAGAAGAGCACGAAGGAGCTCAGGACGAACGGGATGGCGTAGCGCCGTTCGGACGCCTTGAGACCAGGCGTCACGAACCGCCAGATCTGAAAGAGGATGACCGGCGAGGCCAGGACGAGGCCGCCGAAGGCTGCGATCTTCACGCGGAGGGTGAGTCCGTCGAGCGGCGAGGTCACGAACAGGTTGCACGAGTGGTGCGCCGTGTGCCGCGTCCACGGAACAGAGCGGCCGAAGCAGGAAGTTCAAGATTGGCTGGTAGGCGAACACCGCGATGGTTGCCGCGATGACGAAGGCGATGACGCAGATGATGCACGCGCCGGCGCAGCTCGCCCAGGTGCTCGCCCAACGTCATGCTGTCGGGCGACGACCGCTCCTTGCGCTTGGCCGTGAAAGGGAGGGTCGCCACCAGAGGGCCGATCAGTTGAGCGTCGGGTCGCCGGGTGCGATGACCTCCGGCGCCGAAGGCGTGGTGCGGGCAGGCGGCACACGCCGCGGCACGGCCGGTGCGGGCGTGGCAGGACGCCGGACATCGGCGTCGGCTCCCCCGGCGGCCGGCTCGCCCGGCGCCGAGTCCCTCGTTTCGGCGCTGCCCGACGAACCGTTCGTGCTCGCCTCGGGATTGGCCCGGGCCACTGCATTCTGGTCCGTCTCGGTCGTCGGGCACGGCACCGTGCGCGCCCGTCTCGTCGAGCGTGCCCGCCCCGTTGGTCGAGACCGGCGGTTGGAAGGAGCCGTCGGGTACGCCGTCGTCTCCGTCATCGACTTCGTCGTCCGGTGACATGTTGGACAGGTGGTTGAGCAGCGCAGAGGGCGAGCGGGCCAGGCGGGCGATCTCCGACGTGGGGGGCAGGTCGGGCATGGAACTGCGGACCTCGCTCTCCATGCGGTGACGGAACTCGTTGAAGGAGCGCCAGGCGCCGCCGACCTGGCGGGCCACCTGGGGCAGGCGATCAGGTCCGAGGAGAATGATGGCGACCACGGCGATCACGAGCAGCTTGCCTGGGTCGAGGTTGAACATGTGCCCTCACTCTACGGTGCCGCTACAGCGACTGGATGAGCCGCTCCACCCGTTCGTCGTGAGACTTAAACGGGTCTTTCAGCAGCACCGTTCGCTGGGCCTGGTCGTTCAACTTGAGGTGCACCCAGTCGACGGTGAAGTCCCGGCGGCGCTCCTTGGCACGTTTCACGAAGGCGCCGCGCAGCCTGGCCCGGGTGGTCTCCGGCGGCTTCGTCATCGCCTCGGTGATGGCGTCGTCCGAGCACATGCGGTCCATCTCGTCTCGCTGCTGGAGCTTGTAGAACAAGCCGCGGCTGCGGTCGACGTCGTGGTACATCAAGTCGATCATCGCCACCTTCGGATGCGAGAGCGAGACGTCGTGGCGCGCCCGCATCTGCTCGACGAGGCGGTGCTTGGCCACCCAGTCACATTCGCGCCAGAGCGAGGTCGGATCCGCTTCGAGTCCCTTCAGGCAGTGCTCCCACATGTCGAGGGCCCGGTCCTCCTCGGGGGAAAGCCCGCGGCGGTCGCGGAACTTGAGGGCGCGCTCGAGGTACTCGCTCTGAATATCGAGCGCGCGCATCTCACGGCCGTTGGCCAACCGGACTCGCCGCTGGCACGTGATGTCGTGGCTGATCTCGCGAATGGCACGGATGGGGTTCTCGAGCGTGAGATCGCGCAGGACGGTGGAGGAGTCCTCGAGCATGGCCAGCAGGATGGAGGTCGTCCCGATCTTCAAGAAGGTGGCGTACTCGCTCATGTTCGAGTCGCCCACAATGACGTGGAGCCGGCGGAACCGCTCGGCGTCGGCATGGGGTTCGTCGCGTGTGTTGATGATCGGGCGGCTGCGGGTGGTGGCCGAGGAGACGCCCTCCCAGATGTGCTCGGCCCGCTGGCTGAGGCAGAAGACCGCACCGCGGGCGGTCTGGAGCACCTTGCCCGCCCCGGCGTAGATCTGCCGTGAGACGAGGAACGGGATGAGCACCTCGGTGTAACGGTTGAACTCGTCGTTCCGTTCGGTGAGGTAGTTCTCGTGGCACCCGTAGGAGTTGCCGACCGAATCGGTGTTGTTCTTGAACAGGTAGACCTCGCCGCGGATGCCCTCCTCGCGCAAGCGGGCCTGGGCGCCGGTGACCAGTTGGGCCAGGATCCACTCCCCCGCCTTGTCGTGGATCACCACGTCGCTGATCCGGTCGCACTCCGGCGTGGCGTATTCGGGGTGGCTCCCGACGTCGAGATAGAGACGGGCGCCGTTCTCGAGGAAGACGTTGGAGGAGCGCCCCCAGGACACGACCCGGCGGAACAGGTAGCGAGCCACCTCGTCGGGACTCAAGCGCCGCTGGCCGCGCAGGGTGAAGGTCACCCCGTACTCGTTCTCGATCCCGAAGATGCGGCGTTCCACGGGTCAACCGTACTGCCGGCTATGCCAGCAGTTGGGCCAGCTCCTCTTCTTCGATGCGCCGGAAGGTGCGGCGGCCGTTCCCCCGGCTGAGAATGGCGACCTCGAGGTCGCCGGCACTGAGTGTCCGGTCGGGTCCGGCCAGCGCAGCGGTGGCGGCCTTGATCGCAGGGGCCATGCCCCAGTCGGGCTGCCAGGCCTGGGACACCCGCTCGGTGATGGTCTCGGCGTCACCCCCCAGGACGGCGAATCGGTCCTCGTCGGTGATCGTGCCCTCGTAGGCGATGTGGTACAGCTGGTTCTCCTGGTCGCCCGAGCTCGGCCACGAGGATCTCGACCTCGAGCGGCTTCATCTCGTGCGTGAAGACGTTGCCGAGGTACTGGGCATAGAGGTTGGCCAGCGAACGAGCATCGACGTCCTCGCGGCTGAACGCATACCCCTTGGTGTCGGCGTGCCGCACGCCGGCGACCCGGAGTTGGTCGTACTCGTTGTACTTGCCCACACCGCCGAAGGCGATGCGGTCGTAGATCTCGCTGATCTTGTGCAGTGAGCGCGAGGGGTTCTCGGCCACGATGGCGATGCCCAGGTCGTAGGTGGTGGCGACCAGGGAGCGACCCCGTGCGATGCCTTTCTGGGCGTATTCGGCCCGGTCCTTCATCACCTGCTCGGGTGCGACGTAGTACGGCATGCTCATTGGGCACGCTCCGCCTGCTTGCGCGCGATGAGCGCACCGAAGCGCTCGGCGACCTCTTCCTCGGGCACCTCGCGGTAGCCATCGGCGTCGACCACCGCGACGATCGGGTAGATGCCCCGCACCGGGTCGGGGCCGCCGGTCGCCGAATCCTCGTCGGCCGCGTCGTAGAGGGACTGGATGGCGAGGTCGAGCGCCTCGTCTGCGAGCGAGACCCTCGCGCCACCCGAGCTTGACCGTGTTGCGGGCGTCGCGCCCACCCGATCCGGTGGCTTGGAAGTCGGTGTCCTCGTAGTGGCCACCGGTCACGTCGTAGTTGAAGATGCGCCCCATGCCCCGTGCCGTGTCGAAGCCGGCAAAGAGGGGCACCACGGCCAGCCCCTGCATGGCGAGGGGCAGATGCTGGCGCACCATCTGGGCCAGCTGGTTGGCCTTGCCCTCGAGGGAGAGCGTGGAGCCCTCGACCTTCTCGTAGTGCTCGAGCTGGACCTGGAAGAGCCGCACCATCTCCATCGCCATACCCGCTGTCCCGGCGATGGCGACCGCCGAGTAGCGGTCGGCCGGGAAGACCTTCTCCATGGCGTGGTGGGCGATGATGTTGCCGGCCGTCGCCCGCCGGTCTCCCGCCATGACGACGCCGTCGGCGAACCTGAGTGCGACCACGGTCGTGCCGTGCGGTGCCTGGACTGCCGTTGCCGCGTCGATCACGGGCGCGCGCCGTCCGGGTCCGTTCCGCGGTCAGGCGGAGCAGGCCGACGAAATCCGGACCCGGATCGTGTTCCGGGGGAAAGAGTGGAAGCGCCACGTTGGGCTACTGACCGCCCTTTTGCACATAGTTGCGGACGAACTCCTCGGCGTTGTCCTCGAGCACCTCGTCGATCTCGTCGAGGAGGTCGTCGAGTTCGGCCTTGATCTTCTCGCCGCGCTCGGAGCTGGCGGGAGCTGACTCCTCGACTTCGGTCTCGGTCTCCGTCGTCCGGGTCCCCGAGCCCTTCCGTTTCTGTTCCTGTTCTGCCATGGTCGCCTGTCCCGTCCTGTGTCCTTCGACTTCTTTCGCCTAGGAATTGAGCCGAGTGAGCAAGTCCGCCGGTCCGGTGCTCTCGGCCAGTAGCGCACTGGTGTGCTCGGCTGTTCCCTTCAGGGGGTCCATCATAGGGACGCGCCGCAACGGGTCTGCGCCTATGTCGAACACAAGAGAATCCCAGTTCGCGGTCACAACGGCGTCGGGCCAGCGGGCGAGGCACTTGCCCCGGAACCAGGCCCGGGTCCCGGTGGGCGGTTCGGACACCGCCGAGGCCACCTGGGCCGGGTCCACCAGGGTGCGCATGCCCAGGCGACGGAAGACCGACTTGTCCGGCCGTAGGTCGTGGTACTGCAATGCCAGTGCGGCGACCCGGGGGTCCTTCCACCCGCACGAATGCCGGTCTTGGTACGCCAGCAGGAGGTGCCGCTTGGCCACCCAGTCGAGGGTGTCGGACAGGGTGTCGGGGTCCGACTCGAGCCCTCCCAGTACGGCCTCCCAGTGCTCCATGACCAGTGCGCCGACGGTCCCGTCGTCGCCGAGGGCGGTCAGGCTGTGCTCCTCGGCGTACTTGCGCGCGGCGCCGAAGAGCTCCCACTGCAGCTCGAGCGCGGTGGCCGTCGAGCCGTCGGTGAGCGCCAGCGGTCGGGTCAGCGAGAGGTCGGCCGAGACCTGGTGCAGCGCCCGAACGGGATCCGACAGCGAGAGATCCCGCGTCGGTCCCGCGTCGTCCTCGACCATCGCCAGCACGATGGCCGTGGTTCCCACCTTCAAGAAGGTGGCGATCTCGGAGAGATTTGCGTCGCCGACGATGACGTGGAGCCGCCGGAAGCGCTTGGGGTCGGCGTGCGGCTCGTCGCGCGTGTTGACGATCGGCCGCTTCAACGTGGTCTCGAGCCCGACGATCTCCTCGAAGAATTCGGCCCGCTGCGAAATCTGGAACTCCACCGTCTCCGCGTCGAGCGCAGCGGTCTCGGTGCCGACCTTGCCCGACCCGGTGAAGAGGGTCCGTGACACGAAGTGCGGGACGACGCCGTCGATCACCTTGGCGAAGGGCACGGCCCTGTCCATCATGTAGTTCTCGTGGCAGCCGTAGGAGTTGCCCTTGCCGTCCGAGTTGTTCTTGTGGACGACGGGTGCGGGCTGCTCGGGCATGCGATGGGCGGCCGCCACCATGGCCCGGCGCAGCACCTCCTCCCCCGCCATGTCGTAGACGAGGCACTCCAGAGGGGTCAGGCACTCGGGGCTCGAGTACTCCGGGTGGGCGTGGTCGACGTAGAAGCGGGCGCCGTTGGTGAGCACCGTGTTGGCCAGGTGCGTCTCCACCATCGGTGCGAGCGACCCCTCGCGGGCGAAGCCCCGGGCGTCGTTTCCGGGCGTTTCGTCCTCGAAGTCCCAGCCGATCTGCTGCTCGACGTCGGCGGCGTACGCGTTGACCAGCACCGACGACGCTGCGATCGGGTTCTGCTCCGGACCCGGTGAGTGGATCCCGTATTCGGTCTCGATGCCGCAGACCTTCGTGGTGGCCACGGAGCGACCCTAACTTCTAGAGGTACTGGCCGGTACCGACGCGCTCGATCGAACGACCCCCGTGTACCTCGCGGTCCTCGGTGAGGAGGGTGCGGACGTAGACGATCCGCTCACCCTTCTTGCCCGAGATCCTGGCCCAGTCGTCGGGGTTGGTCGTGTTCGGGAGGTCCTCGTTCTCCTTGTACTCCTGGCGGATCGATTCGAGCATGTCCGACGTGCGGATGCCGCCCGTCTCTCCGGCGATGACCCGCTTGATGGCCAGCTTCTTGGCCCGGCGGACGATGTTCTCGATCATGGCCCCGGACGCGAAGTCCCGGTAGTAGAGGATCTCCTTGTCGCCGTTCTGATAGGTGACCTCGAGGAAGCGGTTGGCGTCGTCCTCGCGGTACATCTCGACGACGGTCTGCTCGATCATCGCCTGCACCGCCTTGGCGGGATCGCCTCCACCGAGACGACCCACCTCGTCGGTGTCGAGCGGGAGGTCCGGCGTGAGGTACCGGCTGAAGATCTGGCCGGCCGCCTCTTCGTTGGGCCGCTCGATCTTGATCTTCACGTCCAGGCGCCCCGGCCGCAGGATGGCGGGGTCGATGAGATCCTCGCGGTTCGAAGCCCCGATCACGATCACGTCGCGGCAGGGACTCGACGCCGTCGATCTCGGCCAGGAGCTGGGGCACGATGGTCGACTCCATGTCCGAGCTGATCCCGGTGCCCCTGGTGCGGAAGAGCGACTCCATCTCGTCGAAGAAGACGATGACGGGCATGCCCTCGTCGGCCTTCTCCCGGGCCCGCTGGAAGACCTGGCGTATCTGGCGCTCCGTCTCCCCCACGTACTTGTTCAACAGCTCGGGGCCCTTGATATTGAGGAAGAAACTTCGGACGTTGTCGTTGCCGGTCTTCTCGGCCACCTTCTTGGCCAGGGAGTTGGCCACGGCCTTGGCGATGAGGGTCTTGCCGCAGCCGGGCGGGCCGTAGAGCAGGATTCCCTTGGGGGCCGGCAGCGCGTAGTCGACGAAGAGGTCGCGGTGCATGTACGGGAGCTCCACGGCGTCGGTGATCGCCTCGATCTGCGAGTCGAGCCCGCCCACGTCCGCATAGGTGATGTCCGGCACCTCTTCGAGGACCAGCTCTTCACTCTCGAGTTTGGGCAGCTTCTCAATGAGGAGCTGGGTCCGCACGTCCATGAGCAGCGTGTCGCCGGCCCGGAGCTTCACGCGCTGCATGTCCTCGGACAGCTCGGCCACACGCTCCTCGTCGGCCCGCCCGAACACGACGCAGCGGCGCTTGTCCTCGAGCTGCTCCTTGAGCGTCACGACCTCACCCGCGAGCTCCCCGTCGCGCACGAGCACCACGTTCAGGCTCTCGTTGAGCACGACTTCGTTGCCCTTGCGGATGGCACCGGGGTCGATGTCGGGGTGCAGGCTGACCCGCATTTTGCGGCCACTCGAGAACACGTCGACGGTGCCGTCCTCGTTGACCCCGAGGAACGTCCCGTACGCCGCGGGAGGTTGGGTGAGCTTCTCCACTTCTTCGCGCAGCCCGGCCAGCTGCTCCTTGGCCTGTTGGAGGGTGAAGGTCAGCTTCTCGTTCTGCGACGTCGCCTGGGCGAGCTGCCCCTTCGTCTCGAGCAGCCGCTCCTCGAGGGCCTGGACCCGACCCGGGCTCTCTTGCAACCGTCGGCGAAGCGCGTGGATCTCATCCTCGGCGTCAGCGAGCTCGGCGCGCAGGGCTTCGACCTGAGCAGCGGTTTCGTCGGCATTTGCGGTCACCACATGTCACCCTAGCCCTCGGGTCGGCGGGATTTGCCAGCAACTTGAGTGCATCCCGGATGCACCGGGGCCGCAGGCAGGGCCAGGTAGGATGGCAAGGACTGCGAGGTCAGATTGACTGTCCGCGGGGCGTATCACTACCGTCCAGCTGGCCTGTCGGGCGGCAGCGACAAGGGAGAGAGCAGGTACATGAAGGTCTGGATCGATCAGGATCTGTGCACGGGCGACGGGCTGTGCGAAGAGATCGCGCCGGCCGTGTTCACCCTGCTCGACGACGGCCTCGCCTACGTCAAGGAAGACAGCGACGTGAAGAACGACCCGGGCGGGTCCGCCGGCATGGCCGCCGTGCCCGGGGACCTCGAAGAGGCCGTGGTCGAGGCCTCCGAAGAGTGCCCCGGCGAGTGCATCTTCATCGAACGCGACTGAGTCCTCGTCCTCGTACCGCGCCACGCCCGGCGCCTCCTCGGCTTCACGCCCTCACGGTTCGAGCGCACCCCCCAGCAGCCCACTGAGCTCCTCGTCGGAGATGGCCGCGGCGTCACGCGGGCTGATCCGGATCGTGCTCTTGCCGCTCGAGAGCTTCGGGTGCCGGGCGGCGAAGCCCCCGTCGTTGTCCTTGCGCCACCCGTAGACCGAGACGCCGTGCGCCCAGGCGCCGAGATTCAGCCGCCGCGGCCCCACCCGGTACGCGGGCATGCCGTAGGCGAGGGCGACCTCCGCGCCGGGGTGAGCCTCGAGCACGATCCGGTGCATGCGCTCGAAGAGTGGGCGCTGTGCGGGATCGATGTGCTCGATGTAGGCGCGCACGTCGGCCGGTGTCCCCGCGGACGAGCTCACGCCGGATCGCGTCCCTCGCCCGCGTCGCCGTCGCGCTCGTCCGAATCGTCGCGCTCGTCGGTCATCGGGCTCGTCGCGCCTCGCCACCGACCTGGCGAACGGCTTGGTGATCCGGCGTGCCGTCGTCAAGAACCCCGTGTGCCCGACCATGCGATGGTCGGGTCGGACGGACCGTGCTTCGACGTGCCAGGTGCGCCGCATGATCTCCTGGGTCTCGGCCAGACCGAAGTGGTGGCCGGCATCGTCGAGCGCCTGGCGCAGCAGAGCGGTCTGGTTGATGGTGGGCAGATAGGCCAAGAGGATGCCGCCCGGCCGCAGTGCCGCCCCGGCGGCGGCCACCACCTTGTGCGGTTCGGGCATGTCCAAGAGGATCCGGTCCAACTCGGTCTCGTCGATGCCCGCGGTCACGTCACGGATCTCGACCCGGTAGGGCGCGTCAGGCCCGAGGGCGGCCGCCACGTTGGACTGCGCCCGCTCGGCGAAGTCCTCGCGCAGCTCGTAGCCGACGATGGACGCGCCGGCGCGCAGCACCGTCATCGACAGCGCCCCCGAGCCCACGCCGGCCTCGAGGATGCGCTGGCCCGGGGCGATGTCCGCCGCGATGAGGATGGCGCCGAGGTCCTTGGGATAGATCACCTGGGCGCCGCGGGGCATCTTGAGGACGATGTCGCTCAGCGTCGGGCGCAAGGCGAGGAACGAGCGCCCGGTCGAGCCCGTGACGATGCAGCCCTCGGTGGCTCCGATGATGTCGTCGTGCGCCAGCACGCCGGCATGGGTGTGAAAGGTGGCGCCGTCCACCAGTGTGACGAGGTAGCGGCGGTCCTTGGGGTCGATGAGGAGCACGCGCTCCCCCGCCGCCAGGACGACCGGCACCGGCGTCAGTCGTCGGCTGCTGGCACGGGCGTCGCCACGGCGGAGCGGTCGCGTACCGAGATGAGCACCTGCTCGCCGGGCGCGACCGTCAGAGTGGAGACGGTGCCTGCCCTGTCGTTGAGGACCCGGCGCAGAAAGAACGTGGCCCCGGCCAGGAGGAACCAGTACCAGTTCCCGCCCAGGCCCCGCCGTACGCCCGCGCGGAAGAAGCGCCGCAGGAGTATGTCCATCTCAGAGCCGCCTGATCTCGACGACGGCCGACTTGGCCCGCCCGCGTCGGCGACCGGCCAAGAAGGCCAGGGTCAACAGCACGATGCCGACCGCGCCGGCGATGGCCAGACCACGAGGTGCCGCCGCGCGCGCCGATGCCTCGCCCTCGCCGACCACCTGCGAGTAGGCCGCCTGCAGGTCCTCGCGTGTGATGAGGCGTCCGTTGCTTCCCGCCCTCGTCGTCGTTCCCGGCATCAGCTCGCTCCCTCTTGTGTCTCGGTCTCTTTCGCCCCGCGCCGGGCCATCACCGCCGGCAGCTTCTCCTTGCCCGGTCCCGCCGTGATGCGCCAGGCAGCCACACCGATCACGGCGACGCCGAGGATGACGACCACCGCGTAGGGCACCCAGGACCAGTCTCCGGTCAGGGCAGTGCCCGTCTCTGTCTGCAGCAGGCGCAGCACGCCGATGAGGATCAGGAGCAGCCCGCCGGCGAGGAAGAACGATCCCGCGATCCCCATGTAGAGGAAGCGGCCCAATCCCCGCAGCGGCTCGACGGTCTCCTGCTTGAGGTAGTCGACCGTGAGCTGGAACGCATCGTCCCCGGCATGGCGCAGCCCGTGGCTGCCGTTGTCAGACCCAGGTGGCATGTGGCGGACAATCCTGGTCTCTGGGCCGGTGGTGTGCAAACACCCCCCGAAGCCGAGTCAATCCCGGTCCTTGTAGATGTAGGTGGAGGTGGCCCTGGCCACCAGGCGCTCCGCCGCGTCCTCCCCGGGTGCGAGGGCCGTGATGCCGGCCTCCACGAAGGCGACACGGCGTCCGCCCGAGACCACCTCGGCCGTGCAGGTGAGCTCGGACCCGGGCTGCACCGCTGCCAGGAAACTCACCTTGAATTCGGCGTTGGAGCAGAACACCCGGCGCTCCTGCACGTAGGTGACGGCGGCTGCACCCATGGACGAGTCGGCGAAGGCGCCGATGAAACCTCCTTGCATGATCCCCGCCGGGTTGGCGAAGCGCTCGTCCGCCCGCATGCGCCAGATGCAACGCCCGGGGGACGATTTGTCCACGCAGACCATCCCAAGCGTGAGGTCGCTGTTCGGGGGTACTTGCATGCGGGAGGCCATGACGATGAGCGTAGGTGAGACCCTCATGATGAGCGGGAGCGGACGGTTAGGGTGACGCTGTGACGGTCCAGACAACCCCGCCGATCGTGCAGGACCCCAGGCTCGTCGAGCTCGGGATCAACGTCATCCGCGGCATCGCCATGGATGCGCCCGAGAAAGCCAAGTCGGGTCACACGGGCACGGCGATGGCACTGGCTCCGCTCGCCCACGTCTTGTGGACCCGCATCATGCGCTACGACCCGAGCGCTCCGGACTGGCCCGACCGCGACCGGTTCGTCCTCTCGTGCGGCCACGCCTGCATCCTCCAGTACGCCATGCTCCACCTCACCGGGTACGACCTCTCGCTCGAGGACCTGCGCCAGTTCCGTCAGTGGGGAAGCCGGACGCCGGGTCACCCCGAAGCCGGTCACACGGCGGGCATTGAGGTCACGACAGGGCCGCTCGGACAGGGCTTCGCAGACGCCGTAGGGATGGCGCTCGCCGAGCGCTGGCTGCGCACCACGTTCGGACCCGAAGTCTGCGACCACCACACCTACGTGATCGCCAGCGACGGCTGCATCATGGAAGGGATCTCCCACGAGGCCGCCTCGCTGGCCGGGCACCTGGGCCTCGGCCGACTCGTCGCGTTCTACGACGACAACCACATCACCATCGACGGGCGGACCGAGCTCGCCTACGGCGACGACCCGGTCGGCCGGTTCGAGGCCTACGGCTGGCGCGTCCGCTACCTCGGCGAGATGGCCAACGACGTCGACGCGCTCGAGGCCGCCATCCGCGAAGCCCTCGACCACCCCGCCGACGGTCCCGACGCCAAGCCGAACCTGCTCGTGCTGCGCAGCCACATCGGCTGGCCCTCGCCCAAATTGACCGACAGCGCCGACGCGCACGGCACGCCGTTCGGCGAGGACGAGATCCGCGTCACCAAGGAGATCCTGGGCCTGCCGACCGAACAGACCTTCTGGGTGCCCGACGAGGTGCGCGAGTTCTACGGGCAAGAGGTGGCCCGCGGTGCCAACGAACGGGCCGCGTGGGAAGCCCGCATCACGGCCTGGGACGGCGACCGCGCCGCCTGGGACGCGGCACAGGCCGGACACGGCCTGCCCGGCTGGGACGCGGACCTCCCGCGTTTCGAGACCGGGACCGACCTCGCCACGCGCAAGGCGCTCAACGAGGCCATCAACGCCACGCAGGCCCGCCTGCCGGGTCTGCTCGCGGGCTCGGCCGACCTGACCGGGAACAACGGCGTCGCGATCGAGGGCGCCCAGGCGCAAGAGGCGGACTCCCCCGCGGGGATCCAGGTCCACTACGGCATCCGCGAGCACGCCATGGGCGCGGCCCTCACCGGCATGGCCCAGCACGGCGGTGTGCTCCCGGTGGGCGGGACCTTCTTCACGTTCTCGGACTACATGCGTCCCGCGGTCCGGCTGGCGGCGCTGACGGGCGCCCACGTCATTTACGCCTGGTCGCACGACTCGGTCGGCCTGGGCGAGGACGGCCCGACGCACCAGCCGATCGAGCACATTGCCTCGTTGCGGGCCATGCCGCGCCTGAGCCTGATCCGGCCGGCGGATGCCAACGAGACGGTGCAGGCCTGGCGGCTGGCTGTCGAGGCCGAGGGCCCTGTCGGCCTCTTGCTGACCCGCCAGAACGTCCCGGTCCTGGCGGGAACGGCCGACAAGGCGGCCGAGGGCGTCGCTCGCGGCGCCTACGTCCTGGCCGAGCCGGCGGACCCGGCACACATCCTGCTGGTGGGGACCGGTAGCGAGGTGCAGCACTGCGTGGGTGCCGCCGAGATCCTTGCTGCAGCGGGCGTGCCGGCTCGGGTGGTGTCCTTCCCCTCGTGGGACCTCTTCGAACAGCAGCCCGAGGACTACCGGGCCTCGGTCTTCCCCGCAGGCCTCCCCGTGTTGAGCGTCGAGGCGGGCTCCACCTTCGGCTGGGACCGTTACGCCGACGAGTCCATCGGGATCGACCACTTCGGCGCATCGGCGCCGGTCGCCGTCGTGATGGAGCAGTTCGGCTTCACCGCCGACCATGTGGCCGAGCGGGCGCGTGCGCTGCTCGCCCGCCGTGGCGGCTGACACAGCGTCACGCCCACACGATCAGCGCGGGACACGATTCGTCCGCACACGAAAGGAGCCGTCGCCATGACCAGACTGCAAGAGCTCTATGAAATCGGCGGCCAGAGCCCCTGGCTCGACAACCTGCGCCGCGACTGGCTCAAGGACGGCCAGCTGGCCGAGCTGCTGGCACTGGGCGTCCGGGGCATCACCTCGAACCCGACGATCTTCGCCAAGGCCATGAGCGGCGGGGACGTCGTACGACGAGCAGTTCAAGAGCCTCGTGAAGGACCACAGCGTCGAGAGCGCGTACTGGGAGATGGCGATCACAGACATCCTCGACGCGCTCGAGATGCTGAGCCCGCTCTACGACGAGAGTAACCGCGAGGACGGGTTCGTGTCCTTGGAGGTCTCGCCCGCCCTGGCTCACGACACCAAGGCACGGTCCGTGACGCCCTGATGTTCCACGAGCGCATCGCAAAGCCCAACCTCTTCGTGAAGGTACCTGCCACCCGCGAGGGCATTCCCGCCATCGAGACCCTCATCGGCCAAGGCCACAGCATCAACGTGACGCTCATTTTCGGACTCGACCGCTACGACGAGGTCATGGAGGCGTACCTGCGCGGCCTCGAGGCACTCGTGGCCGCCGGCCGCGAAGCCGAGCTGGCGACCGTGGCCAGCGTGGCCTCGTTCTTCGTCAGCCGGGTCGACACCGAGGTCGACCGCCGGCTGGAGTCCCTCGCCGGCGGCGAGAAGGGCGACCCCGCCATCCTCGGCCTGCGAGGCACCGCCGCGGTGGCCCAGGCGCAGACGGCCTACCAGCACTTCCACCACACCTTCGAAGGGGAGCGCTGGGAGGCGCTGCGCGAGAAGGGCGCGCGGGTGCAGCGTCCGCTGTGGGCCTCGACGTCGACCAAGAACCCGGGCTACGCCGACCTCCTCTACGTCGACAACCTGATCGGGCCGGCCAGCGTCAACACCATGCCCGAGGGGACGCTCCACGCCTTCGAGGACCACGGGACGCTGCATCGCACCATCGACGCCGATCCCGACGCCGCCGCTGCCGCGCTGGCCCGGCTGGCCGATGCCGGGATCGACATGCTCGATGTGGAGCAGACCCTCGAGGACGAAGGCGTCCACTCCTTCGCCAAGTCGTTCGACGAGCTGCTGCAATCGCTGACGGACAAGGCCGCCACCCTCTGAGCAGGCGCCGGCGCACCCTGCGGTGCTGACCCCCGTCGACGACGTCGTCCCGGCGTTCTGCGAGGCCGTGGTCGCGGCCTTCGCGGCGCGTCCGGGTCCCCGCTTCACGCTGGTGCTCTCCGGAGGCCCGGTCGCCAGGGCCTGCTACGAGGCGCTCGCCGTCACCGGCGGCATCGACTGGTCGGTGGCGGATCTCTTCGTCGGCGACGAGCGCTTCGTCCCGCACGCCCACGAGGACGCCAACGTTCGCATGATCACCGAGACCCTGCTGCGTGGCATCGGGGCGGTGGGCTCGTTCGAACCGATGCCGACCGGCGGGAGCGCCGCCTCGTGCGCGGCGGCCTACCAGCGGGTCATCGCCGACCTGGTCACGGGTCCGGGCATCGACCTGATCCACATGGGTCTGGGGCCCGACGGCCACACCGCCTCCTTGTTCCCCGGCGCACCCAGCCTCGAAGCCGGCCCCGGTGAGCTCGTGGTGGCGACCGAGGACCCGGCGCGGCGCAACCCCCACCCCCGCCTCACCCTCACGCTGCCGGCCATCAACTCGGCGCGCACCGCGGTCTTCACCGTGGCCGGCGCGACGACCGCCCCGGCCGTGGCGGCGTTGACGCCGCGGTGAGGACCTGCCGGCGGCCCGGGTTCATGCCGGGACCACGATCTGGCTGGTGGACGCTGCCGCGCGGGCCGACTCCCCCTAGATTGGCCCCGATGCTCTCTGACCCCGATCTCCTCGGCGCGCCCCTCGCCGACCTCACCGCACTGGCCCGTGGTGTGCGCGACGAGGCGCACGGCAACCGGGTCACCTACTCGCCCAAGGTGTTCATCCCCTTGACCATGCTGTGCCGGGACCGCTGCGGCTACTGCACCTTTGCCAAGGCGCCGGCCCGGCTCGGTTCGCCCTACCTCACGCCCGAAGAGGTGCTCGCCGTGGCGCGCACCGGACGCGAGGCGGGGTGTCACGAGGCGCTCTTCACGCTGGGTGAGCGGCCCGAGCTGCGCTACCCCGTGGCGCGGGACTGGCTCGCCGCGCGGGGCTACGCGTCCACGGTGGCCTACCTCGCCGCGATGTGCCGCCTCGTCCTGGAGGAGACAGGACTGCTCCCCCACGCCAATGCCGGCGCCCTCTACCGCGACGAGCTGGAGATCCTGCGCGAGGTCTCGGCCAGCCAGGGGATGATGCTCGAGTCGTTGGCCGAGGGCCTGGCCGCGCACCGCGGTGCGCCCGACAAGGAACCCGCACGACGCCTGGCCACTCTCGAGGCCGCCGGCGAGCTCGCCATCCCGTTCACCACCGGCATTCTCGTGGGCATTGGCGACGACCGGCAGGGCCAGCTGGCCGCACTGCACGCCATCGCCGGCGCGCACGCCCGCCACGGCCACGTCCAAGAGGTCATCGTCCAGAACTTCTTGCCCAAGCCGGGCACCTCCATGGCCAAGGCGTCCCCCTGCCCACCCGAGGACCTGCAGTGGGCCATCGCGGCGGCACGCCTGGTGCTCCCGCCCGAGATCCACGTCCAGGCGCCGCCCAACCTCTCCGACGACCTGACCCCGCTGCTGCGGGCCGGCATCGACGACTGGGGTGGCGTCTCGCCGGTCACGGCCGACCACGTGAACCCCGAGCGGGCCTGGCCGGCGCTCGATGTCCTGCGCGCCGCCACCGAGGTCGCCGGTCACACGCTTGCTCCCCGGCTCACCGTGTACCCGACGTTCGCGCCTCGACCCGGAGCGCTGGCTCGACCCGGCGCTGCGCTTCCCCGTCCTTGACGCGTCCGACGCCGAGGGCCTCGGCGCGTGACGCCGCCTGGTGCTCGGGTGGCGAGGAAGACCCGCCCACCGTTGCTCGACGACGACGGCAGTGCGGCGCCGGCGCAGCAGCCGGTTCCCCCGGTGGCGCAGTGGCCGAGATCCTCGCCGGCGTGACCCTCGGGCACGAGGTCGGCGAGGACGAGATCGTGACGCTCTTCACCGCCCGGGGCCCCGAGGTGCGCGCCGTCGCCGAGGTCGCCGACGACCTGCGGCGCGCCGCGGTGGGCGACGCCGTCACCTTCGTGCACAACCGCAACATCAACTACACGAACGTGTGCACGTTCAAGTGCCGGTTCTGCGCCTTCTCCAAAGGGCCGCTCTCACTGAACCTGCGCGGCGCGCCCGTACCTGCTCGAGCTCGACGAGATCACCAGCCGCGTGGCCGAGGCCGAGGCCGAGGGCGCCACGGAGGTCTGCCTCCAAGGCGGCATCCACCCCAACTTCGACGGCGACTACTACCTCCACGTGCTCGAGGCGGTGCGGGCAGCCTCGCCGGACATCCACATCCACGGGTTCACCGCGCTCGAGGTGACCGAGGGCGCCCGGCGCTCCGAGGTGCCGCTGGCCGAGTACCTCACCCGGCTGAAGGAGGCCGGGCTCAAGACGCTGCCCGGCACGGCGGCCGAGATCCTCGACGACGAGGTCCGCGCCGTGCTGTGCCCCGACAAGATCAACACCGAGGAGTGGCTCTTCGCCCACCGCACGGCGCACTCCGTCGGCCTGCGCTCCAACATCACGATCATGTTCGGCTCCGTTGAGCAGCCCCGGAGCTGGGCCCGCCACATCGTGCGCACCCGCGCCCTGCCAGACGCGAGACGCACGGCTTCACCGAGTTCGTGCCGCTGCCTTTCGTGCACATGGCCACCCCGATCTACCTCCAACGCCGGGCGCGGCGGGGACCGACCTTCCGCGAGGCCCTGCTGATGCACGCGGTGGCGCGCATCGCGTATGCCGGCGACATCGACAACATTCAGGTCAGTTGGGTCAAGATGGGTGCCCAAGGGGCGCGCCAGCTCTTGGCGGCTGGCGCCAACGACCTCGGGGGCACGCTGATGGACGAGAACATCTCGCGCGCGCCGCGGAGCGCGCCACGGCCAGCGCATGGGGGTCGACGACCTCGAGGCGATCGTGACGCCGCTGGGGCGACCCTTGGTGCAGCGCTCGACGCTCTACGCCCTGGCCGGGACGCCGTCGGGCGCGTGAGCGACCAGGACGAGGACACCGCCCGCCAGGAGGCGTACGACGCGCTCTTCGGCGAGCGGAAGCTCTCCGCAGCCCAGGCCCGGGAACTGAGCACCATGATCGGCGTCCTGGGCGACATGGCGCGCGAGGGCACGTCGGTCGGCGACCTCAAGATCGCCAGCGCGGCCCTGGGCGAAATGGCCGAGGCCTTCCGGGTGTTCCGGCCCTATCGCCACATCCGCAAGATCACCATGTTCGGGTCGGCCCGTACCAAACCCGACGACCCGGTGTACATCCTCGCCCGCAACCTGGCCGCCGAGCTCGCTGCCGCGGACTGGATGGTGGTGACCGGTGCCGGCCCCGGCATCATGGCCGCCGGTCTGGAGGGCGCCGGTCGCGAGCACGCCTTCGGGGTCAACATCCGCCTCCCCCACGAGGGCGACGCCAACCCCTTCATCGCGCAGGATCCCAAGCTGGTCGAGATGCGCTACTTCTTCACGCGCAAGCTCATGTTGATCAAGGAGTCGCACGCCTACGCCATCTTGCCCGGTGGCTTCGGGACCCAGGACGAGGCCTTCGAACTGCTGACCCTGCTGCAGACCGGCAAGGCCGAACCGGCGCCGGTCGTCATGGTGGAGACACCCGGCGGGACGTACTGGCACGCCTGGCTCCGCTTCGTCGAGGAGGACGCCATCGCAGCGGGTTGGGTGTCGCCCGAGGACCGCTCGCTCTTCAAGGTCACCAACACCATGGAGGAGGCCAGCGCCGAGGTCCTGGGCTTCTACCGCAACTACCACTCCTGCCGGTGGGTGGGAGACCTGCTGGTGCTGCGGGTGCACGTGTCGCCGTCGAAGAGCGAGCTGGCCGATCTCAACCGCCGCTTCGCCGACATCGTCGCCCGGGGGTCGATCCGCACCGCGGGCCCGTTCCCACCCGAGCGCAAAGACCACCCCGAGCTCCCCCGGCTGGCCCTCCGCTTCGACCGCCTGCACTACGCCCGCCTCCGCCAGCTCATCGACGCCGTCAACGAGTGCACCGGGTAGTCGGTGGTGCGGCGCATCCTCGAAGCTCTGGTGGCGATGGTGCCCCTCGTCGTCGTGGCGTCCGTTGCGACAGTGGGTGCGACGCCCGAACCCGCCGGCGCCGCCGCACCGCCGCCCAACTCGGTCGTGCCCTTCGGATCGACGCCCATCGGTGCCAAGGCAGTCGGGGTCGCCAACGCGCCGATTGTCGGCATGGCCGCGACCCACGACGGCGCGGGCACCTGGCTCGTCGGCGTCGACGGCGGCGTCTTCAGCTACGGCGATGCCGCCTTCTACGGCTCGGCCGGTTCGTTGCGCCTCAATGCCCCGATTGTCGCCATGGCAGCCGTGCCCGACAGTGGCGGCTACTGGTTGGTGGCGCGCGATGGCGGCGTCTTCAGCTACGGCGACGCCGCCTTCCGCGGTTCGACCGGGTCCCTGCGGCTCAACGCGCCGGTGGTCGGCATGGCCGCCACACCCGACGGCGGGGGCTACTGGCTGGTCGCCTCCGACGGTGGCATCTTCAGCTTCGGTGATGCGGGGTTCTTCGGCTCGGCGGGATCCCTCCACCTCAACGCCCCGGTGGTCGGCCTGGCTCCGACACCCGACGGTGGCGGCTACTGGCTGGTCGCGGCGGACGGCGGCATCTTCAGCTACGGCGACGCCGCCTTCAACGGCTCGGCCGGGTCGCTCCACCTGCAGGCACCCATCGCCGGCATCGCCGGCGCGCCCGGCGGCGGGGGCTACTGGCTGGTCGCGCGTGACGGGGGTGTCTTCGCCTACGGCAACGTCGGGTACTTCGGTTCGCTCGGCGGCACCGCCCTGCCCGGGCCGGTGGTGGGCATGGCGGTCGCACCGGGCGGGACCGGGTACTGGCTGGCCGTCAGCTCCGAACCGCTGGCGGGCAAGGTGGTGGGGATCGACCCGGGCCACAACGGGTTGAACGACAGCGCGCCAGGCGTCATCAACCAGCTCGTCTTCAACGGCACCGGCTCCGAGCCCTGCGACACCACCGGCACGGCGACCGACAGCGGCTACACCGAGGCGCAGTTCAATTTCGACGTGGCCACCTACCTGCAGAGCGACCTCGAGGCGGAAGGGGCCAGCGTCGTGCTGACCCGGGCGACCAATGCCGGCGTCGGTCCGTGCGTCACCACCCGTGCCGCCATCATCAACCAGGCTCACGCCGATGTCGCCGTCGACATCCACGCCGACGGTGGGCCTGCCGGTGGCCGGGGCTTCGCCGTCCTCGAGCCCGAGCCCGACGGCCCCAACGACGCTGTCATCGCTCTCTCTGCCGCCTTTGCCACCGACATGCGCAATGCCTTCGCCTCCGGAACGTCCATGCCGGTCAGCAGCTACGACGGCGTGGGCGGCCTAGAACAGCGGCAACGACCTGGCGGGGCTCAACCTCACCACCGTCCCCAAGGTGTTGATCGAATGCGGCAACATGCGCAACGGCACCGACGCCGCGCTGCTCGTCACCCCGGCCTTCCAGCAAGAGGCCGCCGCGGCGATGGCCGAGGCGATTACCCAGTACCTCACGGGCGAGCCCGGCTGACCAGCGGCGCCCCCGGAGCTCAGCCCCGCGCTCGCTCCCCTTGCCGAGCGGGGCCCGGACGACAGTCGTGTAGACGTGGCCCGTCGGCGAGGGCTCGGATGCCACGAGATCCACGTGGGGTACGGGGAAGGAGGCCTCGAAGGGGATGCCCGACATCTCGCCGAGCGCGGCCACGCTGAGGCGACGACCCTTGGAGCGGGCCAGGGTCAGGTGCCCGTTGAAGGCCGCAGATCCCTCTCGGGGCTCGGGAACGACGGGCTCGGTGGCCTCCCGGACTGCCTCGGCCAGCCTGTCGAGACCTGCGGCGGGCACCTGCAGGACGCGCACACCGGTGAACCAGCCCGTTCCGGGCCCGAGCCGGCACTCGAAGGGGCCATCGAGCGCGCCAACGCCGGCCACCAGGGCCTCGCCGAGGGCGCCGGCCAAGGCCTCGTCCACCTCCCCCACGAAGCGAAGGGTGACGTGCCAGCGTGACGGCCCGACGAAACGCAGGCCCTTTGACCGGCCGAGCTCGAGCTCCAGTCCGCGCAGGCGGCGCCGGGTCTCGTCGTCGGGCCAGGCGGCGACGAAGAGGCGCATGGTCGGGGCGCGGGTCGCCCGTCAGGCGGCGCCGTCGTCGAGCGGCTCGCGGCCACGGCCGGTGCCCTCGCGCAACACGGAGACCGACTTCTCGAGGGCCCGGCGCGCCTTGAGGATCCGGCGTTCCATGGCGAGCGCCTCACCGGTCTCGGCCGAGTCGGGATCGCCCGAGGTGGCGCGGCGCAATGCGTCGATCGCCATGTCGGTCAGCTCCTCGACCATCCCCTCGAGGCGATCGGCCAGCTCGAGCATCGCCCCGTCGGACTCGCTCACGTCGGCAAGGGCGCCTGCTGCACCTCGTAGGACCCCTCGGCGTGGGCCGCCCGCATGACCTTCTTGTCGAACTTGCCGACGCTCGTCTTGGGCACCTCGGTGATGAAGGTCCACTGATCGGGCAGCCACCAGCGCGGCACCCGCTCGCTCAGGAAGGCGACCAGGTCGGCCGGTGACGGGTTCTTGCCGGGGTTGGGCACGACGGCGACCAGGGGCCGCTCGGACCACTTCGGATCGGGGACGGCGATGACCGCGGCCTCGAAGACGTCGGGGTGGGCCATCACCGCGTTCTCGAGCTCGACCGAGGAGATCCATTCGCCCCCCGACTTGATCACGTCCTTGGTGCGGTCCGAGATCGTCATGTACCCCTGCTGGTCCAGGCAGCCCACGTCGCCCGTCCGCAGCCAGCCGTCGTCGAACTTCTGAGGGTCCTCGTCCTTGTAGTACGAGCCGGTGACCCACGGGCCGCGGATCTCGAACTCACCGACCGACTCGCCGTCGTTGGGCAACACGGTGCCGTCCTCGGCCATGACCCGCACCTCGACGCCGGGAACGACACGGCCCGCCTTGACCTTGAAGTACATCGGGTCGTGGCCGTGCAGGCGTGCGGGCGGCAGTCCGAAGGCGGCCAGCGGGCTCGTCTCGGTCATGCCCCACCCCTGAATGATGGTGACCCCGAAGCGGTCCTCGAACGCCTCGATGAGCGAGCGCGGCACGGCGGCGCCACCGGCGGTGATGGCGCGCACGGTGGAGAAGTCGATGTCGCTGTCCAGCGCGAGGAGCCCGTTCCAGATGGTCGGGACACCGCAGGCCAATGTCGGATGGTGCTCGTTGATCACCGCGGCGAGGTGCTCCCCCATGAGGAACATCTGCGGCATGATGATGTCGGTGCCGGCCATCCACGCGCCGTAGGGCGTCCCCCAGGCCATGGCGTGGAACATCGGCACGATGATGAGGATCCGGTCGGTCTCCATCATCCCGACCGACGCCGACGCCTGTTCGGCCATGGTGTGCAGCCAGGTCGAGCGGTGCGAGTACACGACGCCCTTGGGGTTGCCCGTGGTGCCGCTCGTGTAGCACATGGCGGCGGCAGAGCGCTCGTCGAGTTCGGGCCATTCGAAGCCCGGCTCCTCGGCCGCCAGCAGCGCGTCGTAGGACAGCGTCTCGCCGAGCGCCGACGTGTCGCCCTCGCCGGCAACGATGATCGTCTCGACCGTCTTGAGCTCGTCCTTAATGGCCGCCAGCAGCGGGATCAGTGAGCCGTCGACGATGATGACGCGGTCCTCGGCATGGTTGACGACGTAGGCCAACTGCTCTGCGGGCAGGCGGATGTTCAGGGTGTGGAGGACCGCGCCCATGCAGGGAATGGCGAGGTAGGCCTCGAGGTGACCCTGGTTGTTCCAGCTGAACGTGCCGACGCGGTCCCCGGGCTCGACCCCGAGGCGGGTCAGCGCCGCGGCCAGCTTCTCGGCCCGGGTGGCCACCTCGGAGAAGGTCGCAGAGCGGTACCCGTCCGCCTCGACCGTGATGACGCTGCTGTCCCCGTGGACCTGCCGGCCGTGGCGGAAGATGTCACGGATCAGGAGCGGGGCGTCCTGCATGGTGCTTTGCATGGCTCAAGTATGGCGAGCGCGCTTGGGACATGCCTGCGGAGGGCCCGGACCCGGCCGTTCCGTCTCTACATGCGTCGAGCTGCGACCTGCCAGGCGAGAGCTCCGGCGGGATCCCAGGTGAGGTCGATCACGGTGGGCTCGATGGACTCGACCTCCCAGCCGTCGCAGAACGCCGCCCGAATCTCGTCCGGCGCCACCCGGCGCGGTCCCCAGTCGCCGGGTTGGCGGTCGCTGAAGCAGAGCATGTGAAGGCGACCGCCCTGCGGGATCACGACCGCCAGGCTGGCGACGTAGCGCTGGCGTTCGCTGTCGTCGAGCACGTGGAAGAGCCCGCAGTCGAGCACCGTGTCGAACCGCTCTCCCAGATCGCCGAGCAGAAGCGCATCCGCCACCAAGAACCGCGCCTCGACGTCCCGTTCGGTGGCCTTCGTCGTGGCCAGTTCGATGGCAGTCGGTGACAGATCGACTCCCAATACGTCGTGGCCGAGAGAAGCGGCCAGCAGGGCGTGCTCACCGGTTCCGCATCCGGCATCGAGGACCGTTCCGACCAGGTCGCCGGCCTTGGCCAGACGGTCGAAGGCCGGCTGGGGTCGCCCGATGTCCCACGCTGGTGGCTTCTCAGAGGCATAGATGGCGTCGAAATCGTGGAGTGGACGTGTCGGGCGACCCTCGGGCGGTGATGCCGCAGAAGTCTCGTCTCCGAGGGCGGGCGTCATGTCCTCGGAGACAAATGGCACGGAGAGGTCGAGATGCAACTGCTGAGGCACTCCGTCTTCAGGCCACGTCGACCAAGGGGTCGGAGGGGAGGCGGAGGCACGACCCGACTGGCGCCTCATCCTCCGCGCTCCGCCCATACGCGGCAGCATCGTTTTGGGTCCTGGGACACCCAGTCGTTGGAATGTCCAGCCAGGACGCCGACAGAGACACACGTCACCTAACCTCTCCCGAGAAGCGCAAGCTACCCGTGAGTATGAAAGAGGCGAAAGTTCAATGCCCGCGGATGTAACCCTGGTAACCCCGTCCTGCGCCTTCGATCTGGAGCGATTCGCGTTCTTGCGGGAATCCATGGCAGCTTGTCGCGTGCAGCTTCCACATGTGGTCGTGGTGCCAGACGACGAGCGCGGGCTCTTTGAACACTTTGAAATTGATCGCAATCTGAGTGTCTGCACGGAATCTGAGGTACTACCGAGCCGATTGGTCGGTCAACTCGGTCGTGGACCTATCCTGCGCGATCGCGTCCGACATCGTCTTACCGGGCGAAGGTTTTTGCGAATGTATTGGGGTTGGATGATTCAGCAATACGTCAAGCTGAGTGCCGGAAGCGTTGTTGACACGTCCATGTGGGTGTGTGTTGACAGTGATGTCTTCTTTTTGCGACATATGGAAGAAGCAGACTTCCACAGCAGCATGGGACGTCCTCTCTTGCTCGAGCTCATCGATTGTCCGAGCGGTCCGACCTCGATCGAGTACAGGAATGCTTCTGCTCGGCTTCTCGGCATCAGACCGGAGAAGCTCGATCCCCGGGTTCTCTACACTGCCTGGATCGTTCCGATGGAACGCGGTGTTGTCGGCGAACTGCTCGAATTTGTTGAACGCCGAAAACGAGTGCATTGGTGGGAGGCGATGGCGGAAGTTGGGGCTACCGAGTACGAAACGTATGGGCTATTTGCCCACCACGTCCATGCGGTGCGCAACGTGGATCCGGAGGATCGGCGATGGTGTTGGCTCTTTTACGACGTTGAGAGATTCGAAGAAATGCTCCCATATGTGATCAATGAAAGAGGTGCCAAGGCGGCGATGGTCGACGCCCATCTCAACTGTGACCTTGCGGCCATCCACGATGTGATCAGGAGCCACTGGATCTCATGACGCCGCCGACATCGGTGGCGCGGCGACTCGATGCATGTCGTGTTGCGGCTTCGTCGTCGGAGTGACCTGGCACCCGTCGGGCCGGTCGTGACGCTGAGGCCGCACCTGCCCGGCACCGTCGCAGTGGCAACGCCGTCTCACTGCTCGGCGTCGGTGTAGCGACGCTCGGTCCGGCATGGACCACGTTCGCTCCGAGGAGAAGTCGTATCCCTCGACCTGACGTCGATCCCACGTGACTGCGGGATGTCCCAGATCGCCTTGGTCGACCGCCAATGGGCGTGACACCGAAGTGCCGTGGGTAACGTCATGGCTGGACGCGAGCCCGACCGTTCCTTGACGTGGTTCCTTCCATCCTTGTCCGGCGGGGGACCGTGTCGTGAAGGCTCTCGTCACTGTCGCCATGGCGGCCGGGTTGGCGGTGGCCGTTATCGGGACGGCGATTCTGGCTTCGGCGGCCTCGTTGCTCGGTGTCGGCGGCGGTGCTCCGGCGGCATCTTCGGTCGCCGCGGCTCACATCCCTCCCTCCATGCTGGCGCTCTACCAGCAGGCAGCAGCCACGTGTCCCGGCCTCCCATGGACGGTGCTCGCCGCCGTCGGCACAGCAGAGTCCGACAGCGGGCAGTCGAATCTGCCTGGCGTCCACAGCGGCGCCAATGACGCTGGGGCCGAAGGCCCGATGCAGTTCGAGCCGGGCACATTCGCGGCGTACGACCAACCCGTCCCGCCCGGCGGCGCCGCTCCACCGAGCCCCTATGACGCCACCGACGCGGTCTACGCCGCCGTTCGTCTGCTGTGCGCCAATGGTGCGTCCGGCGGCGCCGACGTTGCTGGTGCGCTCTACTCCTACAACCACTCGGCGGCCTACGTGTCCCAGGTGCTCGCGCTGGCCCAGTCCTTCGCTGGAGCATCGGCGGACTCGGTCGCCGGCACGCCGGTCACGAGCGCCGGGGCCGTCGCAGTCGAGTGGGCCCTCGAGCAGATCGGCACGCCGTATGTCTGGGGAGGCGAGACACCCGATGTCGGTTTCGACTGCTCGGGCCTGGTCGAGGCGGCCTACAAGGTGGCCGGTGTCACCCTGCCGCGCGTGGCCCAGGACCAATACGACCGCACGCCGAAGCTCACCCCCGGTTCGCCGCTGGCACCGGGCGATCTCGTCTTCTTTGGCGGCGATCCGGGCTCCATCGACCATGTCGGGCTGTTCGTCGGTGTCGTCGGCGGAGCCGAAGTCATGGTCGACGCCCCCTTCACCGGCGCCGACGTGCGGGCTGAGGCATTCCCGGGGACGGTCGGTGCTCGTTTCGGCAGTCTCGTCTACATCGGCGCGACGAGACCCTGAGGGAGCATGGGAGTCGAACTCGCTCAGTTGTGGCGCATTCGTATTGCTCGCTACCCTGCCGACGCACGGGCAAGATGTCGCTGGCCGCAGAGAGGGAGGATCATGCACACAGTCCCTGAGGTTCGCGAGATGAACCTCAGCGGAGCCAAGAGCTCCTTGCGGCTGGCTGGCTACGCATTAGAGCCCGAGACGGCTGAGTGGCTCGACGCCATCATCGTTGACGGATCACGGCGTCTCGAGAGGCAAACCTTTGGCTCCAAGAGATCGAGGGCGAATCGACGGAGATTCCGCGACGCTCGGCGGAGCCTTACTGCCATCGTGCAAGCCTTGGCCGATGCGCAGGCCGACGTCGACGCTGGAAACTTCATCAGCGTCGACTTGGCCCAACGAGTCTTCGAGGGACTCTGCCCGCTGTCCCCTTGGTGTTGACCATCGACGACCTCGCTCAAGGTGTCGCGCCGCAGCCGGGTTTGTGACCGCCCTCGTCCACGACGACACCACACTCCGGACACACCCGATCGATAAGGCAGGCAGGGTCGCCCCCCGCATCATCGGCCCACTCCCCGCCCTCGTCGCACGCCCGGCACTCGAGCGTCGACCCCACCCGCTCCTGGCGTCCCTGCGCGCTGAGGACCCAGGGCCGCTCTTGCCAGGGCGGACGGTGTCGCACGTGCTGGCGGTGACCGCATTCGAGCAGAGCGACCCAGTCGCCGACCTCGTCTTGCTCGAACCCGACGATCGCGCGCCGCACCACGTCAGCTGCCCCCGAGCCCCGCTGCCGGCGTGGTCCTCGTCGATCCGTTGGACGAGGCCCGTCGCAGCGTGAGGACACGCTCGGCGTGGCGCTCCTCTTCGAGGAGCTTCTGCCGCGCCTCCAACAGGTCGAACTGGGTGATCAACCCGTCGAGGTGCACCGGGTTGGCCCGGTCGACCACGGGGAGTACTCCGAGGCCTTCATGGGCCATCCGGTCGGCCACCGTGCGCAGGATCTCGTCGGGGTGGGCGACTGCCATCGGAGGAATCATGACCTCGCTGACCAGGCGGCGCGGATCGTCCTTCGCTTCGAGGACGGCCGACCACGGGAGCACGCCGGCCAAGCCGGCCTCGCCGAGGACCGGATAGAGGCGCTGGCGGCGCTGAAGGGATCCTTCGGGCAGGGCTGTGTAGACCTCTTGGACCGGTTGCAGCGGGGCGACCGTGACGACGTCGGTGTCCATGACCTCGCGTACGAAGGTTGCCTCGAGGGGGTCCACCGCGTACTCCCGCATCACGTGGAAGCCGCGCCGAGCGACCTTCTCCGTGAGGATCGATCGCTTCAGCACCAAGACGCTGACCAGATGCGACACCGTGGCCGCCACCAGCAGTGCGAGGAGGGCGTTCTGGTCGTGTGTCAGCTCGAACGCGAAGACGATCGCCGTGAACGGCGAGCGCATCACGCCGCCGAGGGCACCAGCGAGCCCGATGAGCGCCCACACCCCCGGCGTCGTCCCGGGCAGGACATGCCCGAGCAGGCCGCCGACGGCGGCGCCGAGCATCAGGACGGGGGCCAGGATGCCTCCGCTGGTACCGCTGCCCAGCCCAGCCGACCAGATGGTGAGCTTCACGACGAAGAGCAGCGCAAGGACCGAGACACCCAGCTGCCCGAGCAACTCGGCGTGAATCGTGTTGTAGCCCACCCCGAGGGCCCGGGGTTCGATCAGACCTCCGATCCCGATGACGGCGCCGCCGATCGCAGGCCACCACATCCAGTGGATGTGTCCGGTCAGCAGTTTGAAGGCGTCCTCGACAGCGATAGACCGCCTGCGTCATCAGCCAGGCGCAGAACCCAGCAACGACGCCGAGGGCGGCGGCGCCCAGGAGTACCACGCCACCGAGAGCCGCGTGGGCCGGCGTCGGGAAGATGGGCTGGGGCGCCATCAGTCCGGCGTTCGCCAACACCATGCGCAGCCCGTCCGCGGTGGCGGCGGCCAAGCCGATCAAGACCATGGAGCGAGGTTTGAATTCGAAGGCCAGCAGCTCGACGCCGAAGAGCGTGGCGGCGACCGGGCGTTCCGAACACTGCGCTCATCCCTCCGGCCGCTCCCGCCACGAGGAGCGCGCGTCGCTGTGCCGCCGTGAGGCGAAAGAGCTGACCCACCACCGAGCCCAGGGCGCCGCCGGTCAGGATGATGGGCCCCTCCGCCCCGAACGGCCCGCCCGAACCGATGCTGACCGCGCTCGAGATCGGCTTGAGCACCGCCAGTCGGGGCTGCACCCGACTCCCGTTGATGAGGATGCGCTCCATCGCCTCGGGTATCCCGTGACCGCGGATCTGCTCCGAGCCGAACCGCGCCATGAGTCCGACGATCAATCCCCCACCGATAGGGATGACGACTGCGAGGACGCCGAGCTGATTGGCGTTCGGCGAGACCAGCTGGACACTCAGGCGCTGGTAATAGAGCAGGTTGGTCAGAAATCCGATCATGTCGAGCAGCGCCAGTGCGATGCCCGTCGACAGTGCGCCGACGACGACGGCGAGCGGGACCAACCCCACAATGGCGGGCGTCGTCGTGAAGTCCCCGAGCGCCCGCTCCGACGTCGAGGCGGGGATGCAGTCGCCCCAGTGGCCTGCCCATCCACCCAGTCCATCGTGATACGATGCTATCGTAATACGATGCGTCTGCGAGATGCCGACTACGAGGACCTCCTGATCCTTCGCACCGGTCTGCGGCGCTTCCTGCGTTGGAGCGAGCAACAGGCCGAGGCGGCGGGGCTCACCCCCGCGCAGCACCAGCTGCTCCTCGCCATCAGGGGCCACAGCGATCCGCGCGGCCCTGCCGTCGGCGAAGTGGCCGACTACCTCTTGTTGCGCCACCACAGCGCGGTGGGTTTGATCGACCGCGCGGACAGCGCCGGCCTCGTGACCCGGGTGCGCGATCCCGAGGATCATCGCGTCGTGCGGCTGCAGCTGACCCCCGAAGGCCGACAGCGGCTCGAGACGCTGTCGGCGGCCCATCTCGAAGAACTCGAGCGCCTGTCCTTGAAACTGCCCCGCGCATGGCGTGGGCTCATGCCGCGCCAGCCGCTCCACGGCCTCGACTCGCGGAACTGACGCCGCGCTAGGCGGCTGCGCCCTCGCTCAAGAAGGACATCAATTCCGGCACCGCGGTCTGGTCCTGGAGCAAGAACAGGTGCCCGCCGTCGAAGAGGGCCAGGCGGGCGTGCGGGATCGCCTGTGCCAGGAACTCGCTGTTGGCCGGTGGGGCAATGCCATCGAACCGTCCGCCGCACACCAGTGTGGGACACGTGATGGCGCCGAGGCGGCCAGCGGCGTCGTGCCCGGCCCTGGCAGCAATTTGGTAGGAGAGACCCTCACTCGACCCGCCCATACGGCTGGTGATCATCTCCACCATGTCCTGGTGCGTCCGCCGCCACGCCTCATCCCACCGCGTGTCGAGCACCGACATCTGCCGGGCGACCCGCTCTTCGGGTCCGAGCCCCATCAGTTCTTGCAGCGGGTATGACGACCCTCCCGCGCCACCCGGTGAGGTGCAGGCGAGCACCAGTCGACGGACTCGTTCGGGATATCTGATCGCGAGCTCCTGGGCGACCATGCCGCCGAAGGAGACGCCGAAAACCATGCACTCGGCCCATCCGACCGCGTCGAGCAGGGCGGCCGCATCTTCGCCGTAGTCGGCCATCGTGTAGGGAGGCGGCGGTATTTCCGATTGACCCAAGCCGCGCTGGTCATAGGACAGGACCTCGAAGGTGTCGCCCAGAGGACCATCGGTCATGTTCGGCTTCTGGCGCAGGTCGCCGCCTGTGCCCGAAATGACGAGCAGGCGGTCGCCACTCCCTGTCAACTCGTAATAGAGCGAGACTCCGTTGACGGTGCGGTGTGGCATTGCGCCGCACTGTACCGACTCGGTGCGCGCGACGGCGCTTCGCTCAGCTCAGCTCAGCAGCGCGAGCTGACCCGGCACGATCGGTGCCGGCAGGGACGTCGTCCCCATGAGCCAGCGGTCCACCGCGGCCCCGCAGGAGCGCCCCTCGGCGATGGCCCAAACGATGAGACTCTGCCCACGCGTCTGGTCCCCGCATACGAAGACCCCGTCCACGTTGGTGGCCCACTGCAAGTCCGCCACGACGGTGCCGCGGGGCCCGACCTCGACGCCGAGTTCGTCGACCGCATTGCGCCGCTCCGTGCCGGTGAAGCCCATGGCCAGGAGCACCAGGTCGCACTCGAGCTCGAACCCGCTACCCGCGACCTCTTCGAAGACGGGGCGGCCGTGCTCGGTGCGCATCTCGACCGTGTGCCCGCGCAAGCCGCGCACGGCACCGGCACCGTCGTCGAGGAACTCGGTCGTGGTGACCGAGAACAAGCGCTCACCGCCCTCCTCGTGCGCCGAGGACGTGCGCAAGATGAGCGGCCACAACGGCCAGGGGTTGTCGGCTAGGCGGTCACTCGGCGGCTCGGCCATGATCTCGAACTGGTGGACCGAGCGGGCGCCCTGTCGATGCGCGGTGCCCAGACAGTCGGCACCCGTGTCGCCACCGCCGATGATGATCACCCGCTTGCCCTTGGCAGAGATGGGCGACGTGTGCAGCGCGCCCTCCTGCACGAGGTTGGACGGCTTGAGGTACTCGAGGGCGAAGTGGATGCCGTCGAGGTGACGACCCGGCACCGGGAGGTCCCGGGGCATGGTGGCCCCGGCGGCAAGGACCACGGCATCGAACTCGGCCCGCACCTCTGCGGCGGGACGCACCGAGACCTCGGGCCCGCATGCGGTCCCGAGTCCGCGCTCCTCCCCCGGCTCGACCGGCACACCCTCGACCTCGACCTCAACTTCAGCATGACCCTCAACTCGAGCTTGAGGCTCGACCCTGCCGCCCACCGAAGTCGAGCAGACGAAGGTCACGCCTTCGGCCTCGAGTTGGGCCAGCCGGCGATCCAAGACGGACTTCTCCATCTTGAACTCGGGGATGCCGTAGCGCAGGAGGCCACCGGGCCGCTCGGCCCGTTCGAACACCGTCACCGCGTGGCCCGCCCGCGCCAGCTGCTGGGCGGCGGCCAGCCCGGCGGGGCCCGACCCGACGACCGCGACCGACTTCCCCGTGCGCACCGTCGGCGTCTGGGGGGTGACCCATCCTTCTGACCACGCCCGCTCGACGATCTCGTACTCGATGCGCTCAATGGTCACCGGGTCTTCGTTGATACCGAGTACGCACGCGGCCTCACACGGCGCCGGGCACAACCGACCCGTGAACTCGGGGAAGTTGTTGGTGGAGTGCAGCCGCTCCATCGCTTCGGGCCAATCGTCGCGGTAGACGAGATCGTTCCACTCGGGGATCAGGTTCCCGAGTGGGCAGCCGTCGTGGCAGAACGGGATGCCGCAGTCCATGCAGCGCGCGCCCTGCGTCTTGGTCGACTCTTCGGGAAACGCTTCGTAGACCTCGCGCCAGTCGCGCAGTCGGACAGGGATGGGGCGCCGGCGCGGCAGTTCGCGACCGAACTCCATGAAGCCGGTCTTCTTACCCATGTGCCGCCTCCATCACCGCTTCGTCCACCGAGCGTCCCGCGGCCTCGGCCTGTCGCGTGGCCTCGAGGATGCGCCGGTAGTCGCGCGGCATGACCTTCACGAACTCGTGTACCTCGGCGTCCCACTTGTCGAGCAGGCGGGCGGCCACGGCCGACTCGGTCTCCACGCCGTGTCGCTCGACCAGGTCGTGCACCAAGAAGCGATCGGTGGCGTCCAACGGCTCGACGTCGACCAGGTCGAGGTTGACCCGTTGCCCGAAGGAGCGCTCGGGGTCGTAGACGTAGGCCACGCCACCGGACATGCCGGCTGCGAAGTTGCGGCCCGTGGGCCCCAGGACGAGCACCAAGCCGCCGGTCATGTACTCACACCCGTGGTCGCCGACCCCTTCGACCACGGCGGTGGCCCCCGAGTTGCGCACGCAGAAGCGCTCCCCCACCTGGCCGCGGATGAACGCCTCGCCCCCGGTGGCGCCGTAGAGGATGACGTTGCCGGCGATGATCTCCTCTTCGGCCGCGAACGGGGAATCGGCCGGTGGCCGCACCACCAGGCGTCCGCCCGAGAGCCCCTTGCCGAAGTAGTCGTTGGCGTCGCCGTGCAGACGCATCGTGACGCCGCGGGGCACGAACGCACCGAAACTCTGGCCGGCGGACCCGAAGAACGTCAACGAGATCGTGTCCTCGGGCAGTCCCTCGCCGCCGTAACGACGGCTGATCTCCGAGCCGAGCAGCGTGCCCACGGTGCGGTCCACGTTGGTGATGGCCAGCTCCATGGACACCGGGGTGGCGTCGGCCAGGGCCGGCGCGCAGGCGTCGAGGAACTGGTGGTCGAGCGCCTTCTCCAGGCCGTGGTCCTGGAGTCGCACCTGGCGCCGGCCCGTGTCCTCGGGCACGTCGGGCTGCGCCAGGACGGCGGAGAGGTCCAGTCCGGCCGCCTTCCAGTGGGTGACCGCCGCCTCGGTGTCGAGCAGGTCCACGCGGCCGATCGCCTCGTCCAAGGAGCGCAGCCCCAAGAAGGCCAGGTGCTCGCGCACCTCCTCGGCGATGTACTCGAAGAAGGTCTCGACGAACTCGGGCTTGCCGTTGTACTTGGCTCGCAGGGCCGGGGTCTGCGTGGCGATGCCGACCGGGCAGGTGTCGAGGTGGCAGACGCGCATCATGATGCAGCCCGACACCACGAGCGGTGCTGAGGCGAACCCGTACTCCTCCGCGCCGAGCAGCGCGCCGACGAGCACGTCGCGGCCGGTCTTGAGCTGGCCGTCCACCTGGACCACGATGCGATCGCGCAAGCCGTTGACGAGGAGGGTCTGCTGGGTCTCGGCCAGGCCGATCTCCCAGGGGATGCCGGCGTGCTTGAGCGAGGTGAGCGGAGCCGCGCCGGTCCCCCCGTCGTGGCCCGAGATGAGCACGACGTCGGAGTGCGCCTTGGCCACCCCGGCGGCCACGGTGCCCACGCCCACTTCGGCCACCAGCTTGACGTGCACCCGCGCCCGGGGGTTCGAAGACTTGAGGTCGTGGATCAGTTGGGCGATGTCCTCAATGGAGTAGATGTCGTGATGCGGCGGCGGTGAAATGAGGCCCACCCCCGGCGTCGAACTCCGGGTCCTGGCGATCCAAGGCCAGACCTTGTTCCCGGGCAGCTGCCCACCCTCTCCCGGCTTGGCGCCCTGGGAGATCTTGATCTGGAGGTCGTCGGCGTTGACCAGGTACTCGCCCGTCACGCCGAAACGGCCCGAGGCCACCTGCTTGATCGCACTGCGCCGCAGGTCCCCGTTGGCGTCCGCCGTGAAGCGCTCGGCGTCCTCGCCGCCCTCCCCGGTGTTGGAGCGCCCTCCGATGCGGTTCATGGCGATGGCGAGCGTTTCGTGCGCCTCGGCGGAGATCGAGCCATAGGACATGGCGCCGGTCGAGAAGCGGGACATGATCGACGAGATCGGCTCGACCTCCTCGATCGGGATCGATCCGCCCGGCGCCGGCTTCAGACGCAACAGCCCGCGCAGTGTCCCCAGCTGCTCGGCCTGGCCGTCGACCGCGGCGGTGTACTCCTTGAAGATCTCATAGCGCTTCGAACGCGTGGCGTGCTGCAGTTTGAACACGGTCTTGGGATTGAAGAGGTGGAACTCGCCCTCCCGGCGCCACTGGTACTCGCCGCCCACCTCGAGCTCACGGTGGGCCCGCTCGGTCGGGCGCGGCTCGTGGGCCGCCCGGTGGCGCGTGGCCACCTCGGCCGCCAGCACCGAGAGGCCCACCCCACCGATGCGCGAAGAGGTGCCGGTGAAGTACTCGTCGATCAGCGCCCCGTCGAGGCCGATCGCCTCGAAGACCTGGGCGCCTGTATAGGAGGCCACGGTGGAGATGCCCATCTTGGACATGACCTTCAGCACGCCCTTGCACGCGGCCTTGATGTAGTTGCGCCTCGCCTGGCGCGGCGACACGCCCTCCAAGAGCCCCTCCGAGATCATGTCGTCGACGGAGTCGAGCGCCAGGTAGGGGTTCACCGCGGCGGCGCCGAAGCCGATCAGCAGTGCCATGTGGTGCACCTCGCGGGCATCACCGGTCTCGATGACCAAGCCGACCTTGGTCCGGGTCTTCTCGCGCACCAGGTGATGGTGGATGGCCGCGGTCAACAGCAGCGACGGGATGGGCGCCCAGTCGGCGGTGGCGTTGCGGTCCGACAGGACGATCAGGTTGGCCCCCTCGGCGATCGCGTCGGAGACCCGGCGCCGCACCTCCTCGATGGCCCGGCGCAATGCCTCCCCGCCGGCCGCGGTGGGCGCGCCCGCCTCCCCCGCCTCACGCACGTCGAAGAGGCCGTCGATGGCGAAGGCCTTGAAGCCGGGCGTCTCGCCGTGCTCGTTGACGTACATCAGCTTGGCCAGGTCGTCGCGGTCGATGACCGGCAGCGGCAACAGGATCTGGCGGCACGACCCGCACCGGGCGTCGAGCAGGTTGGCCTCGGGCCCGATGGTGGCGGCCAACGACGTGACCAGCTCCTCGCGGATGGCGTCGAGCGGCGGGTTGGTGACCTGCGCGAACAGCTGGGTGAAGTAGTCGTAGAGCAGGCGCGACCGGTTCGACAGGACGGCGATGGAGGTGTCCGAGCCCATGGACCCGATCGGCTCGGCCCCGGTGCGGGCCATGGGGGCGACGATGACCCGCAACTCCTCGTTGGTGTACCCGAAGAGGCGTTGCTGGGTCACCACCCCGCCGTGTTGGGGCGTGAGCATGGTGCGCGCCGGCAGGTCCTCCAGGCGGACCTGGTCGGCCGCCAACCACTGCTCGTAGGGGTGCTCGGATGCCAGTTCGGCCTTGATCTCCTCGTCCTCGACCAGGCGGCCCTTGGACGTGTCGACCAGGAACATGCGGCCGGGTTGGAGGCGGCCCTTGCGCACGACGCGCTCGGGCGCGATGTCGAGCACGCCCACCTCGCTGGCCAGGACGACGAGGCCGTCGTCGGTGACCCAGTAGCGGGCCGGGCGGAGGCCGTTGCGGTCGAGCACGGCGCCGACCACCGTGCCGTCGGTGAAGCAGACCGCGGCCGGGCCGTCCCAAGGCTCCATGAGCGACGCGTGGTAGCGGTAGAAGGCGCGCCGTTCCCTGTCCATCGTGGTGTGGTTCTCCCACGCCTCGGGGATCATCATGAGCACCGAGTGCGGCAGCGAACGGCCGCCCAGGTGCAAGAGCTCGAGCACCTCGTCGAAGCTGGCCGAGTCGCTCGCGGCCGGCGTGCAGATCGGGTACACGCGTGCGAGGTCGCCCTCAATGAGCGAGGTCTCGAGCAGCGCCTCCCGGGCGCGCATCCAGTTGCGGTTGCCGGCCAGCGTGTTGATCTCGCCGTTGTGACACAGGTAGCGGTAGGGGTGGGCCAGCGGCCAACTCGGGAAGGTGTTGGTCGAAAAGCGCGAGTGGACGAGGGCGAGGCCCGACTCGTAAGTCGGGGTCGCGCAGGTCGGGGAAGAACTGGCGCAACTGCTCGGACGTGAGCATGCCCTTGTAGACGATCGTGCGCGCCGAGAGTGACGGGAAGTAGAGGTCGTCGACCGCGTGCTCGACCCGCTTGCGCAGGACGAAGGCCCGCCGCTCGAGCGCCATGGTGTCGACACCGTCGGTGGCGGGTGCCAGGAACACCTGCTCAATGAGCGGCATTGCGCCGCGCGCCGTCTTGCCCAGTCCGTCGGGCTCGGTCGGCACCACCCGCCAGCTGAGGACCGCCAGTCCCTCTTCGGCCGCCGTCTCGTCGACCACCCGGCGCGCCTTGTGGGCGTCGTCGGGGTCGTTCGGGAGGAACACCAACCCCACGGCGTAGCCACCCGCGTCGGGCAGCGTGAACCCGGTCTCCTCGGCGACGCGGCGGTAGAGCCGGTGCGGGATCTGGGTCAGGATGCCGGCACCGTCCCCGGTCTCCACTTCGGCGCCCGATGCCCCGCGGTGAGCCAGGCGTTCGAGGACGGTGAGGCCGCGGTCGACGATGTCGTGATCCGGCCGGCCGTGCAGATCGGCCACCATGCCGACACCGCAGGCGTCGTGCTCGTATGCCGGGTCGTAGAGGCCTATGGCCATCGGCGTCCTTCCGGGTTGGGTAGTGAGTGCGACCGGGACGACGTTGGCCCGAAGATGGAAAGAACAGGATACACGACCACCCTCGTAGGCTGGTCACCATGTCGGCACCGTCACACGTGCACGTGGTGGGGGGCGGGGTCGTCGGGCTCACCTGTGCGTGGGAACTGTCACGCAACGGTCATGATGTGACGATCGTGGCGCCGGCGCCCGGGCGCGACGGGGCGTCGTGGGTGGCAGCCGGCATGCTCGCACCGGTGACCGAGGCGCAGTTCGGCGAGTCGGCCCTGACTGCGCTGTTGCTCGAGGGCGCGCGCCTGTGGTCCGACTTCGTGGTCGCGCTCGAGGCCGACGCCGGGTGCACCGTCGGCTACGACACGACGGGCACGATCACCGTCGCGGTCGATGCCTCCGACCGCGCCAGCCTCGACGACCTCCTCGCCTACCAGCACGCGCTGGGACTGGCGGCCGAGCGGCGCAGTGCCAGCGAGTGCCGTCGCCTCGTGCCCGCGCTGAGCCCCGCGCTGCGCGGCGGCATGGAGGTCCCCGGCGATCACGCCGTCGACAACCGTGCGCTGCTCGGCGCGCTCGTCGCGGCCTGCCGCACCCGCGGCGTCAGTTTCGTCGAGGGCACGGTCGCCGCACTCGAAGCCGGTCCGGTCCTCGTCCTCGACGACGGGCGGCGCATGACCGCGGCACGCGTGGTGCTGGCCCCCGGCACCGGCCTCCCGGGCATCGGAGGGCTGGACGCCGCCGCCCTCCCGCCGGTGCGGGCCGTCAAGGGTCACATCGTGCGCCTGGGCCGTCCTCGGGGGGTCCGGGACAGCCGGGACAGCCGGGGCACCCCGGACGCGGGCCGATTGCTGGAGCGGACGGTGCGCGCGCTCGTCCACGGGCGTTCCGTCTACCTCGTGCCGCGTCGAGACGGATCCGTGGTGGTCGGGGCCACCGTGGAGGAACGGGGAATCGACACCGTCGTGCAGGCCGGAGCCGTGCACCAGCTGCTCTGCGATGCCCGCGCCGTCGTGCCCGGCGTCGACGAGCTCGAGTTGCTCGAGGCCTCTGCGGGACTGCGTCCGGCCACCCCGGACAACATGCCACGTATCGGCTGGAGCGGCCTCGACGGCGTCGTGGTGGCCACCGGGCACTACCGCAACGGCATTGTGCTGGCACCACTGACGGCGCAGGCAGTGGTGGACCTGCTGGCCGAGCGCCCGGTTGCCCGACTCATCCGCTCGTTGGCCCCGGCGTGACGGTGGTTGCGCTGCAGGTCAACGGCGAACCGATCGAGGTGGCACCGGGTGCGACGATCGCCGACGTGGTGGCGGCCCTGCTCGAAGAGGACGATCCCAAGGGAGTCGCGGTCGCCGTGGACCGCTCCGTGGTGCCCCGCTCGGAGTGGGCCACGACGCCGGCGCGCGCCGGCTCACTGGTCGAGGTGGTCAGCGCCGCCGCCGGCGGCTGAGTCAGCGCGGCCACGGCGAGCGGGCGACAGCCCAACGGGCGCTGCATCGACGCAGGCACCGGTTGATCCTGGTGGGCGCTGCGCCGTGGTGACAGAATCGACGGGATGCCTCCGTCCCCCGGCACCGGCCTCACCGCGTTCGTCCTTGCCGGCGGTGGGACCAAGGGATCCTTCGAGGTCGGGGTGCTCCAGTACCTCGTGGGCGTCGAAGGCATCGTCCCCGACGTCGTCACCGCAACCTCGGCCGGTGCCATCGCCGCCACCGTGCTCTCACAGGCCCGTACCCGCGCCGAATTCGAGGCCCGTGTCGACGAGCTCGAACGCGACATCGGCACCTGGACCCGCAGCGACCAGATCTTCGGCAAGCAGCCGTGGCTGGCCGCGCTCGACGGCACCACGCTGGGCCGCGAGATCCATCAGGAGCTGACCGAGGGCACACGGCCTCCCTTTCCGCTCACCCCGAGCACCATGCTCGCCGGCAATCAGGCCGTCCCGCCCAGCACGTCGGACCGCCGGGCACGCCGCCAGGCCCGCAAGGCCCGGCGCAAGCGGCAACGCCACATCATGCGCCTGCTGACCGGCGCCGGTCTCCGTCTGCCCCGGGTGCGCCGCCAGCTCCGTTCGAGCGGGAGCTCGGTCCTCAACCTCGCTCCCCTGGCGGCCGCCCTGCGCCACGGCAGCGAAGACGGCGTGCGGCCCGTCGACCCGGCCCTGGTGGCGCGGCCGGGTCTGCAGCTGCGCCTGGCCGTGATCGCGTTGCGTGCCGGCGTCCTGCGGTACGTGACCGAGAGCGGCACCATCGTCGAATCCGACGCCCGCACGCCCGCGCCCGGTCTGTCGGCCGGCCCCGTCGGGGTGGTCGACGGCGCCATCGCGTCGGCCAGCGTGCCCATGGTCTTCCCTCCGCGCGCCTTGGCCGACGACGACTACGTCGACGGCGGCGTGGTCGAGATCATTCCGGTACGCGCGGCGGCCCAGCTCGGCGCCACCCGGATCATCGCCGTGGTGGCGGTGCCGCTCGTCCTGCCGCGCGAGGAGCGCGACTACTCGGACGCGCCCGCCGGCTCCATCGGCCTGCGCGCCATGGGCATGGTCGGTGTGGCGGAGCGGCAGCGGGCGAACCTCGACGTGCACCTGCCCGAAGGTTCGACGCTCACGACCATCGATCCCGTCGTCGACGTGGTCGGCCTCTTCGAGATCGAGCCGGGACTGCTGCGGATCAACAAAGACTACGGCTGGTTGCGTGCCGCCGACCTCTTAGCCGAGGGCGACCCCGGAGTGCTCGCCGACATCGCCGACGGTACCCACGCCATCGTCGAGGCACGCCGCCAGGCCTGGCGCCTCGAGGAGGACCTGTGGGCTGCAGTCCGGGGACGCTCCGAGAACACCGACGCCGGGACGCTTGCGCTGGTGCGCGAGCAGAAGGACCGGATTCGCGAGCTGGTCGACCGCCGCAAACAACTCGGCTTCCCGATCCCCGAGGGCTGTGCGGCGTGGTGGAGCGACTACGAGGTGCACACCGGCGAACGCCCGCCCTCGCTCCCCGCCGACCCGGCACACCGCCGCGACTGAGCGCCGCGGCAGCGCCCCGGCCGGCGAGCGGACGCGTCTGCTCAGACGGAGGGCCCGCCCAGCCAGCCGCGCTTGCGGAAGACCACCATGAGGCCGACGGCGGCGGCCACGTCCAGGCCGATGCCGAACACGTAGAACGTCCACGTCGGCGCGATCCAGTGGACAAGGGCGCTGAAGTTCTGCCCGAAGAATCCGGTGAAGAAGCTCAGCGGCAAGAAGATGGTGGCGATGATGGTCAGCTGCTTCATCACGACGTTGAGTCGGTTCGACACCGTGGAGAGGTGGGTGTCCATCGCGCTCGAGAGGAGGTCGCGGTAGTTGTCGATCAGGTCTGCCAGCCGGATCAGGTGGTCGTAGAGGTCGCGGAAGTACCGGGATGCCTCGTCGGTCATGCCCGGGATGTCGGTCACTCCGTCGTTGATGCTCGCCATCATGTCGCGCTGGGGCGCCACGGCCCGGCGCATCTCCATCAGACTCCGCTTCATTTCGAAGAGCTCGCCCAGCTGTGCCTCGGTGGGCTGCGCCAGGATCTTGTCCTCCAGCGCGTCGATACGGTCGTCGAAGTCCGAGAGGACCGGGAAGAAGCTGTCCACCAATGAGTTCAAGACGAGGTAGACGACGACCAGCTGCGGTTCGGCCACCTCGTGGACTCCGGGATTGCGCTCGATGCGCTCGCGCACGTGCTCGATCGACTTGCACTCGCCTCGGTGCACCGTCACGACGTAGCGGTCGGTGAAGAAGCAGTGCACCTCGGACATACCCGGTGTGCTTGGGGTCGGCGCCCCGGGCCACCAAGAAGACGAAGTCGGGGTAGTCGTCGATCCGCGGGCGCTGGGAGAAGCGTTCGCTCGCCTGCACGGCCAAAGGGTGAAAGCCGAAGTGGACCGAGAGCAATTCGGGCACGGTGCCGTCGCCCGGGGTGTCGTTGAGGTCGAGCCAGAAGAAGCCGGTGCCGGCCAACGCGGCCAACACGTTCTCCTGGGTGGCGAGCACGTCGCGGCCGTCCTGGCGCAGCGTCCCGTTCAGCACCGGCCCAGTTTCACCGCGGCCGACCGGGCCGGGGTGGATGATGGGCCGCGTCGCCGGCGCCCCGGTCGCCTCAGCCGAAGCGGGACGGATCGAACCCGGTGGCAGGGGCGCCTCGGCGGCGGGCAACTCGACGCCGGCCATGTCGTGGGCGAGACCCCGAGCGGAATACGGGCCCTGGAGCAGCCCGTTGGCGCCGTGGCCCGTCGCCACCCACGCGTTGGCCCATCCGGGCAACCGGCCCACCAGAGCCCGGTCGTCGGCAGAGGTCGGGCGCAGCCCGACGCGGGTCTCGAGGTAGGAGGCGCTCTGGAGGCCCGGGGCGACCGACAGGCACTCACGGAGCAGCTCGTGGAGCCCGGCCGCGGTCACGTCGACCGAGTAGCCCGCGCCGGTCTCGAACGTGCCCCCGCAGGCGACCCGCCCGCCCGGCCACGGGACGAGGTAGTGGGTGAGCAAGGGCTGCGCGATGGGCCACCGTCCGGTGTCGCCCTCGACGCCCAAGTGGACGATCTGACCCTTGGTCGGACCGACCGGCAGCCGGCAGGCGAACCACTCCCCCGCCGCCGGGTCCACGCACCGCCCGGCCACGGCGACGGCGTCACAGGCCAGGTGCCCGTGTCCGGCCACGGAGAGCGAGCGGACCTGCCGGTGCCCCGGTGACGCGCCGGCGTCCGCCTCGATTCCCTCCACCGTCCCGGACACGAAGGTCACGCCACGCGCCGTCGCACGCCTGCCGCACGGCGGCGGCCATCCCGCGGCCGTCGACGCGGGCCGATCCCGGCGCGTGCAGCGCCCGGTGGACCGGGCCGAGTGGCGGGAACAGGTAGCTGGCCTCCTCGGGCGTGATCTCGATCACCTCGCCCGGCGACCGGCGCAGCACCACGTCGGCGAAGGGGGCGAACCATTCGTCCTCGTGCTGCGCGCAGCCCGAGCGAGAGGACGCCGCAGCCGGCCGTACCCGGCGGGCTCGACGTCGGCGCCGTCGGCGGCCAGCCGGGCCAGCAACGCCGGGTAGTGCTCGCCGGCCTGGCGCAGGAACGGCCACAACACGGCGTCGGTCTCGTGGCTGGTGGCGGGCGAGAGGATCCCGGCGCCGGCGTCGGTGGCCCGGCCCGGATGGGCGGCGTCGACCACGGTGACCGCGGCACCGAGACAGGCCAGCTCGTAGGCCAGCGAGAGGCCGACCAGCCCGGCGCCGACCACGGCCACGTCGCGTCGCTGCCCGTTCACGGCCCCCGAGTCCACCAGGCCCGCCGCCACCGTGCCAGTGGTGGGGCACACTGCATCCCATGGAGCTGGTGCGCACGCCCGAGGAACGCTTCGCCGACCTGCCCGGGTTTCCCTTCGACGCCGCGCTACGCCAGGCTGCCGGCGGGCTGCGCATGCACTACGTCGACGAGGGCCCGCCCGGCGCCGAGGCGGTGCTGCTGCTGCACGGTCAACCCACGTGGTCGCTACCTCTACCGCACCGTCGTGCGCCGGCCTGGCGGCCCGGGGGCTGCGCGCCGTGGCGCCGGACCTGGTCGGGTTCGGGCGTTCGGACAAGCCCCTGGCCCGCACGGCCCACTCGGTCGGGGCCCACGTCGAATGGCTGACCCAGTTCGTCGACGCGCTCGGGCTCGACGCGCCTCACCCTGGTGGTGCAGGACTGGGGCGGGCCGATCGGGCTGGCCCTGCTCGCCGCCCGCCCGGGCCTCGTGCGCCGGGTCGTGGCCACCAACACCGCGCTGCACACCGCCGACCCCTCGCTTGGCCGGCGACTGGCCTGGGCCTGTCACGCCCACCCCGACGGCACGGTCACCGTGGAGCAGATGCTGCTCGACTACCAGCGCCTGACCCAGGAGCTGGCGCCGTTCCGCCCGAGCCTCTTCGTGCAGGGGGCCACCGCCTCGGACGTGCCCGACGACGTCCTGGCCGCCTACGACGCGCCCTTCCCCGACGAGCGGTTCTGCGCCGGCCCGCGCCAGCTGCCGCTGCTGATGGGCCTCACCCCGGGCAGCGCGTGCGCCCGGCTCAACCGGCGCACCATCGACGCGCTGCGCTCCTTCGACGGCCCGTTCCTCACCGCGTTCTCCGACGGCGATCCCGGGACGGGCGGCTGGGCCGAGGTCCTCCAGGCGGCACGTGCCCGGCGCGGCCGGGCGCGCCCACGTCACCATCGGCGGTGCTGGCCACTTCCTCCAAGAGGACCGCGGCGCCGAACTGGCCGGAGTCGTCGCAGCACTGGTCGACGAGACGCCGTCAGCATGAGGACAACGATCGGGCGACGGCGCCGGCGCCGGCTCGGGGCTACGGAGCGGGTGCGGACTCTTCCGAGCCCGCCGAGTCCGCGGCGGGCGCTGCCTCGTCGGCGGCTGCGGCGGCGGGTGCCGCGGCCAACGCGTCGGGCTCGGCGGTGCCCGGTGCCCAGCTGCGCCTTCAGCGCGGCCAGCTCGTTGTCGACCTGGGCGTCCTTGCCGACCTGGTCGAGCTCCTTCTGGATGTCGTCGGTGCCGCCGCCGACGTCCTCGAGCACGCCGGACTCGAGCAGCTCGTCGAGGGCGCCCGAACGGGCCTGCATGGTGGCGATCTTGTCCTGGGCCCGCTGCAGGCTGGCGCCCGAGTCGTTGAACGACTTCGAGATCCCGGCCGCGCTCTCGTCCACCGTCGAGATGGCCTTGGCCGCCGTGTACTGGGCCTTGAGGGTCTCCTTCTGGGTGCGGAAGTCGTTGACCCGCTTCTGCAGGGCGTCGAGCGTCGTGGTGAGCTTCTTCTCCTCCTCGTCGAGCTGCTGGCGCTGCGGCTCCATCTCGTCGATCTGCTGCTGGGCCGCCGCCTTGCGCGACAGGGCCTCCTTGGCCAGGTCCTCCCGGTTGGCCTGCAGGGCCTGCTTGGCCTGGTCCTGGAGGTGGTCGATGGTGTGCTGGAACTGCTCCTCTTGGAGCTCGAGGCGCTTCTTGGACGCGGCCAGGTCGACCAGGGCCCGGCGGACCTGGGTGATCTGCTCGAGCATCTTCTCGTAGGAGAGATCGAGCATCTCGTCGGGCTTCTCGGCCGCGTCGAGCGCCTTGTTCGTCTTGGCCTGCACGATGTCGTGTGCCCGCTGGAAGATGCCCATGTCTGCCTCCCTGGAGGTCGGTCCGTCACCCCACCATAGGTTCGAACGCGCCGCGGTGCGTCCCGCCCGCGGCGCCAGCGCGGCGGCGCTCAGGAACCAGAGGCCGCGATGATCGGCCCGTTCAGGTGGTTCCCGACATGTCCCCGTCGCCGGGTGCGTCGCCGAAGGCACGTCACCTTGCCCTGTGCCGTCACCACCCAGTACCCGCCGCCGTCGGACGTCTCGAAGATGGCCGAGGCCGGGTCGAAGCCCCCCGCCGTGCCGGCCGGCAGGCCGCCCAGGGCGGCGGCGTTGCCGTAGGGGAACACCTGCCCCGAGCCGTCGAGGATCCAGTAGCCCGCCCCGTTGGGCGTGGCGACGGCCGAGGTGATCGACGAGCTCTGCGGCCCGGGGGCCCCGTAGTTGACCGCGTCGCCGAAGGTGTAGACGGCACCGATGTTGGTGACGACCCAGTAGCCGTTGCCGGTGGCGTCGGGCACGACGGCGACCGCCGCGCCGGCACAGCCGCCGATCCCGGGGCACGAGCCCGCAGAACCGAGCGTCACCGAAGGCGAAGACCCCGCCGTCGGAAGCCACCATGAAGTAGCCCCCGCCGTCGCTCGAGGGCACCATGCCGACGATGGGCGCATTGAGGCTGTGCGGCTGGCCCGAACCCGCACGGGCTGAGGCCCGCACCGGGGATGGAGCCGTGGAACCCGGCGTCGCCGAAGGCGAAGATGCCGCCGTCGGAAGCCACGAGCCAATAGCCGCCTCGGTCCGACGTCGGGGTGATGCCCACGACCGGGCGCTGCAGGTGCAGCGAACCGGTCGAGCCGTGGAACCCGGCGTCGCCGAAGGTGAAGATGCCGCCGTCGGAACCGACCAGCCAGTACCCGTGCGTGCGGCGGCGGCGGCGGCGGCGGAGGCGGAGGCGGGGGCGGCGGTGCAGCGGGCGCGTTCGAGCGTCAACATGAAGGTCTGGGTGGCCGGCGACCCGACGCCGTTGGTGGCGTTGAGGCAGATCGTGTATGTGCCGCCATCGCCCGGTTGGGGCGTTCCCTCCAAGGTGGCGGTCGTGCCGCCGGTGTAGACGAGGTGCACGCTGGCGGGCAGCGCGGAGGGGGTGCACCCGCCGAAGGCGGCGTCGGTGACCGAGCTGACGTCGGGTGTGCCGGTCATCGTGATGTCGAACACGCCCGTCGTTCCGTTCGAGAACGTCGCGGTGTCGCCCGACGTGATGGCGGGGGCGGCCGACGAGCCGCTCCCGGTGTAGGTGAACTGGTCGGCCGCCGCGACGGCGCTCGTCCCGGTCGTGGTCGTGACGCGTGACGTTGACCGTGCCCGGGTTGACCGAGGCTGGGATGGTGGCGGTGATGGCCGATCGAGTTCCCGCATCGAGCCGATGCTGGCGACGGTGCCGAAGTCCACGATCGGCGCACCGCCGGTCACCAGGTTCGTGCCATGGATGGTGACGGTGCTGCCAGCCAAGGGCACCTGGGGCCCCGACGCCGGAGTCACCGAGGTGACCGTCGGTGCGTTGGTCGGTGCGTAGGTGAACTCGTTGATCTGGGACAGGGTCCGACGAGGACGAGGTCCCCGCGGTCGTGCTCACCGTCACCACCACCGTGTCCTGCGCCGTACCCGCCGGGTCGGCCGGCGCGTCGGCGGTCAGCTCGCCGTCCCAGTCGACGTGCACGTTGGTCGCCGCCACGCCGCCGAAGAACACCTGCGGCAGCGGCGAGGTGTCGAAGTAGTTCCCCTCGATGGTGACCGGCGTGCCGGCGGCCGTGCTCGAGCTCGAGGCGGGCAGCACCTGGACCACGTCGGGTGGCGCCGCCGTGGCGGGCGTCGGGAGATTGCTGGGGGTGATGGTCGTGCCGACCTGGGGCGCATCAGGCGGGTCGACCTGGTTCACGAAGACCTGGGTGTAGTGACCGCTGGCTGTGTCGGCGTCACCCATCTGGGCCGTCTGGGTGCCCGATCGTCGTCCAGTCGCCCAGGATGTTGTCCCGGTGGCCCCAGCAGTCGGTGTAGGACGGCGAGATGCAGGCGGCGTTGGTGCCCCCCTTCCCGTCGTTGTACATCCAGGCGAAGTCGGCACCGAGTGGCGTCTAGTCCTCGGCCAAGTTGGAGCCGCCCGTGGTGTAGCTGTAGGGCGGCGACGGCGGCAGCGGATCGGCATTGGACACGGCCCCGGCTGAGAGCCAACGTGTCAAGGGCGGGGTCGAGACCGGAGAACTGCGAGAGTCCGCGGTCGCCGCGCTCCTCGTCGGTGATGATCAGCTGCTGTACCGGTACCGAATCGCTGGCGTAGTCGTTCGGCAGGACCAGTGGGCCGAGACCCTCGAGCCGACCGGGCGTAGTTGATGTTGTGCAGCACGGAGTCGATGCAGGCGGCGCTGGTGTCGTCGACCGCGGTGCAGGCCGCCATGACCTGGGGTGGCACGTCCGAGGCCGGGTTGGTCGGCGGCAGGATCGGAGACGCACTCACGCTCGACGGCATCGCGCTGAGGCCGACGAGCAACGAACCAGTACCTGCCGCGAGCGCGATGGCGGCGCGCGCCAGCGTTGTCGACCAGGCGCGCGCGACCAGGTTGAAGCCGCATCTCCGGTCGCCCCCTCTTGCGTTGGAAATGGGATTAGTCGAGGCAACGTAACATTTCGAACTCCTCAGGCCGAGGGTCCAGACGGTGAATTGTCGTCTGCTTGAGGGCGCGACGATCCGTGTGGGCGCGGGACACGCGGCGGTCGCGCTCGCGACGCCCGCCCCTTCGTCATCGGCACGCACCGTGTCGTCCGACGTGGTTCGGGGTCCGAGCCTGGCGTTGTGCGTTCGTTGATTTTGTTGGTGTCGAATGGCTCTAGTTCCCGACCGATCCCCCGGCGCACCATGTGAACGGAAGGAGCGGTGGTCGGGGGGGACCGCCACCGCTCCTTCCCTTATTGACCGCAGGTTTCAACACCGCTCGCTCCCGCCGACAGCGGTACTCGCTTCCGCACTCCAGGCTAGATTCGTGACATCGAACGTGCATCTTGTCTTCGTCGCTTTGTCGAGCGCGTAGGTCGAACGGCCCCTCTAGTGGCCGCTGTCTCCGAGGTTCAACATGGGTTTCCGGAGGGGGCGGTGATCTGGAGGGAGTGCTGGGAGGTCCGGTCACCGCGCCCCGCACTTCCGTCCCAGGAGATTTCGATCGTGTGGTCCTCGCCGGCCGGGCCGGCAGGCGGGTCAGCCCTCGGCTACCAGGCGTCGAGCGTCTGCGAATGGAAGTCGATCACCGCAAGCAGGTTGCCCAGGCGCTCCATCACCAATTCCACGTTGGCGAAAGGGCCGGTGACAGCCCGCTGAGCAGTCAGCGCCACCTCGACGCAGGTGTCGAGCATCCAGGCGACATGGGCACCGAACTTGAGATCGGGACAGGGATTCGCCGCGACCCACGCCTTGGCGTCCCTGGTCGCCGCTTCCAGCTCGTCGGCTGCGGCCAGCATCGTGACCTTGTTCACCTTCACGGATGCGGCGAACCGGCGCTCGGCGGCGCTGACGCGGTGCAGCACTGTCATCGCCCTGATTCGCCAGTTGATTGCAGTTGGTTCTTCGCCCATAGTCGTGACTGAACGGCCGGGCCGACCTCCAAAAGGTCGGGCACGCGCGCCCTATCAGCGATTGTGGCGACTGCCGCTTCGTGCTCATAGGGCCGTTCGGACTCGAAGGAGACAACCCCTCGACAACAACGTGCATCCGGCCCCGATATGGTCCCTAATCTGCAAATCGACCCTGGTGGGACCCGACTCGCGGTGGCGATGGGCAAGGGGCAGTCCCATGGAGGAGTAGACCCTTGATCGGCAGCGCGGGCAGTGATGACATGACGGATCGGATCGGGACCTGCCCCAAGGACGGGTGCGGCCGGGCGTTGACCCGCGTCCACGACGCCACCGGCATCGACGCCGAGGGCCGGGTCGGCCCGGTCTGGACGTGCAAAGACCATCGGACCGAGCTCTGGATGAGTGGCGGCGCCGGCCTGGTCGCGCCCCTCGAGTGGTGGCCTGACCCATGATCCCGGCGGCCCGGCGGGTCGGACCTCCGGGGGCCTCGTCGGGACCAAGAATTCCGCCATAGGGGCTTGACCCCGTGTTGTCCGACGCATATACAACCCCAATGGCCGATGAACACAGGCTGGTGCAGGTCTCGTCTCACGTCACGAGCCTCGGAGGCCGCGTGGGCGTGATCGGGCTGTGTTCGTGCGGGTGGCTCGGAGGCGAAGAGGGCGACGACACCAAGGGGGCCATCCGCAGGCTCTACGGGGCGTGGGAAGCGCACGAACCGGCCGGCAGTCTCAGGTGGCTGCCCTCTGCGGAGGCCTCGGCCCGTCGGCCAGATCGTTCCGCGTCGACCGGTTAGTCCCGGCCGGCGTCAGCTCTTGAAGGCGACGGCGAGCACCGCGCTCAATGGCCCTACCACGACCCGGGACCGGGGTGACGTGTGGGTGTGGGACACGATCTCATCGAAGGAGAACGAGTCGTCCGACGGGCTGACGATGAAGCTGGGCACGTCGATCGGGTGCCAGCCGTCCGCCAGCTGAACCTCTGACACCTGGGCCTGGTCTATGGCCTTCAGCCACTCGGTGCTCATGTGCGCGGGCCTCCCAGTCAATTCAGACGCTTCCTCAGTCGGGCTGCCGGGATTTGAACCCGGGACCTCTTGACCCCCTAGGTGTATTCCGCTTAGCGGTGTACTCAGATCCGTTTGACCAGGAGAGGACGAAGCAAGGCCGACGAAGTTATGCGCGGCTCAGCATCTCAGTTGCTCACGGAGATGGTGATGGGTGGACTGGTTCCGCCCAACCCGTTGGCATAGAAGGCGAGGCTCGTGAGGGTGTACGTGCCGTTGGGGACGCTCGTCGTGTCCCACTGCCCGAGCCAGCCGTAGATGGTGGGGAAGCCCACCGAGATCACGTCGTCGATGGGGAGCGCGCCGCCGCTCACCTCGAACTTGACGAAGGTCACGTTGGCCGACGCGCTGGCATCCAGCAGAGCCGACATGCCCGACTGGGTCGCCATGTTGGAGGGGATGAGCACCGCGGTGGTCGGCGCAGGATTGTCCACTGTGATGCTGACTGGCGCACTGGTGGTGCTCTCGGCTGCCGTATCGGTCGCTACGCTCTGGAGGCTGTAGGTCCCGTTGGGCACCACCGCGGTGGTATTCCATTGCGCGAGCCACCCATAGATCGTGGGCGTTCCCGTGGCGATGACGTCGTCGCTGAGCGTCCCTCCGGTCAGCTCGAAGGTCACCGACGCGATACCGGCCTGGCTCGAAGCGCTGGCGTCAAGCAGCGAAGTCGTGCCCGACACTGACGCCCCACCCGAGGGGATCAGCACCGCGGTGCTCGGCGGCTGGAGGTTCACGATGACGCTGACTGGAGTGCTCGTGTCGATGGTGTTGTCCGCATCGGTGGCGATGCTCTGGAGGCTGTATGTTCCGTAGGGCACGCCCGTTGTGTTCCACTGGGCCAGCCAGCCAAAGAGGGTCGGGGTGGCCGTGGCGATCACATGGTGGCTGAACGCCCCCCCGCTCAACTCGAAGACCACCTTAGACACCCCAGGGCCGTCCCCCGCCGCCGCGTCGAGGTAAGGCGCACCCGTGAGAACCGCGCCGTTGGAGGGAATGAGGATCCGGGTGAACCACTGGCTCGTGGGCGTCACGTACACCTGGAACGTCCCCGTGGCCACGTCCCCGTCGCCGTCTTTGATCTGGCAGGTCAGGGTGGACCCGAATAGCGGGATGGTGGACCCCGAAGCCGACGAGCAGGCGCCGAAAGAGAGGCTTAGGGGCTCCGATGGCGCCGACCAGGTCACCACCGCGCCCGCCTGGCTGGTCGCTGGTACCGTCTGGTTGGACGGGATGAGGATGGTGTCGGTCACGGTGGCGCGGAACAACTGGGCCATGATCGGGGTCGGCGCAGAGGGAATTGGGTTGGTCGCAACAAACGTTGTGCCTGTCAGGTCCGCGCCCGTCAGGTTGGCATTGTTCAAAACCGCACCTGCGACATTGGCATCGGTGAGGATGGCCCCAGCGAGTGCGTCGCCGGAGAAGATGGCCTCTTCGGCGTCGGCATTCGTGAGGTTCGCTCCGGAGAGATTGGCGCCGGTCAGGTCCTCATTGAGGCAGTACCCCGAAGTATCAGGCGGGAAGAAGCAGCCGATGAAGCTGGCGCCGGACAAGTTGGCCTGCGTCAGGTTGGCATCGGTCAGCTGGGTGGTCGCGCAGTGCGGGGCACTTCCAATAGGTGACGAGTTGCAGTTAGGGGGGCCAACCAACTGCGCGTCGGAGAGGTTCGAGTACGACAAGTTGACCCCGCTCAGGTTCGCCCCTGCCAGATCCGCACCCGGGCAGTTGGTGTAGTACGTCGGAGTCGGGTTCGAGACGATCGTGCAGCCGCTGACGACCATGTCGGCAGACGTCGGCGTCTGCACCGCGGTCGCCAAGATAGGGGTCACCAGTCCCATGGCGACGATCAGAACCGCACCCACCATACGTGTAAGACGTCCAACCATGCCCCGACCCCCGAACTCCCCCCTCGCTCATGCTACGCCTGTGGGTAGGTCCTCTACCTGGGTCGAACACCAACATCCGTTTCCAATGCCAACTGGCTTGAGATGCTCATATCCAGTCGACTTTTTGGTCGGGCTGCCGGGATTTGAACCCGGGACCTCTTGACCCCCAGTCAAGCGCGCTAACCAAGCTGCGCCACAGCCCGTGTCTCGCCGTCGGACCCCAGGAATGCCATCGAGCGGTCCTGGCACGACCGCTCGATGGTACTCCAGCCCTTTGGCCCTCCCGCTGCCCGGCCGAGTGCGCTCCGAACGGCATTGTCCCTGCAACGTAGACAGGGTTCGTCCACGAGAATCCACTCAAGGCCGCGTCGCGGAATTCCGAGAACACCAAAGTGGCGACTGTGACCCGCGATACCCACGTTGACCTGCTCCATTACCTGATCGAAACACAACGCCTTCTCAACGCCGGCTCAATGGATTCCGATCGCGTCATGGACGTGGTGATCGAGCGTGCCCAGATGTTGACGAATGCCCATGGTGGATCCGTCGAACTGGCCGATGGCGACGTCATGGTCTTCCGGGCGGTGAGCGGTATTGCCGAAGCTTCCGCAGGCGCGTGGGTCGACATCGAGAACAGCTTGTCTGGCCAGTGCTCCCGCCTGGGCATGCCACTGATCTGCCGCGACACCGAGACCGACTCGCGGGTGGACCGCGAGGCATGCCGCCAGATCGGGGCCCGCTCGATTGCCGTTGTCCCGATCGTGCACGGCGGCCAGTGCGTCGGCGTGCTGAAGGTCCTCTCGGACCAGCCGGATCACTTCAGCGACACCGGCGCCGACGTCCTGGAGCTCTTGGCGGGGTTCATCGGCGCCTCCTTGTCGACTGGGTCGACACTCGAAAGCGAGGCGCACCGCGCCCTTCAGGATCCGCTGACTGGTCTGCCCAACCGCATGATCCTCATGGACCGATTGCAACAGGCCGTCTACGACGCACGCCGCTATGCGCGGCCTTTCGGCCTGTTCGTCATTGAGCCCGACGGCATCGACGCGGTGAGCACCGGCCTTGGTCGCGACGCCAGCGAGGCCGTCCTGCGGGCCATCTCCACCGGACTGAGCGCCACGGTCCGCTCCGGCGACACGCTGGCCCGCGTCGAAGACGATCAATTCGTCATCCTGTGCATCAACGCTGACCGCGACGTCGTGGAGTGGCGTATCCGCAACCGCGTCTCCACGGTTCTCAGCTCCGTCACCAAGGAGATCGGTCTGGACGGCGTGGAGCTCACCGCGAGTATCGGCGTGGTCTGGAGCTCTGGGAGCGACGCCAGTCCCGAGAGCCTGTTGACCGCGGCCAGCACTGCGGCCTACCGGGCCAAGCGACAGCGCACCCGTTCGGGCTCGTAGGGGACTCCTCGCCGCGCAGGCCCGTCCGCCGACCGTGTGGTCGAATGGGCCAATGACCTCCAGCATCGCTTCGGACTCCCGGCTCGACCCACGCCTCCGACCGTTCCTCGAGTTCGCACCCATGGCGCCGCTCGAGGACGTCGCTTCCCGGGAGGAGCTCCTCGCCGAAGCGGCATCGCCCGAAGCGGTAGCCGGACGCGAGGCGTTCCTCGCCATCCAGGATGCCTGCGACGCCGAGGGCGTGGCCCCTCAGGCCGGCCTCCTCGTCACAACCGAAGAGTTCCTCTCCGAACCGGACAAGAACAGCATCAAGCTTCGCATCACCCGCCCGGAGTCCTCCGACCCGTTGGCGTGCGTCTACTACATCCACGGCGGGGGCATGGCCGCGATGTCGTGCTTCGACGGCATGTACCGAGGTTGGGCGAAGCACATCGCCGCCAACGGCGTGGCCGTCGTCATGGTGGACTTCCGCAACTGCGTCGTCCCGTCCTCGGCCCCGGAAGTGGCGCCCTTCCCGGCTGGGCTCAACGACTGCGTCTCGGGCCTACGCTGGGTGGCTTCCCATGCCGCGGCCCTGGGCATCGACCCCAGCCGTATCGTCGTGGCAGGCGAGAGCGGTGGAGGCAACCTCACACTGGCGACCGGGCTCCGGCTGTCGCGCGATGGCGAGCTCGGGCTGATCACCGGTCTCTACGCCCTCTGTCCCTACATCGCCGGGCAGTGGCCGGCGCCCGGGTGCCCCTCGTCGATCGAGAACGAAGGCATCTTGTTGCACCTGCACAACAACCGCGGCGCGATGGGCTACGGAATCGAGGCGTTCAACGAGCGCAATCCCCTGGCATGGCCGTCGTTCGCCACCGTCGAGGACGTGCGCGGCTTTCCCCGGACGGTGATCAACGTCAACGAATGCGACCCGCTGCGCGACGAAGGGATCAACTTCTACCGGCTGCTCCTCGAAGCCGGGGTTCCGGCGCGGTGCCGCCAGATGATGGGAACCATGCACGGCACCGAGATCTTCGCCATCGCCTGTCCGGACATCTCCCGGGACACTGCAGCCGATATCGCCGCCTTCGCCCGAGAAGCCGCCATCGCCTGACCGTGACGACGACGCGCCGGGCGGTACGCTCGCCCGCTGTGCTCACGCCGATGACCTCACCTCGGGCCCACCGCGCCACCACCCTGCTCCCGGCGCTCGCCGCGGCCGCCGCCCTCACCGCCCTTGCCGCTCTCGTCGTGCCCCTCACCGCGGCGGCGTCGAAACCGCCGGCCGTCGTCCGGGCCGCGCTGGTACCGGGAAAGATCAATCACATCTTGGTCATCGAGTTCGAGAACGAAGGCTATGACGCAACGTTCGGGCCGGGCTCCCCCGCCACCTACCTCAACGGCACCCTGCGGCCGAAAGGCGAACTGTTGCAGAACTACTACGGCACCGGGCACGACAGTCTCGACAACTACATAGCGCAGGTCTCCGGTCAATCGCCCACCGAGGACACCCAGGCGGACTGTGCCGACAACGGGTTCGCCTTCGCCAACGTGCTGCCCGGCACGCCGGATGCGGACCAGGCGTCGAATCCTGGCCAGGTCAACGGCGAGGGGTGCGTCTACCCCTCCTCGGTCAAGACCATCGCGTCACAGCTCGACGCCAAGTACCCGCCCGACAAGACCTCCCACGTCGCGGCGTGGCGGGCCTACGAGCAGGACATGGGCCTCACGCCTGCACGTGACGGGGGTACGCCCGATCCGACCGGTGGCACCGACTGTGGTCACCCGGCCATCGGTGCCACCGACACCGCCGAGGTCGCCACGCCGGCCGACCAGTACACAACACGGCACAATCCTTTCGTCTGGTTCCACTCGGTCATCGACAACGCAGCCGAATGCGCTGCCAACGTCGTGCCGCTGGGGACGCTCGGATCCTCCGGTACGCCGTCAGCGAACGGACACCTCGCCCTCGACCTCAAGAGCGAGAAGACGACCCCGCGTTTCGGCTTCATCACCCCCAACCTGTGCAACGACGGCCACGACGGCACCTGCGCGGGTCCCAACAGCACCGGCGGGCACGTGGGCGGGCTGACCGGTGCCGACGAGTTCCTCCGGGCCTGGATGCCCCTGATCCTCGGATCCCCCGCCTACAAGCACGGCGACATGCTGGTCGAGATCACCTTCGACGAGTCCGAGGTCGGCGGTCCCGGCGCCTCGGCTTCGTGCTGCAACGAGCAGTCCGGTCCCAATACCCATGCACCGGGGAACGCCGGGGACTCCGCCGACAGCGAGGCACCAGGAGGCGGCCAAATCGGCGCCCTCTTGTTGAACGCAAAGTACGTGGTGGCCGGGTCGAAGGACACCACCGGCTCCTATGACCACTACTCCGCGCTGCGCAGTTACGAGGACATGCTCGGTCTGACGAGCGGGGGCACCGACGGCGAGGGGCACCTCGGGTTCGCAGCCGCCTCGGGTCTGACTCCCTTCGGGACCGACGTCTTCCCGGCCAAGCTCAGCGGTGCCCACAAGGGCGACGTGACGAAGCACTGAAAGGCTGAGCGATTTCAGCCTCTTGCGGTGCTTGGCAATGACGGAACGGTGTGCCTCCGTGCGGCACGTAGGGGGCTAGTGCCGCGTCATCCAACGTTCGCCCTGTCGCCTACCGGCACATGCGTGGCACGATCGACCCCCGTCGAGCAGGATGGGTTCGCCGGCGGACCCTCCGCCGGGTGCGCCGGCGGGCCATTGCCATGACCGGAATCGAAGCTTCGACCTCTCCCCCTGCCTTGCCGCGTTGGTTTGGACCTAGAGCCAGCCCAGCTGATCCGGCCGTCTCGGCCTTGATCGACCGCGTCGCGCGCGGGACCGGATGGGCAGACATCGGCGGTGGATTCAACCTCAACGTGCGGATCGACGCTGAGCCGCCGGTTGTCCTCCGGGTTCACAGGCCCTGGGTCCGCCGCGGCCGGGTCGCGGGACTGCGGCGCTTGCGGGAGCGGCTCCAGCGGACGCAAGTCCGCGTTGCTCGGCCGATTCGGATTTCCGGCTGCGACCTCCTGAGGGTCGCTGATCGTTGGGCTGAGCTTGAGGAGTTCATCGATCACGTGCAGCCACGAGCGGACGAGGACTCCTACGTCCGCCTTTTCGAGGAGCTCGGACGCCTTCACACTGCGCTCAAAGCAGTCTGGGAGCCCGGTCCGCCCGAACCCCTCGACGACCACAGAACCTTCGGCCAACTGCGCTACTCGGTCGGCTTCACACGCCGCAGGCTCGGACCCCGCAGCGAGCCGGTCGTGCGTCGGATGCGCCAACTGGCGGGCGAGCTCTCCAAGCTCCGGAAGGAGGTCGAACTGCCATGCGCTCCGATTCATGGGGACTACAAATTGGGCAACGCGGGAGAACTGTCAGACGGCTCATGGGCCACCTTCGACCTGGATTTCGCGAGGGTCAGGGAGCGGCTCTACGACATCGCGGCCAGCCTGCACCAGGTCGCACCGAGCGGCGAATTGCTCGAGCCACGACGACTGCTCGACGCCTACGAAAGCACGGCTCCAGAACCGTTGACTCGCGACGAGTACCGATGGCTCCCCGGGGCTCTAGCCCTTGTACCCCTGCACTGGGCTGCCACCGCAGGGCTCGTGGGCGACGGCATCCGCGAGGCCGAAGGCGCGATAACCGCCGCCGAGGCCTGGTGGTCGCGCCGGGCTGCACTCTGGTCGTAGTCCGGTGGCCTGGAGTTATGAGGCTACAGAACTGCACGATATCGCTCCGAGTTGAACTGCCCCAGATCGCCGGGTGAGTGACGTGCTCCTATGTGTGGTGCGCCACTATGTGGCGGTGAGCGGGATGCTTCCTGACTACGTCACGCACTACCACGTGCCCGGTCGTCGACCGTTCCTCAATCTCTCCGAGTTGTCCGACCAGGACTGGGACGCAACGCGACAGGTGCTCGCAGGAGTGCGGGCGATGGGGAGTTCCTTCCGGGTGTTCGGGAGCCACTACTTCGAACTCCGGCGAGCCACCGAGGCCCGACTCCGGAATCTGTTCGTCGCTGCGGGAGGAGAGCCCGAGCGCGACGCACCGCACTATTTCGTCCTTGGCTCCTCGGAGTGGTTCCAGGGACTCGCCCAAGACATGCAACAGGTGGTGATCCCGCTTCTGGTCGCCATCGACGTCAGCAGTGCCAAGCGGATGGCCGTGCGGAGACGGGAAGGGACTCCGATGACTCCCTGAGCGTCTTCGGGTCGGTAGGGATCGAAGTGTCCGGTTCCGCCGTTTCCCCGACCTCGATATCGAGTGGTCCGTTGTGGACCAGAGCCGTCCAGCTCTGACCGTCAAGGTCGATACGCACAACGGCTGGGGGCGCAGTCGGGTCCGGGCGCGCCTGAGCCAAGCGGTCGGTCGCGGTGGCGCTATTCCTCTTCTGACGCGGATGATCGTCTTGCCGGGCGTGCGCCGCCCAGCGCGAAGGCGGCGGGCGCTTCGGCGAGCGACCGTAGCGCCCCCACGATCGGCTTGAGCCGTCCATCACTGAGCCGCCTGGCGAGTTCCGCGAGCTGGACGCGGTCCGATTCGACGACGAAGTAGACCGCACGCCCGTCCATTGGTTTGACCGTGGGCATCCCGACGATGGTGACGAGCGTGCCGCCCGCACGCACGAGTGCGGCGGAGCGATCGAGAATCTCTCCACCGATCGCATCGAAGACCACGTCAACTTCGCCGACGTCTTCGAGCTTGTCGGTCTCGAGGTCCAAAAAGGTGTGCGCTCCCAAGCCGAGGACGGTGTCACGGTCCGCGGCCCGGCCGGTGCCGATTACGACGGCTCCCACCTCGTGGGCGAGCTGCACGGCGATCGAAGCGACACCGCCGGCGGCGCCGTGTATCAAGACGCTCTGCCCGGTCCGGAGCTGAGCGTGCGAACAGCGCCTGCCATCGGTCAGTCCCGAGATGGGCACGGCGGCGGCAGTGACGTGATCGACACCCACGGGAAGCGGAGCAAGGTTGCGGGCCTCCACCGCTGTGTACTCGGCCAGGGTGCCGTTGCGGAACCAGTCGGTCAGCCCGAACACCCGTTGGCCGACGGTGAGGCCGGTGGTTCCGGGCCCCAGCTCAGCTACGACACCGGACAGATCGTGGCCCACAATGCTTGGCGTCCGGTCGCGTCCGGCGCGGTCGGTCCAGGTTCCCGTCCATTCCAGCTCGGTAGAGATGAATCCCGCACCATGGACCCGCACGATGACATCGTTTTCGCCCGCAATGGGATAGGGCATCTCAGTCAAAGAAAGACCCGCCATGCCCGCATCGCGGTCTCGAACGGTGATTGCTCGCATGACAGCGTCCTCCTTCACGGATTTGGCTTTGTCGGCACACTAACCACGCGAGCTATGCCCGTAAGTCGTCAAAACGACAGATGCCCGTCCAGAGCGCCCGAGCGCCCGGCCAGTGGGGCGCTTCGATGGCGGCAACGGACCTGCAATCTTCCGCGAAGTGTCACTCGACCTTCACAAGAACCGACACCTTCCCTATGATCGAAATCGAGGTGAGGGCGAGATGCGCAATGGACGTGGTGAACGCCCGGAGGTGGTGCTCGATTTGATTCTCCCCCTGAACCCACGGCTTGGCCAAGACGTATTCCAGATGGATACAGAACTGTGGGCGATCCACGGGTACGTCCCAGTTGACGGCGAAGTGATCTTGGCCGAATTCGACCACCGTGAGACGGCAACGGCCGTTCTCGCCCAGCTTGCGGCAGCGCAGGAAGATTTACGAACTCGGCATGAGGACCCTGTCTGACGTCCATGACCCTGGCGTGCCGACGCGTGAGCTGACAGGACCCCCTATGGCCGGGATCGCCTCCGCCTTCTCAGGTTCGTCGGTGGATTCGCCAAACTCAGTCATGCAACACGCAGCACGGCGATCCGAAGGGGGGGACCGAACCGAGGTCAGTCGAGCCGGCGTAGCGAGGACTTGTAGCGCGCCACGTTGGCGACGTACTCGGCCGCCGAGAGCTTGATCATCGCCACGTCGGAACGGCCCTCGAGGATCTTGGCCGGCACACCGAGAGCGAGCGCGCCGGCGGGGACGACCATGTGGTTCGGGACCACCGCGTTGGCGCCGACGGTTGCGCCCTGGCTGATGACGGCCCAATGGAGGACCACGCTGCCCGACCCGGCCAAGGAGTCGTCCTCGAGGGTGCAGCCCTCCAAATGCGTGAGGTGCCCGACGACGCAGCCGTCGCCGACGTGCGTCGGGAACCCCGGCCCGGCGTGGATGACCGTGCCGTCTTGGATGGAAGATCCCGAACCGATCGTGATGGTGCCGTAGTCGCCGCGCAGAACGGCGGTCGGCCACACACTCGACTCGGGACCGATCGTGACGTCGCCGATGACCACGGCATCGGGGTGCACGAAGGCACGTTCGTCAATGCGCGGTGCGGCACCGTCGAGCTCGTAGAGGGGCATGAGCGGGACGCTACACGTGGCCGGCGATCCAGGTCACGCCCTGGTAACCGCGGTAACCGAGGTAGATGACGCTGGCGATGATCATCGCCTTGAAGTACCACGGGATCGGTTGGCGCTCCTGTTCGGCCAGGATCGTCCCGCAGGTGGGGCACTCCCCCTCGTCGCCGAGGTCCTCGTCTTCGACGAGCGTGTCGCACTCCTCACACCACGGCATCAGCGTCCGCGTTTCCTCACTTGCCACCGATACGCACCCGCAGCTTCATCGGGGTGGCGCCGAAGTCGAACTTCTCACGCAGCCCGCGCTCGATGTAGCGCAGATAGGTCTGATGCAGGCGCCCACTGGTGAAGAGGGTGAACGTGGGCGGATCGATCGCTCCTTGCACCGCGTAGCGGATCCTCGCCCTCGGTGCGGGTTGGCGGATCTGCAGGTCTTGGATGGTGCGGTTGAGCGCGCCCGTCGGCACCCGCTGGTGATAGGTGGCAACGGCGTCACGCAATGCGGGCAGGATCCGATGAACGCCCCTACCGGACAGGGCCGACATCTTCAGCACCGGCGCCGCGCCCAGGAAGGCGAGCCGGTCGCCCACGCTCGCCAGCACGTCATCGCGCTCGTCGACCGGCACGAGCTCCCACTTGTTGAGGGCCACGAGGGTGGGGCAGCCCGAGACGCCGATCCGTTCGGCCAGGCGTTGGTCCTGGTGGGACGCGCCGATCGTGGCGTCGATGACCAGGATGGCCACGTCGGCCCTTTCGAGGGCACGTAGCGCACGCATGGTGGCATGCTGCTCGGTCCCGCGATCCGTCTTTGACGGGCGTCGCAGCCCGGCGGTGTCGATGAAGCAGACGGGTCCGTCGACCGTCTCGACGACCGTGTCGATGGCGTCGCGCGTGGTACCGGGCATGTCATGGACGATGGAACGCTCCTCGCCCAAGAGCCGATTGAAGAGTGTGGATTTGCCGACGTTCGGGCGGCCGATGATCGCCACCCGCGGGGTGGCGTGGTCGCCCGTTGGGGCGGGACCGATAGTGGTCGCGCTGCTGTCCTCCTCTGCCGTGACTGGGACAGGGGCAGGTAAGAGGCCGACCACCTCGTCGAGGAGGTCGCCCGTCCCCCGCCCGTGGATAGCGCTGACCGGAAAGGGGTCGCCGAGGCCCAGCGCCACGAACTCCCACGCGGTGCTCTCCCGGTTGGCGTCGTCCACCTTGTTGACCACGAGCCGGACCGGAGGGCCTGCACGTCGGATGATCTTCGCCGCGGCCAGGTCCTCCTCGGTGACGCCGGTGGTCACGTCCACCACCATCAAGACGACGTCGGCGTCGGCCAGTGCCCGCTCGGCCTGCTCGCTCACCTTTGACTCGAGCAGGTCGCCCCCGGCCAGCCAGCCTCCGGTGTCCATCACCGAGAACGGCACTCCGGCCCACTCGGCGTCGAGCACTTTGCGGTCGCGGGTGACGCCCTGCTCCTCTTCGACCACCGTGGCCCGGCTGCCGACGATGCGGTTCACGAGCGAGGACTTGCCGACGTTGGGGCGGCCGGCCACGACGACCATCGGGCTCATGACGTGCAGGAGGGGCGGAACGACGTGCCGTCGAGGGCCTGGCGCAGGGCGGCCCCGTCGGTCGGCACGACCTCGACGGGCCGCGGCAGATCGGCCAAGGTCAAACCGTCGAGGAAGCGGCCCTCGTTCAGGCAGGCGTCGGGCAGGAGGCAGCGCTGGTCCGTCGGGACGCTCGCGACGGCCCGTCCGAGGTCTTCGCCTGTCAGCAGGCCGGCGACACCGATGTTGCCGCCGAAGAACTCGTTCGGAATCGCACGCAGGGTGACGTCGGCGCGAGGATGCGCCGCGACCAGCGGCGCCAGGACACGGCCGCCGTAGGTGCCGGTCAGGATCGTGACCGGGCGGTCATCTTGTCCCGCTGGTGCAGACGGCAGGCGCGGGGCTCGATAGCCCTCGGCGGGAGCGGCGTCCACCGAGGCGAAGAAGCCGTGGCGAACGCCGCCGGGGCCTGCCTCGCCCGGCCGCCCGAAGGACTCGGCGAAGGCCCGGACCATGCCGATGCCGTTCTCGTGCTGGGGGAATCCGTCGTAGTGGCGCGCCGAGGGCAGGTCTCTCCCGGCCAAGAGGTAATACTCGTCGGCGGCGAACACCATGCGACGGCCTAACGCACGACGGAAGATGCGCTGCCACTGCTCGATCGTGTCGAGCACCTGTGCCGCCTCGTCCCGGGTGTGCGGACGCATCTCGGGTTCGTTGGAGTAGCGGCTCAGGCCGAGGGGGACGACACCGACGCTGGCCAACCCGGGATACCGGTCCAGAATGCCGGCCAAGGTGTCCTCGAGCGCAGTCCCGTCGTTCACGCCGGGGCACACGACGATCTGGCCGTGCACCTCGATCCCGCCGTCGAGGAGGACCCCCAGCCAGCGCAGGCTCGTGGCCCCCTTGGGATTGCGCAACATGTGTGCGCGCAGGTCGGGGTCAGTCGCGTGAATGGAGACGAAGAGCGGGCCGAGCCGCTCGGTCAGGATGCGTTCTGCGTCGAGCTCGGTGAAGCGCGTGAGGGTCGTGAAGTTCCCGTAGAGGAACGAGAGGCGGTAGTCGTCGTCCTTGAGGTAGAGGCTGCGTCGCATGCCCTTGGGCAACTGGTAGATAAAGCAGAACGCACAGTGGTTGTCGCAGGTACGGATGCGGTCGAAGACCGCCGAGGAGACCTCGACTCCGAGCGGCTCCCCCGCCTCCTTGTCCACCCGCACCAGCCGGCCCAGCGGCGAACCGGCGCGACGGACCAGGACGCTCAGGTTCTGGGCGTCGGTCAGGTGCTGGAAGTCGATGACGTCGCGCGGCTCCTGCCCGTCGATGGTCAGGAGCTCATCGCCCACGGCCAGGCCGGCCAGGGCTGCCGGCGACGCCGCGGTGACCGAAGTCACCGTGGGAGCTGACATGGCTCCAGCGTACCGCCGATAACCTGGACTTTGTGCCCGGAGTCGACCGAGTCATGTTGGCGGCGCCGCGGGGGTTCTGCGCCGGCGTCGAGAAGGCGATCAAGGCCCTGGCCTGGATGGTGCGGGTCTTCGACCCACCCGTCTACTGCTACCACGAGATCGTGCACAACCGTCACGTGGTCGACCGATTCCGGGCCCAGGGTGTCGTGTTCGTCGACGACGTCACCGAGGTGCCCCCGGGATCACCTTTGATGCTCAGTGCCCACGGTTCGGCGCCCGAGGTCGTGGCGACCGCCCGCTCACGTGGCGGCGTGGTTGTCGACGCGGTGTGCCCGCTCGTGACCAAGGTGCACCACGAGCTCAAAGTGCGGAGCCGCAAGGGGTACACCGTCTTGTACGTGGGCCACGCGGGGCACGAAGAGGCGGTCGGCACGATGGCGGTCGCTCCCGAGGCCGTCCGGCTCCTCGAACGCGTGGAGGACCTCGACTCCCTCGAAGGCATGGCGGACACGGGGGCTCCGGTTGCCCTGCTGGCGCAGACGACCTTGAGCCATGACGAATGGCGCGGCCTGATGGAGGCCGCCCGGAGCCGGTTCCCCGATCTGTGGATGCCCAATCGCAGCGATCTGTGCTTTGCCACCACCAACCGGCAGGCCGCCCTCAAGGCGATCGCATCGGAGGCCGACGCCGTCGTCGTCATCGGCTCCGCCAACTCCTCCAACACGGTCGCTCTCGAAAAGGTGGCCCGGGCCGGCGGCTGCCCGCGTGTCCTGCGGATCAACGAGGCCGACGAGCTCCCGACCGACCTGAGCGGGACTGTCGGCGTGACGGCAGGAGCCTCGGCGCCCGAAGCGCTCGTGGAGGCCGTGATTCAGCGGCTGGCCCCCGCCGGGGGCGTGACCGAGGTCACCGTGACCACCGAGGACGAGTACTTCCCACCTCCACCCGAGCTGCGAGAGCTCCTGCGGGCCGTGGGCTCCACCCTGGGGTTCCTCGCCGGTCGCCCCGTGCCTGACCGGGGTGACCCGGCCGGCGGGGACCGGGCCGTCTCAGCCGCCGACGTGCTCGACCTGCTGGCCTCGTGAGCAGGCGAAGCGCGATGATGGCCTCATGACGTTCACCCGCATGGACGAGTCGACCAAGGAACAGTGGCAGCACATCATCGTCGAGTCGATGGAGCACCAGCCCCGTGTGGCCGAGCGGGTGTTGGCCATGCTGGCCTCCCTCGAGGACATCACCGACGGCTTCGAGGTCGACCAGCTGGTCCACTCGTTGCAGACGGCCACCCGGGCCGAGGAGGCCGGCGCGTCTGACGAGGTGGTGGTGGCATCGCTGTGCCACGACATCGGCAAGGCCGTCTCTGTCATGAACCATCCCCACATCGCCGCCGAGATCCTGCGCGCCTACGTCAGCGACGAGACGTACCACATGATCTGGGCACACCAGGACTTCCAGGGCAAGCACTACTACGAGTACCTGGGCCAGGATCCGAATGCCCGGGACAAGTACGTGGGTGAGCCCTGGTACGCCCTGGCCGCGCAGTTCGCCGACGAGTGGGACCAGACCAGCTTCGACCCCGACTACCCCACCAAGCCGCTTTCGCACTTCGAGCCTCTCGTCCGCCAGCTGTTCGCCACGCCGCGGTCGTTTTGAACGGGCGCCTCGGCGCCACCTCGGGCGCCGCAGTCCACACTGATCCCGACCGCACGCGCCGCGTCATCGAGGAGTCCCGGCACGAGTTCGACACTCGCCATCCGGACCTCAAGCTCTCCCCCGTCGTCGGGCTCATCTGCGCCTACGAAGAGGAGGCCAACATCGGTGCGGTGCTGGCGGCCATGCCCTCGGAGGCCTGCGGGCTCGCCGTGACGACCCTGGTCGTGGTCGACGGCGGGAGCGACCGGACCGACGAGGTGGCCAAGAAGTCCGGGGCGGTCACATTCGTGCTCAGCGAGAACCTCGGACACGGCTACGCGCTCCGGGTCGGCTACGCCCTGTGCGTCGAGCTCGGGGCCCAATTCGTCGTGACGCTCGACGCCGACGGCCAGAACGACCCGGGCGAGATCCCGGTCATGCTCCAACCCCTCGTCGACGACGAGGCGGACTTCGTGGTGGCCTCGAGGGTGCTGGGCCAGGACACGACGACTGACCGGTTCCGCAAGACCGGGGTCCGGGTGTTCTCCTGGGTCATGAGCGCCATGGGCCACACCAAGCTGACCGACACCTCCAACGGGTACCGGGCGCTGCGCGTGAGCATGCTCGACGACATCGCCTACCGGCTCACCCAGCCCCAGTACCAGACGGCCGAGCTGTTGATCATCGCCATGAAGCGGGGCTGGCGGGTCACCGAGCGCCCGACGGTCTGGCTCCCCCGGGCCTCGGGCACCACGAAGAAGGGCAAGAACTGGCTCTTCGGGTTCCGCTACGGTCGGGTCGTCTTCGGGACGTGGTGGAAGGTGCGCAAAGAGCCTCGACACGGCTGAGGCCGGCCGTGTTGTCGCCACGTTGTCGGCCCGCGCCACACAGCGGTGCCGAGACGTAGGAGAATGGGGCCAGCCACAGTCCCACCGTCTCAGTGAGAGGCACCGATGCAGATGCGATTTCACCGTGGCACCGAGAAGACCCCGGAGAGCGGACCACCCGAGAAGCACACCGTGCACGTCCTGGACGACGAGCACGACTTGCGGGAAGCCCTGCGGCGCGCCGCCGAGTACGACCAGCGGACAGCCGACATGTTGCTTTCCCGTTCGGCCCACTACCGGTCTCTGCTGGCCGAACCCCCCGAGCCCAGCGCGACGGCGGACTAGACCGCGCTGCGCCGGCACCGGGGCGACAGTGCCCGGACCGCGCGCGGCCTCAGTACCGTCCCGTCCTCGCCCGTGCCTCGTCGTAGACGGCCTGGAGCTCGGGCACCAGCGCCTGCGTGGCGGCGCGCACGGCCGAGCGCGACACGCGCCCGCCCTCGGTCCGCGCCGGCGGCGGGATCGGCGGGCCGATGACGATCTGGATGGTGCGCGGCTTGGGCACCACACTGCCCTTGGGCATGGCCAGGTCCGACCCGCCGATGCCCACCGGCACGATGGGCGCCCCGGTTCGGGCCGACAAGAACGCGGCACCCTCCATCAGGTCCTCAATCACCGGGCCCTCGCGCCGTGTCCCCTCGGGGAAGAGCACGAGGAGCTGTCCCTGGCGCAGCACCTCTTCGGCCCGCTGGAGCGCCTCGCGATCGGCCGACTCGCGGTGGACCGGGAACGCGCCCACCGTCAACAACAGCTTGCCGAGCCACTTGTTCTCCCACATCTCGTCCTTGGTCATGAAGAACAGCTTGCGGTCGGTGCAGAACGCGGCGAAGCCGAAGTCGGCGAAGGAACGGTGCACGGGCGCCAGGATCGCCGGGCCGGTCTCGGGCACGTGCTCGGTGCCGCTGACCTTGGGCCGGAACCAGGTCCACAGGGCAGTGACGAAGATCGCCCGCTCGGTGCGGTAGAGCGGAGTGCGCCGGGGGTCGACCTCGAAGGGCTGGTGGCGACCCGGTGCGGCCGGCGCCCGTCCGTCGTCTTGACCTGACCCCGGCGCCGTTTCGCTCACAGCCACGACAACACCTCCTCGACCACATCCTGCACGCTGCGCCCGGTCGTATCGAGGCGGTGCGCGTCCTTCGCTTCGCGCAGTGGAGAGGCGTCCCGGGTCGAGTCGATGTGGTCCCGCCGGGCCACCCCCTCAGGTGCCTCGTCGTGGCGCCGCCGCGCCCGCTCTTCGGGCGAAGCCGTCAGGTAGACCTTGACCTGCGCTTCGGGGAAGACCACCGAGCCGATGTCGCGACCCTCGACCACCCCGCCGCCGTGCGCCGCGGCCCAGGCGCGCTGGCGGATGACGAGCTGGCGCCGGACCTCGGGATTGGCGGCCACGATGGAGACCGCGCGCCCCACCTCGGGCGAGCGGATCACCCCGGTCACGTCCTCCCCGTCGATCGTCACCCGCGGGCCGAGCTCGATCTGGGCCGCCTCGGCCAGCGCGGCCACGGCGGCGGCGTCGTCCGGCGCCGTCCCGCGTGCCAGGGCCAGGGCGGCAACGGCGCGGTACATGGCACCCGTGTCGAGCCGTTCGACTCCGAGGTGCGCGGCCACCGCGGTCGACACCGTCGACTTGCCCGCACCTGCCGGCCCGTCGATCGCCACCAAGAGCGGGCGCGGTGCGACCGCGGCACCTGGTCCGCCCGCCAGCGCGGCGAGGTCCTGGGCGAAGTGCGGGTAGCTGGTCGCCGTGGCGCCGAACCCGGTGACGAGACTGCGCTCGCCCGGCGCGGCGGCCAGCCCGGCCACCGCGGCCGCCATGGCCATGCGGTGATCCCCCAGGCTGTCGAAGCGGGCGCCGCGGAGGGGGCCGCCCACACCGGTCACGGCGAGCGCGTCACCCTCCACCCGGGCCGAGGCGCCGAACGCCTCCACCATGGCCGCCACCGCGACGAGACGGTCGACCTCTTTGACCCGCAGCTCGCCCACGTCGGAGAAGACAGTCGTCCCCTCGGCGACCGCCGCCGCCACGGCGAGGGCCGGGATCTCGTCGAGGGATGGGATCTCGCCGGCGTGGACGTCGGTGGCACGCAGGGACCCGGCGGACGCCCGGATGGCCGTGGTGCCGGGCGCACCCTCGACGAGCGTGACGTTGGCCCCCATGCGCCGCAGAACCGAGACGTAGCCGAGTCGCGCCGGGCCGTTGTAGACGTCCGCCACTTCGACCTCGCTGCCCGGGACGACGCACCCCGTCACGACGAAGAAGGCCGACTGTGACGGGTCGCCGGGTACGACGCGGTCGACCGGTCGCAGGGCCGACGCCCGCAACGACACCACCCGGCCCTCCCCCCAGGGCTCGACCACGATGTCGACGCCCGCGTCGGCCAGCATCTCCTCGGTGTGCGTGCGGGTGGTGACCGCCTCGCGCACGACCGTCGTCCCGCTGGCCGAGAGCCCGGCCAAGAGGATGGCGGACTTGACCTGCGCGCTGGCGACCTTGGCCGTCCAGTCGATCCCGTGCAGCGCGCCGCCGCGCACGTGCAGGGGTGGCTGGCACCGTTCGCCTCGGCCTTCCACCGCGGCTCCCATCAGACCGAGCGGCTCGGCCACCCGGTCCATCGGGCGGCTGGAGAGGGACTCGTCACCGACGAGCTCGGTTTCCCAGTCCAAGCCGGCCACCAGTCCGGCCAGGAGCCGCATGGACGTGCCCGAATTGCCACAGTCGAGCGGCCCGTCGGGACGGTGCAGGCGCCCGCGTCCGCCGTGGAGCACCACCGTGCCGTCGGAGGGACGTTCCACGCCGGCACCCATGGCCTCGACGGCGCCCAGCGACGCCGCCACGTCGGCCCCGTCGGACAGCCCGCGCACCACTGAGGTCCCCTCGGCCAGCGCGCCGAAGAGCACGGCCCGGTGCGAGATGGACTTCTCGCCCGGGGTGCGCACAGTGCCGCGGCAGGGCACGCCCCCGGTGACGACCAGGATGCGCGGCGCTGTCATGACAGGTGCGTGGCCTGGCCGCGGTAGCCGTGCTCTTCCATGGTGGCCACCAGGGTGTCGGCGTCCGCACCGTCGACGACGAGAATGAGCACGCCGCGGGGGCCCTCGGTCGAGTGCGCGATCTCGATGTCGTAGATGCCGATGCCGGCATCGGCGGCGAAGGCGGTGATCTCGGCAAGGACCCCGTCGCGGTCGAACACGGGAATGCGCACCTCGGCCAGATGGTCGGGACGCACGACGCGCGCCGGGAGGGTCCGCCGCGCCGAGCTCGCCGCCTCCAGCAGTTCGAGCAGCGCCGGACGGTCCTGGGCGGCGATGCGGTCGCGCATGGTCTGCAGGTCACCGACGAGGACGTCGAGTGCCTCGACGATTGCGGCCGCGTTCTCCGCGCAGATGTCGGGCCAGATCCCGGGGTGGCCCGCCGCGACGCGGGTCATGTCGCGAAAACCACCGGCGGCGAGCCGGAGCAAGGCCCCGTCCTGCTCGGCCCCGGCGCTGGCCGTGTTCATCAAGGTGGCCGCCACCAGGTGCGGCACGTGGGAGACCACGGCGACGAGGCGGTCGTGGTCCGCCGCCGAGAGCACGAGCAGGTCGGCGCCCAGACTCAGCACGACGCCCTTGAGGCGGTCGAACGACTCCAGATCGGTGGCGGCGGTCGGGGTCAGCACCCAGACCGCCCCCTCGAAGAGGTCGGGGTCGGCGCCGCGCAGGCCGATCTGCTCCGAGCCGGCCATCGGATGGCCGCCGATGAAGCGGGGGTGGTCGGCCGACGAGACGATCGCCGTCTTGACGCCGCTGACGTCGGTCACGACCACGTCGTTGCGCCGTGCCCCGTCAGCGAGGATACGGCGCACCTCGCCGGCCACCGCGGCCGCTGGCACGGCGACGAACACGATTTCAGCCGCCGGGTCGTCCTCGATGGCGTCGATCACGCCGGCCTGCAGCGCCTCGGCCGCCCGGGTCTCGTCGGCGTCGACGCCCGAGACGTGCCAGCCCCGTTGGCGCAGTCCGAGGGCGATGGAGCCCCCGATGAGCCCCGTCCCGACGACCAGCGCCCGACGGCCGGACCCGCCCTCAGTCGGGGAGGTCATCGCGGAGCCCTTGGGCACCGTGGAGGTACACGTGGTGCATCTCGTCGCGGGAGCGGGCCGTGTAGACGTGCAGGAGCACCCGTATGCACAGAGGCATGGAGCCGGGCACCGCGATCTCGGCGGCGCAGAGCAAGGGCACCGCCCCGAAGCCGATCTCGCGTATGGCGGTGGCGGGGAACATGCTCGTCACGTCGGGCGTCGACGTGAAGAGGATGCTGACGATGTCGTCCTCGCGCAGGTCGTTGCGGTCCATGACGGCGCGCAGCAGCTCCTGTGAGCGCGCCGTCACCTGGGCGACCGTGTCGGCATCGACCGTCGTCGCCCCGCGCAGACCCCTGACCATGAGGGAGGGTGCCATGGCGGCTCACTCTACCGGCAACGCCCGCGGCGGCCCGCTGGCCTGGGGCTCCGTGGACGCGGCGACCCTCGGCCCCGCCGCGCCGGTCGATGTCAGGGCCGCGGGCTCGGTCCGGCGGCGGCAGCGAGGGCGCGCACCTCGTCGCCGTCGAGCGGGCGCCACTCCCCCGGCGCCAGCGTCGTGTCACGCAGCGGCCCGATCCGGGTGCGCACCAGGCGCAACACCTTGTGCCCGATGGCATCGCACATGCGCCGTACCTGTCGGTTGCGGCCCTCGTGGATCACGATCCGCAGTACGCCCGGCGCCAGAACCCCGACCTCGGCGGGCGCCGTCGGCCCGTCGTCGAGCTCGACACCTTGTCGCAGCGCGCGCAGCGCACCCGCCGCGGGGGTGCCCCCCGCCACTTCCGCCACGTACTCCTTGGCGACGCCGTGGGAGGGGTGGGTGAGCAGCTGGGCCAGCGCGCCGTCGTTCGTCAGCACCAAGAGCCCCTCGGTGTGACGGTCGAGCCGGCCGACCGCGAACACGCGTGGCTCGGCCGGCACCAGCGCCATGACGGTCGGTCGACCCTGGGGGTCGTCGGCCGTGGTGATGACGTCGTCGGGCTTGTTCAACAGGTAGTAGACGAGGTCGGGGGCCACGGGGACCAAGGCGCCATCGACCTCGACCCTGGCCGTGACCGCGTCGATGCGCCGCCCGAGCAGGGCCACGTCGCCGTCGACGCTGACCCGACCGGCCGCGATCAGGTCCTCGCAGGCCCGACGCGAACCGATCCCGGCGCGGGCGAGGACCTTTTGCAGGCGTTCGCCCTGCCGCGTCCTCGGGCGTCTCCGCCGTGCCGGACGCCTCAGGCGTCGTCGGAGGCCGCCTCGACGCCGAGGCCGAGCGCAGACTGCAGGTCGCGCTCGAATTCGCCGGCGACCTCGGGACCGGGGAGGAAGTCCTCCACGGCCGGCAGCTGGTCCAGCGAGTCCAGTCCGAGGCGCTCCAAGAAGAGGTCGGTGGTGCCGAAGAGGGCGGGCTGGCCGGGACCCTCGGCGTGGCCCACCACCGCGATGTATCCCCGCTGCTCCAGCAGGCGGGTCACCCCGTCGACGTTGACGCCGCGCAACGCGGAGATCTGGCCGCGCGACACCGGCTGGCGGTAGGCGACGATGGCCAGCGTCTCGAGCGCCGCCGTCGACAGGCGGTGGGACACCTCGCGGTTGGCGAAACGCTCGACGTAGGGGGCGAGGTCGGGGTGGGTCTGCAGGCGCGCGCCGCCGGCGATGCGGGCCAGGACGAATCCGCGCTGGTCGCGCTCGTAGGCGCGGGCCAGTTCGTCGAGCGCCTCATCGACCCGCTCGACGGGCTCCTCGACCAGCTCGGCCAGCAGCTGTGGCGGCAGCGGCTCCACCGCCACCAACAAGATGGCCTCGATCGTGCGCCCCAGCTCCGCGTCTTCCACTGCGCTCAACCCCTCACCCTTCGTAGTCGTCGATCTGGTAGCCGGCCATCTCGCCCAGACCCCGTCCGCTGCTCACCCCGGCCAGGTCGTCGCCGGGGACCCACACGATGCTCAGCTCCCCGAACGTGTTCCCCTGGCCCAGGTTGACCCGGCCCATCTTGCACAGCTCGAGGAGCGCGAGGAAGCGCACGATGACCTCGATCCGTGTCTGGCACCCGAAGACCAATTCTCGGAACGTGGCGACCCGCTCTGACTCTGGCGTCGCGATCAGGTCGGCGACCGCCTCGGACACCGAGACGGTGTCGACCGTGACGTGCGACAGGTCCACCCGGGGCACCGGACGCTCCGCCGAGCCGTGCAGGTACGCCTGGGCGATGTCCTGGGGCGTGATGCCGGCCAAGAGGTCCGGCGCGTGCACGGCGAAGTCGTCGTCGAGCCCGACCTCGCGGGGGATGGAGCGCGAGGCCCGCTCGGCCAGAGCCACGAAGACGTCCGCCGCCGCGGCGTAGGCCCGGCACTCGAGCAGGCGGGCGAGCAACAGGTCGCGCTCCTCCCAGCCGGCGTAGTCCTCGTCCTCCTCCCCCGTGTCGGGGCCCGGAAGCAGCCGCTGCGACTTGAGCTCAATGAGGATGGAGGCCACGAGGAGGAACTCGGAGAGCTGGTTGACGTCGACCACCTCGCGCTGCTCGGAGAGGATCGAGACGAAGGCGTCCACCACCGGGAGAAGGGGGATGTCGAGGACGTCGACCTCGTGCGAGGACACCAGGTGCAGCAACAGCTCGATCGGCCCCTCGAAGACGGGCGTGGACACCGCGTAGGCCACCCGCCGACGTTACCGAACTGCGCAGCACCCGCCGCGCACCCCGGCCAGGAGCCGAGGCATCCCTGGTGGGCCCTACCATGGCGCCCCATGAACAGGGTCCTCTCGGGCATCGCGCCATCGGGCAACTTCACCCTGGGGAACTACCTCGGGGCCCTGCGGCACTGGGTTTCCCTCCAGGACTGGAACGACGCCTTCTACTGCGTGGTCGACCTGCACGCCCTGACCACCGAAGTCGGCGCGGTCGACCTGCGGGCCAACACCATGGACGCCGCCTTGAACCTCCTGGCCATCGGGCTCGACCCCGAGCGCTGCAGCCTCTTCGTCCAGAGCCACGTCCCCGAGCACACCCGGTTGACCTGGCTGCTCGAGTCGACCGCGTCCATGGGCGAGCTGCGCCGCATGACCCAGTTCAAGGACAAGGGCCAGGGCCAGGAATCGGCCCGCGTCAGCCTCTTCACCTATCCCGTCCTCATGGCGGCCGACATCCTTCTCTACGACGCCAACGCCGTACCCGTCGGCGACGACCAGCGCCAGCACCTCGAGCTCGCCCGCGAGCTGGCCGTCCGTTTCAACAACCGTTTCGGCGAGACCTTCGTCGTCCCCGAGGCCGCCATCCCGGGCACCGGGGCGCGGGTCATGGACCTCCAGCACCCCGAACGCAAGATGTCCAAGTCGGCCGACTCGCCCATGGGCACCATCGGCCTGCTCGACTCCGACGAGGAGATCACGCGCAAGGTCCGCCGAGCCGTGACCGACACCGACGGCGAGATGCGCTATGACCGCGGGGCCAAGCCCGGGCTGGCCAACCTGCTCGACCTCCTCGCCGCGGCAACCGGCCGCACGCCCCAAGAGGTGGCGACGGGGTACGAGCGCTACGGGGACCTCAAGAACGACGTGGCCACCGCCCTGTGCGAGCTGATCGGCCCGGTGCGGTCACGGCGCGCCGAGCTCGAGCGCGACCCGGCCTACGTGCAGAGCGTGTTGCTGCGCGGCGCGGCACGTGCGCACGAGGTGGCGACGGCGACCTATGCCCGCGCCGCCGACGCGATCGGACTGTTGCCCGAGTTCTGAGTCAGAGTCCGAGCACGCCGGACCACCAGCTGTAGAGGCGGTCGAAGAGCCACGTGAGCGGGCCGTGCGGGTACAAGAAGAAGTTCAACAGCACCAGGCCGAGCAGGATCGGCATGGTGTACTGGCGATAGCGCAGGTATGTCGGCCAGTAGCGCGACGGCAGGAGCCGTTCGAACAACACCGAGCCGTCGAGCGGCGGCACCGGGATGAGGTTGAAGGCACAGAGCCCCACGTTCACCAGGCTGGCGTAGAAGATGATCTGGGCGCCGGTGGAGAAGTTCCCCGACGAGAGCACGCTGGCCCGTGCGAAGTGGACGAAGAGGAGCCCGAAGATCCCGGCCAACGCGGCGTTGACCGCGGGGCCGGCCAGCGACACGAGCACGCCCTGGTTGCGCGGGCTGCGAAGTCTCCCCACGTTGACCGGCACGGGCTTGGCCCAACCGAAGAAGCCGACCGAGCCCAGCGACAAGAGGGCGGGGACGATCAGCGTGCCGACGGGGTCCACGTGGACGGCCGGGTTCAAGGTGAGCCGGCCGGCACGCTTCGCCGTGTCGTCACCGAACGCATTGGCGACGTAGCCGTGTGAGATCTCGTGCAAAATGATGGAGGGCACCATCACGCAGAAGATGATGATCTCGGTCTCGGTGATGTTGTGGTGGACGATCAGCGCCACCACGAAGACGGCGATGGCGAGTGTCCAGAGCGCTCGCTTGGTTCGTTGATCCATCGGGCGCCTCCCCGAGGGGGCGCCGGGAGGGCGCATTTAGTGCTTGGCGGCGTCGGCGATGCAGAGGCGCGCCGCCGGCATGGCCTCGAGCCGGGCCGTCCCGATCGGCTTCTGGCACACCTCGCAATTGCCGTAGCTCCCGGCCTCGAGTCGCGCGATGGCCGCCTCGACCTCGTCGAGAGCCTCCCGCAGCTCGGTCGCCAGACGCTCGGCCTCGCCCCGCTCGGCGGTCACCTGGCTCGAGTCGGCGAAGTTCGAGTCGTAGTTGAGGCCGCTCCCCTGGTCAGCGAAGCCCAGCTCTTTCAGCTGGGCCTGCAATCCGGCCTGTTCGTTGCGCAGAAGGGCAGCGAAATCGACGTCGGCGGTCTCCGCCGTGGGGGCCTCGTTCGGCATGGGGTCATGCTACGCGGTCCCTCCCCCCCCTTTGTTCCCGCCCGCGGGTGGGCACCCTCGTAGGCCCGGCGCAGGTGCTCGGGCGACACCTTGGTGTAGCGCTGGGTGGTGGCGATCGACGCGTGCCCCAAGAGCTCCTGGACGACCCGGACGTCGGCACCCCGGCCGAGCATGTGGGTGGCACACGAGTGCCGCAGCACGTGCGGGCTGACCTTTGCCTCGAGCCCGACCCGGCCCGCGTACCTCTTGACGACCCCGAAGACGCCCACGCGCGTGAGGCGCCCGCCGCGGGCGTTGAGGAACACGGCCTCCGCATCACTGCGGCGGCGCCAGCGCGCCGGCACCAGCAGCGGTCGCCCCTGCCCCGACAGCCAGTCCTCGAGCGCGGCGCGTGCCAGTGAGCCCAAGGGGACGACGCGCTCCTTGTCGCCCTTGCCGAGCACGCGCACGAGGGGCAGCCCCGGCGACTCCACCGCCTCGGCGACGTCACCGAGGTTGAGGCCGACCACTTCGCTCACACGCGCGCCCGTCGCGTAGAGGAACTCGAGCAGGGCCCGGTCCCGCAACACCATCGGACCGGTGCCGACGACGGCGCCCAACAGGCGGTCCATCTCCTCCTCGGTCAGGGCTTTGGGCAACATGTCGGTCACCGACGTCGACGGCAGGTCGAGGGTCGGGTCGTCGCCTCGCAGCCCCTCTTCGACCAAGAAACGGTGGAAGCCGCGCAGGCTCGACTGGGCACGGGCTACCGAGGCCCGCCCGTGCGTGGCCCGCAACGCGTCCAGGTGCGCCACCGTGTCGGCGGCCGTGGCCCGGTCGGCACCGTGACCCGAACGCGCCTCGGTGTGGCGCTGGTAGGAAGCGAGGTCGCGCCGGTACGCGGCCAGGGTGCGCGGCGAGCGCCCGCGTTCCACCTCGAGCCACGAGAGGAACTCCTCGGCCGCCCGGGGAAGCGCGGGAGGGTCGGTACCGTCGTCGCCGAGCATCTCCTCGGCGACACCGCCGGCGCCCGCATCCTCGTCCCGGCTCGCGCCCTTCGCCGCGGTGCTCACAAGAGCCGCCCTCTCGCCGTCAGGCGCGCCCGGGCCATGTAGAGCCCGAGCACCGTCGTCTCGTCCTTGAGCTCCCCCGCGGCCACCATGTCGTCGAGGTCGGTCAGGCGCACGCGCTCGGTCGTCATGTACCCCTCTTCGACGCCATCGGGCCGGCTGGCCACGGCGCGCAGACCGGTCGCCAAGTAGATCGTCGTGTGCTGGTCGCTGACGCCCGGCGTGTTCCAGATGCCGACGAGCAGTTCCCAGTGCGCCGCTTCGAGCCCGGCCTCCTCGACCAGTTCGCGCCGCGCCGTGTCCTCGGCCGCCTCGCCGTCCTTGTCGCGGGTCCCCGCCGGGATCTCGAGCACCATGGCGTCGACCGCGGCGCGGTACTGGCGCACCAGGGTCACGGTGCCGTCGTCGTGGGCCGGCACCACGGTCACGGCACCGGGGTGGCGTATGACCACGCGTTCGAAGGCGGTCCCGGCCGGGTCGACGAGGTGGAGGCGATCCACCCGGAAGAGCCAGGCCGCCAGGAGCTCCTCCTCCGAGACGCGGCGGAAGCCCGACACCGGCGCGTGACGGCCTAGGTGACGGCGTCGAGGTCGAGCAGGTGCGGCTCGCGGCCCTCGGCGCGCTCGAGCGCGGCCGCCACCAGCTCGCGGAAGAGCGGGTGGGCCCGGTCGGGCCGACTCTTGAACTCGGGGTGGGCCTGGGTGGCCACCCAGTAGGGGTGGTCTTCGAGTTCGACGAACTCGACGAGACGGCCGTCGGGCGAGCTGCCCGAGCAGACCAGCCCGATCGCTTCGAGCCTGCCCTTGTAGCGGTTGTTGAATTCGAAGCGGTGCCGGTGGCGCTCGGTGACGCCGAGGGTCCCGTAGGCCTCGGCCACCTTGGAGCCCGGCAGCAGCACGGCCTGGTACGAGCCGAGCCGCATGGTCCCGCCCTTGTCGGTGACCTCGGCCTGGTCGGGCATGAGGTCGATGACGGTGTGCGGCGAGAGGCTGTCGAACTCGCGCGAGTTGGCGTCGTCGAGCCCGGCCCGGTCGCGGGCGACCGAGATCACCATGACGTGCAAGCCCAGGCACAGCCCGAGACACGGGATGCCGTGTTCGCGCGAGTAGCCCGCGGCGGCCACCATGCCCTCGATGCCGCGTTCACCAAAACCGCCGGGGATCACGATGGCGTCGAGACCGCGCAGGCGGTCGGTGGCCAAGAGATCCGGCACGAGCTCGGCGTCGATCCAGTCCAGCTCGACGGCGGCGCCGTGGTGGAAGCCGGCGTGGCGCAGCGCCTCGACGACGGACATGTAGGCGTCGGGCATGTTCACGTACTTGCCGACGATGCCGACGCGCACCTTGCGCGAGAGCGAGTCGACCCGCGCCACCAGTGCCTCCCACTCGGAGATGTCGATCCGGTGCGTCGAGTCCTCGATCCCGAGCGTGCGGCAGACGTAGGTGTCGAGCTCCTGTTCGTGCAGCACGAGCGGGATCTCGTAGATGCTGCGCGCGTCGACGGCGGAGACGACGGCGTCGATGGGCACGTCGCACTGCAGCGAGATCTTGCGCTTGAGGCCCTCGGAGATGGGCTTGTCGCTCCGGCACACGATGACGTCGGGCTGGATCCCTCGGCTCCGCAGCTCGGTCACCGAGTGCTGCGTCGGCTTTGTCTTCTGCTCGCCCGAGACCAAGAACGGCACCAGGGTCAGATGCACGTAGCAGACGTTGTCCCGGCCGATGTCCCGGCGGAACTGGCGGATCGCCTCAATGAAGGGCACGATCTCGATGTCGCCGACCGTGCCGCCGATCTCGACGATGACGATGTCGACGTCCTCGTCGGCCAGGCGGCGGATGCGGTCCTTGATCTCGTCGGTGACGTGCGGGATGACCTGCACCGTGCGCCCGAGGAAATCGCCCCGGCGTTCCTTCGCGATCACCGAGCTGTAGATGCCCCCGGTCGTGGTGTTGGAGCGCTTCGAGAGGTTCTCGTCGATGAAGCGCTCGTAGTGGCCGAGGTCGAGGTCGGTCTCACCTCCGTCCTCGGTGACGAAGACCTCGCCGTGCTCGCCCGGGTTCATGGTCCCCGGGTCGACGTTGATGTAGGGGTCGAGCTTGCACATCGTGACCCGCAGCCCCCGGCATTTGAGGAGTCGCCCGAGTGAGGAGGCGGTGAGGCCCTTGCCGAGGGAGCTCGACACCCCACCGGTGACGAAGATGAACTTGCTCACGCCGCCTTCAGCGCGCCACGCGGCACATCGGTTGATCGGGGCACCCGATCACGATAATCGAAGGCGGCGCGACACGTGGTGGACGGCGCGGTGCGTCCAGCGTGTTCATTGGCTCTTCGTCGTCCCGAGCAGCTCACGGGCGTGCGCGCGGGCGGCGTCGCTGCCGGGGTGCCCCGAGAGCATCCGCGACAACTCGGTCACACGCTCTTCCCCGTCCACCGCGGTTGCGCCCGTCACCGTCCGGCCCTTGGACGCGCCCTTGACCACGCTGATGTGCGCGTCGGCCTGTGACGCCACTTGGGCCAGGTGGGTGACCACCAGCACCTGGCGCAGGCGCGCCACCTCGTGCAGCGCGACACCGAGCGCCACGGCGGCCGCGCCGCCCACGCCGGCATCCACCTCGTCGAAGACCATGGTCTGGGGCCCGCCCATCCCGACCAGGCGGATGGCCAGCATGGCCCGGGCCAACTCGCCGCCCGAGGCGGCGCGGGCCAGGGGGTGGACCCCCTCGCCGACGTTGGCCCCGAGCAAGAGCTCCACGGGCTCGCCGGTGCCACCGGGCGCCAACGCGACCTCGAGGCGGGCGCCGGGCATGGCCAAGGTGGCAAGGCGATCGCCGACCGCCTCGCCGAAGGCCCCGGCGGCGCGGTCGCGCACCAGGCGCACGGCGGCCTCGGCCTCGGCCAGCTCGGCCAGGCGGGCCTCGTACTCGCCCTGAAGACGGGCGGCCTCGCCTTCGGCGTCTTCGAGCAGGGCCAGGCGCGCCGCGCCCTCGACGCCGAACGCCATGACGGCCTCGAGGTCCGCGCCGTACTTGCGACGCAGCTCGGCCAGCAGGTGCCGGCGTTCTTGGACCTCGCTCAGCTGCCCGGGGTCGTCGTTCCAGCCCTCCAGCTCGTCGCGCAGCGACCGGGCCACGTCGGAGAGCTCCGCCGCCACCGAGGCCAGTCGCTCGCGGTACGACTCGAAGGCATCGCGCCCGGCCAGCGCGGCGGCGGCGTGGCCGATGTGGTCGAGCGCGCCGCCCTCGCCCGCCGAAGGATCGATCTCCTCGACCGCCCCGAGCGCCGCCTCGCGGTAGGCGCCGGCGTCGGCCAGGCGGTCCTCCTCGCGGCGCAGCACGGCCTCCTCGTCGGGGTTCTCGAGGTGCGCCGCCACGATCTCCTCGACCTGGTAGCGCAGGACGTCGGCCTCACGGGCGCGCTGCTGCGCGTCGCCGCCCAGCCCGGCCATGGCGTCCGCGAGCGAACGCAGCTGGCTGCGCAGGGCGCGCACCCGGCTCAGATCGGTCCCGGCATAGGCGTCGAGGACGTCGCGCTGGGCCGCCGCGGTGACGAGGGCGCGGTGCTCGTGCTGGCCGTGGATCTCGACCAGCTCCGCCGCCGCCTCGCCCAGCGCGGCGAGCGAGGCCATGCGGCCGTCCACCCAGGCCCGCGAGCGTCCCTCGGCGGGGACAGAGCGGGCCAGGATCACCTCGCGCACGGCGTTGCCCTCGCCGTTGCCGCCGTCCACCTCGAAGCGTGCCTCGACGAGGGCCTCGGTGGCGCCGGCGCGGACCATGCCCGCATGGCCCCGGCCGCCGAGCACGAGCTGGAGCGCCTCGACGACCAGTGTCTTGCCGGCTCCGGTCTCGCCGGTGAGTACGGTCATGCCGGGGCCGAAGCTCAGTGACAGGTCCTCAATGACCCCGAGGTCGCGCACGCGCAGGTCGGTCAGCACATCGCCCTCAGCGTGACTTGTCGGCCAGGAGGCGGAAGCGCAGGATGCCGCCGAAGGTCTGCGGCTCGTTGCGCACGACGCGTACCGGGTGCGCCGCCACCGTGCAGGTGATGGTGGCGCCGGGCACGAGGCGCCCGATCTCGACCCCGTCGATGACGAGCACCCCGCCGCGGTCGGGCGCCACCACGATGCCGACACGCTGCGCGTCGGTGAGCACCAGGCTGCGGTCGAGCGAGAAGTGCGGCGCCACCGGCGTCACCACCATGGCGCGCAGGGTGGGCGCCATGATCGGGCCGCCGGCCGAGAGGTTGTAGGCGGTCGAGCCTGTGGGTGTGGCGACGATGAGGCCGTCGGCCGAGTAGGTCAGCGCCTCCTCGCCGTCGACCGTGGTGGCCAGGCGCACGGTGTGCCCGAAGTCGACCTTCTCGATCACCACCTCATTGAGCGCGAGCAAGGTGGTGACGCCGCCCACGCTCGCATCACCGACCGCACCGGCCCCATCAGCGAGGGAACGGTCGGCGATGGCGACTTCGAGCGCGCAGCGCTCCTCGATGACGGCCTTGCCCTCGAAGACCCGCGTCAGCGCTTCGCGCACCTGGTCGGGAGGAGGTCGGGCAGGTAGCCGAGGCGGCCGAAGTTCACGCCGAGCACGGGCACGTCCGCCGTGGTGGCCAGGCGCACCACTCGCAAGAAGATGCCGTCACCGCCCATGCTGACGGCCACCGTCGTGCCGGTCAGGTCGACGTCGGCCAGCGCGGTCTCGACACCGGACTCGCTCACCTGGTCGGGGCCGCTGAACTGCAAGATGCGGGCCGTGTCCCCGCGCTCGGTGAGCCACGAGGCGGTGTCGGTGGCCAACGCCAGCGCGTCGGGACGGTCCGGGTGGACCAAGAAGGTGACGATCGCCATCGGCGGGCGGCGACTCAGCCGGCCGGCGAGCCGGGCGCGAGGTCGTGGGCCGCCTCCGACACGGCGGCGTCGAACAGGGCGGTGGCCTCGCCCGCAGCGGCCCCGGCTGCACCCTTGCGGGCGTGCACGAGGAACTCGACGTTGCCGGCTGCGCCGGTCAGGGGGGAGACCATCACACCCATGATGCCGGTTCCGGCGCTGGCGAGCGCGGACGCCACACCCTCGAGCGCCCCGCGCCACAAGTCCGGGTCACGGACGACGCCCTTGCCTCTCGAGGCCGCGGCGCGGCCCACCTCGAACTGCGGTTTGACCAAAAGCACCAGGTCGGCACCGGCGGCGGCGACCTCACCGGTGAGGGCGGGGACGACACTGCGCAGCGAGATGAACGAGAGATCCGCCACGACGAGCGAGCACGGTTCGAACGAAGCGTCGGCGGCCTGCAGGGTGGCGGCGTCGAGCGTGCGCGCGTTGACGCGTTCGAGGACGACCACGCGTCCGTCGCCGCGCACGGCCGGGTCGAGCTGGCCGTGGCCGACGTCGACCGCGTAGACGCGGGCGGCGCCGCGCTGGAGGAGGCAGTCGGTGAAGCCACCGGTGGAGGCGCCCGCATCGAGGGCACGCCGGTCGCTCACCTCGACGGCGAAGCGATCGAGCGCAGCAGCGAGCTTCTGCCCGCCCCGGCTGACGTAGGGCGATGCGGGCCCGAGCACGAGGAGCGGCTCGTCGGCCCCCACGAGCCGCGCCGGCTTGTCGGCCGGTGCACCGGCGACGAGGACCGACCCTGCCACGATGGCGGCCTGGGCCTCGGCTCTGGTTGTCACGAGGCCTCGGCGCACGAGCTCGGAGTCGAGCCGGCGGCGGGCCCCGCTGCTCAGCTGGCGGCCTTGTGCGGCTTCTTCGTCGAGCGGGGCCGGGCCGAGGGCTTGGCGCCCCGCTTGGGCGTCACGCTCTGGGCGGCGGCACGGGCCCGCGTGGCTGTCTTGCCGGCCTGGTCGGCCACGTCCTGCGCCGTCCTGGTCGCCCGGGTGGTCGCCTGCTTGGTCACCTTGGTGGCCTGCGAGGTGACCTTGCTCGCCTGCTGGCTGGCCTGCTTGGTGACCTTGCTCGCCTGCTGGCTGGCCTGCTTGGTGACCTTGCCGGCGTGCTTGCCGGCGTGGCTGGTCACGTCCCGCGTGGTCTTGCGCCCGGCCTCGGCCGACCTCTTCAGGAGCTCGGCGACCTGGTTGGCCAGGCTCTCGAGGGCCTTCGAGTCGACCTTCGAGAGCTGAGCCGCCACCTCGGAACGCACCAGGTCGAGGACCTGCTCGCTACTCCTGCGACTGCGCTCCATCAAGCTGTCCACCCACTCCTGTGCCTGCCCGCGCTGGATGTCGCCGGCATTCACCAACTCTCGCACGATCTCCTCGGCTCGGCCACGGCTGACCTGTCCGAGCACGGATCCGGCGTCGAGGTACTTGCGTATGCGTTCGTTACTCGCCATGAAACGAGAGTATCTGAAGTGCTAGCTGCCAGCAAGCAGTTTTTGTCACCCTCCGGGGAGAGCCTGGTCGACGAGGGTGCGCAGGTCCTTGGCGATGGCCACCGCCCCGGTGTCCGCCAGGTCGGCTCCCGGCGGGGTGACCCCCGAGAGGACCAGGGCGAAGGGCACGTCCAGCTGGGCCGCCAGGGCGCCGTCGGTCGAGGGCCGGTCCCCCACCACGGTGCGCAGCTCGCCCGGGGGCACCCGCGCCGCGATGGCGGCGGCCGTCGGCGGGTGCGGCTTGCCCGCCACCTCGGGCGTCGCCTCCGCCGCCGTGGCGACGGCGGCGAGGATGGAGCCGGCGCCCGGCACCAGGCCGTCGGGCGTCGGGAAGGTGGCGTCCTCGTTCGTCGCCACCAGGCGGGCCCCCGAGCGCACGGCGGCGGCGGCCCGCCTCAGGTCCTCGTAGGTGAAGCTGCGGGTGATCCCGACCACCACCGCGTCGGCCGGCCCGTCGGGCACGACGGTGACGCCGCGGCTCCCGAGCGCCTCGACGATCCCGTCCTCGCCCACCACCAGCGCGGTCGACCCCGGCGCCAGCATGCCTGCCGCCACGTCGGAGGAGCGCAGCAGGTCGGCGTCGTCGGCGGTGATGCCGCACTGGGCCAGGCTCTTGTTGAGCTGCGCCCGCGTCGGTGCCGAGTTGTTGGTGGCGAAGAGGACCCGCACGCCGGCCCCGCGCAGGCGCGCCACCGCTTCGTCCACGCCCGGGATCGGGCGCCCCGCCAGCCACACCACGCCATCGAGGTCGAGGACCCACGTCCCCGCGGGCGGCGGCGGCCACATGGGCGGCGAGGCTAGTGCTCGCCGCCGCGAGCCGGTCCGGGATCAGTCGTCTCGGTCAGTCGTCGGGCCTGGGGTGCTCAGTCGTCTGGATCGGTGCCGGACCACGGCGGCAGGAAGGCGAGCGCCTGCGCCGCGTCACGCTGGGTCACCAGGCCGACGAGGCGGCTCTCCTCGGTCACCGGCAGGCGGGCGCGGCGCGCGGTGCACATCACCGCCACGGCCTCGTCGACCGGCGCGTCCACGTCGAGGGCGAGAACGTCGGCGGGATCGACCAACTCCTCGAGGAGGACCTGGCGCGGATCGCGCCCCTTGGCAACCACCTTGACCACGATGTCGCGGCTGGTGATCGTCCCCGCCACGCTCCCGTCGGCCAGGCACAAGGTGACCCGGTCCTCGCCGTGGGCGGCGAGGTAACAGGCGGCGTCGGCGGCGGACTCGGTGGTCCGCAGCATCTCGATGTCCCCGTGCATGACGTCGCGGACGGTCCTCATGGCGACCTCCTCGGTGCGGTGCGACCTCGTGCGCTACGCGTCGCGCCGATCGCCTCCACCCTCGCGCCGCAGTGATGCGGCGGCAATGCCTTCGCTCAAAAGACCGCGTGGGCTGCGCAGGAGCGGGGATCCCCGGCGGTGCCCCTTGCCCGGATGTCGGTGCGAACGTATGTTCGTGTGCTCATGGAGCGGCGCTACGAGCTCGAGTCACTGCGTCGCTCCCTGGCCATGCTCCGTCCGGGCGCCCCCGCCCTCGACCGCGAGGAGGCCATGCGTCTGGTGCGCGAGCTGCAGGACCTCGAGCGCCAGCTCCGAGCGCTGCGCGAGGGCTGGAGCGGCTCCTCTCCGAGGCGGGCTGAGGCCACCGGCGGCGCGCACGGCCCATGCGGCCAGACCGATCCGCTCGGCCCGTGCGCCCGGAGGGCGGTGCCCGGAGGGCGGTGCCCAGTGGTCAGCCGAAGGCCAGGAGATGGGTCGGGTCGGCCACGATCTCCCCCACCGCCTTGAGGAAGCGGGCCGCCTGCTCTCCGTCGGCCAGCCGATGGTCGAAGGTGAGGGTGAGGGTCACCACGTCGCGCAGGGCGACCTCGCCCTCGTACTCCCAGGGGCGCCGCTGCACGGCGCCAACCGCCAGGATGCCGGCCTCGCCCGGATTGAGGACGGGGACGCCGCCGTCGACCCCGAACACCCCGACGTTGGTGACGGTGAACGTCCCACCACGCATCTCGTCGGGGGTGCTGCGTGCGGCGCGGGCCCGCTCCGCGAGCTCGCCCAGGGCGACGACGAGCTCGCGGAACTGCCGCGTCTGGGCCTCCTTGATCGTGGGGACGACGAGCCCGTGCGGTCCCGCCACTGCGATGCCGAGGTTCACGAAATGCTTCGTCACGACTTCACCGCTGTCCTCGTCCCAGGAGGAATTCGAGTGCCGGGTGCTCGCCCAGCGCCAACACGACCGCCCGGGCCACGACGGCGAGGGGCGTGACGGTGATCCCCTCGAAGCGGCGGTTCTGGCGCAAGCGGGCCACGAGCTGCATGGTCGACGTGGCGTCGACGCCGAGAAAGACGCTGGCCTGTGGCGCGGCAGCCACGCTGGCCACCATGGCTTCGGCCATGCGCTTGCGCACGCCACGAGGTACCTCGCGGGTCTCACGACTCACTTCGTCCTGCGGCGCCGGCGCCTCCGTGGGTCCTGACGGCCGCAGCGCTGCGCCGGCTGACAGGTGCGCGGCGAGGTCCTCGCGTGTGATGACCCCGCCCGGCCCGTGCCCGGTGACCTCGGCCAGGTCGACCCCGCGTCTGGCGCGCCATGAAGCGCACCGGCGGCGCAGCCAAGGGCCGTCCCGGCGGCGCCGTTGTGGCCGGCGCAGCGGCATGGCGGACGTCACGGTCGCGGTGCACCCGCTTGGACCTGGCGCGCCGGCGACTGGCGGCAGGAGCGGCCGGGCCGTACCCGACGAGCATCGGGGCGGGGGTTTCCTCGCCGCCGGGCTGATCGGTCCCGGCCCCCTCGAAGCTGACGAGGGCGTCCCCCACGGCGACCGTGTCACCCGCCGCCGGCAACAACTCGACCACGCGACCGCGTACGGGCTGGGCAGCTCGACGACGGCCTTCTCCGTCTCGACCTCGACGAGGACCTGGTTCAAGGTGACCTGTGTCGCCGGGTGCCACCCGCCACGCCACCACCTCGGCCTCGGTCAAGCCCTCCCCCAGATCGGGCAGGCAGAACCGGCGCAGGGCGTCGGGGGCGCTCACCCGGCCAGGCAGCGGTCCACCTCGTAGAGGATGCGGTCCGCGTCGGGCAGGTAGTGCTGCTCGAGGCGCGACGGCGGATACGGCGTATCGAAGGCGCCGGCCCGTCGGACCGGCGATTCGAGGTGGTAGAAGCAGCGCTCCGAGATGCGGGCGGCGATCTCGGCGCCCAGGCCGCAGAACACCGGCGCCTCGTGGGCCACGACCAGGCGACCCGTCTTGACCACCGACGCCTCGATCGTGTCGAAGTCGACCGGGGAGAGCGAGCGCAGGTCCACCACCTCGAGGGAGGTCCCCTCCTCGGCGGCGATCGACGCCGCCTCCAGCGCGGTCGCCACGGTCGGCCCGTAGGCGACGACGGTGGCGTCGGAGCCCTCGGTCACCACGCGGGCATCGTGCAGGGCCAGGCCGTCGGAATTTGACGGGTCGGCCGGGTCGACCTCACCCTTGTCCCAGTAGCGGCGCTTGGGCTCGAAGAAGACGACGGGGTCGTCCGAGGCGATGGCCTGCTGGATCATCCGGTGGCCGTCGGCAGGGGTGCTCGGGGTGACGACCCGCAGTCCCGCGGTGTGCGCGAAGTACGCCTCGGGCGATTCGGAGTGGTGCTCGACCGCGCCCACGCCACCGCCGTAGGGCAGGCGGATGGTCACCGGCATGGCGACGCGGCCCTCGGTGCGGTGGCGCAGCTTGGCCAGCTGGGACACGATCTGGTCGAACGCCGGATAGACGAAGCCGTCGAACTGGATCTCGCAGACCGGGCGGTACCCCCGCATGGCCAGCCCGACGGCGGTGCCGACCACGCCGGACTCGGCGAGCGGGGTGTCGATGACGCGGCGCTCGCCGAAATCGTGCTGGAGTCCCTCGGTCACCCGGAAGACGCCGCCGAGCTTGCCGATGTCCTCCCCCAGCAAGACGACCTTAGGGTCGCGCTCCATGGCCTGGCGCAGCCCGGCGTTCAACGCCTTGCCGAGCGACATGGTGGCCGGCGCCATCAGCGAGTCCTCGTCGAAGGTGGCCAGGTACTCGCGGTAGGCGGCGCGCTCCTCGTCGAGGAGTGGATGGGGCTCGGCGTAGACGTGCTCGAAGAGGTCGGCGGGCTCGGGATCGGGCATGGCCAGGCAGCCGGCACGCAGGCGCGCCGCGGCCTCGGTGGCCCCCGCCTCGACCTCCTCGTCGAAGGCGTCGCCGGCCAGACCCTCTCTGTGGAGGAGTGCGCCCAACCGGGCCAGCGGGTCCTTTACCTGCCAGGCGTCCTCTTCGGCCCGGGTCCGGTAACGGGTCGGGTCGTCCGATGTCGTGTGCGGTCCCATGCGATAGGTCACGGCCTCAAGGAGGGAGGGGCCCTCACCGGCGTAGGCCCGGGCCAGGGCGAGGCGGGTCGCAGCGAGGACGGCCAGCACGTCGTTCCCGTCGACCCGGATCCCGGGGATGCCGTAGCCCTGAGCACGCTGGGCGATAGTGGCGTGGGACTGGAGGCGCACCGGTTCGGAGATCGCCCACTGGTTGTTCTGGCAGAAGAAGACGACCGGGACCGTGTAGCTGGCCGCAAAGCCGAGCGCCTCGGCGACGTCCCCCTCGCTGCTGGCCCCGTCGCCGAAGTAGGTCACGACCGCCGAGGCGGCCCCGTCGAGGGAGACGCCCAGCGCGTAGCCCGTGGCGTGCAGCGCCTGGGAGCCGACGACGATGGCGGGGGTGGCCATCGCATGGACGGCAGGGTCCCAGCCCGAGAGGGCGGTCCCCCGCCACAGGCGCAGCAGCGCGACCGGGTCGACGCCGCGGCAGTAGGCCACACCATGCTCGCGGTAGCTCGGGACGACGAAATCGTCAGGCCGCAGCGCACGGGCCGAGCCCACCTGGGCGGCCTCTTGCCCGCAGAGGGGCGCCCACAGACCCAACTCGCCTTGGCGCTGCAGCGCCATCGCCTCGGCGTCGAGTCGCCGCACGACCGCCATGTCGCGGTAGAGACCGCGCAATTGCGCCGCGTCGACGTCGGATACCAGCTCCCAATAGGGGCAGCCCACGGTCCGCTGGCCGTCCACCGAGATCAACTGCACGAGGCCGTCGAACCCCATCCATTCGGAGCTCTCGGCCTCTCGAACCCGTCCCTGCACAGTGGTCACGCAGAACCCCTCTCGCAGCAAGGCTGAACACAGCCATCAGACCACGATCGGGCAATTTGGCGCGGGAAAACGAATCAACCTACGGCGTTGACACAACGTTACTGCGCTCGTCCGCCATACGACGCAATCAGGTTGCGTCGCCTCGCGGACGACCTCGGGCGTCGAGACGCCCGGCGCACAAACGCTCAGGAAGCCTTGCGGCGGGCGGCCGGCTTCGCCCGGGCGGGCTGCTTGGCGGCCTTCGTCGCCTTCTTCGCCGGCGCGGCCCGGCGGGCCGGTGCCCGCTTGGCGGCGGCGGGGCGCTTGGCCGACTTCGCCTTGCTCGAGCCAGCGCTCGATGCGCTCCCGCCGGAGCGGGCGGCCGCCGCGATGCTCGCGTTGAGCGCCTCCATGAGGTCGACCACCTTGGCCGGTGCCTCGTCAGCCTCCTGGATCACGATCTCGTGGCCCTGGCGCTTCTCGTCTATGAGCGCTTCGACCTTCTCACGATGAGTGTCGTGGTAGCGCGCCGGGTCCCACTCGCTCTCCATCGACTCGATGAGCATCTGCGCCATGGAGAGCTCGCGGTTCGTCACGTCCCCGGTGTCGGGCAGGTCGAGGTCGCGCTCGGGGGATCGCACCTCGTCGGAGAAATACATGGTGTGCAGGGCCAGCGCGTCGTCTTCGGGCCGGATGGCGACCAGGTATTCCTTGTTGCGCATGACCAAGGTGGCGATGGCGATCCGTCCCGCCTCGGCCATGGCCTGGCGGAGCAGCGCATACGCCTTGTCGGCACCGGCGCCCTCCGGGGCCAGGTAGTAGCTCGAACGGAAGTACACGGGATCGATGTCGACCAGTCCGACGAAATCGGAGATCTCGATCTGGCGTGACTTCTTCGGCTCGGCCGATTCGAGCTCTTCCTCGCTCAAGATGACGTACTCGCCGCCACCGAGATCGAAGCCGCGCACGATCCGGTCCTGCGCGACCTCGTCCCCGGTGCGCTCGTTGACCTTCTTGTAGCGGATGCGGTCCGACGTGCCCTCTTCGAACTGGTTGAAGTGAATGCTCTTGTCCGACGTCGCCGGGTACAGGCCGACGGGGATGTTCACCAGTCCGAAACTGAGGGCCCCCTTCCAGATCGTGCGTGGCACGTCGAACAAATTACCAGCCCAGAGCCGGTCCACCACCTTGTTACAGCACTTCGTCACACTGAATCCCATGAAGACCGGCGCTGCCTGCGATTTCGGGCCTGCCCTGCTGGGCGGTCTGGCGGAGCTGGGACCGGTCGATCCTTTCGCCGGGGACCTGAGCCTCGAACTGGGGCTCTCGGTCTGGCTGCGCCGCAGTGGCGCCTCGCTGATGGAGGCCAGGGACCGGCTCTTCGAGGCTCGCGAGGCAATCCTCGACGCCTGCGGCCTCGACGCCGAGTCCGAGCCCGTCCCCCTCGTCGGCCGCTCCCCGCGGGCCGACGCGCTCACATTGGCGGGCTACCTGGGCGATCTGTTGCGCCGGGCCGCCGCCGCCGCGGACTGCAGCGTCGGGCTGATCGCCCAGCGCGCCATCGCCGCACTCCCCGAACGAGTGGACGAGGCGCTCGGCGCCTGATTCTGTGAGCCCGGGCCCGAGGGTCCGGCCGCTGGGGTCTAGAAGCCGAAGCTGGCGATGATCTCGCCGTTGAGAGCGGTGCCCGCCATGCTGCCCAGCCAGGGCGCGTTGCCATAGGCGAACACGTCGCCCCGCATGGAGGCCACCCAGTAACCCTTGCCGTCAGCGGTCGGGAAGATCGTGTTGGCGGGGTTGAACGAGTTCACGTAACCGGTCGGAGCACCGTAGTACTGGGCGTCGCCGTAGCTGGCCACGACGCCGTTGGCGAACAGCAGCCAGTAGCCCATGCCGTCGGGGGTGGCCGCCGCGTTGACGACAGGCGACGCCTGGGACCCGGGAGCCCCGTAGAAGGGAGCGTCACCAAAGCTGTACACGGCACCCGTCCTGGTCACGAGCCAGTACCCGTTCCCCGTGTGGTCGGGCATGACGGCCACCGCGGTGCCGGAGCACACGCCGATCCCGGGGCAGGATCCCTCGAATTTGGCGTCGCCGAATGCGAACACCCCACCGTCGGCCGCGACCATGAAGTACCCGCGTCGATTGACCGACGGCACCATGCCCACGATCGGGGCCTGGAGACTATGGGGCAGGCCGGAGCCGGCGGGGTTGAGCCCGACGCCGGGGATGGAGCCGTAGTAGTTCGCATCGCCGAAGCTGAAGAGGCCGCCATCTGAGGCGACGAGCCAGTATCCGGCACGGGTGAGCGTGGGCGTGATGCCGACCACCGGACGCTGCAGCGCCACTCCGCCCATGGACCCGTGGAAGGCGGCAGCTCCGAACGAGAAGATGCCGCCATCGGAGCCGACCAGCCAGTAGCCCCGCGGCGCCGGGCCGACCTGGAACGTCTGCGGGCTGCCGGTCGCACCCAGATAGTTGGTTCCCGTCCCGACGCTGGCCGTCAGCGTGCAGGCGCCGGTCGTGAGGAACAAGACGGTCTGCTGATCGGACTCGACCTGGCAGACGCCCGTCGTGCTCGAGGAGACCGTGGTCGGCCCGTCGCCGTTCGTGCCGATATCGGCCGTGAACCCGGCGAACTCGACCGCGCCGACGGGGAGATTGGCAACCGTCGGCGGAACCGGCGTGGCGCGTCCGACGGCAATGGTCTGCGCGCCGCCGCTGATGGCACGGTAGTTCGCGCCCGCTCCCATTTGGGCCGTTATCGAGCAGGAACCGACACCCACATAGGTCACGGTGAGGCCCGACGTGGTGCAGACGCTGGGCGAATTCGAGGCCACTGACGGCGACGCCGTCGCTGTTCGTCGTCGTCACCTTTGCGCCGAAACTGCCGCCAAAGGTCCCGCTCGGCGGAAGGTTCGTGATGGTGATCGTCGACGGAGTGGGCGTGGCCTGGCCCACGGTGAAGACCTGGGCCGATCCGTCGGCTGGCCCGTAGTTGACGCCGGCTGCAACGTGGGGGGTGAGCGAACACGAACCCGCCCCGACGTAACTGACGGTGAGGTTGACCGCCACGGTGCACACCGATGTCGAATTCGACGTGACCGACTTCGTCCCGTCGCCGTTCGTGCCGACCGACGCCGTGAAGTTGCCACCGAAGATGGGGCTGGGCGGGATGTTCGAGATGGTCGGCAGCGTGGGCGCTCCCGGACCCACGCTGAAAGCCTGGGCCGTTCCGCTGGCTGCCCGCGAAGTTGACGCCCGCTGCCACATGGGCGGTCAGCGAGCACGTCCCAACTCCGACGAAGGTGACAGTCACGCCATCGCCCGCCACAGTGCACACCGGGTTCGAATTGGATGTGACCGACTTCGTCCCGTCGCCGTTCGTGCTGTACCGCTGCGACGAAGCTGCCGCCGACGCCAGAGGGACGGAATTATGTGGCGCCGGGGTCGCCGGTGCCGAGAAGGTCTGGGCCGACCGTCGGCCGCCCCGTGTCGATCGCGCACGTGGGCGGTGAGCCAGGAATCAACGGCGAGAAATCGACGGTGGCCGCGCCCGCCACAGTGCACACCGGGGTCGTGTTGGACTCACCGTTCACCCCGTCCCCGTGTGCCAGTGCGACGAAGCTGTCGCCGACGGCAAGGTGGGCGGGAATCGTCGGCTGTGTCGCCGCGCACCGGCCGATCCCGAAACGAGGGACGCCACTCACCGCGCGGCAAGGGTGGCCGTCCGATGAAGGCGGTGGGCCACTTCCTGATCCTCATCGGTCCTCTCTTACCGCCGGCGCGGACTAGCCCCATCTGGACGAGGCAGGAAACGTGTCCGAGCCATACGCCGATGACCCGATGGGCCACCATCGCCAATCCGCTAGACGCTACGCCAGTCGGCCCGGCAGGAAAGTCGCATCGTCTCCGTCGTTACGGCGGGCCCGAGGGCGCAGGCCATTGATCCAGGGAGGGCCAGGTTCGGGCGTCACATGAGGCATGGCCACGGGGAAGGCGCAGGCTGCTCTGGACCGTTGGCGCCGTGGTGGTGGTCGTGGCCGTCCTCGCCGTGGTTGGGCCGTTCATCTACATCCACTTCATCGAGGGCCCGGCACCGGCCAAGCTCGAGCTCCCGAAGAAGGGTCAGACGTCGTCGACGACCACGGCAGCGCAGGGCGCCAACGGAGGAGCCACGTCGGTCTTAGGAGTCTGGAACGTCGGCGTCGGCTCCCTGGCCGGGTACCGGGTCAACGAGGTTCTGATCGGCCAGAACTCGACCGCCGTCGGCCGCACCAGCAAAATTTGGGGGTCGATGACAATCGACGGGACCACCGTCACCAAGGCCACGTTCAACGTCAATATGGCCAGCGTGGTCAGCGACCAATCCGAGCGCAATGCGCACTTCGACGGATCCATCATGGAGGTAGCGCAATTCCCACCGCGACTCTCACGCTTTCTTCCCCATCGCCCTCGGGTCGACCCCAAGCGAGGGCGTCGTCCAGCGCTACAACGCCACCGGAGCATTGACCATGCACGGCGTCACGAAGGCGGTGACGTTCTCTGCCTCGGCCGAGCGCTTGGGCAGCCAGATCGACGTCCTCGCCGACATCAACGTGCCCTTCTCGGAGTGGAACATCTCGAACCCCAGCATCGGCGGCTTCGTGACAACGGCCAACAACGGAACGCTCGAGGTGCTGCTGCACCTGACCCAGAGCGCAGGCAACCCGGCCTCGACGTCGAGCGGCTCTGCTCCCCCGAAGGGGGTGGTGCGCCACCGACCGTACCGAGCACCACGGTTCCGCCGCTCACCGTGCCCTCGAGCTAGGCAGGCTCGGCTCCGGTGTCCCCGTCACCGTGGGATCATCCCAGTACCATGAACTGATCCCAGGCGAATCGGTCCCGCTGGGGAGGGAGGAGTGTCAAGGCCTCCGCCTCTTTGGGTATTGCTCGGGAGTTCGTCCTTGCCCGCCTCGTGGGCACGTATGGCCACCCATGTCCACTTCTGACCACAGCCTCGACGCAGAGCTGAACTGCCCACCGCACCCAGGTTCACGCGTGTGGCGTCTGACCGGGTGGGGCCCGGCATTGTTGTCGTTCTTTGCCGCGTTGGCATACGGCCTCTACATCGCGCTGCGCACCTACGAGGTGGATCTCGGCGTGTACCTCCGGCTCGGCGGCCGTTACGTCTTCACTTCGCACCTGTACTCAATCGGACTCCCCAACACGAGCCTCCTGTTCACCTACCCCCCTTTCGCCGCGCTGCTCTTTGCACCCTGGCAGCGCACCTTCGGCAGTGTCGCACCCGTCCAAACCGTGTGGACCATGGTCAACCTGGCGGCGCTTGTCGGTCTGCTCGTGCTGTCGCTGCACCTGGTGCGGCCGGACCTGCAGCGCCGGACCCTCTGGCGCGTGGCCTTGGCTCTCAGCCTCCCCGCGCTTCTTCTCAACCCTGTCCTCATCACCATCGGCTTCGGTCAGGTCAACCTCGTCGTCGTGCTCCTCGTGATGTGGGATCTCCTCAGCGAACGCCGCATCGGACGCTGGCAGGCTCCCATGGGCGTCGCCACGGGTTTGGCCGCAGCGGTCAAGCTCACCCCGCTGCTCTTCGTCCCCTTCTTGCTCCTGACCCGGCGATTCCGCGCCGCCTTCATCTGCATGGGCACGTTCGCGGCGTGCGAGCTGATCACGTTCGCGGTGTCCCCGGCCTCCTCGACCTCCTATTGGACCAAGGCCCTCTTCCACCCCGGCCGGGCCGGAGACCTCTCGATCGTGGACAATCAAAACCTGACCGCGGCCCTCGACCGCGTGCATCACGGCATCGTCCCCGATGCCGTGGTCACGCCTATCCTCCTGGTTGCCGCCGGCGGCGGGCCTCTCCTTGGCCGCCGTGGCGCACCGCCGGTCCTCGCCCCTGCTCGGCGTGCTCATCTGCGCGGGCACCTGCCTGTTGGTGTCGCCGATCTCGTGGGCGCACCACATGGTGTGGGTCGTTCCGGCCATTCTGTGGCTAGCCCTCGCCGAAGACCGACCCACGGTTTGGGCGACCAATCGCCGCGGCAACCGCGGTCCTGTTCTGGTGCGCACCGATCTGGTGGGTCCCCTACAGGAACACGACGGACCTCCACCTGAACCCGCTGCAGCTGGTGGCCGGGGATTCCTTCTGCCTCGCCATGGCAATCTTCCTCGCCGGCGCTGCGTTCTTGGTCGTGCGCCGCTCCAGGCACACCGAAGACCGACGAACCTTTCCTTCGACCCGGCTGAGCGTTCGTTCAACTCGCGGGCCTCGATAAACAGTCGATGATCGACGCGCACGCCTCGTCCGGACGACGTCTTCGAGCGACGCTGCCCTTCGACCAGTCGCTCGAGCAGTGCCTCGATCTCGGACCAGCCGCCCCTCGTTCTCGTCCGCCTTCTGCTCCACGAAGTAACTGGCCACGGTTGCAGTGAGCGCACCGATGAGGCCGATGCCGGCCAGCATCAAGATCACGGCGACGCCTTGCCCCATCGGCGTGATCGGATACCGATCGCCGTAACCAACACTGGTCACCGTGACGATCGCCCACCACGAGCCCTTGGCCGTAGTCCTGAATGTTCGAACCGTGGGCGTTGCAATCCGTCACGGCGGGAGCGCCGCGCACCCGTCACACCGCACCGCCTGCCTTGAACGCGACTCGGTGAGAAGGAACTTGTAGATGTTGGGTCCCGGTCCGCCCGGGGACCAGGCGCGGTGCCCCGATGTGTCTCATCGGCTGGACAATCGAACGCGTGGCTCAAGTTGTGTGAGCGTTGTGAATTAGAGGGTCCGGTCGGCTCTGTTGGGCATCAACGACCCCTGTCAGGATCGTCATGGGGGCGGTGATAGGGGTACGAGTTGTCGTCACCGCCCCCCTCTTCTTGTCTCCCGACTGGAGATTGATCCAATCCGTGCCGCCGGAGTGGACCCTCGTTTCCACCTTGTCAGCTGGGCGGGGTCCAGTCCTTGGCCAGGACGCGGTGAACCATGGGCTCGAAGGTCTCGAGCGGCTCGTTGGCGTAGGACGAATCGAACGACACCTCGTCATAGAGGGAGGTGAACTCGACCGTCCGGTCGTACCACGGGCTCGAGATGAACTGGTCTCGTTCGTTGGGATCGAGACCGAGGTGTTGCCCGAAGAAGTACACCTGGAAGACCTGGTGGTGCGCCAGCATCCAGTAATTGTCGTTCGAGATGAAGGGCCTGAGGATGGCAGCGGCCACCTCCCCATGATTGAAGGGCCCCAAGGACTCCCCGACGTCGTGGAACAGCGCGCAGACGACGTATTCCTCGTCGCGCCCGTCCCGCAATGCCCTGGTGGCCGTTTGGATGCTGTGGGCGCGGCGGTCGATCGGGTAGTAGTCGTCGGTGCCGAGCTGGGCGATCATCCCCAACAGCAGATCGGGCAGCCCATGGCACGGTCTCTTCGTGCACCTTCGCCAAGAGCGCGAAATCCGAGTCGCTGCCCTCGTCCATACGGCTGAAGTGCATCCGCTCGTGCCCGTCCGCCACCGATGTCCTCCCCCTCGTCCTCTCAGTGCGGTCGACCCAACTCTACCGAACCCGTCGATTCACGAACGACCACAGCTTCCGTCCTGCGGCCAAGGCACTCGTGACGCCGCACGTGCATCCGTCTATCCGAACTTGCCCTAATGCGTCGAGATGATGAGGAGTCCCGCCACGGCCAGCGCGATCTCGGCGATGATCATCCCCACCGTGTGCGTCTGGCCGCACCAGTTCCTGATGGTGTCGCGACAGGCAGTTGAACTCGCGCTCGGGCGCTGAAAGATGGCGTCAGGCGGTCGCCCGGCGCACCTTTTGCCTCACGGCTACGAGGTAGTACCCACCGAGGAACAGACCCAGCCCGAGCAGCGAGAAGACGATCAGCACAATGACCCAGGCGGTTTTGTTCCATCCGGCCGCGTAGAAGGCCACAGCGGGCCGGCCCACGGCGTCGATGATCGCCCACAACGGCAGGATGAAGACCAGTGCAATCCAAATCAGATTGGGGCCGATCACATCAGCCAGCATCATGATCTCCGTCCACGTCCTCGTCGCGATGGTAGCGCTGGCGAGATCTGGTTCATGGAACGGTCCCTTTTCGTGGCCAGGCGTGAATCGACCCTGCTTGTGGGGTCTCGCCCCCCCATAAAGGGGGAACTATCGGCCCATCTTTGACAACGCTTCGACAACGGAGGCAAGTCCCATTCGGAGTCCTCGTTTCGCGGAAGCGGCGTCCGGAACACTTCGGGGTCTCGTCCGAGCGTCGGTCGACGTTTCGGGAAAGGGAGTGCACGATGGATAACCGCAGGCGGACAGCCCGGCACACTGCCGGTTGGAACGGACTCTGTCACATCGAAGGGGAAGGAGCGTCGGGATGGCGGGACTGCCGCGTGGTCGACATCTCTGTGTTCGGAGTCGGAATCCGAATGCAACATCTGCGGCCCACCGAGCTCGTAGGACGCCGCATCTCTATTGAGTTGCCCGCCGTAGGAGAGTCGATCAACCTCCGGCTCGAAGGCGAAATCAGGAACGCCACTCGAACCGCGCTCAAAGCCACCGTTCGGGTCGGCATTGAGTTCGAGGGGCTCTCGAACACCGAACGGTCCATCCTCCACGCGCTGAGCTGTGTGGGCGACCGCGGTCTTGCCGCTGTGAACTGACGGGGGCGACTTCTTCAGCCCCGGCGCCACTGATGCTGCCCTCGTCGGCCCGTAGCTGCGCCACCCGATGGCTCCACTAATGATCCAGATCCGCTCGCGGCGAGATGAAACCGTCGGGTGATGCGAAGACGCCGCGGGAACCCGAAGAAGACCGGTTCCACGCGGCCAATTCGAGCTGGTGAGCCTCCCGGTGCCTCCTAGGGAAGAATATGGATCGCCCGTCAAAGCGGCGCTCACGCGGATATGGGAGGTTTTGCATGGTCGAAGCCGCGACCAGTCCGAAGGTTCCCGACCTCGCCCCCACCTTCCGACACTTGGACGACCCGGATGTGCCCTGGCAACAGGTACGGGCGGTTCGTTTGGCCGATGGTTCGGTGGCTTCGGTATGGGAGAAGTGGCTCGCCTTTTCTCCGGACCCTCTCTACCTATCCCTGTACGCCAAGTGGGATCCCGGTGTCATTCAGCGCCGGCACGGTCATTTCAGTCCACACGTGCTCATGGTCCTCGAAGGACAGATCCTGTGCGGTGATCGGCTGTGCACGGCAGGAACTCATATCGAGCTCCCGTTCGGTGCCGCCTTCGGCCCGTTTGTCGCCGGACCAGACGGTGCCGTGCTGTTCGAGGTAATGATGGGCGACCCACGCGGATGGGGAGACGAGCCGGAGTCCTTCGAACGAGTCCTTGCCGAGCATGGAGCTGCGGCCCTCCCGGACCCGCCGATCGCTCTCCCCCCGTGGCTCGAAGACCTTCGCTCCAGGTGGGCTTCGGACCCAGCGAAATGAGGCCAGATCGGCCGGCTGGCGAGGCGACGCAGCTGCGTCCCCCGTTCAGCCGACGGCCGGCACAGTGGCCAATCCGTCAGCGAGGCGCGCTTCAGTGACGTCCTCATCGACCAGCCGACCGTTCAGATAGTCGTCGTAGGCCGCCAGGTCGAAGTGGCCGTGCCCGCACAACGCAGTGAGGATCACCGTTTCCTGACCCGATTCCTTGGCCCGGATGGCTTCGCGGACGGCTGCGGCGATGGCATGCGTCGGCTCCGGGGCCGGCACGATGCCCTCGGTACGGGCGAACTCGACTCCCGCAGCGAAACACTCCGATTGGGGAACGGCGATCGCCTCAATGAGACCGAGCTCGTAGACGTGGCTGAGCAAGGGCGACATCCCGTGGTACCGAAGCCCTCCGGCGTGTATGGGGTCAGGCACGAAGTCATGGCCGAGCGTGTGCATCTTGATCAAGGGTGTCATGCCGGCCGAGTCGCCGAAATCGTATGCGTACACGCCACGCGTGAGCGACGGGCAAGATGCCGGCTCGACCGCCCGGATCGTCGGTGACATCTGCCCGGCAAGCTTTTCGCGCAAGAACGGAAACGACAGGCCCGAGAAGTTCGATCCTCCGCCCGTGCACCCGACAATGACGTCGGGTCCGGACTCCCCCGCTTGTGCCAGCTGCAACAACGCCTCTTCGCCAATGATCGTCTGATGGAGCAAGACGTGGTTGAGGACGCTCCCGAGTGAGTAGCGAATCTCTGGATCCTGAGCCGCCACCTCGACCGCTTCGGAAATGGCGATGCCGAGAGATCCCGTGTGGTTCGGGTTCTCGGCCAGGTACTTGCGCCCGGCCGCCGTCAGCTCCGAGGGAGAGCGATGCACCGTGGCGCCGAACGTCTCCATCATGAGGCGGCGGTATGGCTTCTGGTCGTAGCTGGCCCCGACCTGCCAGACCTCACACTCGAGGCCGAACAGAGCACAGGCGAAGGCCAGCGCAGAGCCCCATTGCCCGGCGCCCGTCTCGGTCGTGAGCTTTCGCACTCCCGCTTTGGCGTTGTAGTACGCCTGGGGAACCGCCGTATTGGGCTTGTGGCTGCCAGCGGGACTGACGCCCTCGTACTTGTAGTAGATGCGCGCCGGTGTCCCCAGTGCCTGCTCTAAGCGATGTGCCCGATACAGCGGGCTCGGTCGCCATTGGCGGTATACGTCGAGAATGGCGCCGGGGATATCGATGAACCGCTCCATGGAGACTTCCTGGAGGATCAGGTCCATCGGAAACAGGGGGGCGAAGTCGTCCGGGCCGGCTGGCTCGAGGGTCCCGGGATGCAACGCGGGTGGAGGAGGGCTGGGCAGATCGGGCACGAGGTTGTACCAGGTCGTCGGCATCTCCGATTCTTGGAGCACGAACTTGTGCTGCCGAACTGACTCGTCCATGGCACTGCCCTCCCAGGATGGCCCTTGTTCCCAAGCTACCCAGCGCCACCTGCTCCGCGCCCAGCTGACCGGACTTCTCGCGGCTCGACACGTTTCTCGCCCTTTCGCAATGGGTAATCAATTTTTCGTTCGGCATTCCCCTTCTCCAAAGGGCCGAACTCCACTTGGGCGACAGCCCCCGGGTTTCTCAATGCGCACCCGGGGGCTGTTTCGCGCCAGCTGAGTGGCACCCTTACCCGGACCAGCCGCAGTTGGCCCTTTCTGCGCCGCGCCGAGCACAAGATCACCCGATCGGGCGATGACCCGAGCGGCTCGAGCCGGGTAGAAGTTTGGCCGGCCGCCGGGCTCGTGCGATCACCCGGCAGTCACGGCGCCAGCGACCCTCGTCCAGACTGGGGACGGGGGTCGCTGCGCGTTGTCCGGCACCATTGACCGGGCTCGGTGCTCACAGAAGCGCCTGGCCACGTCGCGATCCTGACGTGCCCTGCCACGGCAGCTGAGTTATGACACGTCCGGGTTGATTAGGTCGGTGCGGCCGCGATCCGCAGAGGAACGTCCCCGAAAGGATCGAGGTGGTACGCCAAGGAGACCCGGTGGTACCCATCGGCGATGTCACCGCCGTCGCCCGTGGAGACGACAAGCACGGGGCTCAGCCGTTTGCCGGATACGGCGTTGAGTAGGTCACGACGCACACCCGGATCGTCCAACCGCAACGCCACGAGGCTACAGGCACGCAAAATGTCGTTGGCTCGGCGACGTGTGATCTTCGCCCTATGAAGGCGCTCGACCGCAGCTGCCGCCTGTTTCTGATCGAGTTTCAACGACAGGTACGCCTGCGCGGCGTCGAAGTCGTGGGGCGCCACGTCATCGAGCCACCGCAGACCGAGTGATTTGCCGCTCGGAGCGGTGGAGTCTCCCTTCGACCCCTTCGCACGGTCCTTTGCCATCCCCTCTCCTCTCTTTCGTCGGGTCCCTCACACCTGCCTCCCTCCGTCGGGGAATCACCCCCTCTCCCGTTCGCTCAGGAACCAAGACCCGCTGTGACTGATTCAGTCCTTCACCACCTGGGTGGTGCCGTAGACGACACCCGGAACATGGCCTCGCAACTGCGGGAGAAGGCCCAGAGCACCTCGACACAGGGCCCCTTCTTGATGAATACCGCGAGGAGGGGCAAGGAACAGGCAAGAAAGGACGAGCAGTCCTGTGATCACCGGGCATCTCCGCCACTCACAGGGTTCTCCCCTAGCGGAGTGGCTCTTTGCTCTTGCCTTCCTTCCTCGACCGGGGACGCCTTCACGTTGGCGTCCCGCTCCCGCATGGTGCGGCGTGCCAACAGTCTCAGCTGGAACGTCCGTGCGGCCCCGACGATCAAGACCGCAGTAGCGCCCAGTACTGCTGCGAGGAGCAGATCGAGACCGAGGGGAATCCGCCAGTGAACCCCGAAAAACGTGGCGTCAGTGGCGTGCAGATTCTCCAAGATGAAAACCAAGACGACCACCAGCGCGATGACGGCGATCACGACGAAGGTCCACGAGTTGGAGGTTCGAGTCGAAGGCACCCTGCTTTGGAAGCTCTGCCCTCGGCGACTACGTGGTCGCCAAGGCTCGTGGTGAAACTCGGCGGGTTCGAACTCTGGATCTTGATTGCTCATCGCCTGAGGCACCCTCGGGGTTCCCTTGCACGGTTTCGTTCGGTCAAGGAATTACGCAAGTTTAGGATCAGACACCGAAAGGCGACCGCCGCAAGTCGCCACGGGGCGGGCGCACAACCCCGTACGCGACTGCGCTTCTCCAGCGCAGCTCCCGGCGCTCCTGAGCAGTCAGCCCCGCCCAGACGCCGTCGAGGCTTTGATCGTTCATGGCGTGACAGAAGAGCACTCATCGCGCACGGGGCAGGCCGCACAGAGATCCCGAGCAATTGCGAGGTCATCCCCCTGCCTCGAGAAGAAAGGACCGGTCCTCCCCTTACAGGCTGCTTGCTGTAGCCAGTCCAGCAACTCGTTCGCTCCTCGATGCCGGCGCTTCGGTCAGGATGCTGAACGGACGCGACCTCTGGTGTGAAGGCTAGTGGTAGCAGATCGCAAATGGATCGGACCGGCGAAGTTCGGGGGTCGACGATCCTTCATGGTCCAAACGCCCATGCCACCATCAGAGGGAACTGTGCTCCCCACAGCGCGTCGCCGTGCGATGCGACCCTCTCGCTCAGCATGACATCTGCACCGGCATCGCGTACGGCGGCGGCGGGCGCTTTTGAGTCAGCCCGCAAGGACCCCTAGAAGCGACGAATCAGCCGCAACACCTTCCAGAAGTCTCAGGCTGGCACTTCTGGGCGGGTGGACAAATGTGCACAACTCAGCCGTAGAGGGCACGATGAACCGACGAGCCGATACGGGCCCGACGGGTGACGAGATGAAAGAAACCTCAGGCTCTGTATTCAGTGGCACGGTGAGCCGAATGGCCCCCGGGGCGGTGAAGGGAGGAGGTGCAGTTAGTTATTGACGGTGATACTGACGCCCGAACTGAAGGTGCTCCCACCCGAGTTCGAAGGCCACAGACGACAACACGTACGAGCCGTTGGGGACCGTCGTGGTGTTCCAGCTGCACACCCATCCGTAGTAGGTCGGCGTAGCCGTACAGAGCACCGGGCCGTTATAGCCGTAGGAGCCGCCGAAGAGCCGGAACTCGACGCTGGTGGCGTTCGAGGCGGAGGCATCAAGCAGGGTCGATCCAGACAGCGTCGCCCCATTTGAAGGGATGAGAACGCTCGTCGTGGGGGTGGATTATTGACGGTGATACTGACGCCCGAACTGAAGGTGCTTCCACCCGAGCCGAAGGCCTCAGACAACAAGCACGTACGAGCCGTTGGGGACCGTTGTGGTGTTCCAGTTGCACACCCATCCGTAGTAGGTCAGCGTCGCCGTACAGAGCACCGGGGCGTTAAAGCCGTAGGACGCCGCCGAAGAGCCGGAACTCGACGCTGGTGGCGTTCGAGGCGGAGGCATCAAGGATGGTCGATCCAGACAGCTTCGCCCCATTTGAAGGGATGAGGATGCTCGTGGTCGGCGGGGGGTTGGACCCGGTGGTGATGCGCCCGATGGAGTCGTTTCCGTAGTTGGTGAACCACAATGCCCCGTCCGGGCCGGCGGCGATCCCTTGCGGATTGCTGATGCCCGTTCCGGTGTAGTTGGTCACGACCCCACCCGTCGTGATGCGCCCGATGGAGTTGTTTCCGTTGGTGAACCACAAGGCGCCGTCCGGGCCGGCGGCGATGCCTTGCGGATTGGTGATGCCCGTTCCGGTGTAGTTGGTGACGACCCCTCCCGTCGTGATGCGGCCGATGGAGTCGTTTCCGTTGTTGGTGAACCACAAGGCGCCGTCCGGGCCGGCGGTGATCCCGACCGGAGCGCTGATGCCCGTTCCGGTGTAGTTGGTGACGGCCCCTGCCGTCGTGATGCGCCCGATGGAGCCGTTGCCAGTTGGTGAACCACAAGGCGTCGTCCGGGCCGGCGGCGATCCCCTCCGGAGCGCTGATGCCCGTTCCGGTGTAGTTGGTGACGACCCCTGCCGTCGTGATGCGCCCGATCGACGCCGGTGTAAACATCTTCGCACGGTTACCGAGGTTGGTGAACCACAAGGCGCCGTCCGGGCCGGCGGTGATCCCTTGCGGACTGTGGTGCCCGGCGCGGGTAGTTGGTGATCGACCCTCCCGTCGTGATGCGCCCGATGGAGTTGTCTCGCGTTGGTAAACCACAAGGCGCCGTCCGGGCCGGCCGCGATCCCTTGCAGACCGGCCGTGCTCGGCGTTTCCGGTGTAGTTGGTGACCACCCCTGCCGTGGTGATGCGCCCGATGGAGCCGCCGCCTGCGTTGTTGGTGAACCACAAGGCGCCGTCCGGGCCGGCAGTGATCCCTCCGGATAGCTGATGCCCGTTCCGGTGTAGTTGGTGACCACCGGCGTGGAAGCGTTGGCGGTCGAGGCAAACCAAGGAACGATGAAGGAGCTCGCAGCGAGCCCAATACTCACAAAGGAGGCAGCCACCCGCTTAGTGGCACCACCGAAAGAACCCGATGCACGATGCCGCATTCGGCTTCCTTTCCGGAGGAGATCCAGAGGCCCCCGGTGCGTGCACGCTGAATTGTCCTAGCGCTAAGGCGTCAAGGCGGCGATCTCCGGAGTGCCATGCATTGGTCGCGTTCTTGGATGCTCACTCCCTCTGGGTCAGTCAGATGGCCCAAGAGGGTCTGGATTCCCGGAGCCCGCGGTTGTGGAGCGGGTTGGGGGATGTCGGTTGCGACGGTCGGCGAGCCAGGCCTCCAAGTGTGCCGAGCTGTTGGTTTCCCCGGAACAGTGAAAATAGAAGGACGGGGCCGAGTACGACGAACGAAGCCCGGCAAGGACGGAGGCCAGTCCGAGCGAATAGAGCCGCTGGCCAATCCATTCACCGAAGTGGTGGATTACTCAGCGGCCAACTCAATCCTCGCTGCCGGGAAGGGGTGCCACCCTGCAGCACCATGGAGATAGGCGGCTACCCGTATTCTTGGCGTCAGTAGGGCAAGCTATTCGATATGCCTCACGTTCGCTCAATTGCTACGGCCGCAACACTCCCGTGATCGTTTTTCTCGATGCGTTTGCGATAGTTCTCGCGGCGATTTTGGATCGCGTCCCGGCCATATCTCATCATCAGGGCATCAAAAGCTGAGACCTGGAGAAGAGCTGATGGCGGATCCTGAGGAAGGAATCAACGGCGAAATAGCGACAGACTCACCCTTGGAAGATCGCCGTGAGTTGCAACCTGACACTGCATTTGGTGGCCGAGCTGAGCATGGCGCCACTGGCTCCGAACGGACGGAAGGTGGCCCCTCCCGTTGGGTCACCTTCGCCCTGGTTGGGATCCTTTCGCTGTTCATCGCGCTCGGAACGTTCATTGCCTTCAAGACTCCGGCATATGAGGCTGCCGACGAACCAGGTCATGTGCAGAACATCGAGACGTTGGTCGCCGGTCATTGGTATGGCATGAACTCAAAGTGCATGTTTTCAGGCAGGTACTGCACCGGAGACGAAGCCCATCAGGCGCCCCTGTACTATCTGGCGCTCGCAGGTTGGCAGCGACTTGCAGGGGTACCTGTCAAACCGCCTTATAGCGGTAAGGCGAGGTTAGGAACGACAGAGACCTCTGAAGGATATTTTGTCCACCACAGCTCGGCCAGACCACCAATTCCTTCTCTGGCTTCGGCTTGCCCAATGTCCTCTTGGGCGCGTTAACGGTGCTCTTCGCGTTCTTCGCCGTGAAACTGGTTTCATCAGATCCATGGACCCCGGTTGTGGGTGCCTCAATCGTCGCATTTCTGCCTAGATTCGTGTTTCTCTCTTCTTTCGTGACAAATGACAACCTGGTCGATCTGCTCGGGGCGGTACTAACTCTCACCGCCTTGCAATATGCGCGTGCGCCTAGTCGCTGGCGTATGGCTGTAGTCGGCGCGATTGTCGGCTTGCTTGTGCTCACGAAATTATCCGTACTGCCGATCGGACTTGTCCTCGTCGTGCTTCCGCTAATGGTTAGAAACTGGAGGACGCGTGCCGAGTACTTCGGTGTTGGCGTGCTGTCCACCCTTCTGTTCAGTTCTTGGTACCTCATTCAGAACACTGTCCGATATGGCGATCCCCTGGCACTGGCTGCGAGTACCCGATACTTGACCCAAGTGGGTGCTGTGGGCACTTTCTATTGGACTCCGTATCGCGTCAGTAACTGGCTGAGTCTGATCGTCGTCCATGTGCCCGAGAAAATCCTCGATAGCTTTTGGTATCAGTCAGGTTGGAATGAGTTTCACTGGTCATGGCCCGTCAATGTCATCTTCTTCCTTGTGCTTGCCGGAGCGTTCGCAGGTCTCGTCCATCGACACGTCAACTACAAGGCTGTCGCAACGTTGTCGACGATCGCAGTCGCGGGATTTCTGTCGGTTTGGGGCCTTGCTTTTCAGACTGGCACGTACCAGGCGAGGTACGCGTTCGTCGGCCTGGTGGCGGTTGCCTGTTTGGCTGCCTTGGGACTGGAGAGATGGAGATTGCCGGTCCGGTTTCTTCTGCCTGCTATCGGACTCGGCGGGACCCTCATTGCCATTCAGCAGAACGTGCTCGCCGTTCATTGGTCTTCGTAGCGCCTCAATGCCGGGCATCCCCGTTCGATGCTCCTATGGGCTGTCAAGTCCCAATCCTCCAGCTCGAGCTGCTCGACGAGCACCACTGGGAGAGCCGCCACCAAACTGGCCCAGGCCATCTTCGAATGGATCGAGGTCTGGTACAACCCGCGTCGACGCCACAGCTACTGCCAGGTGCTCAGTCCCGTGGACTACGAAGCCGCGCACACGGCATGATCAATGACCAACACCAATTGTCCGCTGGAGCGGGGGAAGCTCAAAGCAACCGTTCTGTTTGATTGACTGCAACGCACCGATCTGAGTGCGCGCTTATCGCACACCGCCTCGAACCCACGCCATGGGCTCCGTGCGAATAGGCCTAGATAGACCGTCTGGCCTGCGGTGTCGGAGGGCCCGACTACGCGAATCCCGACTGGCGGATCCGGCCCATGGACCTGGGGCGATAGGCCGACCGGAAGCCGGCAGGGTGCGGATCCTGTAACACAGCACCCTCAAACAGCATCACGAGCCAACGCGCGCATGCCCAGCCTCAACGGCGGGCCGCGAACTCCGCCAGCGCGGCGAGCTGCTCGGCCGTGCCGACGCTGATCAAGACGTCGCCGGCCGCAATGACGTCTTCGGGCGACGGATTGGTGACGAAGAATCCCTCGGGTTTGCGAATGGCCAGCACCAGGGCACCGGTTCGATCGCGGAGCTGCGCCGAGCGCAGGGTGCTGCCCGACAGCGACGACGCCGCAGAAACAGCCAGCTCCTCCAACCGGAACTCGAGCGTGCCGTCGTGCATGACGACGTCGACGAAGTCCACCACGAATGGCTGGGTGACGAATGACGCCATACGGTCGCCACCCAACTGTTGCGGGTTAACCACCCTGTTGGCGCCGGCGCGCAAGAGCTTCGGCTCCGAGGACTCATTGCGGGCCCGGGCGATGATCTGCAGATCGGGCCGCATCGACCTTCCCGCGACCGTCACGTAGAGGTTGTCGGCGTCCGTGTCGATGGCTGCGACGAGCGTGGCGGCTCGTTCGATGCCGGCCTGGCGAAGCGTCTCGTCCTGGGTCACGTCGCCATGCACCGAGGCATAGGGCACCGCGGAAAGCCGCTCGGGGTCATTGTCAATTATCACGATCTGCCGCCCGGCGCTCACCAGGAACCGGGCCACTTCACGCCCGACCCGTCCCCAGCCGCAGACGATCACATGCCCGGACATCCGGGCGATGTCGCGCTCCATTTTGCGCCTCCTCACGAGGTCTTGCATGTGGCCCTCGATGAGCACCTCGAGCACGACCGTGAATGTATACAGCGCCGTACCGACGCCCACCAGGATCAGGACGATGGTGAAGGTCTTGCTGCCGGCACCCAGCGGGCGCGGCGACGTGAACCCCACGGTTGTGACGGTGGTGACCGACTGGTAGATGGAGTCGAGAACGTCGAATCCGAGCAGCAGGTAGCCCACTGTGCCGGCGACGAGCACGAGCGCCAGGGCCACGAGCCCGACCCTCACTCTGCGAAATGGGTCGCTCACCGGGTTCATCATGCCTGAAGAGGCCTAGGACACCCCTGGGCTAGGGGGTGTCGGTGCGTCGGATTCGAGAGGTCGGGCACTCCGCGCCGGCAAGGCCGAACGGTACGCTGTGAGTGGAGAGCCGGGAAGCCTGGTCGGCACATCGATAGTTCGCGCGAAGGAGCTGCGTGTGCCACCTGCATCCACCCTCACAACCCGTCCATGCGTGCACGCCGGTCGCGCGTCGCGGCGCATGAGCTCGGGATCCGACCGGCGATGAACGTCGAAGCCTCCTTCGTGCTCTTCGTCGTTGGTGCCGGTGTCAGCCTCGCCACGAGCTGGGTCCTCGTCCAGCGGCTCGAGCGAGTCGGTGAGCGCCTCGGTCTCTCCGAGGCACTGCTGGGCATGGTGGCAGCGCTTGCGGCCGACGCACCCGAGATCACGGCCGCCGTCACCGCGCTGGTGCACCACCAGGCGGCTGTCGGTGCCGGGGTCGTCCTGGGTTCGAACGTCTTCAATCTGGCGGCCCTGCTGGGCCTCGGAGCCGTCGTGGCTGGTCGCATCAGCCTGCACCGAAGGGTGGTCGTGCTCAATGGCGTTGTTGCCATGCTCGTCGGCGTGGCCTGTCTCCTGAGTGTGGGGGGCCGGCTCTCGGCGGAAGCGGGCCTCACCGTCGTCCTCGCCGTCCTGATCCCCTATGTCCTGCTCCTGGGAGCGCACCAACGAATCCTCGGACGGCTCCGGCTGCCGACGAGCTGGACGGCGTGGATCACAGCTGCAATCGTCGAGGAAGAGAGCGAGTTGGAGGTGGCCATCCACCCTCGACGGGGCACGGGAGGCGACGCTCTCATGGCCGGTGGAGCCCTGGTGGTCGTCGTGGTCGCCAGCATCGCTATGGAGCGAGGCGCGACCTCGCTGGGCGTCCACTTCGCAGTCCCCGAGATCGTCGTCGGCGGCCTGGTCCTGGCCGCGGTGACCAGCCTTCCCAATGCGGTATCTGCGGTCTACCTGGCCCGGCGAGGACGCGGGGCGGCGACGCTGAGCACCGCGCTCAACTCGAATTCTCTCAATGTGACTGCCGGTCTCTTGATCCCTGCAACCGTCATCGGCCTGGCCAAACCGTCGGGATCAGGCCTCCTCATTGCCGGTTGGTACGTGGGGCTCACCGTCTTGACGTTGGCGCTCGCCCTTTTTGGGCACGGCTTGCGACGTATCTCAGGCGCGGTGATCATCGCGGCCTACGCCCTCTTTGTGTGTCTGCTTCTAGTCACCAGTTAGAGGGTCGAAGAGCATCCCCCGCAGCACCCGATGCACCTTCCTCGTTACGCACGAGAACCGAGCAGAGGTCGCAACGATGCACCGACCTGATCGGCGATCGTCACGGCCACCACCCTTCGCTCGTACGAGACCTCATATCCCGGGGTCGGTGTCATGACGAAGCGGCCCAGCGTGCGGCCCTGGCTCTGAACGACCAACTCGATCTCCGGGCCGGGCAACCCCAGGCGATCGACGGCCCAGGTTCTGCCCCCGAGAACAACCTGAGCGTCATGTTCGAGCCGCATCATCGGCTGTTCAGCCTGACCTGATTCGTAGCGGCACTCCCGAAGGTGGAGCACGGAGACCAGTTCTCGCCGCACACGCTCAACCACTTCACGGGAAGAAGCGCCCGACGTCGCGAGTTCCGAGATGTAGTGGATGAGACCGACGAAGTCGGCCTCCTCGGCGGCCATGGCATGGTGATGACGGTTGCGGGCTGCCAGCTCGGTCACGATGATCCCGACGACGAAGAGGCTCAGGGCAGTCTCGATGTCCGGCCGGTGGGTGATGGTCAGTTTCTCGTAGGGTCGGGTGAGGAAGAAGTCGAACCACAAGGTCGCAGAAACCGTGGCTACGAAGCCCGAGATCCGGTTGCCCAGTGCTGCGACCGCCGCGATGACCGCCACGAGGATCAGCGCGGATGCCGTGTTGGCGAAGCTCGAGCCGAAGGGGACCAGGACGGCCGCCACGCCGAGCGGCAGGACGACCGCGGCGATGAGGGCTATCTGGTCTCGGTGAAGTCGGATTCTCTCCATGGCTGCCTCGCTTCGATCTGTTGTCCCCAGTTTCCCACGACGTCTTGGCGCAGGCTCAGTGCCGCTTCGCCGATTCGATGATCCCGGCGGCCCAGGTGTGCCCCAGATCCCATCGGGAAGAGCCAAGAAGAGGGCCAGCCCCACAGCGATTCCCCCCGCCTGGGCGGTCGAGACTCGCCGGGTGCTGAACAGCGCGCAGCACGGTCCCAGCATGAGCAGGCCGATCAGAACGACCCGGGGTCCGAGAAGCGCAGCGGCAATGAGCAGGATTATGGCGACGCTCAACCTCCACATGTACTTCGCGGCCCAAGCCCGCAATGTTGGGCTCCTTGTGCCTCCGTCACGCGACGGAGTGCCATCGAAACCGAAGGCGTCTTCCTCACGCTCACCATCAGACGACGACATGGCAGACCTCAGGATCGGGCACGCTGGATCGGGACCACTCGAAAGGATACGTCCGACCATCATGCTGCTTTCGAGACGGACCAGGGACATTCACCCCTCGCCGAAAAGGGAGCGTCTCGACCACTTAGACTGATGTCACCGCGGCGACAGGGATGAATCCTGTGGGCCTATGCCACCGGAGAGTGGTTGATCTTTCGCTCCCCCACCGACGATCGGACCAGATCCCGATGGCCCCTGGCCCCCGAGTGGATTCAGGTGCAGTGGGCCACGCTCGGCCACCAGGCGGTCGACCTGGAGAGCGGCTGCGGCTCTCCCGCCGGACCGCATCCATCCAGAAGCTGCTGCCGGGCCTCAGCGGCCACCTGGCCTCGCTCGGCGCCCTCATCGGCACCGACGGCATCGAGGACACGGTCAACGCCGTCGGGCATCATCTGCCGTACCTACGAGATCATGTGTCGGAGGGGGGACTTGAACCCCCACGCCCTTGCGGGCACCAGCCCCTCAAGCTGGCGCGTCTGCCTATTCCGCCACTCCGACGAGGTTGCATTTGAAAAGCAGCGTCTCGAGATCGTAGCGCGGCCCCATCGGCCTCTCTGAGCTGCACGAACCACCCAACCACGGGTAGACAGGCCGAACGAGCGCGCTCCTACTGCCCCGGTAACGAGGGCGTCGTGTTGTTGGTCGACTCGGGCTGGCGGACCGCCCACAGTTGGGCGTTCCACAGAATGGACGTGCTGCGTGGCATGGGCGTCACCCCGCCGATGGTCCGGCTCCAGGCCAGCGCGGCCGGCTCCGCGTAGATCGGGAGGGAGACCATCTGTTTCCAAAGGTCCGTGTCCGCCTGTGCGTAGAAGGGAGCGGCCGTGACGGGGTTCAGCTGTTGCGACGCGGTCTGCACCGTCTGGTCGAACTGGTTGTCCGAGAAGTTGGTCCAGTCCTCGCTCCCGTTCTTGCCCGGAGGGCCGAGGAGCATCGTGTACCACGAGAGCGTCTGGCTCATGTAGGGCGAGAACGTCACGGGCACCAGGGCGAGGTCGGCGAAGCCGTCGGCCAGGACCTGCCCGGTCTGGGTGGCGCCGGCGACCGGCAAGAGCGTGGTCTCGAGCCCCGCCGCCGCCAGCTCGGCTCGGATGACTGGTGCCGCCTCGGACGCCCAGGGGTCGCTCGAGTCGTAGACCATGTGGAGCTCGAAGGGCGCGCCGAAGGCCGAGTGGTAGTACTGCGTCCCCCCGTCGCGGTTGAGGCCCGACGCCTCAATGAAGGCCGCCGCCTGGTCCGGCACCGGGGTGACCGGGAAGTTGACGCTGCCCCCGGACCCGATCGCCGTCGTCGACGTCGACGACGTGGGCGGCGGCACGGTGGTGGTCGGTGCGCCCGTGGGTGCGGGCTTGTAGTTCTGCTGCCCTTGGACGTAGACGTGGCTGTCGGCCACCGAGATGCCGGGCACGGCCCAACTCACCTCCTGGTTCACCAGGTCCTGGCGGTTGATCGACAGCGCGATGGCGAAGCGCAGGTCCGGCGAGAGGTCCGAGTCGAGCGAACTGGCCATGTCGAGCTGCAGCATGGTGTCGGAGGTGTCGACGTCGCTCTGGACGCCGGGGAGGCCGGTCATCTGGGTGAGGAAGGGCTGGGTCACGGTGGTCGGCTCGGCCACCTGGACGTAGCCCGAGGTCATCCACTGGGCCAGCTGATCGGTCGACGACGCGATGTGCACGGTGACCGAGCGGGCGTTGGCCGGGGTCCCCCACCACTTGGGGTTCTGCACCAGCGTGATGGTCTGGCCCGAGACCGACCCGATCTTGAACGGGCCGCCCGAGAGGTCGATGGCCGGGCTCACCGTCGGGCAGGCCGGGTTCCACCCGACCTTCTCCATCACGTGGGCGGGCACGAGGTTGTCGAAGAGCGACTGCCAGTCGGCGAAGGCCTTCTTGAACTTCACCGTCACGGTGCTGCCGCCGTTGGACCCGGTGATCGACGAGATGTCCCGGTAGCCGGCGATGCTCGTCACGTCCGGAGAGGACACGACGGGGTCGCCGCGCTGCTGCTCCCAGGCGTACTTGAAGTCGGCCGCGGTGATGGGCACCCCGTCGGACCACACGGCCTTGGGGTTCAAGGTGTAGACGACCGTCTCGGGCTTGAGGTTCACGAGCTCGGACGAGGCGAAGGTCAGGTTCGGCGTCATCATCCCCGCGCTGTTCACGGTCCACGGGCTGGGCAGGACGGCACCGAGCACGGTCAGCGTGCCGGGAATGTCGCCTTCGACCGTGTTGGGGTTGCAGCCAGTCACGGCTCTGGGTCATGCCGAAGGAGATGGCCCCACCGGCCACGCCGACGTAGGTGACGGTCGTCCCGCTGCCGCCGGCGCCCCCACCGCAGGCCGCCGCCAGCAACCCGAGCGCTCCGAGAGACCCGACCAGCCAGCGCCAGCGCCGGGGGCGTGGGCCCCGGCCCGTCACTGCAGCCGGAGATCCAGCGTGATCGTGGCGAAGGCGAAGACGATGGCGACCGTGACCGTGATGCGGTCGAGGTTCCGCTCCACCACCGTCGAGCCCTGGGCGGCGGCGCCGACGCTGCCGCCGAACATGTCAGAGAGCCCGCCGCCCTTCCCGCTGTGCATCAGGATGAGGAAGATGAGCCCGAGCGCGGCGAGCACTTCGATGACGATGTACACCCACGTGAGTGTGGAGATGGTTGCCAACAACGGAGGAGCCTCCAGCTCGGCGGCCGAGACGGCCGTTACCTGCTCAGCCTAGGAACGGTAGCAGGCGGCGGTGGCCCGGATGATGTCGGTGAAGGCGGCCGCCTCCAGGCTGGCCCCGCCCACGAGCAGGCCGTCGACGTCGGGTTCGGCCATGAAATCCGCCGCGTTCTCCCCGTTCACCGACCCCCCGTACTGGATCCGCACGCTCGCCGCCGCGTCGTCCCCGCCGACCTTGGCCACCAGGGAGCGGATGAAGACGCAGGCGTCCTCGGCGTCCATCGCCGTGGCCGGCGTCCCCGTGCCGATGGCCCAGATCGGCTCGTAGGCCAGGACCAGGGCACCCACCACCTCGGCCCCCAGGCCCGAGAGGGCCGCCATGACCTGCTCCTCGAGCACCGCCTCGGTGTGACTGCCTGCCCGCTGTTCCTCGGTCTCCCCCACGCAGACGATGGGCGTCATCTCGTGGCGCAGCACCGCCCGCAGGGTGGAGGCGACGGTGGCGTCGTCCATCCCGAAGAGGGTGCGGCGCTCGGAATGGCCGACGATGACGTAGGCGGTGCCGAGCCGGGACAAGAAGCGCGGGCTGACCTCGCCCGTGCGGGCGCCGGCGTCCTCGTCGGAGCAGTGCTGCGCCCCGAGCGCGACGGGGATGCGCTCCTTTTCGACCAGCGTCTGAACCGTGCGCAGGTCGGTGAAGGGTGGATGGACCGAGACGTCGAGGCGTGCCACGTCCTCGGGCTTGAGCCGGAGGCCGAGGTCGCGCACGGTGTGCAGCGCCTCAATATGGTCGTGGTGCATCTTCCAGTTCCCGCTGACCAGCGGGCGGCGCGCGCTCACCCGCGGGGAGCGTTCGGCGCGCGACGCAGGGCGTCGATGCCGGGGAGATGACCCTCCGACTCGATGTAGGAAAGCGACGCGCCGCCGCCCGTGGAGAGGAAATCGATCTGGTTCGAGAGGCCCAGTTCGTCCAGCGCGCTGGCGCTGTCGCCGCCCCCGACCACCGAGTAGCCCTTGCAGTGGGCCACCGCCTCGGCCACGATCCGCGTCCCGCTCGAGAATCGGTGGTCTTCGAAGGCGCCGAGCGGCCCGTTCCACAAGACGGTGCCGGCACCCGCGACCACCTCGGCGAACGCCGCCGCCGAGTCCGGCCCGATGTCGAGGCCGGTCCACCCGTCGGGGAGGTCTCCCTCAATCACCTTGACGCTCCCCCGCGGTCCGTGCCCCTCGCCGGGCGGACCGAACGTGCCGCCGGGCTCGAGCGCCCTCGTGTCGGTCGGGAGCACGATCTGGACGCCCGAGCGCAGCAGGTCCCGGCAGGCCTCGAGGTGGTCGGGGTCGTAGAGCGAGGACCCCACGTGCACGCCCTGGGCGGCCAGGAAGGTGAAGGCCATGCCGCCGCCGACCACGAGCGTGTCCACCTTGGTGGCGAGGACCTTGAGCACATCGAGCTTGTCGGCCACCTTGGCCCCCCCGACGACGGCGACGAAGGGCCGGGTGGGGCACTCGAGGATCCCACCGAGGACCTCGACCTCCCGGGCGAAGCGCAGGCCGGCCGCGCTCGGGAGGAACTGCGGCGGGCCGACGATCGAGGCGTGGGCGCGGTGCGCCGCGCCGAAGGCCTCGTCGACGTAGGCGTCGAAGCCCTCGATCAGACGCTGCACGAAGGCGGGGTCGTTGCCCTTCTCGCCCGGATCGAAGCGCAGGTTCTCGGTGAGCCCGACGCCCGGGCACAGCGCCTTGAGGCGTTTGCGGACCGGATCCATCTCCCAGCGCGGATCGGGGGCGCCGGCCGGCCGGCCGAGATGCGACGCCGCCACCACCTCGGCCCCCTCGTCCTGGAGCCGGCGCAGGGTGGGCAGGGCGGCGGTGATGCGGAAGTCGTCGGCCACCGTGGCCTGGCCCCGTACGCCGATGTGGAGGGGGACGTTGAAGTCGACCCGCACCAGCACGCGCTTCCCGTCGAGGTCGGGGAGGTCCTCGAGCAGCGGGATGCCGCGCAGCGGGTCCATCTCGCTCAGGCCCCGACCAAAGTGACCAGATCGACCAGGCGGTTCGAGTAGCCCCACTCGTTGTCGTACCAGCCGAACGTCTTGACCAGGGTCAGCTCCTCGTTGACCGGCATCACCATCGTCATGCCCGAGTCGAAGGTGCACGAGGCCGGCGACCCGACGATGTCGCTCGAGACGATCGGGTCCTCGGTGTACTCGAGCACCCGGTCGAGCGGCGGCTTGGCCGCCGCCTCGGCAAAGGCCCCGTTGACGTCGGCCACCGAGGGCGAGCCCTTCACCACGGCGGTGAAGTCGGTGATGGAGCCCGCCGGGATCGGCACCCGCAGCGAGGTGCCGTCGAGGCGGCCCTTCATCGCCTCGAGCACCAGGCTGGTGGCCCGGGCCGCGCCCGTCGAGGTGGGCACCACGTTGATGGCGGCGGCCCGCGCCCGGCGCAGGTCCTTGTGCGGCAGGTCGAGCAGGTTCTGGTCGTTGGTGTAGGCGTGCACCGTCGTCATGAGCCCGCTCACGATGTCGAAGGCGTCGTCGACGACCTTGACCATCGGCACGAAGCAGTTGGTGGTGCACGAGGCGTTGGAGATCACGGTGTGGCGGGACGGGTCGTAGTCCTCGTCGTTGACCCCGATCACGAAGGTGCCGTCCGCGTCGCCCGAGGGACCCGAGATGATCACCCGCTTGACCGAGCCGCCGAGATGCCCCGCCGCGTCCTCACGGGCGGTGAAGATGCCGGTGGACTCGACGACCACCTCGGCTCCGAGCGAGTCCCAGGGCAGGCGGCCCGGCTCGCGCTCGGCCAGGACCCGCACCAGCTTGTCCCCCACCAAGAGGTCGCCCCCCTCGACGTCGACGGGCACGGCGAGGCGCCCGTTGGTCGAGTCGTAGCGAAGCAGGTTGGCCAGCATCGCCGCCGAGGTGAGGTCGTTGATGCCGACCACCTCGATGTCGGCCCCGGTGTCGAGGATCGCCCGCATGAAGTTGCGGCCGATACGCCCGAAGCCGTTGATACCGACCCGCACCGTCATGTCGTTCCTTCCTCGCTCGGGATCCCGGGCGCCCTATGCCAGCAGACCCGAAAGCGCCTGCGCCAGTTTGGCCGGGCTGTGGACCAGGGTGTTCTGCCCCGTCAGGGGAACGTCGCGCACCTCGACATCCGTCGTCCCGATGCTCATACCACCGATGGTGTCACAGAGCACCACGTCGACCGTGACATCGTGCCTGGCCAGGGCGGCAATATGCGCACTCACATCATACCCCTCGGTCTCCTTGACCTCGTGACGGAGGTTGCAGACGTAGACAACCTGAGCGCTGGCTGAGGCCACCGCGTCGGCGATGCCCTGCACCGCCACGGCGGCGAGCACGCTGGTGAACAGGGACCCGGGGCCGATCACGATCTGGTCCGCCTCGGCGATGCGCTCGAGCGCCAGGGGCGGCGCCTGGGAGTCGCCGGGCACCAGCGAGACGGTGCGCGATGTCGCCCGTCTCCTTGACGGCCACCTGACCCGCCACCGTGCCGCTGGCCGACTCGGCCTTGAGCACGACCAGCTCGCTCGTCGCCGGGAGCACGTCGCCGTAGGCACCGAGCAGGATGCCCGCCTCGCGCACACCCGCGAGAAGGTCACCGGTGGCGTCGATCAGCCCGGCCAGGATCAGGTTTCCCAAGGCGTGGCCGGCCAGCTCGCCCTCGTCGTAGCGGTGCCCGAACGCGATGGCCAGGGCGGAGTCCTCGTCGGCCAGGGCCACCAGGCACTTGCGGATGTCGCCGAGGGCCACCACGTTGAGCAGTTCGCGCAGGCGTCCGCTGCTGCCGCCGTCGTCGGCCACCGACACGATGCCGGTCAGGGTGCCGGCGTAGCGACGCGCTGCCCGGAGCGTGACGGCCGTGCCGTGCCCGCCGCCGATGGCGACGACCGAGGGGCGGGCGCTCACCGGTCGACGTCCCGGTGGAAGACCGACACCGATTCGTCCTGCGCGCCGAGCCGGGCGGCCAGTTCCTCGGCCAGGGTCACCGAGCGGTGCCGCCCGCCCGTGCACCCCATGGCGATGGTCAGATAGGACTTCCCCTCGCGGACGAAGGCGGGCAGGATGCTCGTGATGAGCTCGTCCACCTTCTCCAAGAAGGCGATCGACTCGGGCTGGTTCAGCACGTAGTCGCGCACCGGCTCGTCGAGGCCGCTGTAGGGCCGCAGCTCCTCCACCCAGAACGGGTTGGGCAGGAAGCGGCAGTCGAAGACGATGTCGACGTCGAGCGGGATCCCGTGCTTGTAGCCGAAGGAGATCACCGAGGTCTGCAGGTGCGGTGCCTCGGCGTCGCCGAACACCTCCAAAATGCGCGACCGCAGCTGATTCGAGTTCAGCTCGCCCGTGTCGACCAGCAGATCGGCGCGCTCGCGCACCGGCTCGAGCAGCCGTCGCTCGTCGGCGATCGACTCCTCCACGCCCCGGGCGGCCAGCGGGTGGCGCCGGCGCGTGCCCTCGTAGCGCCGCACCAGCACGTCGTCGGGCGCGTCGAGAAAGACCACCCGCACCCGCTTGCGCGTGGCGCGGAGCTCGTCGAGGACGTCGGGGAGATCGCCGAGGTACTCGGGTCCCGCACCGCTGCCGCCCCGGCCGATCACCAGGGCGACGCGCTCCATGCCCGACCCGGGCCGGTCGACCATCTCGACCATCTTCATGATCAGGCCGGCCGGCAGGTTGTCGATGACGAACCAGCCCATGTCCTCGAGCGCGGCGGCCGCGGTGGAGCGGCCGGCGCCCGACATCCCGGTCACCACCACGAACTCGCTCATCGCCTGCCCACGCTCACGGTCTGCCCTCGTTCATCGCCCACCAACCTTGTGCACGCCGTCGTAGACGGCGAGACCGACGGCGTCGGGCAGCCAGGACACGGCCTGGAGCTGTTCGAGCGTAGCGGCCCGCACCGCGTTGACCCCGCCGAACTCCTTGACCAGGCGGGCCTTGCGGGCCGGCCCGAGCCCGGGGATGTCGTCGAGGATGCTGCGCGTCATCCGCTTGGCCCGCCGCTCGCGGTGGAAGGTGATGGCGAAGCGGTGGGCCTCGTCGCGCACCCGCTGCAGGAGGTACAGCGCGTCGGAGCCCCGCCGCAGCCGCACCGGGTCGCCCGAGCCGGGCCGGTAGACCTCCTCGAACTGCTTGGCCAGGGCCGCCAGCTCGATCTCGTCCTCGAGCCCCAGCTCGCGCACGACCCGCTCGGCCACGTGCAGCTGGCCCTTGCCGCCGTCGACCAGCAACAGGTTGGGACGGTAGGCGAAGCGCTTGGGCCGGCCGCCCTCGGGCGCGGCTCGGCGCCTCCTTGAGCGCGGTGAGCCGGCGGGTCAGCACCTCTTCCATGGCGGCATAGTCGTCGTTGCCCGGCACCGACTTGACCGTGAAGCGCCGGTAGTCCGAACGCTTGGCCAGGCCGTCCTCGAGCACCACCATGGACCCCACGTAGTCGGTGCCCTGGAGGTGGCTCATGTCGTAGCACTCGATGCGCAGCGGGGCCTCGCGGAGTGAGAGCGCGCTCTGCAGCTCGGTCGAGCGCCTTGGAGCGGGCGTTGTGGTCCGACGCCCGGCGCAGCCGGTGGCGCGCCAGGTCCTCGCCCGCCGAGCGGGTCACCGTCTCTTGGAGCGCGCGCTTGGCGCCCCGCTGGGGCACCCCGATGTCGACCGGCCCCTCGCGCACGCTGCGGAGCCAGCTCTCGAGCAGGTCGAGGTCGGCGGGCTCTTCGGGCACGAGGACGCGGCGCGGGACCTCGGCGCCGTCGGCGCCGTAGACCTGGGAGACCACCAGGGACATGAACTCGGGGCCCGAGAGGTCCTCCACCTTCTCCGCCACGAAGCCGCGGTGGCCGACCACGCGCCCGCGGCGCACCCGGAAGATCTGGACCGATGCCTCCAGCGGGTCCTCGGCCAGGCCGACGACGTCGAAGTCCTCGGCACGGTCCGACACCATCTGCTGGGTCTCGGCCGCCTTGTGCACGGCGGCGATGCGGTCCCGCAGCCGGGCCGCGCGCTCGAACTGCAGATCCTCGGACGCGGCCAGCATCTCTGCTTCGAGGCGGGCCAGCACCGGCTCGGTGTCACCGGAGAGGAAGCGCATGAGGTCGACCACGAAGCCGTCGTAGGCCTCGTGGTCGACCGCGCCGACACAGGGGCCCGAGCAGCGGTCGATGTCGTAGAGCAGGCAGGGCCGGCCGAGCCGCTCGTGGCGCCTGAACTTGGTGTCCGAGCAGGTGCGCACCGGGAAGCTCCGCACCAAGAGATCGAGCGTGGAGCGGATGGCCCCCGCGTTGCCGTAGGGCCCGAAGTAGCGGACCCCCTTGCGCTTGCGGCCACGCACCACCGCCGGACGCGGCCACTCCTCGTTCACGGTGACGGCGAGCCAGGGATAGCTCTTGTCGTCCTTGAGGCGCACGTTGTAGCGGGGCAGGTGGGCCTGAATGAGCGAGTGCTCGAGGATGAGGGCGTCGACCTCGCTGTCCACGACCACCCACTCGACGTGGTCGGCCTGCGCCACCATCTGCGCCGTGCGCGGGGGCAGCTTGGCCGAGTCCTGCCAGTAATTGGGCAGGCGGTGGCGGAGGGACTTCGCCTTGCCCACGTAGAGGACCCGGCCTTCGGCGTCGAGGAACTGGTAGGAGCCCGGGGCGTCCGGGATGGAGCCGGTGGGCGGCCGATCCTGCATCACGTCCACTCTCGCGCAGCCGCTGGTGGGCGGCGGTACACTGGCTCTGCCGGCCTGGTATCCGGCACACAACCTCGCATCGAGGCCGACAAACCCGCGGATGGGCGACCAGGCTGTCCCCGCCGGCCATATCGATGCTCTCCCTCAAAGGGGGCAGACAACATGCTCAGGCTCCAGGCGCCTCTTCCCGAGCGCTACACAGCCGCGTCCGACGAGGAGCTGGCCGACATGATCGGCGCGGCCAAGGCGACCCTCGGGTCCCGCGTGTTCGATCCTCGGGCACCACTACCAGCGCGACGACGTGATGCGCTGGGCCGACGCCCGCGGCGACTCCTTCGGCCTCTCGCGCCTGGCCGCCGGCCAGTCCGACGCCGAGTTCATCGTCTTCTGCGGCGTGCACTTCATGGCCGAGTCCGCCGACGTGCTGACCGGCGACCACCAGCAGGTGGTCCTGCCGGACCTCAACGCCGGCTGCTCCATGGCCGACATGGCCGACATCGACCAGGTCGAGGAGGCCTGGGAGGACCTGGCCCGCGTGGTCGACGTCGGCCGCCTGATCCCGGTGACCTACATGAACTCGGCGGCGGCCCTCAAGGCGTTCGTCGGCCGCCACGGCGGCGCGGTGTGCACCTCGTCGAACGCCAGGGCGGTGCTCACCTGGGCCCTCGAGCGCGGTGAGCGCGTCCTCTTCTTCCCCGACCAGCACCTCGGGCGCAACACCGGCTACCAGCTCGGCTACGGCGCCGACGACATGCGCGTGTGGAATCCCCGCCAGACCCTCGGCGGGCTGAGCGACCGCGAGGTGAAGGAGTCCACGCTCCTGCTCTGGAAGGGCCACTGCTCGGTGCACCAGCGCTTCCGACCCGAGCACGTCGAGGCGTTCAGGGCCGAGCACCCCGAGGGCATCGTGATGATCCACCCCGAATGCGCCCACGAGGTCGTCGAGCTGGGCGACGTCATCGGTTCCACCGACGCCATCATCCGCGCCGTCGACGCCGCGCCGGCGGGGTCCGTCATCGGCGTCGCCACCGAGATCCACCTCGTCAAGCGCCTCGACGAGGAGTCCCCCGACAAGACGGTGGTCTGCCTCGACCCGCTGGTCTGCCCGTGCTCGACCATGTCGCGCATCGACCCCCAGCACCTGGCCTGGGTGCTCGAGGGCCTCGTCGAGGGAGAGGTGCGCAACCAGATCGTGGTCGACGGCGACACGACCGAGTGGGCCAAGGTGGCGCTCGAGCGGATGCTCGCCATCACCTGAGCCCCGCGACGGCACTGCCGGCGCGCCACCGCGCACCGCGCGACCACGTGCCGGTAGGGTCCCCGGGCATCGACCTGCACCGAACCGTCCGCCGATCGACCTGGAGGCCACGGTGACCGATTACCCCGCTCCCCCCGTCGAGGCCAACCACGTCGAACCGGTGCCCCGCCGCATCCGCGCCTTCCTGGGCGGCCGGGCCGTCGTCGACACCACCCGGGCCCGCTACGTCTGGGAGTGGCCCCCCTTCCCGCAGTACTACATCCCCCTCGCCGACGTGCTCGAGGGCGCGCTGGTCGACGAGGGCACGACCGAGCAGACGCCCCGCGGCGACGTGCGGCACCACGGCGTGCGCGTCGGGGAGATCGAGCGGCCCCACGCCGCCAAGGTGCTCGGGGCGGCCAAGGTGGGCGGCCTCGACGACACCGTGCTCTTCGAGTGGTCGGCCTTCGACGCCTGGTTCGAAGAGGACGAGCAGGTCTTCGTCCACCCCCGCAACCCCTACACCCGGGTCGACTCCCTGCGCTCCACCCGCACGGTGCGCGTGGAGTCCCACGGCGAGGTGCTGGCCGAGTCCTCCTCACCGGTCTTGTGCTTCGAGACCGGTCTCCCCACTCGCTACTACCTCAACCGGACCGATGTGGACTTCACCAAGCTCGTCCCCTCCGACACCGTGACGTCGTGCCCCTACAAGGGGACGACCTCGGGCTACTGGTCCGCCATCGTGGGTGGGCGCACCCACCCCGACATCGCATGGACCTACGACTTCCCCACCCGCGAGCTGTTGCCCATTGCCGGACTGGTCGCGTTCTACAACGAGAAGGTCGACACCTTCGTCGACGGCGTGGCACTGGAGCGTCCCCGCACGCACTTCAGCTGAACGACGACACACCCTGCGCGCTCCGGGCGTCGGGATGCCGGTGGGCGCACGGACAGGTCGGCGAGAATGCGGGGGTGTCGCGCCGTCATGTCATCCCGATGGTCATCGCCCTGACCCTCGGGAGCCTCGTTGTGTGTACGAGCGCCGGGCGCGTCTCTGCCGGTGTGCCCGGTCTCTTCCCCCGGGACATGGCGGTCGGGTCGTGGGGCACCACCCTGCTGGTCACCGATTTCGCCTCCGGTCAGCTCCAGGCGGTCAAGGTGGGCACGCTGCCGTGAACGCCGGCTATTTGGCCTTGGCCAAGATGGGCTTGAGCACCTCGCCCGTGTAGCTGCCCGCCGTCTTGGCCACCTGTTCGGGCGTGCCCTCGGCGATGACCAGGCCGCCCTTGTCTCCGCCTTCGGGACCGAGGTCGATGATCCAGTCCGCCGTCTTGACGACGTCGAGGTTGTGCTCGATCACCACCACCGTGTTGCCCTGCTCGACCAGGCGGCCCAGCACCTCGAGCAGGCGGCGGGTGTCCTCGAAGTGCAGCCCGGTCGTCGGCTCGTCGAGGATGTAGAAGGTGTGGCCGGTCGGTCGGCGGCTGAGCTCGCTCGCCAGCTTGACCCGCTGGGCCTCCCCGCCCGAGAGGGTCGGGGCCGGCTGACCCAGGCGCACGTAGCCGAGGCCGACGTCGACCAGGGTCTGCATGTGGCGGGCGATCGGGGGTTGGCGTTCGAAGAAGGAGAGCGCCTCCTCACAGGACAGGTCGAGCACGTCGGCGATGGTCTTGCCCCGGAATGTGATCTCGAGGGTGTCGCGGTTGTAGCGCGCCCCGTGGCAGATCTCACAGGGCACGTAGACGTCGGGCAGGAAGTGCATCTCGATCTTGATCGTCCCGTCGCCGGCGCACGCCTCGCAGCGTCCACCCCTGACGTTGAAGGAGAAGCGGCCCGGCTGGTAGCCGCGCACCTTGGCCTCGGCCGTCTGGGCGAAGAGCTTGCGGATGTGGTCGAAGACCCCGGTGTAGGTGGCGGGGTTCGAACGCGGCGTGCGCCCGATGGGGGCCTGGTCCACGTCGACCACCTTGTCGAGATGCGCGATGCCCTCGACCTTGCGGTGTCGCCCCGGCAGCGCCTTGGCCCGGTGCAGGTGCTGGGCCAGCGAGCGCAACAAGATGTCGTTGACGAGCGTGGACTTGCCCGACCCCGACACACCGGTCACGGCGATGAGGCAGCCCAGCGGGAACGACACGTCGATCTCGCGCAGGTTGTGCTCCTTGGCCCCCCGGACGGTGACGACGTCACCGGTCCCGGGCCGACGGCGCGCCGGCACCGGGATGGACCGCTTGCCCGAGAGGTACTGGCCGGTGATGGACGCCTTGTTGGACACCAGGCCGCCGCGCCCGGTGACCGGGCCGGCGTGGACGATGTTGCCCCCGTGCTCGCCGGCACCGGGGCCGATGTCGACGACGTAGTCGGCGGTGCGGATGGTCTCCTCGTCGTGTTCGACGACGATGACCGTGTTGCCCAGGTTGCGCAGTCGCTCGAGCGTGGCGATCAGACGCTGGTTGTCGCGTTGGTGTAGCCCGATGGACGGCTCGTCGAGCACGTAGAGCACGCCCACCAGGCCGCTGCCGATCTGGCTGGCCAGACGGATCCGCTGTGCCTCGCCACCCGAGAGGGTGCCGGCCGAGCGGGCCAGGGACAGGTAGTCCAGCCCGACGTCGAGCAGGAACTGCATGCGCTCGCGCACCTCTTTGAAGACGCGGTCCGCGATCATGTGCTCGCGCTCGGACAGCTCCAGGCCGGCCATGGCGTCGACGGCGGCGCCGATGGAGAGGCTGCACAGCTCGTAGATGTTGCGGCCCCCGACGGTCACCGCCAGTGACTCGGGCTTGAGGCGAGCCCCCTTGCACTCGGGGCAGTCGACCTCGCGCATGTAGGCCTCGATCTGCTCGCGCGACCAGTCCGACTCGGACTCACCGTGACGGCGCTGGAGCCAGGGGATGATGCCCTCGAAGTGCGCGTCGTAGGAGCGCTTCCGGTTGAACCGGTTCTTGTAGGTGACCCGGATGACCCGCGAGCCGGTGCCGTAGAGGACCAGCTTCTTGTCCTTGGCCTTGAGTGAGCTTCCAGGGGGTGTCGAAGTCGAAGCCGCCGAACTCGGCCACCCCCGCTTGGAGGCCGGTGAAGTACTCGCTGCGCGCGCTCGCCCACGGGGCCAGCGCGCCTTCGGCCAGTGAGAGCGAGTCGTCGGGCACGACCAGCTCGGGGTCGACCTCGAACTTGGTGCCGAGGCCGAGGCAGGCCGGGCACGCCCCGTAGGGCGAGTTGAACGAGAAGCTGCGCGGCGCGGGCTCCTCGAAGCTGATGCCACAGTGCGTGCAGGCCAGGTGCTGGGAGAAGGTGATCGCCTCGTCCTCCTCGCCGGCGGCACCGTCACCCGAGCCGTTCATCACGAGGACCTCGGCGGTCCCGCCCGTCAGCTCCAGGGCCGTCTCGATGGACTCGGTGAGGCGCTGGCGGGCGTTGGCCCGGCTGACGAGGCGGTCCACCACCACCTCGATGGTGTGCATTTCGTAGCGGGCGAGGTTGACCTCGGCCCGCTCCGAGAGCTCGAGCGGGACGCCGTCGACCCGCACCCGGGCGAAGCCCTGCTTGGCGAAGTCGTCGAGCAGCGTGCTGTATTCGCCCTTGCGGCCCCGCACGACGGGAGCCAGGACCTGGAAGCGTGTCCCCTCGGGCAGCTCGAGGACACGGTCGACGATCTGCTGGGGGGTCTGGCGGGCCACGGGCCGGCCGCAGACCGGGCAGTGGGGATGGCCGATGCGGGCGTAGAGGAGCCGCAGGTAGTCGTAGACCTCGGTGATGGTGCCGACGGTCGAGCGGGGGTTGCGGCTGGCCGACTTCTGGTCGATGGAGATGGCCGGCGAGAGCCCCTCGATGAAGTCGACGTCGGGCTTGTCCATCTGGCCCAGGAACTGGCGGGCATAGGCCGAGAGCGACTCGACGTAGCGGCGCTGGCCCTCGGCGTAGATGGTGTCGAAGGCGAGGGACGACTTGCCCGACCCCGAGAGCCCCGTGAAGACGACCAGCTTGTCCCGGGGCAGGTCGAGGGAGACGTCTTGGAGATTGTGCTCGCGAGCCCCGCGAACGACCAAACGGTCGGCCATCAAGGCAGGATACCGGTGGGCTGTGTCACCCCCGGCGGGCCCCGGTCCGCCCGCCCCAGAAGGGCAGGCCAGACCGTGGCGGCAGGCTCAGCCCGCCATGCCCACCACCGGCGCGTTCAGCGGCGAGCCCCCAGCGGACCCCTCGTAGTGTTCGTCGCCGTAGTTGAAGATGCCGCCGTCCGAAGCCATCAGCCAGTAGCCCAGCCCGCTCGGGGAGGGTTCCATCCCCTCTGAGGCGGGCTGAATCTAACCTGAGGCGGCGTCGAATGTCATGTCCTCCTCACCCCAATATGCCTCGACGGCCGAAATGAGCCCTTTGTCATTCACGGTGAACACTTCGACCCCCCGGATGTGCGCGGTCGAGCCACCCTCGAGGCCCAAGGTGATGTGGAAAGTGATGGCGACCCGGTCCCCCGCCGGGTGGACCTCGAGCACCTCGAAACACATCGACTCGCAGGCGGCGAAGGAGTTCGAGATGAAGGTCCGGATGGCGGCGCGCCCGACGTTGGGCGCCGTCGGATAGGGGTCGACCTGGACCGCATCCTCGCTGAAGAGGGCGGCGTAGGCGTCGGCGTCGTGCGAGCTCGCCGCCGCGGCGTAGCGCTCCATGACCTCGCGGAGCTGGGTGGTGGTGGGCATGCGCGGACACGCTAATTCCGAACGATCTGCGACGTAGGAACTACCCGCGTCGAGCTGGCTTCGTACACTGCTGGCTGTGCCCGCTGGCAGCCACCGCCTGCTCATGGTCGGCAACGCGCACATCGACCCGATGTGGATCTGGGACTGGGACGAGGGAATGCACGAGGTGCTCCAGACCTTCGGGGCCGCGGCCGAGCGGCTCGACGAGGACCCGGCCCTCCACTTCACGGCCAGCTCGGCCGCCTACTACCAGTGGGTCCAAGAGACCGCACCAACGCTGTTCGAGCGCATCCGGACTCACGTGCGTTCGGGGCGCTGGGTCGTCACCGGCGGCCAATGGATCGAGCCTGACTGCAACCTGCCCGCCGGCGAGTCGGTCTGCCGGCAATTCCTCTACGGGCAGCGCTACCTGGCCCGTCATGTCGGCGTCACGGCCACCATCGGCTACAACGTCGACTCGTTCGGGCATGCCGGGACCCTGCCCCAGCTGCTCGCGGCATCTGGCATCACCGGGTACGTGTTCATGCGACCCGGTCCCACGGAGAAGGTTCTTCCGGCTCCGGTCTTCCGATGGCGCGGCGTCGACGGGACCTCGCTCCCCGCGTACCGAATCCCCTACGAATACGCCACCGAGGGCCCCTTCGAGGAGGAGCTCCTCCGCGCCCTGCGGGCGAGCTGCTCGCGGAGAGCGAAGCACGCGGCCTCCCCCTCATGGCCTTCTTCGGTGTCGGCGACCACGGGGGCGGCCCCACCCGGCTGGCCCTGCGCACGATCAACGCGCTGGCGGCCGAATCGGAGGGGGCGGTGGCCTTCGGCAGTCCGCCGGCGTATTTCCGAGCGCTCGAGGAGGTGACCGCGGATGAGCCCGGGGGGCTCGCTGGGGGCGGAGAACCCGGCGCGGCCGACCTGAGCGAGGTCGCGGGCGAGTTGCAGTGGCATGCGGTCGGTTGCTACTCGGTCCGGGCCGGCCTCAAGCGAGCCAACGCCCGAGCCGAGGACGCGCTCGTCACGGCGGAGACGCTCAATCAGATGTGTCGGCTTCTCACCGGCGACGCGGCCGACGAGCGACAGCGAGCTGGCCGAGGCCTGGCGCGGCGTGCTGTTCGCCCAGTTCCACGATGCGCTCGGCGGGACCTGTACGGACCGCGGCGAACGAGGCCGTCGAGGAGCTCCTCGTCTCGGCTCACTCGCGCGCCGAGCGCGTGGCCGTCCGGGCGGCCCACCGGGTCGCCGAACGCGTCGACACGTGGGTCGAGGGTGCCGAGCAGGCCGAGGGAATCGAGAGCGCCATGAGCGGCCTGCCCGTGCCGCTGATCGTGTTCAACCCGCACTCATGGCCGGTCACCGGAACCGTGAACCTCCCCCATCCCCTGGCCGGCGCCACCCAGAGCGGGGGTCGCCGGACGCGGATCCAACAGGTTGCGTCGGGCGAGGCGACGTACAGCGCGACCCGCAGCCTCCTCCGGGTATCGGCGCCGGCCTTCGGGTACCGCCGTTACTGGCTGCATGTCTCAGAACCCGACGCCGCGGAACCCGAGACCGAGGCGGTGACGGTGGACGGGGACGGCACGCTGGCCAACGGCCTGGTGCGAATCCATATCGACCCCGACACAGGGCGACTCGCCCGTGCGACAACCACCGGCGGTGGTTCCGGGCTCGTCGCCGGCACCGAGCTGCTCGCCGGGGAGCTACGTCCCGTCGCGGTCGACGACCCCAGCGACACCTGGTCCCACGGCGTCGACCGCTACGACGGTGCCGTGGAAGAGGGGCGGCTGGTCTCGATGGAGGTGACCGAGCACGGTCCCGTTCGCGCCACGGTTCGCAGCACGTGGTCCTTCGGAGAGGCGGGCACGACGGTGTCACAAGAGGTCTCCCTCTACGAGGGCGAGCCATTCGTCGAGGTGCGCCTCTCAGTCGAGTGGCACGAACGCCAGCGCGTCCTCAAGCTCGTCGTTCCGACAGCGGTGGCCGACCCGCTGAGCACTGGCGGCGCGCCGTACGGCTCGGCAGCACGTCCGTGCTCGGGTCACGAGGAGCCCATGGTCCACTGGGTGGACCTCTCGGAGGCAGACGGGGGGTGGGGACTCGCCTGTACCGCGGACGCCTCCGGCGGCTACGACGCCAGCGGGGCGACGCTCCGCCTCACCGTGCTGCGCAGTCCGCGTGTCGCGGACCACGGGCGACACTGGGGGGCCGACGACCCCGTCGGCTACCCCTGCACCGATCAGGGCCACCACACGGCCCGCTACCGCTTCACGCCGCACCCGGGCCCGGCCGAGGCGGCGGAGATTCCGCGTCTGGCCGCCGCACAGCGCGTCGACCTGCCCGCCGTGCTCGACACGTGGCACCGCGGCGAGCTGGGGCCCGAGGCGTCGGCGGTGCAGGTCGAGGGCCAAGGCGTATTGGCACCCGTGCTCAAGCCGGCCGAAGACGGGGGCGGCACGGTGATGCGCCTCTGGGAGGTCGCGGGCACGCACGGGCAGGTGCGCATCGTCCGAGGAGACCGCGTCTGGCACGACGAGCTGCACCCCCACGAGGTGCGCACGCTGTTCCTCCCAGACGACGATCCCGCCCGGGCACGGGTCATCGGCCTTCCCGAACTCGACGTGCACGGCCGCTCTCTCGGAACCCGCGCTCGTCGATCTCGCCCACCGGCACCCCGACCTGGCGGACCTCGCGGTGCACGTCGAGGAGGCGCTGACTGTCTTGTGTCAGACGGCGAACGGCGGCGGGACGGTCTACGTGGGCGGCAATGGCGGCAGCTCGGCGGACGCGGAGCACATCGTCGGCGAGCTCATGAAGGGAATGGAGCATCGCAGGCCGCTGCCGCCGTCGGCGCGAGCGGCTGTGCGGCGGGCGGTGCCGAACGGGGCGGGCGACGACGTCGCGACCATGGCCGACTATCTGGCCGAGCGCATCGACGGCGCCGTGCGGGCCGTCTGTCTCACGAGCCAGACCGGCCTCATCTCCGCGGTGGCAAACGACACCGCGGGCGACATGGGCATGGCTCAGCAGGTTCATGGCTACGGCCGTCCAGGCGACCTCTTCTGGGCGCTGTCGACCTCGGGCAACTCGCGCAACGTCGTCCTGGCAGCCCTCGCCGCCCGGGCCGCGGGACTGCGCGTCCTGGCCTTCACCGGTGCCGGCGGAGGACGCTTGGCCGGGCTGGCCGACGTGTGGATCGGGGTGCCGGCCACCGACGTGGCCCGGATCCAGGAACTGCATCAGCCCATCTATCACGCGCTCTGCGCCGCCATCGAGGAACGGTTCTGGCCGGTGCGCGACGTTGCTCCCTAGCGGGTCGATGACGACAGCGGGGTTCTTTCTCGGTGGAGCGATCAAAGTCTGAGGCCGGCAGCCGTCCGGCCGGGGCAAGTCTCAGCCCGGGATGGCAGAGCGCAGCTCGGATATCTCGTCGCGCAGCAGGGCGGCCTCCTCGTAGCGCAGGTCCGCCGCCGCCGCCTTCATCTCCGATTCGAGCTGGCCGATCAGCTCCATGGCTTCGGCGGGCGTCGAGGCATCGCCGTCGGCCAGCAGCGCAGGGCGCCGGTTGCCCCGCACCGCCGCGTTCTTCCGGACCTCGGCCCGGCTCCGCCCGGCCTTGGCCACGCCGCCGCTCGTCCCCCGCAGCCGCTCGAGGATGTCGGTGACCGACTTGCGGATGGTCTGCGGGTCGATGCCGTGCTCCAGGTTGTAGGCGATCTGGCGCTCGCGGCGGCGCTGTGTGACCGAGACTGCTTCGCGCATGGAGTCGGTCACGGTGTCGGCATAGAGCACCACCATCCCGTCCACGTTGCGCGCGGCCCGGCCCATGGTCTGGATCAGCGACGAGGCCGACCGCAAGAACCCCTCCTTGTCGGCGTCGAGGATGGCGACGAGCGCCACTTCGGGCAGGTCGAGGCCCTCACGCAACAGGTTGATGCCCACCAGGACGTCGATGGAGCCGAGCCGCAGCTCTCGCAGGATCTCAATACGGGTGATGGTGTCGATGTCCGAGTGCAGGTACTGGACGCGAACCCCGGCATCGGCCAGATAGTCCGTCAAGTCCTCGGCCATCTTCTTGGTCAGCGTCGTCACCAGCACCCGACCACCGGCCGCGACCGTGGACCCGATGCGGGCCAGCAGGTCGTCCACCTGTCCCTTGGTGGGCATGATCGTGACCTCGGGGTCGACCAGACCTGTGGGCCGGATGACCTGCTCGACCACCTGGACCGAATGTTCGAACTCGAAGGGGCCCGGTGTGGCCGACACGAACACGCACTGGGGCACCCGCTCGACGAACTCGTCGAAGCGGAGTGGTCGGTTGTCCTTGGCCGAGGGCAACCGGAAGCCGTGCTCGACGAGCACGTCCTTGCGGGAGCGGTCGCCGGCGTACTGCCCGTGCAGCTGGGGTACCGCGACGTGGCTCTCGTCGATGACGCAGAGGTAGTCCTTGGGGAAGAAGTCGAGGAGCGTGTAGGGCGTCTCCCCCGGGGCGCGGCCGTCGAGATGCCGGCTGTAATTCTCGACGCCCGAGCAGACGCCGGTTTCGGCCAGCATCTCGAGGTCGTGTTCGGTGCGGACGCGCAGGCGTTGCGCCTCGAGCAGCTTGCCCTCGCGCTCGAACTCCTGCAGACGTTCCCGCAGCTCGACCTCGATGGTCCCGACCGCCCGCTGAATGATCTCGTCCCCGGTGACGTAGTGGGTGGCCGCGTAGACGGCGATGTCCTCTATTTCGTCCCCCATTTCGCCGGTCAGCACGTCGAAGGGGACGATCCGCTCAATGGTGTCACCGAACATCTCGACCCGTAGTGCGGCCTCTTCGTAGGCCGGATGGATCTCCACCGTGTCGCCCCGGGCCCGGAAGGTCCCCCGCACCAGGTTCACGTCGTTGCGGGCGTACTGGAGGTTGACCAACCGGCGCAGGATGTCCCGCTGGTCGAGCTGCTGGCCGACCGCGAGCCCGAGGATGCGATCGCGGTACTCCTCGGGCGACCCCAATCCGTAGATGCAGGAGACCGACGCCACGACGATGACGTCCCTGCGCATCAGCAGTGACGAGGTGGTGGCGTGCCGGAGGCGGTCGATCTCGTCGTTGATGGACGAGTCCTTCTCGATATAGGTGTCGGTGGTCGGGAGGTATGCCTCGGGTTGGTAGTAGTCGTAGTACGAGACGAAGAACTCGACCCGGTTCTTGGGGAACAGATCGCGGAGCTCGGAGGACAGCTGGGCGGCCAGCGACTTGTTGGGTTCGATGATGAGGGTGGGTCGCTGGACCTGCTCGACCATCCAGGCGATGGTCGCAGTCTTCCCCGATCCGGTGATGCCCTGGAGCGTCTGGTAGCGGTCACCGCGGCGGACGCCTTCGGCCAGGCCCGCGATGGCCTGAGGCTGGTCACCGGAAGGCTGGAATGGCGAGACGACCTCGAATTCGGGCATGACCCCCCGAGGCTACCGCCGGGTTGTCACACCTCAGCCGGCCGACCGGCGCGCCTCGGCAGCCTCCTGCAACCAGTCCCAGAGCTTGGCGACCTCGGCGTCGAGGGCGGCCCGGTCGCCCGAGTTGTCGAGCACGTAGTCGGCCTCCTTGCATCGCTCCTCCCGGGAGACCTGGGCGCGGATGCGAGCCTCGGCATCGGCCCGGTCGAAGCCGCGCTGGGTGAGCAGGCGCTCGAGCGCCACGTCGGTCGGGCAGTCCACCACGACCACCTCGTCCAGCTTGACCGTCTCGCGGTGGATGGCGGTCAGCAGCGGGATGGCCAGCACGACGATGTCGTCGGTGCCCTCCAGCGCGTCGCGGGCCTGGATCATGGCGATCCCGATCGCCGGATGGGTGATGTTGTTGAGCTCGAGCCGCATGTCCTCGTCGGCGAAGGCCACCGCGGCCAGTGCCTTGCGGTCGATGGTGCCGTCGTCGGCGAGGATCGCCTTGCCGAAGTGATCGATCAGCGGCTGATAGGCGGGCCCGCCCGGTGCCACCACGTCCCGGGCGACCTGGTCGGCGTCGATCAGGACCGCGCCCCGCGCCACGAGCAGATCGGCCACGGCCGACTTGCCCGATCCGATGCCTCCGGTCAGGCCGACCGCGAGCACGAGGAAGCTCCGTCTCGCACCGGCTTGCGGGCCACGGCGAGGAGGACGAGCGTCGTGTCGTCCGGGTCGTCTGTGACGAACCAGTCATCGGCCGTGATGCCGGTGACGCCCCCGGTGTCGTTGCGCGCCACCACCTTGTAGGCCAGCGGCAGCAAGCGCGTGTACATCCAGACGTACCACTCGTAGGGCATGCGGTGGCGCAGGTCCAGCACGTCGAGGCGGAGCAATTTCGCAGCCTTGACGCGGCGCGCTTCGAAGTCCGCCTTCACGTGGGCTACTGCGTCGACGCCCCCCAGCCACACCTCGCCGAAGTGGCGCTCGAGCATGGCTCGCAGTTCGGCGCGGTCGAAGAGGTGAAGGTGGAAGGGGTTCTCGAAGTCGGCCGGCTTGTTCGGCGTCAGCACGCACACCAGGCCGTCGTCCCTGACCACGCGCGCCAGCTCGGCCACGTGAGGTTCGGGGTCGCTGAAGTGCTCAATCAGATGCGACGAACATGCCCCGTCGAAGCTCTCGGGCAAGAAGGCCAACCCGAGCGCGTCCATCTGTGCCACCCGGAGCCCCTCGTGCCCGTACCGTGAGGACGCGGTGGCCACCGCATCGGTCGAGTAGTCGACCCCGACCACCTGGCGCCGGTCGTCCAAGAAGCGCGCCGACTCGAATCCCTGGCCACAACCGACATCGAGAATGCGCCCGTCGCCGATACGGTCGAGCACGGCCCGGTAACCAGCTTCGTGCAGCGCCAGGAGGGAGTCAGGCGTGACACCCTGCTGCGGGCGCTCGCCCGTCAGCCGGGTTTTGGTACTCGTAGCCACGGCGCTCCCTTCGGTGACACCTTAGTGACACGCCGCGGGGGCGCTGCCTGCTTACACTACCCGGCGACCCCACCTCATCTCCTCATGCTCATCTCCCTCACCGCGAGGTCTGGACGGCACGTTGCCTCTGGACGCCACGCCGCGCAGGCCTCGACCACCTCGACCACCAGAATTGAACGTCGTTGGACCATCGGCGGCGTCGTCGCGCTCGCCGCGCTGGCCTACGTCCCGATGCTCGCCGTGCAACCGGGCATCATCACGGCGAACACCAAGCCGTACCTCTACCTCGATCCCACCAGCTTTTTGAGCCAGGTGGCCTTCTCGTGGAACCCCACCGTCGCCTTGGGGACGGTGACCCACGAGTACATCGGTTACCTGCTTCCCATGGGGCCGTTCTTCGCCCTCACGTCCGTCTTGCACATCCCGACGTGGATCGCCCAGCGGTTCTGGCTCGGCTCCATCCTCTTCATCGCGGGAATCGGCATCCTCTACCTGTGCCGCACGATGCGGCTTCGCGGTCCCGGTCCCGTGGTCGGCGCACTGGCGTACATGCTCTCGCCGTACTTCTTGCAGTACGCCAGCCGGATCTCGGTGATCCTGCTGCCGTGGGCGGGACTGCCCTTCATGCTGGCGTTCGCCATCCTGGCTCTTCGACGGGGCGGGTGGCGCTGGCCGGCCCTGTTCGCGCTGACCGTTGCCTTGGTCAGCGGCATCAACGCGACGGCCATCATCTACGTGGGGGTCGCGCCGGTTCTCTGGCTGATCTACGCCGTCGTCGTGCTGCGCGAGGCGACGTGGCGCCACGCCATCGACACCGCGCTGCGTATCGGCATCTTGACCCTCGGTGCCTGCTTGTGGTGGATGGCGGGTCTCTTCGTCGAAGCCGCCTACGGCGTCAACGTCCTCAAGTACACCGAGACCGTCCCGTCCACCTCGGCCACCTCGAGCCCCTCGGAGGTGATCCGCGGCATCGGCTACTGGTACTTCTACGGCGGCGACAGCCTCGGGCCGTGGAACAATTCGGCGGCCCGCTACACCCAGAGCCTCGTCCTCTTGGCCACGTCGTACGCCGTTCCGGTTTTCTCGCTGGTGGCTGCCGCCTTCATCCGCTGGCGAGAGCGGGCCTTCTTCATCGTCTTGATCTTTGCCGGGCTCGTCCTCTCCGTCGGCCCGTTCCCCTTCACCAACCCGACGGTGATCGGGCGGCTGTTCAAGTCCTTCATGACCAACACGACGGCCGGCCTGGCCATGCGCTCGACCGACCGCGCCACGCCACTGGTGCTCCTCGGCCTCGCCATGCTGCTCGCCGCCGGCGTCACCGCGCTCTGGGAGCGCATCACCATCCTCGGGCTCGTCTCGGCGTTCCTCCTGGCTGCCCTCGTCGTCGCCAACAACCCTTCGATCTTCAACGGCGACATGATTCCCAACTACCTCTCGATCCCCGCTGCTCTCCCCTCCTACGAGCAGCAGGCCATCACCCATCTGAACAACACGCACCAGGGCACGCGCGTCCTGGCCATCCCCGGGGACAACTTCGCCTCGTACCGCTGGGGAGATCCCCTCGACACGCCGCAGCCGGCATACCTCACCAGAGACTTCGTCACCCGCGAGCAACAGGTGATGGGCTCCATCGCAACCGCCGACACCCTCTACGCGCTCGACGACCCCATTCAGGAGAACTTCGAGAACTACAACGCACTGGCGCCGATGGCCCGGCTGATGAGTGCCGGGGACCTCATGGTGGAATACGACCAGCGCTACGAGCACTACGGCGTGCCCCAGCCCAACTTGTTGGCCCTCCAGCTGTTGAACACGCCCACCGGCCTGAGCGATCCCGTGTCCTTTGGTGCACCAAGGCCGAACATCTCCGCCGTGTCCACGCTGAACGAACAGGACCTCGAGCGCGCCTGCCACCTTGTCGTGGCCGAGTCCCGTGGTCACCTACACGGTGAACAACCCCCGCCCCATTGTCCGTGGCGAATCGGACCAAGGCGCCATGATCATCTCGGGAGACGCAGTCGGGCTCAACGACCTGGCCGGTCTGGGCCTGTTGAACACCAACAGCGCGCTCTACTACACGGGCACGCTCGATCCCCACCCGACCCGCATCAAGAGCCTGGCGTCACAGGGCGCGCAGTTGGTGGTCACCGACACCAACCGCAAGCAGGCCTTCCGATGGAACACGCTGAACGCCAACACCGGTGCCACCGAGACCCCCGACGAGAACCCGGCCAAGACCGACCTGAGCGACAGCCCGGTCGAGCTCTTCCCCGGCACGACCATCAGCAGCAAGACGTTCGCCAGCTTCGCCGGTGCGGTCAATGCGACGGCGAGCAGCTACGGCAACCCGGTGTCGTTCACGCCGGAGAACCGGGCCTACAGCGCTCTCGACAACAACCTCGACACGTCGTGGAACACCGGCACCTTCGTGTCGAACCCCTCGGGTCAGTGGTGGCAGGTCCAGTTCGGCAACGCCATGACGACGAACCACATTGCCCTGGTGCAGCTGCAAAAGGGTGACCGCACCCGCTGGATCTCGCGGGTGACCCTCACCTTTGACGGGAAGAGCCCCGAGACCTTCGACCTGGACAAGTCGTCCTACGGGGCCGCGGGCCAGCAAATCACCTTCCCGACCACCACGTTCCACACCCTGCGGGTCACCATCGACGCCACGACGAACGACACGCAGCCTCCGCCCGACGCCACTGCGGTGGGCTTCGCCGAGGTGGAGATCCCCGGCGCGCACGTCCAAGAAGTCATTCAGATGCCGAGCGACCTCACGTCCGCCGTCGGTGCGGCATCGGCCTCGAACCGCCTGACCTACGTGATGACCCGGCTGCGCACCTCGCCGTTCCCGACCCGCAGCGACCCCGAGACGACCATCACGCGCGAGTTCCAGCTCCCGACCGCCCGTTCCTTCACCATCTCGGGCAGCGCCAGCCTGTCCTCGTTGCTGCCCGACGACGAGATCGACAAGCTGGTGGGGCGGACGCCGACGGCGGCCAACGGGTACGTGTCGGCCTACTCGTCGGCCCGGCTCCCCGGCGATCTGCGCGCCACCGCGTCGGCGACGCTCGACAACGACGACGCCAGCGCGTGGCAGCCCGGTTTCGGCATCGGCGCCGACATCGGCTCGACGCTGACCTACAACCTCACGCGGCCGCAGACCCTGAGGAGCTTCCCCATGACCGTGATCGCCGACGGCCGCCACTCCGTGCCCACGACGATGACGATCACCTCGGGGAGCCAGGTGCGCACCGTGACGCTCCCGCCCATCGCCGACAGCACCGTGCCCGGCGCGACCACGACGGTACCGGTCAGCTTCGCACCCCTGACGGGCTCGCAGTTCGTCCTCACCTTCACCTCGGTGCGGGCCGAGTCCGCGAAGAACTACTACTCCACCGGACCACTGGCGCTCCCCCTCGGCATCGCCAAGGTCGGGATCCCCGGCGTCCAGGCTCCACCCACTGCGGCGACCCTTCCCGGGAACTGCGTCTCGAACCTGCTCTCCGTCGACGGGCAACCGATCGACGTCTCCATCGTCGGGTCGACACAGAACGCCTTGGACAACGGCGAGTCGGAGCTGGTGCCGTGCGGGCCCGACGCCAAGGGGATCACGTTGGGCGCGGGGCCACATATCGTGCAAACCGCCGTCGCACACAATCCGCCCTGCGCCAACGCGTCCTCGACGTGCACGGGCTGGAACATCGACCAGCTCGTCTTCGACTCGGCGGCCGGAGGGAGCCCCGGCCCCGCGGCGACCCCGACCGCGGCCGGGACACCGCAGATCCAGCCGGCCCAGGCGGGCCAGGCGCCGACCGTCGTGCCGCAGTCGTCCCACATCGACAGCCAGACCGACGCCGTTTCGGGGGCGCAACAGCCCTTCGAGTTCGTGCTCGGGCAGAGCGTGAACAAGGGCTGGAAGGCCGAAGCCGTGCCCGGGCCCGGCGCCTCGCCCGGCGCCCGCTCGGTGAACCTCGGGACGTCGCAATTGATGGACGGCTTCGCCAACGGGTGGCCCGTCACGGCGGCGGATCTCAACCAGTTGGGTGGGCCGAACTTCACGATCCAGCTGACGTGGACACCCCAGCGTGAGGTGTGGGCGGCACTCGCCGCTTCGGCGGCCACCCTGCTCCTGTGTCTGCTGCTCGGCTTCCTCCCGGCCCGGCCCCGGCGCTGGCTGCGCTCGAAGCTGCCACGGCGCCTGCGCGGCGCGGCCGGACCCGAGCTGCCCGCGCTGGCCGCCCAATCCGCCCCCGGTTCGTTCGACCCGGCGCGTCTCACCGTGCCCTGGTCGGCGCCGCCCAAGGAGGAGCGCCAGCGCGGCTGGCTCCGTTTCCCGCGTGCGCTCCTGATAGGCGCCATCACCGGCGGGGTCGCGGCCCTCGTCGTGGCACCGGTCCCCGCCCTGGCGGTCGGTGCGCTCACCGCGTTGGGGCTGATCCTGCCCTGGGCCCGCGTCGTCGCTCTCGTGGGCGGCACCGCCTACGTCGTCGCAGGGTGCGCCAACGTGTGGCAGGGCCAGAACGTGCATCACTACCTGCCGGGCGCGAACTGGCCCGGCACCTTCGTGCAGGCAGGCAACCTGATCTGGCTGGGTGTCGTGCTCCTCCTCGCCGACGCGGTCATCACCGGGTTCGGGCTGCGCGTGAAGAAGCCGCTGCGCCGCGGGAAGCTCCGAGCCCGCCGACCGGGTCAGTACGACGTCGTCGTTGGGCACCCGCCGATCGTCGGCATCGACGGCTGATCGATGCGTCCGTTCGACGCTTGCGGCCGTTGCGGCCGCGCCGCCCTTCAGCGCCGGGTCGGGAGTGATGCCTCCTCGGCCAGCGCCTCGAGTGCGCGGCGGGCCGTGGCATCCCAGGTGAACCAGCGCGACCGCACCAGCGCACCCTTGGACAGCCGGCTGCGCAACACGTCGTCACCGAGGACCTGCGCCAGCGCAGGGGCCAGGTCGGCCACGTCGTCGATCAACAAACCCGTCTGGCCGTCGACGACGGCATCGGTGTGGCCGGCGATGGCGGTCGCTACCGCCGGGGTGCCACAGGCCGCGGCCTCGGTCAAGGTCATGCCCCACCCCTCGCGCTGCGAGCTGCTGGCCACCACCCAGGCACGGCGGTACCACGACACAAGCTCGTCGTCGGACACGTGGCCCGCCAGGTCCACCCAGTCGGTGGCGCCGAGGTCGTCGCGGAGGGCCTCGAGCGCCGGGCGCTCGTAGCCCTCGCCCACGATCACGGCCCGCAACTCGGGCTGATGCGTCTTCACCTGGGCCAGGGCCCGCAGCAGGAGGTCGAAGCGCTTGACGGGCACCAGGCGGCCGACGGCCACCACCAGGGGCACCGCGGAGCGCTGGCCTCCGGGACTGAAACGGCTGTCGATGCCCGGGGGCGCCACGGTGACGCGTTCGGGTGCCAGGCCGAGCATGTCCACGATCTCGGTCCTCGACGAGTTCGACAGGGTGACCACCCGGCTGTGGCGGTAGAAGCGGGGGGCGAGCCGGCGCTCCGTCAGATCGCCCAGGCGGGCCAGCTTCGGCGGCAGGACCATCCCCCACATCTCGGCGTGCACGTGGTGCAGGAACACGATGCGCGGTCCTCGGTACCACAGCGGGGACAAGAAGGGCATGCCGTTCCAGATCTCGACCAGCGCGTCGCCTGGCCGGTGACCCATGCGGATCCCCTCCCATGCCGCGCCGGGGAACACCGCATAGCGCCCGGCACGTCGCAGGACGCGGTAGCCGTCGCGGTCGATCGCGGAGGGGGCGCCGGGCACCCTCGACGTCCGGAACGTGACGTCCAGTCCGGCGCCGGCCCAGCGCGACGCGACCATGTGCGTGTGCAGTTCTGAGCCGCCGGCCTCTGGATCGTCGAGGTCGCGCCACGCCACGAAGTGGATGCGACGAAGCCCGGCGCCGGCGGCGATGGAGGCAAGGACCTCGGGATCCGTGGGCGTCTCGGCGGGCCGGTGCCCCTCGCCGGGCGCGAAGGCGGCCGGCCCCGAGTCGTCACCCATCCGGTTCAGGTTAGCCCTGCAGGCTCCCTGGAAAGCCGGACCCTGTGGACAAGTGCGAAGCCCACCACGATCACCGCGAGCACGCCTGCCTGCACACTGAGATCGGCCAAGGCCGTGGCACGGGGGGCCCCGTGAACAGCGAGCACCGCAACCGTCAGTGCGGCGGCGCCGACGACCAGTACGCCCACGACCCAGCGCTGCCCGACCGCCAACAGGTACATCGTGAGCACGACGGACACGCTCAACAAGATCATGGCCACCACGAGCGGTGCCAGCGCGTCGGAGGCCGACGTGTAGGCATGGTGGAAGACGATCTGGAGAAACGTTTCGGGCGCGGCGAGCGCGACGCCGAGCAGCAGTACCGAAGGGACACCGAGCAGCACCAGCACGACGGCCAACTGTCGCAGCGCGTGACCACCTTGACGCCAGCGGATGGCCGCCTCGGGCAACAGGTACCCGCCGAGGACGATGGCCCCGAAGACGATGGCCTTGCTGGTGACCGACACCGCGGCGTACGCGCCGCTGTGCGTGGGGTTGTCGCGCCCGACTACGAGCACGTCGACGTTCTGGAGCACCGCGACCATCGACAGCGACACCGACGCGACGACCAGGTCGGTCACCACGGTGCGTCGTTCCGAGGCACCGCCACCGAGAACCCGGTCGGGCCGCACCGCAGCCACCCAGCCCGCCGTTGCCCACAGCGGCCGAGCCGAGCCACCCGACCATGCCCGCACGGCCGCCCACCTGGCGTGGGCGGCGGCCACCACCTCGCCGATGAGAACTCCCACCGCGGCGCCTGAGGGACCGAATCCGGCCAGCACCAGCACCAGGACCGCGACGACCCGCACGCCCATCTCCACGAGGAGGTTGACCGCAAGGGGCTGGTAGGAGCGATGGGCCTGGAGGAGGCCGCGATCGAGGGAGAGCAGGACGAAGAAGGCGGCAGCGGTCAGGATCGCCGCGATGCCGATCCCGCTCTGCTGGTTGAGCAGGACCGCGACGCCGTGCCGGCTGGCAAACACGAGGATCGCCCACGCCAGCACGAGCATGCTGCCCTGCCGGTGCACGCGGCCGGCCCAGCGACGGACCAGGTGGCCGCTCCCGTCTTCGTGCCACATCGTCACCCGGCGCACCACGGCCACCACGACCGCGGATCCGGGCATGGAGAGGATGAGGTACAGCCCCGTGAGCTGGTTGAGGACGCCGTAGCTGTGTGGCGAGAGCACCCGGGCCAGCGCGACGGTGAGGACGACGCTCGCCCCGTTGGCCAGGACGCCGGCCGCCGCCAGCGGTCCCGCCTGCAGGAGGCCGGCGCGCAGCGACTGGACACCCGGACGAGCGCCGGCGTCGAGGATGAGGTCGGCGCCGAGATTCGGCCCCACTGCGTTGGGAGCCAGTGCCATCGCGGCCGGCACGGCCTCGACGACGACTTCGGCCGCCGGGGCGTCGGCGGCCTCCGGCCCGCTCACACGCGAGCCTTGGCCGCCGTTGTCTCGTCCTCCATGCCGATTCGGTCGATCTGCGGCAGGATCTGCCGCTGCACGAGCTCGCCGCCGGCGATGCTGACGTGGATGCCGTCCGACGACCGCACGTCGACCCCACCGACCGTTGCGGTGTACACGCCGTCAGGGCTGAGCATCCGGTTCAGGTCGAGCACGCTGACCTCACCAGGATCGGACTGCGCCACCTGCCGGACGAGCGCGTTGTAGGCCTGCGTCCGAGCAGGCGTGTTCTCGGACCAGGGAAGTCCGTCGGGCTGGCGGTCGCTGGGATCGACATAGGGCATGGTGAACAGCACCACTTTGGCACCAAATGTGTGGAAGATGGAGATGGATGCCTGGAGATCCTGCGTCAGGTGCTGGTCCCAGGCCGGTTCCCCGATGTGCACCCACTGCCCGTCGTCGAGGTGGTCGGTCACCTCCCAGCGACCGAGACCGAGGGCAACGACCAGGGGTCGCTCCTTGGCGACCAGGAACGGCCAGAGCCCCCGCCAGTTGTCGCAGCCCTGCGTCGCCTGCCCGGGCTCGCCCTCGGTCAGGACCTGCATCTGGGGATCCAGGTCGCAGCCCACGGTGGCGTCGTCGATGACGCTGACGCCGTAGTGCCGTTGCGCCTGCACCGAGAGACCCATGCCGAGCGTCATCGCAATGGAATCGCCCACAATCAGCAAGCGCACGGGATGCGCCCCGTAGGCACCGACCCGTTGGAGCGCGGCGTGCTCGGAGGCCGAGAGACCAGGCGGGAGGCGGACGTCCACCCGCTCGCCGCCCGACGCGTCGGTCCGCGCCACGTTGGCGGCACCAGCGCTCGGCTGCGCCGACCGGTGCGGCCGCGCCGAGGGCGAGGCAGGCCAGGGCCAGACCAGACCGCGGCCACAGCCCCGCTCGCCCGGGCCGCGCCCCGCCGCCCCCGCCCTGCTGCTCGAGTCACGTCCCGCGCTTTCCTTCCCGGCACCTCTGATCCATCAAAAATCGGCCTCTCCCGACCGACGCTTGAGCATCGCACCGGAGGACCCGACGGCGCATGTCAGCCCGTCCCGGCGGCACTGATCGGGCCCGGAGCCTGCGCAACGAGGTCCACGCAGTCCGGGGCACGCAGGGACGCCGTCTCCCGGCCACCCTGCTTCTCGGCGTCCAGAACGCAGTGCAACAGGACGCCGGACTTGAGCTGCAGCGGAGGCGGCAGCCCGGACTGCACCCCGTTCCAGACCCAGGCGCCGGCCTGCAGCGCCGGGAGCCGGCCCAGCGCCGCCGTCATGAACGCGGCGGCGTAGACCGGATCGCTCCCCTGCTGCACGTGAGGGGCGGCAGGATTGGTGGCGATGACCACGGTGGTCACCTGCCAGACGGCCAGCGCGTGGCGCACCGCCGCCAGCTCTGCCGGGCTCCCCGAGGGCGGCGCCACCCCCACCGCGAAGCCGAGGAGGGCCAACTCCTTGAAGCCCGCGTTCAGCCGAGCCGGCACGCCGCGCCACACCTTGGGGGCCGCCACCGCCGGCCTGGCTGTAGTGCATCCGGTTTACCGCCTGCCAGGCCATGGCGGACTGGATCCCCGAGAACGGCGCCGGATACGACAGGAGCACGCGGCCCGGCGGGAGGGCTGGCGCCACGGTGGTGTACCAGCGCGGCAGGATCACCGGGCGCATCGTGAAGGGCAGTCGCTCTCCGAACATCACGCCCATCGGCACCAAGGAGACGGCGGAGAGCAGCAACGCACCACCGGCGCCGCGCCAGTCCGGCACGAGTGCGTAGACGTGTTCGAGGATGAGGGCCAGCATCACGGCGGCGACCAGAAAGCCGATCGCCATGAAGCGCTGTTGGATCACGTTCTCGAGCACGGGCACGTGGTCGAAGAGGCGAGCCGGCTCCCACTGGCCGCGACGGATGCCGAGCGAGCAGACCCCGCACACGACGAGGACGAACCCGAAGAACCACAGGCGGCGATCACGCCAGAAGGCCGCGGTCCCCCCGGCCAGCACGGCAAGGAAGCCCCAGCCGAAATAGGTCCCCGACGGCAGGAACGCCCCGTCGTAGCCGCTCAGGGGCAGGAATCCCGAATGCGCATCCGGGAACCCGGGCGCGACGAAGCTCGAGGGGATGTACCCGCCGAGGACGTTGACGTTGGGCCAGACCAAGCCCGAAAGGTGCGCGGGGCCCGCCAGCGCGAACCACACCGGCCAGGCCAAGAGCACGCCACCGACGGCCAAGCCGACGACCAGACCGTTCGCCGCGTGGGGGGCCACGCCGGCCAGTGCGGCGCGATCGAAGATGAGCCCGACGAGCACCAGGGCGACGATGCCGACGAGCACCATCAGCGCCGTGATCGCCAACAGCTCGGTGGAGAAGAAGAATTGCACGAAGACGAGCAGTCCGAGGAGGACGCCGGACCACACGGCGCTGTGGCGCTGGCGGATCAGGATCTCGTCGAGCGCGATGAGGATCAGCGGGAGCACCATGAGCGCGGCGGTCATGAGATGCGCGAACTCGAGGCTCGTCAGCACGAAGGGCGAGAAGCCGTAGAGCAAGCCGCCGACGAAGGCGGCGGGGGTCCAGTGGACCCAGCGTCGAAAGGCGATGAAGGCGGTGAAGGCGGTCAGCGCCGGCGTGATGGTGGACGCGACGTTGAGCGCCGACACCGGGCCCCAGAGCCATGTCACCGGGACGAGCGGCAGGCTCAGGCCGGTGACCGACGTCTGCGCCAGCAGGTTGACTCCCGTCGGATGGAACAGCGCGGTGGAGAAGAACGGGTTCTGCCCGTGGGCCAGCGCGGTGGCCGGCCACTGGAAGAACCAGAGGAAGAGGGCCGGGTCGCCGCAGCCGCACAGCGTGTGTGTCGTGGCGCCCTGCGTCCAGGCGTGCACCCACAGTGCGAACCCGAGGGCCAGGTAGACCAGCCCGACCACCGTGATGGTCATCCACCGCCGCCACCACCACCAGCGCCCCGCATCGGGCGCGTGCTCAGCCAGGGTCGAACGTGCCTGCCGAGGCGGTCGAACGCCGCGGCAGCACGGGGGCGTCCCGTCCTGTGGAACCCGCCTCGTGGTACTCCTCTTCGACGTTCACCGTCCAGACGTCGTGGTCAGCCCCGAAGATGTTCTCCACGGTCAGCAGGGCCGTGTACATGGAGTGGTCCTGGTTGTTGTACTTGTGCATCCCGTTCCGCCCGACGGGATGGACGTTGGGCGCCTCGGCGTCAATCCACTTGCGGATGGTGTCGACGTTGTCCTTGTAGCTGAAGTCGTAGTACGGGTAGGCCTTGGGCACCCGGACGACGTAGCCGCGCTCGACGTCGCCGTCGGCGGCCAAGCCGAGCGAAATGAGCTCCTTGGTGCCCAGGGCGATCAGCTCGTCGTCGGGCTTGTTCCACATGTCGTCGCCCTCGAACACGAAGTACTCGAGGCCGAGGCACGTGCGCCCGTCCTTGACCAGGAAGGGCGACCACGACCCGTAGTTCTGGATGCGCCCGACCTCCACGTTGGTGGCGTGGATGTAGATCCAGTTGTCGGGGAAGCTGCGCGCCTCGGGGACCACAAGCGCGACGGTGAGGTAATCGCGGTAATGCAGATCGTCGGCGGCCGCCACCACTTCGGGCGGCGGGGGCGGCCGGAACGTGTGCACCAGTTCGCGCATCGGCATGGTCGAGATCACGTGTGAGGCCGGCACCGTGTGCTCGCTCCCGCCATGGGTGTAGGTCACGCTGACCGCGCGGCCCCCGGCGACGTTGATGCCCGTCAGCCGGGCCTCGAGTTCCACGGTCCCCCCGGCGGCCTGCACCTTCTCGGCGCAGACCTCCCACATCATCCCGGGGCCGTATTTCGGGTACTGGAACTCCTCAATGAGGGTCGTGATCTCGGTCTGGTTGCGCTTGGGCAGGATGGCGTTCATCACCGCCTTGCGCAGGTCGAGGTTCTTGACCCGCTGCGCCGCCCAGTCGGCCGGCATGTCCGACACCGGCACACCCCAGACCTTCTCGGTGTAGGTCTTGAAGAAGGTCCGGTACAGGCGCCAGCCGAAGCGCTTCACGAGCCAGTTCTCGTAGTTGGACTCGTCCTTCGGGGGGTGGATCCGGGCCCACAGGTAGGAAAAGCCGCACAAGACGGCCTCCCACAAGCCGAGATTGCGGAGCGCGTTCATCGCCCTGAGCGGGTAGTCGTAGAACTTGCCCCCGTAGAAGATGCGGCTCATGCGGGGCCGCAGCATGAAGTCGCCCTCGGGCAGGATCTCGTGCCACAGGGACTCCACCTCGTCCACCTTGGTGAAGAAGCGGTGTCCCCCCAGGTCGAACCGCCAGCCGTCACGCACGACCGTGCGGCTGATACCGCCGACCACGTCGTCGGCTTCGAGCACCAGCGGGTGCGCCCCCCGTTTGGTCAGCAGGTACGCCGCCGTCAGACCGCCGGGACCCGCGCCGGCGATGACGACGGGTGCTTCGTCTGATGGGGCCATCGTGGAGGGCAGGTTAGTGGACCTCCCGTGCGTGCTCAGGGACGGGAGGTCCACGCCGATCTGGCGCTCCCCAGAGGCGTCTCTCGGCGCTCCACGTGCTCCCGAGTCGCTAGGGCACCGAGATGTTGAGGAAGGCCAGCAGGGCGTACCCGGCCAGTCCGGCCGAGAGAAGCGCCAGGACGGCCCGCTCCACCTGGGTCTGGGTGAGGACGAGAGCAGCGGCAATCGACAGTGGGAAAGCACTGAGCGCATAGCGCTCGAAGGAATCGAGATTGCTCCCGGCCACCGCGGTCGCCAGCGTCGCGGCGGCGAACAAGGTGTAGGGCGCAGGCAGCCGGCGCCAGCAGACGATCAGCATGGCCAGGGCCAACAGGACCCACGGGACGTGGAGCGCCGTGCCGACGTGGTGGTGCACCAGGCCGGTGGCGTCGTGGTACAGCATGGAGAACGGGTCGGAGAGACCGCCGTGGTGCGAGCTCTGCAGCTGCACTCGCAACGGGGCCCACCAGTCCCCCACCTCGTGCTTGGCCCAAGCCAAGAACGCAAGGACACCGACGAAGGGCGCTGCGACGGCGGCGATGCCCGCGAGCCGCTCGGAACGCCCGAGGCGCTGCCACCAACGCACGAGCTCGGCCAGCACCGCCAGCACCAGCAGCACGCCGATCGGCCGCGTGAGAGCGGCGGCGAACGCGAGCAGCGCGGCCAGGGCGAAGTGTGGGCGCACGGTGGCGTCGCTCGACGCGGGGCGCAGCGCGAGGAAACAACCGATGGCGAAGACCACGAGGAGGGACTCGGCGTAGCCCATCACCAGCACGTACGCGGCGGGCAGGAGGCTGAGGATCCACACCGACCGTCGTGCCACAGCCACGTCGCCGGTCTCGCGCCGGACCAGCACGAACAACATGGCCGTCGCCGCCAGCGCCGCCACGTTCGCGAGGAGCACCAGTGCGGGACCGTCGCCCAGGCCGGGGATCCACGCGAGCGCGTGGGTCAGCGCCGGGACCGCGGGGAAGAAGCGCAGCGACTGGCGCCCGAGCGGCTCGTAGCCGACCCGGGCGATGCTTTCGTACCACCCGGCGTCCCAGCCGAGCAGTCCGGCGTGCACCCGGGCCGCCACGCCCGGGGTCGACGGATGCGTCCGGTCGACGACGAAGTGGGCGAGACCCAACGCGCCGAGCACGACGACGCGGGCAACGAGGAACGGCAGCACCGCCTCGCGCAACGACTCGGGCACACGTCTCCAGGTCCGGGCAATGGACGCCCAGAGACCGGCGTTCTCACCGGGCTCGGTGCGCCCGTCGTGTCCGTCGAGCCCGCCGTCATCAGCCACCGCCGTCGGAGCAACCGTCGCCTCGGCCACCCTCAGGGTCCAGTCGAGAACTCGACGAGGTTCATCGGCTCGTAGAAGAGCGCCGTGTGGTTGGTCACGACGTTGCGTCCTCCGCCCCCGTTCTTGGTCGTCGTGTTCAGGAGGTCGGCAGCAATTGTCTCGCATTTCGCGTCGTAGGTCTCGTACATCGGTTGCCACACCAACCAGATCTGGTGGCCCTGGCCCGCCTTCTGCACGACGTAGTTGGCGAAGCTGTTCGGGTCTGCGCCGTGCACGGCGTCGGCGTAGTCGACCCAGTCCACGATCTGGGGGCCGGTGCGGCGCGGGAAGGTGATCATGTCGTACTGGGACGGGTTCTTGAGCTGGCGGTAGACCGACGGTCCCAATTGGTCGGGACAGAATGCGATGACGTCGCCGGGCTTCGCTTGTGCGTTGATGGCGGCCGCCACCGAATTGGCCTGCGTGCGCTGCGTCGTCACGTTCTGCGCAGACGAGACCAGTCCGGCGATGACGGCCAATCCCACCAAGATGAAGCGCGCCCGTGGATTGAGCAGCGTCGTCGTCCCCAACGCCACGAGGAGAAGGAACGGCAGGAAGACAACGGCGGCGTAACGCGAGGAGAACGCACTCGCCGTGATGATGCCGCCGGCGATGGCGGCGAACAGCGTCCCCAACACGACGAAGCCGACGCCGCGTGCCCGTGGTCGAGTGCGCAGGTCCAGCTCGATGATGCGACCGCTGAGGCCGACACCGAACACCGCCAGCGCCAGCATGGCGAAGTAGATGACGGCCAGCAGCCGGCCCTGGTTGGTCGCCGTCTGCAGCGTCGAGCCCTGGTTGTCGGTGAACCCGGTCAACGCATTGATGACGGCGGAGAAGTTCGGCGGCGCGGCCCAGGGCGTCCCCGTGTGCTTGGTCTGGTAGAAGAAGGTCGGCAACCACGGGACGAAGAGCAGGCAACCCCGCGGCCACCGCGATCAGGGCCGGCCACGGTGCATCCTCGTGGACGGCCCCGTCGCCGCGTCCGCACGATGGAGGCCACCAGCCAGATCACCACCATGCCCACCAGGTACACCGACCAGTACTGCGTGTAGAGCAGCGCGGCGCCAACCAGCGCCACGGCCACGAGGTTGCCCGGCCGCGGTGAGGACACCGCCCGTTGCAAGGCAAGAAAACCCAGTCCCGTGAGCAGGATCACCAGCGCGTACATGCGGGACTCGGTGGCGTAGTAGACCGCGAAGGGTGCGCTCGCCAGCAGCACGAGCATCGTCCAGGCCACCGAGCGGCCCCCGAAGCGCCGGCCGCAGAGCCACCCCACCGGGAGTGTGAGCACGGCGAAGATGCCCGAGAGGGAGCGTACGGCGTCGTCGGATTGCCCGAAGAGGACGATCCAGAAGTGCAGGAGGTAGTAGTAGAGGGGCGGTGCCCCGTCGTGCTTGAGCGCTTCGGGAATCTGGGACAGCGGCAGGCGGGCGATGTCGACCGTCAGGGCCTCGTCCAGCCACAGCCCCGAACGGGTCCAGAAACGAAGGAGCAGACCGGCGGCCACCACGAGCACCACCGCCACTCCGGCGGCCGTGCGCGTGCGGCCGCTGAGAGCAGGAACCTCCTCGGACATGGGGCGCATGGTAGGACACAGGGGTCGCGGTCTAGGATCATCCGCCGCCGGTGGGAGGCGGCGCGATCCCAAGGGAATCAAGGAGACAGAAGGGGGGAAAGAAGGCGACGTGGCCCGCTACATCGCGAAACGGCTGGTGTTGCTCATCATCATCATCATCTTCGTCTCGGTCGCGACCTTCTTTCTGGTCCACCTCCTTCCGGGCGACCCGGCGACGACGATCCTCGGTCCCAACGCCACGCCTCAGAACGTCGCCACCATCAACCGCGAGCTCGGTCTCAACAAGCCGCTGTTCCAGCAGTACTTCATCTGGATCGGCCACGTGTTCCAGGGAAACCTGGGGCAGTCGTTCACGACGCACCAGTCAACGACGACGATCATCGCCCAGTCGTTTCCGATCGACCTGGAGCTGATCATCTTCTCCCAGATCCTCGCCTTCGCCATCGCCTTCCCCATGGCGATGACCTCGGCCCGCCGGCCGAACAAGCTCTTCGACCAAGCGTCGAACAGCACGACCTTCGCGTTCTTGGCCCTCCCCCCGTTCGTGATCGCACCCGTGCTCGTGCTCGTCTTCGCCGTGCACTGGCACATCTTCCCGGGCCCGGCCTCCTATGTCCCGCTGACCCAGGACTTCTGGTCCAACATCCATACGATGTTGTTACCGTCCATCGTCCTCGCGTTGGGTTCGATCGTGGTGTACTTCCGGCTATTACGGAACGATCTCATCTCGACACTCCAAGAGGACTTCATCACGATGGCTCGCTCGAAGGGCCTCAGCGACCGCCGCATCATGTGGCGGCACGCGCTGCGCCCGTCCTCCATCTCCCTTCTGGCGTCCGCCGGTGTCACGATCGGCGGCCTCATCGCCGGGACGTTCATCGTCGAGCTGCTGCTGCAGATGCCAGGCCTCGGCTACCAGCTGATCTCGAGCGTCAACCAGGACGACTACACGGTGGTGCAGGGGATCACGCTCTTCGTGGCGGTGGCCATCGTGCTCATCAACTTCATCTTCGACTTCCTGTTCACCATCGTCGATCCGAGGATTGCCCGTGAGTAGCGTCATCACCGACGACCTGGCCGAAATCAAAGAGGAGATCGCCGCCGAGACCTCGGCCGATCCCAAACGCAAGAAGCTCGGTGTGTTCTTCTGGATCTGCGCCGGTTTCATCGTCCTCGTGGCCTTCCTCGCCACCTTCGCCAGTCTGCTGCCCCTCCCCAACCCCGATTTGGGGAACTACAGCAGCGTGCAGAACGGTGGGCCCAGCTTGAGCCACTGGCTCGGCACCGACGATCTCTACCGCGACATCTTGAGCCGGCTGATCTACGGCGCCCGCGTCTCGCTCGTCGTCGGCTTCGGCGGCGCGCTCATCGGCCTGGCCCTCGGTGGCATCCCCGCCATGTACTCGGCCTATCGCCGCGGACGGGTCGACACCGCGCTCAACACGGGCTCCTACGTCCTGCTGGCCTTCCCCGCCATCGTGGCCGTGATCGCCATCGTGTCCTTCTGGGGCCACACGTTGTGGAAGATCACGCTCATCATCGGGGTCTTCGCCGCTCCGCTGATCTTCCGCGTGGTCCGGGCGTCGACCCTCTCGTACGCCACGCGGGACTTCGTGCTGGCGGCCAAGGCGCTCGGCGCCAGCGACACGCGCATCCTCGCCCGAGAGATCCTGCCCAACATCATGCCGACGGTCGTCTCGTTCGGCCTGATCGCCGTGGCCACCATCATCGTGCTCGAAGGTTCGCTGGCCTTCTTGGGGCTGTCGGTGCAGCCGCCCACACCGAGCTGGGGCAACATGCTCAACGAAGGCTCCAGCCTGCTCACCGGAGCGAAGGGCCAGACCAACCCCTGGCTCGTGATCTTCCCCGCCACCGCGATGTTCCTGCTCCTCTTCAGCCTCAACGTGGTGGCGGACAAACTGCGCGCCTACTTCGACGTGACGGAGATCAAATTGTGAGCGGCCGCCTCCTCTTGGAGGTCGAGGACCTCCACGTCTCCTTCGCCACGAGCCGCGGCGACCTCCGAGCCGTGCAGGGCGTCGATCTCACCTTGTACCAGGGCAAGACGCTGGGCATCGTCGGCGAATCGGGCTCGGGCAAGACCGTCTTGTCCCGCGCCATCATGGGCCTGCTCCCCGCATCCTCGACGACGCAGACCGGCTCCGTGCGCTACGAAGGCACCGAGATCCTCAACGCGCCGAACGACCAGCTGCGCAAACTCTGGAGCACCCACATCGCCATGGTCTTCCAAGACCCGATGACCTCGCTCAACCCGGTGCAGCGCATCGGGAACCAGATCACCGAGCCGCTGCGCATCCACCTGAAGCTCTCCAAGTCCGAAGCCAAGGAGACGGCGCTCTCCCTGCTGATGCAGGTGGGGATCCCCTCCCCGGTCGAGCGCTACGTGGCCTACCCGGCTCAGCTCTCGGGCGGCATGCGCCAGCGCGTCATGATCGCCATCGCGCTCGGCCTGCGCCCCCCGGCTGCTCATGGCCGACGAACCCACCACCGGTCTCGACGTCACCGTGCAGGCACAGATCCTCGACCTGCTCGCACAGCTCCAGCACGACCGCGACATGGCCATGATCCTGGTCACCCACGACTTGGGGGTCGTGGCGACACGGACCGACGAGATCATCGTGATGTACGCCGGCAACGTGGTCGAGCGCGCACCGACCAACGTCTTGTTCAAGAGCATGGCGATGCCCTACACCGAGGCCCTCCTCAAATCGACTCCGCGCATCGCGGACCCGAGCCATACACGCCTCACCGCGATCGAGGGCCGGCCGCCCGACTTGCTCCACCCGCCGGCGGGCTGCCCGTTCGCGCCCCGCTGCCCGTACGCCCAGGAACGCTGCCACCAGGAGAAGCCGCCCCTGGTGCAGGCCGAGCCGGGACACTGGTACGCCTGCTGGTACCCGCTCACCGCGGCCGACCCGCCCTCACCTGGCGGCGAGCCCGCCGCCGAGCCCAGTGAAGCTGTGCAGGCATGACAGAGACTGCGCTCGGCGCTCCGTCCACCCCGACCACGGCACCGCTGCTCGACGTCGAGGACCTCCACGTCTCGTTCCACAAGGGCAGCACCACCGTGCAGGCTGTGGCGGGCATCTCGTTCTCCCTCCAACAGGGCGAGACCCTCGGACTGGTCGGCGAGTCGGGGTGCGGCAAGTCGACCACCGGCCGCGCCGTCGTGCAGGTGGAGAAGGCCACCTCGGGGCGGATCCGCTTCGGCGACACCGAGCTCACGACGATCGGTCGCGGCGATCTGCGCAGCCTTCGCAGCCAGGTGCAGATGATCTTCCAGGACCCGATCTCCTCGCTGAACCCGCGCCGGCGGATCGCCGACGTGGTGGCCGAGCCCCTCTCGATCTGGAAGATCGGCACCAAGGAGGAGCGGCGAGAGCAGGCGAACGCCATGCTCGACAGGGTCGGTATCGACCCGCAGATCAACGGCAACCGGCGTCCGCGTGAATTCTCCGGCGGCCAGTGCCAACGCATCAGCATCGCCCGCGCGCTCATGCTCAAGCCGAGACTGCTGGTCTGCGACGAGATCGTCTCGGCACTCGACGTCTCGGTCCAGGCGCAGATCCTCAACCTGCTCCAAGACCTCAAGGCCGAGTACGACCTGACCGTCCTGTTCATCGCGCACGACCTGGCCGTGGTGAAGAACGTCAGCGACCGGGTCGCCGTCATGTATCTCGGCCGCCTGTGCGAGATCGCACCGTCGGACACCCTCTACGAGGCGCCGGCCCACCACTACACCGCTGCGTTGTTGGCCTCCGCGGTCGAGCCCGACCCCGAGGCCACTCGTACCTCGGTCGCGTTGAGCGGTGAACCGCCGAGCCCGATCAATCCGCCCTCAGGCTGCCGCTTCCGCACCCGCTGTCCCCGGGCCGAGACGCGCTGCGCCGAGGAGGTCCCCGAAATGCGCCCGCTCGCGCCCGGCCACCAGGTGGCCTGTCACTTCCCGATCGGGAGTTGAGCCCACCCGCCCGGTCCGGAGGCGGCGGGCGCTCCGTCGCCTTCACGGCGCCGCCGGCGTTCCCCGACCTGCACGACGACTGGCCGCTGCAGCGGTCGGCCCTGGCGTCGATCGGCGTCGATGCCGCGCCCGTCGTCTGGAGCGACCCCGACGTCGACTGGTCCCAATTCGATCTCGTCGTGGCCAACGGCGCGTGGGACAACATCCACCACCGCGACGAGTTCTTGCACTGGGTCGCACACGTCGAAGGCCTCGGCGTCACCATGGTCAACAGCCCCTCGACGCTGCTCTGGAATTTCGACAAGCGCTACCTTCAGGCGCTCGAGGGCGCGGGAATCCGGGTCGTGCCGACACGATGGGTGGAGGCGACCAGCGGACCGGACGGCCCGGCCGTGCCGGCACCCGCTTTCGACGGCGAAGTCGTGGTGAAGCCTTCGGTCTCGGGCGGCGGGTTCCAGACCGCTCGCTACGAGCCGCACCAGCACGACGCCGCTCGTGCCCACGTCGACGCGCTGGTCAACGCCGGCACGGCGGCCATGGTGCAGCCGTACCAGGAGAGCGTGGACAAAGAGGGCGAAACCGGACTCGTCTTCTTGGGCGGCGAGTACAGCCACGCCATTCACAAAGAACCGATGATCCGGCGCGGCGTCGCTCCCGGAGAGAGCCTCATCGACAACCAGGTGGTCACCGGAGCCTCGGCCGCGCTGGACCAGCTCCGTCTCGGCCGCGCTGCCGTCGCCGCGGCCGAGGCACTCCTCGGCCCGACCACGTACGCCCGAGTCGACATGGTGCGCGGCGCCGACGGCGAGCCCGCGCTCCTCGAGCTCGAACTGCTCGATCCGGTGCTGTTCATGACGACGGCACCGGCTTCGGCGGACCGCTTCGCCCGCGTCCTGGCCGACCGGGTGGCGGTTCGTTGAGCGCACCAAGGTGGCGGGAGAACACGGTGACGCAGGGCGCCCACCTCGCTGCGTCCCGACGAGCCCGCCACGGGCGCCACGCCCGCAGGGCCGCGACCTGTCTCATCACCACATGTCTGGTTGCAACGACCCTGTTCTTCGTCGTCGTCGCGTCCCTGCCGGCGGCGGCGCTGAAGGTCGATCGTCCGATCGTCGCGATGGCGGCCACACCCGACGGCGGCGGCTACTGGGAAGTCGCGTCCGACGGGGGCATCTTCGCGTTCGGCGACGCCGTGTTCTCGGGCAGCAGGGGCGGCTCGCCGCTCTCGGCACCGATCGTCTCCATGGCGGCCACACCGAGCGGGCACGGGTACTGGGAGGTCGGATCGGACGGGGGCGTCTTCGCGTTCGGCGACGCCGTGTTCTGGGGTTCTACGGGAAACCGCAATCTCAACCGGCCCGTCGTCGGGATGGCGGCCACCCCGAGCGGGCACGGGTACTGGCTCGTGAGCTCCGACGGGGGGATCTTCGCGTTCGGCGACGCCGTGTTCTCGGGCAGCATGGGCGGCACACCCCTCACTGCACCGATCGTCGGCATGGCGGCCACACCGAGCGGGCACGGGTACTGGGAGGTGGCCTCCGATGGGGGCGTCTTCGCATTCGGCGACGCCGTGTTCTGGGGTTCTACGGGAAACCGCAGTCTCAACCGGCCCGTCGTCGGGATGGCGGCCACCCCGAGCGGGCACGGGTACTGGCTCGTGAGCTCCGACGGGGGGGTCTTCAGCTACGGGGACGCCGTCTTCTCGGGCAGCATGGGTGGAGTCCCGCTGAGCAGGCCGATCGCGGGAACGGCAGCCGCGCCCAGCGGGTACTGGGAGGCCGCGTCGGACGGCGGGATCTTCAGCTTCGGAGGCGCCCCGTTCCACGGCTCGACGCCCGAACTTCCACCTCCTGGACCGCCGCGCATCGCTCTCTACGGCGATTCCCTGGCTTCAGAGGCGATCCCCGACTTCACCTTCCTGGCCGGACTTTCCGGGGCGTCGGTGCGCATCGGCGTCTTCCCCGGGACCTCGACCTGTAACGACCTGGGAATGATGATGACCGACGCGCAGGACTGGCAACCGACGGCGGCCGTGTTGGAGTTCGCGGGGAACCCCTTCGCTCCTTGCATGTCCGGCGACCCGATCGGAACGCCGCAGTACTTCGCGAAGTACCGAGCCGACACCCAGGAGGCCATCTCGATCTTTCGGTCTGTCGGCACCAAGGTCGTTCTGGTCGGTCTCCCGCTCGACTCCTCCCCCACCTTGAGCGCGAACGTACCTGCGCTCAATGGCATCTTGGTGTCGCTCGCCGCCGACAACGTCGGCGTGACCTACGACGACGCCGGTCAAGCGGTCATGGCGAACGGCGCGTACACCTCGACTCTCCCGTGCCTTCCGACTGAGCCATGTACGGGGCCTTCGGGGACGAACGTCGTCCGTGCTCCCGACGGCGTGCACTTCTGTCCTGATGGCCACACGGCGCTCGTCGGGGTGTCAGAAGAGTGCGACGTCTACTCTTCGGGGGCCTTTCGATTCGCCGCGGCGATGCTGGGGCCTACGCTCACCCCGCCCTCGCTTCCCCTCGGCCGCTGAGCCCGCGGCCGAGGGCGTCTCCGTGACGACGCGCTAGGACCGGGCTTCTTCCTCCACGGTTAACTCGGCCGCAGGGTCGGCCTCCAGCCGCTCGTCGGAGATGGGGGCGCCGCTCTTGACGGAGCGGCCGTAGGTCCCCGCCGCCAGGCGGGCCTCCGCCCGCTCGATCGCGCCGAGCCGGTCCCGCAGGCTCTCCGCCACGGCGTCGGCTCCCTGCTCGGCCGTGAGCGGCTCGGCGGGGTCCGCGATGTCCCCCGCACCTCCCGCCGAGTCGCTGTCCTCGTCCACCGCCGACGTGAGCTCGCGGAGCAGCACCTCGACCCGCACCCGTTCCTCTTTGAGCAGCTGGGCTGCCCGTTGCTCGTCCATGCGCTCTCCCGGTCTCGGTGCCGCGTCGGCGGAACTACTCCGAGGCCGGCGTGGCCTCGGCGGCGGGGGCAGCCTCGGTGGGCGGTGCGCCCTCGGCCGCTTCGACAGCCGGTGCGGCTTCGGCGGCAGCACCACCCTCGCCCGCTGGTGCAGCGCCCTCGGCGCCCGCGGCAGCGGCTTCGCCACCCTCGCCCTCGGGCTTGTGCACCTGGGTGCCGGCCTCGACGGCGAAGTCGGCCCAGGCCGCCTGCGCTTCGGTCTCGGGGGTGAACTCGCCCTCGGCATAGTCGTACCCGATGTAGTTACCCTGCTCGTCGTAGGCGTGCTCGCCGAAGGCCTCGCGGTACTCCTCGGACACCTCGCCACCCTCGGCCGCCTGCTTGATCGACAGCGAGATCCGCCGCCGCTGCAGGTCGATGTCGATGATCTTGACCCACAGCTCTTCGCCGGGCGTGACGACCTGCTCGGGCAGGTCGACGTGGTGCACCGCCATCTCCGAGATGTGGACCAGGCCCTCGATCCCGTCGCCCACCTGTACGAAGGCGCCGAAGGGCACCAGCTTGGTGATGCGGCCGTAGACGAGCTGGCCGACGGCGTGGCTGTCGGCGAACTCCTGCCACGGGTCGGACTGGGTCGCCTTGAGCGACAGGCTGATGCGCTCCTTGTCCAGGTCGACGTCGAGCACCTCGACCTCGATCTCGTCGCCCACGGACACAACCGAGGAGGGGTGGTCGACGTGCTTCCAGGAGAGCTCGGAGACGTGCACGAGGCCGTCCATGCCGCCAAGGTCCACGAAGGCGCCGAAGTTGACGACGGACGAGACGGTGCCCTTGCGGCGCTCGCCCGGCTTGAGGTTCTGGAGGAAGTCCCCGCGCTGTTCCTTCTGGGCCTCTTCGAGCCAGGCGCGGCGTGAGAGCACCACGTTGTTGCGGTTGCGGTCGAGCTCGATGATCTTGGCCTCGATCTCCTTGCCCACATAGGGCTGCAGCTCGCGCACGCGGCGCAACTCCACCAGTGAGGCGGGCAGGAAGCCGCGCAGGCCGATGTCGACGATGAGGCCGCCCTTGACGACCTCGATCACCGGGCCCGACACCATTTCGCCCTTGTTCTTCTTCTCCTCAATCGTCGTCCAGGCCCGCTCGTACTGCGCCCGCTTCTTGGAGAGGACCAGCCGGCCCTCCTTGTCCTCCTTCTGGAGCACGAGGGCCTCGACGTGGTCACCGAGCGAGACGATCTCGTTGGGGTCGACGTCGTTGCGGATGGAGAGCTCGCGGGCGGGGATCACGCCCTCGGACTTGAAGCCGATGTCGAGGAGCACCTCGTCGCGGTCGATCTTGACCACCGTGCCCTCGATGACGTCGCCGTCGTCGAACTCGATGATGGAGTCGCCCATCGCCTTTTCGAGATCGGCGTCGCCCAGGTCGTCGTCGACGATGGCGCGAGGGGTGTAGTTGCCCTCGGCGTCGAAACTGCCCATTGCTTCGGGCGAGAGGAGGGACGTGGCGGAGGGGGAGGCTGGGTCAGCCATGGAGAAGCTCCCTTCTGGGTTGCGACTTGCAACCACAGGACCGCGCCGGAGTCGGGTCGTTGGACATGGTCTGCGCCACCGCCGGGCCGGCGGGCAGGACCTTTCACGATATCAGCTGCTCAGCCGGGGTCTCCCCCGGCCCGGGCGCCGTCGGACCAGATCGTCGCCGATCGGCCCCGACCGCCCGGCGCTCAGCCCTTGGCAGCCGCCCAGCTCGGTCCCGTCGCCACCGAGATGGTCAAGGGGACGTTCAGGTCGGCCGCACCGGTCAACGCGGACTCGGTGAGGCGGCGCACGTCGTCCTCCTCGCCCGGCGAGACCTCCACGATGACCTCGTCGTGCACCTGGAGGACCAGCCGGCTGGCCAGGCCCTTTTCCTCGAGGTCGCGGTCGAGGCGCACCAGGGCGAGCTTGAAGATGTCGGCCGCCAGACCCTGGATCCCCGCGTTCATGGCCTGGCGCTCGGCCGCCTGGCGCACCCGGTAGTTCGACGCGTGGAGGTCGGGCAACGGACGCACCCGCCCGAACTGGGTCACCGTGGCGCCCCGGATCTTGGCTTCGGCCACCGTGGCGTCCATGTACTGCTTCACCAACGGGAAGGCGCCGAAATAGCTCTCCATGATGGCGGCGGCCTCCTCGACCGCGACGCCGAGCCGCTGGCTCAACCCGTAGGCCTCCATGCCGTAGGCGAGCCCGTACGAGACCATCTTGGAGTACTCGCGCTGGGTATGGGTCACGTCCTCGGGGGCGATGCCGTACACGGCGGCGGCCACGGTGCGATGCACGTCCGCGCCCGACGTCAGCGCGTCGATCAGGCCCGGGTCCTCGGAGAGATGGGCGATGCAGCGCAGCTCCACCTGGTCGTAGTCGGCGACCAGGAACTCGCAGCCCGGCGCCGGCACGAAGGCCCGGCGGAACTGCTTGCCGAGCTCGGTGCGCACCGGGATGTTGTGCAGGTTGGGACGGTCCGAGGAGATCCGCCCCGTGCGGGCGACGGTCTGACCGAAGGAGGCGTGGATGCGCCCGTCGGCCGAGACTTCGGCGAGCAGGCTCTCGCCGTAGGTCGAGCGCAGCTTCTCGACCTCGCGGTAGTTGAGGAGCGCCTCGATGATGGGATGGGCGTCGCGCAGGCTCTCGAGGGTCTGGGCGTCGGTGGAGAAGCCGGTCTTCGTCTTCTTGCCCGGGGTGAGGCCGAGCTCCTCGTAGAGCACCGTGCGCAGCTGGGGCGTCGAGTTCACGTTGAACTCGTGGCCGGCCAGCGCCTGCACCTCCTCTTGGAGGGTCGCCGCCGACTCCTTGAGCGAGTCGGCGATCCCCTGCAGCTCGGCCCGGTCCACGCCGATCCCGGCCACCTCCATCTTGGCCAGCACCCGCACCAGCGGCGTCTCGATGTCGTCGTGCAGATAGACCATGCCCTCGGTGACCAGGCGCCGCCGGAACCCGGCCACCATCCCGACCACGTCGGCGGCCTCGCCCGCCGCCTCCTTGGCCATGTCGCGCGCCGTCTCGTCGGGCTCGGCGATGTCGAGGGACAGCTGCCCGGTCTGTTCGCGCAGCTGCTGGAGCTCGTACTCACCCGTCGAGGCGTCGAGGAGGTAGGCGGCGACGCCGGTGTCCATCTCGAGAGCGCTGACGTCGATGCCGAGGGGCAGCAACGAGCGCATGGCCTCCTTGACGTTGTGGCCCACCACCGGGCGCGCCACCAGGCTGTCGAGCTTCTTCGCCACCGACGCCGTGCCGAGCAGCTCGCCCGGCACCAGCACGCCGAAGCCGGCCTCGTCGCCGTCGGCCACCAACACGAGCAGCGCCACCAACTCGCTGCGACCCGGCATGCCGTTCCAGCGCGCGGCGACGGCCAGGCGCCCGCCGCCCAGCTCGGCGAGCGCCTTGGTGACGTCACCGGCCGTCATGGGCAGCGCGATGTCGCGGACGTCGAAGGCGGGAAGGGCCGGCTCCGCCGCGTCGGCCTGGGCCGCAGCGGGGGCGGCGGCCCCGCCGGGCAGCGATCCCTCCGCCGGCTGACCCAGCGCGCCGGCGTCGAGCAGCTCCTCGATACGGTGCCACACCGTCTTCATCTCGTAGCGGTCGAAGGTGGCCTCGGCACCGGAGCGGTCCCAGCCGCCGAGGTCGAGGTGCTCCACGTCGACATCGAGCGGCACGTCGCGCACGAGCGGGATGATGCGGGCGTTGGAGCGGGCGAGCTCCTCGCTCGAGGCCAGGTTCTCGCGCAGCTTCGGGGTCTGCTCGTCGAGGTGCGAGAAGATGCCGTCGAGGTCGCCGTACTTCGTGAGCAATTTGGCTGCCGTCTTCTCCCCCACGCCCGGGACACCCGGCAGGTTGTCGGAGGGATCGCCGCGCAGCGAGGCCAACAGGACGTACTGGGAGGGCGGCACGCCGGTGCGCTCGAAGATCCCCGCCTCGTCGTAGAGGCTGTAGTCGCTCACCCCTCGCTTGTTGTAGAGGACGCGCACGTAGGGGTCCTCGACCAGCTGGAAGCTGTCGCGGTCCCCCGTCACGATCACCACCTCGTGCCGGCGGGCGACGGCTTCGGTCGCCAGGGTGGCGATGACGTCGTCGGCCTCGAAACCGGGCGCTTCGATCACCGGGATGGCCAGCGCGGCCATGACCTCGCGGATCATGTCGAACTGGGGCGGGAGCAGCCAGGGCGTCTCGGCCCGCCCGGCCTTGTAGTCCTCGAGGATCTCGTCGCGGAAGGTGGCGCCCGGCGCGTCGAAGGCCACCGCCAATCCCGAGGGTCGCTGCTCGCGCACGAGGTAGACGAGCATGGAGGTGAAGCCGTGCACCGCGTTGGTCACGACGCCGGTCGAGGTGGCCAAGGTGTCGGGCAGCGCGAAGTAGGCCCGGAAGGCCAGCGACATGCCGTCGAGCAACAGCAGCGGTCCGGTTCGCTCCTGCCCTGTCGCCATCACGCCGAGACTAGGGGGTCGTCGTGACCTCTTGCGCTAGGGCGTCAGGGTGCCGTCGACGACCTGCTGGGCCACGTCGCGCATGCGGGCCCGCGTCTGCATGGCGGTGCGCTGGATGAAGCCGAAGGCCTCGTCCTCGGGCAGGCCGTCGCGGTCCATCAGGATCTGCTTGGCCTCGTCGACCAGGCGGCGGGTGGCGATCTTGTCCTCGGCCCCGTCGGCGGAGTGCTCGGCCTCGATCGCCCGGTCCTGGCGCGCCTTGGACAGCACTTCGGCGATGGCGGGCAGCAACTCGCGGGGTTGGAACGGCTTGACCAGGTAGGCCGCAACCCCCGAGTCGCGCGCCTCTTCGATCAGGTCGCGCTGACTGAACGCGGTGAGGAGGAGCACGACCACCTGGTGGCGCGAGGTGATCTCGCGGGCGGCCCGGATCCCGTCCATGCCGGGCATCTTCACATCGAGGATGGCCAGGTCGGGCTGGTGCTCCTCGACCAGCGCGACGGCCTCGTCGCCGCGGCCGGTCTCCCCCACCACCTCGTAGCCGGCGGTGACGAGGATCTCCTTGAGGTCGAGCCGGACGATGGCCTCGTCCTCGGCGATGATGACTCGGGCCAGCGGTCCGACGCCGTCCCCTTCCTTGACCACCTGGTCGCCGGTGGCCGCGCGCTCTGTGGTCATGGCCTTATTTTCCGGTCGCCACGGCCGCCAGGAGCTCGTCTTGACGGCGCTCGAGATCGGCCACGCTCTTGCGCGCCGCGTCGCGCCCGCGCGCCACGGCGTCGGCGTGGCGCGCGGCCTCGTTGTGCTCTTGGGTGGCCAGCGGCGTCTCCGACACGAGCGCGCGGACGCGAGCCTCGTCGACCGACTCCTGGAGTACGGCCAATTGCTCATCGAGCACGGCGAGCTCCTCTCGCGCCCGGACCAAGCGGGCGTGGACATCTCGGATGCGCCGTTCCAGCAGGACGCGATGCATGGGGGGTCAAGTGTAGGTTGCGCGATACCAGCGACGCCGCACGTCGAGGCGTTCCAGCACCTCTCGATCGGGCCACCGCCCCACCCCCGGCTCGGCCGGTACCCGGACCCAGCCTTCGGCGACCGGCGGGTACCCGCAGGGATCGACGGCGAGATACTCGGCCGGGGCGCCCACGTCGCTGACCAGGCCCGTCGCGTCCTGGTTGAGCCGGGCGGCGAGGGCGAGATTCGAAGCCCGCCCGAGGCCGGCCTCGAAGAAGCCCCCGACGAACGCGGCGACCCCAGCTTCGGCACAGGCGGCGTGCGCCGCTCGGGCGGCGCGCAGTCCGCCCAGACGGCCCGGCTTGAGGCAGGCCATGGCGCACGAGCCGTTGCGCAGCGCGTCGCGCACGCGCAGAGGCGAGGACAGGGACTCGTCGAGACAGATCGGAACAGGAAGCTTCAGCGCCAGTTGCGCGTGCGCCACGAGATCCGCCGGCGGGAGCGGCTGTTCGACACACACCACGTCGAAGTCGGCCAGCGGACTCAAGCGGGCGACGGCATCGTCGGGCCCGTACGAACCGTTGGCGTCAACCTGCAACGCCAGATCCCGATGACGGCCCCGCACGGCGCGCACGGGCTCGACCTCCCATCCCGGCTCGATCTTGAGCCGCACCCGGGCGCTGCCCGCGGCCACAGCCCGGTCGACCGCGTCGATCAGCGCGCCCACGTCGCGGTCGGCCGGGATGCCCACGACCGCGCCGACCGGCATGGTCTGGAACCCGGGCCCGACACCGAGCGACTGGGCCAGCGAGCGGTTCTCGGCCCGCAACTCGGCGTCCGCCACCGCCATCTCGACCGCCGCGGCCAGGACGCGGTCGACCGGCGAGCCCCCGAAGAGCTGGGGCACCTCGGGCCCCGAGGGCAGGTGGCCGCCCCGGGCGTCGGCCGCCGCCGCGAGCCGCGGCACGGCGGCGTCGGCGGCCGCCCGCTCCACTGCCGCCAGGGGCGGGTCGACACTGGTGCCCTCGGCCAGCACGGCGCACTCGCCCCAGCCCTCCCCCTCCTCGGCCACCACCCGGATGAAGAGCAGCGGGCGCAGTCGGTGCACCCCGGCCGCGGTGCCGACCTCCGCCCGGAAAGGGACGTCGGCGCGCACCAGCTCGACTCCGACCAGCGTCAATGCCACGGGGTCGCCCACCCTGCCACGCTAGATCGGGCCTTGTACGCTCTGGGGTTCCAGCCCGGATGGCTGCTCGGCACTGAGACAACGGGTGCACAATTCCGGTGACCCGGCGCGGCCTCGGGTGCCCAGGGGTCGCGCTGCGACCCGGATGCTACCAACACTGCAAGACTGGTAGCAGATGTGACCAGCACGGCGGCGTGGGCCTGGAGCGAGGCCCTCCCAGGATTCTGACTGGCTGGTCGGATCCACGCGCACCGATGTTTCGATATCTCTCCTGTGTCCACCACCCGCCAGCTCCCGCGAGAGGCACCCATGACCCAGTTCGGCTCTGACGCGTGACGGCGGCGTCCGAGGTGACCGGCGACTCGACCGACCTCCCGTTGGTCAGCATCTGCATCAGGAACTACAACTACGGCCGCTTCTTGGCCGAAGCCATCGACAGCTCGCTGAACCAGTCCTACCCTCGCACCGAGATCATCGTGGTCGATGACGGCTCCACCGACGAGACCCCCGACGTGCTGGCGCGCTACGAGCACCTCGTCGAGGTGATCCGGCAGTCGAACGCCGGGCAGTTCCACGCCGCCACGACGGCGCTCCAGGCAGCCCGCGGCGACCTCATCCTCTTCCAGGACGCAGACGATCGGCTCCACTCCGGGACGGCGGCCCGCGTCGTCAGGGCGTTCGCAGCCCACCCTGACGCCGGGCGGGTCCAGTGGCGAATGGCCGTCATGGACGAGGACGGTTCCCCGACCGGAGCGACGTTCCCCCAGTCCAACTGGATCGTGCCCGACGGCGATCTGGCCGACGAGGTCCTCCGTCGCCGCACGTACGTGTGGCCGCCGACAAGTGGGCTCGCCTTCCGCCGCAGTGCGGTCGAGCTCGTACTCCGTTGCCTCGAGCCAGGTCACAGCTTCGTCGACGTCGACCTGCCGTTGGCCCAGGCCACTCCGCTGCTCGGGCCGGTCGTCAACCTCTCCGGCACCGGCTGCGACTACCGCCATCACCAGAGCGCCCATTCGTCACAGATCCGAAAAGACCCGATCGTGTTCTTCCACGATCGCATCGACGAGGTCCTCGAAGGCCAGCGCATGCAGGTACGCGTGGGCGAGGAGGTCGGTCGCCACGTTGACCCCGACCCCTGTGCCGCCCTCGACTGGGCGTTCGCCGGGTATCGCTTGGCGTCCCTGCGGCTCGAACCGGGGAGCCATCCCATCCCCGACGACACTGTGCTTCGCGTGGCGGCCCACGGCATCCGCTCCGTCGCCACCCAGCCGCACTACACCCTTGAGGCCAGGGTCAAGCGCGTGGTCTGGTTCACCGGCACCGCCCTGGCGCCGCGTCCGGTGGCGAAGTGGTTGATCGCCAAGGCCTTCCTCGATCCGCCGCGGGCGGACCAGGTCAACGAGCGCGCGGCCCGGGCCGCGGAGCCGGCCAGAACACCTCATCGGGGCTGAGAAAAAGCCGGAGCAGGGCGTCGTCGAGGGAGGCCTCGCCGTCTCCACCATCCCGAGCGGATCCAAGCTGCGACCCGTAGCAGGCGAGGGCCCTCCGTTTCACCGGGAGCCAGGGGGTGGCGTCCGCTGTGACCGGGCGACCGGTGGGCCTCCACGAGCGCCGCGCCACGGCGGTCCCCGGGCTGGTTCGGGAGAGACGGTGGACCAACCCGCTCGGGCGGTCCCATGCCCATGTGACGAACTCGAGCAGCTCGGGTCCGTGCGCACAGGCCCGACGCGCCGCGAGGCCGAGCGCGGCGTGGTCGGGATGGAGATCGAACGCCCACGGGGCGAACACGACGTCAGGGCTGAACTCGGTCAGCACCGTCGCGATCCGAGCGGTGAGCTCGTCGAGGTGGGACGAGAGGGACCCGTCGGGCAGCCCCCACCACTCAACGGCGGAAATAGGCAGGCCCAGCGCCGCGGTGGCGTTGGCAAGCTCGTGCCGGCGCCTGGCCGCCAGCTCGACCGGGTTGGCGCCCCAGGCGCCTCGTGACCCGTCGCTGGCCACGACGACGTGCGCGGTCTCGCGGCCGGCGTGGCGCGCCAGGACGCCCCCGGTCGCCAAGGTCTCGTCGTCTGGATGCGGCGCCAGGACGAGCACGCGGACCGAGCCGAATTCGGTGCCGCGTTCTCGACCGACGACGCCGGACAGCCGCCCTGCGCCGTGGCCGAGACGCCTCTCGATCCGCCGCGCCACACCACGAGCGGTCGCGATGCCGTCCCTCCGGGGCGGCTCGTGGTCGGGCTCCCGGTGATGGGCGTCGGCCCCGAGATGGGCGTCGGCCCGAAGGTCGGCATCGGCACCGGAGGAGACGTCGGCGGGACTCCTCGGCTGGCGCCAGGCACGCCACGACGACCCGAGTCCGGGCGTGTCGGCCCACAGTCGGGCGGTCCGCACGACGGGATCGGCGCGTGCCTGCGGGAGTTCCCGCGCCGGATCACCCGGCGCGAAACCCTCGAGCAGGAGTCGGCGCTCCGCCATCTCCGCCAGCGCCGCCTCGATCACCTCGCCCACCGCGTCTGGCACCACTGCGAGGGCGTCGACCATCGCCGCGATCCATTCGAACAACAGGGGCGACGACCGATGCCACCCACTCACGAGCTCCACGAAATGGCTCGCACGACCGTCGGGCGTGTGCGCGCCGTCAAGTTCGGCCAGGGACTCGGTCAAGAACACGAAGAGGTCGCCGAAAGGAAGGCCGTCCCGGTCGATGTCGGCCCAGTCGATCACGCTGATCGACCCCGTTTCGTTCACCACGATGTTGCCCGACCACAGGTCGCCGTGGCTGACGACTCGAGGTACGTCGTCCTGCCACGTTGCCGCGTCCGCGGTAGCGCCCGAACTCTGAGGGTGAAGCGGATGCCGTGTGGCTTCGGCCAGTGCGAGCGACCAGGCGGCGACCGCCTCGATGGCCCTCAGCTTGCGTTGTCGTGAGAAGGGTCCACGAAGCACATCGATGAGCATGGAACCCACCGAGGCCGTCTCCGCGTCCAGCCAGCCACCCTCGTAGTGCAACGAGCCGATGGGATGGGGGGCATAGGCGGCAACCCAGGGGCTGGCGCCAATGGCTTCACGCAGCCGGACGGCTCGCGCCTTCCTGTCTTCTGCCTCGTGGACGTCGACAGGCCGGCGGTCGCACTTGACGACGGCACGCGGCCGTACGCCGTCGAACACGTGGAACACGACACGACCCTCGTCGCGCAGCGGGCCGAGACTCAGGGCGAAGCCATCGTGGGGCGGCCCGACGAGGTCGACGACGGCGTCCAGCGCTGCGGGGTCGGTAGACCCCTTCGAGGCGACCGTCACAAGACGACCCGAGGGCGCCGGGATCCCCCGGCCGAACGCTTCGACGAGCAGGCGGCTGCGCAGCCAGTGCAGACGGGTCGGTGCCACCCGGAGGTAGCGATACACGTACCGGAGCACAGGGGGCCACCGCACGGGGACGAAGAACGCGGCGCTCTCGACGGCGGGGATGGCCAGGTACGTCTCCATCCCGCAGTCCTCGTGCCCGCGCCTGCGCTCCGACCGCCGAGCCGGCTCGCGACCCGAGAAAGAGGTACGCATCCGCTTCGTACTCGAGAGCCGACGCCTCCTCACCCGGCCCGGCGACCACGACATCGACCGCCGGGGTCGTGGTCGACCCGGGGGGTCGCACGTGCACTCCGGCCTCGGCCAACGCTGCCCCGAAGGCCGACCCCGCGGGCAGGACCAGCGCCGTACGGGGCACCAGCGGCAGCAGGAAGCGGGCGTCGGCGGGACGCAGCACGGTTCAGCGGTTCCGGCGCAGTCGGCGGAGGCGCTGCGACACCGAGCGCCGCTGGGCCGCCCGCTCGTGCCAGGCCTCGAACACCGTGGCCGCGATTTCGGCAGCCAGGTCCTCGGGCGCCCGGCCGGCGTCGAGGACGACCACCCCCTCACCCGCGGCGCCCGACAGCGCGGCGTCGTAGCCTCGCTCGTGCGCCGCGAGATCCTCGAGGCGATCCTCGAGCTTGCGCTCCTGGGCCGCGGCGGGGTCCAGTCGGAGGTAGAAGGCGCACAGCGGATCTGGGGACCAGCGTCGGAGTACCCGGCTCAGGCGCTGGGCGGTGGCGTCGTCCACGCCGTAGCGCCAGCGGAGGTGCGCGGCCGAATCGAGTACGTAGCGGTCGTAGACGAGCAGACCGGCGTGCCCGCGGTAGCGCGACGCCTGGCGCCGATAGGTCCAGACGACGGACGCCAGCACCGCCGTGGCCCAGACCGCGGAGAGAGCGGGGCTCGAGCGTCGCAGCTCGCGGACGGGATCCAGCTCGCCGCCCACTCCTCCACCCGCGGCATCAGTGGCGTCACGGTCACCCGGGACCGGGTTGTCGTGGCGGGCGAAGGGAACGAGCAGGCGCCGAGCCCAGCGCCGCACCGCCCACAGGCGACGGTCCTCCCCGAGCTTGGCCCATTCGAGGGCGGCGCTGATCCCGATCCGGTCGAACGTGTCCACGAGGAGGCGGGCCTGCGTCGACTTTCCCGATCCGTCCAGCCCGGAGAACGAGACGACCGCGGGGTACGGCCGCCGGGGCAGGACGCGGCGAGCTGCCTCGAGGTGCGCGTCGAGTTTCGACCGACCGGACGCACGGAGACGGGAGTCGATGACCTGGGCTCGAGTGGTGCGCGAGATGAAGCCTCGCCCGACCAGGCGCTCGAGCAATTCGAGCGACCGTCCGCCACGCCACCCCGCGGCCCGTTCAGCCGCATGGTCCCAGGCCTTGGGATCGGTGGCCACCGCCCAGTCGACATACCCCCGGCGTTTCTCGTCGAGCCGGCCGACGCCTTCGACCACGCGGCGACCCAGGATCAAGAGGGTGTCGGCGGGGCAGGGACGGACAAGATGCTCGAATCCGAGGAGCGGGATGGCCTCCTCGAAGAGCGCTCGCTCGTCGGCCTCGGGAAGATCCCACCAGTCGGCCGGAAAGAGCTCGACCTGCTCGCAGGTGCCGCAGCGGAAGCGCACGAAGCGGTGACCGACGCGGCGGAAACCCTGGGCCTCGAGCGCCGCGCCGACGGGCGCCTCGGAGTCGGGTCGGACCAGGAGGTCGAGGTCTCGCCCTTCCCCGGGCGGCGAGCCGTGGACCAGGACCCGGCCGCGGGCAGCACCGTCGACGATGCGCGCGCTCTCGAGCGTCGACACCCCGCCGAGCTGGATCCAGCCCCCCGGCGGCGCCGCGGCTGCCGGGTCAACCCCTCCTCCGTCGTGTTCCATGTGCCCCCGTTCGGGCCGTCCGGAGGCCCTCCGCGGACAGGTCACGGGTCAGGAACCTCCCCGCCGCCGAAATCCCAGTCCAGGCCTCACGTCCAGCCGGTGGCATCGTAGTGGGATGGGGCCCAGAGATGAGACCGAAGGACACGAGGGGTCGTCGGAAGCAGCGACGCCCGCCAGCGGCGCCCCGGGCTCGGACCCAGCGGTTTCGGACGGGAGCGAAGGAACGGCGGCCGAGACGGCCCACCCGATGAGTGCGGCGGACGCCGAGGAAAGCGAACGAGCTCGCGAGGAGCGGGTCGTCGAGATCGAGGCGCAGGAGAGCACCTCGGGGGGGACGCTGAGTGCCGGTGAGGCGTCGCTTCGCGGCTCGGCCATTCAGGGCGGCGCCTACCTCGCCGCCCGCGAGGTCGCGGGGATCGTGCTGCGGGCCGGCGGCATCGTGGTCGTGACCCGTCTCATCGGACCCGGCTCCTACGGGGTCTTTGCGGCAGCGGCCGCCTTCGCTGCCTTGATCGCCACGCTGTCGCAGATGGGGTTGGAGGTCTACCTGATCCGCCAACCGGAAGAGCCCACGGACACCCTCTACCGTCAGGTATTCAGCTTCCTCCTCGTGGTCTCGGTCTCTGCCGCGGGACTGGCTGCGCTGATCTCGCTGGGACTCGCCCACCTGATCTCGGGCATCGGGGACAGCCAGCGGGTCTTCTTGCTCTTGATGGTGAGCGTGCCGCTGAACGTCCTGTGGGCGCCGGCGCAGGCGAAGATCGAGCGGGCCTTCGGGTACAAGCGGATGGCATGGCTGGAATTGGGGGGCGACGTCGCGTTCTACGCGGTCGCGGTCGTCCTGGCCGTCGCCGGAGCCGGTGCGTGGTCACTGGCCGCCGGGTTCGTCGCCTGGCAGGCCTTCCTGCTCGTCGGCAGCTTCTGGCTGGCAGGGATGCGACCGGGCTGGTCATGGTCGAACGCGACGGTGCGCGACCTGCTCCGTCACGGGACCCCTTACGCCAGCACGGGCGCCATCACCGCCGGCAAGGGGCTGATCAACCCGATCGTCGTCGGACGCCTCTACGGGTCCACTGGCGTCGGGTACGTCGCTCTGGCGCTGCGACTGATCGACACGCTGGGCTTTGCGCAGCGGGCGACCTGGCGGCTGGGCCTGGTCGCACTGAGCAAGGTCCGCGGCGAGACGGACCGGTTGGTGCGAGGGGTCGAACAAGGCATGGTGCTCCAGCTCCTCGCCACCGCTGGTCCCATCCTGGGGGCCTGCGTGCTGGCGAATTGGGCGATCCCGCTGGCGTTCGGCAAAGAGTGGATCCCGATGATCCCGGTGTTCGCGTGGCTCGCGGTCGGTCGCATCACCACTGCACCGTTGACCGTCGAGTTCGCCGTCCTGTACGCCTCCTCACGGAACACCGAGGTGGCGATCGGAACCCTTCTCAACTTGGTCGCGACATTCCTCTTGGCGTTGGTGCTGGTGCCGGCCCTCGGCATCGTGGGCTACGGCGTCGCCACGGTCGTCGGCATCGTCGCGTGGGCGCATGTGCACCGCTCGGCCCACCGGCTCGCCCCGTTCAGGGTCTGGCCGACGGTGCGGCTCTCGATCGGCCTCGTGCCCCTGGGATTCTTCCCGTTGATGGCCTGGCCTCTGAGCTTGGTGCTGTTCGTGCCACTGGTGGTGATCATCGCCGTCCCCCAGGTCCACCGTGAGTTGCTCGCCTACGTCCACCTCGTGTGGGGCGGTCTGCGCCGCCCAGGAGAAGTCAGCCGCTGACCGGTCCCGAATTGCTCAGCCGGCGTGGACGCGCCGGGCGCCCGGCACGCCCAAGACGTCGTCAAAGAGGCTCTCGTAGTGGTGCACCATCGTGGCGGGGCTGAACCGGCTGCCGGCGTCCGCGTAGGCCCGTGCGACGAGATCCCGGCGAAGCGCTGCATCATCGAGCACCCGACGTGTGGCGCTGGCCAACTCGTCGGGCTGATCGGGTCGCACGAGGATCCCGGTCTGGCCGTCCCGAACGACCTCGCCCAGTCCGGCCACGTCGCTCGCCACGACGGGAATGCCCGCCACCATGGCCTCCACTGCCACAAGGCCGAAGCCCTCGTATCGCGAGGGCACCAACAGGGCGTCGAAGTTCCATCGTCGGGTCCACGGCGGGGGCACCCACCCCTCGAAGTGCACTCGTTCGTGGACGTCGAGCGACGCCGCGATGCGACGCAGCTTTCCCACTTCCTTCCCGTCACCGAGGAAGACCAGCTCGCAGTCGGGCAGTTGGGCCAGTGCGTGCAAGGCGACGTCGTACCCCTTCTCCCTCGAGAGCCGGCCTACGCAGCCGAGCACGCGGCGATCGTCCGATCCTCGCCGTATGGGCGGCGGTGGCGACGTGGGCTCAGGAACGCCGTTGTAGATGACGCTGACGCGGCTCAGGGGAATACGCAGTTCACTGGCGGTCGCCAGGGCGACCGCATCGCTCACCGCCACGAACGTGTTCACGAATCTCGCGGCGCTTCGCATGAGCCTGGCCTGGAGCGCATCGGACTTGGGGAGGACACAATGGACGGCGGACACGATCGGCCGCCGGGACAACGCCGCGGCCAGGATGCCGTACTGGGCCGCGTAGAGCTGTCCGTGGCTCACGAGGGTCATATCCGGCGCGGCGCGGTTGAACGCCCGACGCAGTTCCCACATGGACGTCACGTCCGACTTCCCCATCACGCGCGGCACCTTGGTGACCCGCGTGCCCGGCCGCGCCGCTGCGATCGTCGCCGCGATCTCGACGTCAGTCGAGAGCATCTCCACCTCGTAGCGCTCTTCGAGCCCGGCCAGCAGTGTGGCCAATGACTGTTCCATCCCGCCGACCGCGACGGGATCGAGATAGCAGGCGATCCGCCGCACCCTGTCGTCCTGTGTCATCGGAACCAACTCCGCTCCTCCCAGGCGACGCCCGCGCGCGTGCCCGACTGACGGCACCGTGAGACGCACGCGCCTCGTGCCCTTCCAACGACGCCCTGCACTCCGTTCGATGCAATAAGCGTAGAGGACACGCTCCGTTCGCAAAAGGGTCACCGATTGTTCACCTGGGATATCACCTGTGAGCCCAGCGGGCCGCTCGCGTGAGAGGCCGTCTCTGCGCGAGGAACGGATGGCCCGGAAAGTGCTCCGAGGTGGTGTTGGATCGCCGCCGTGTTCGAGGCGATCAACCGGCGACGGCGATCAGGGCACCGATGGCCGAGGAGGTGTCGGCCGGCGACTGCGACGAGGTCGGCGAGATGGCGCCGGTCACGTTCGGGTCGAACAAGAACATGTTGCCCAAGGCGGTGGGGTGATAGGTGACGCCTGGCGTCGATCCCGAGTCGACCTGGCCCGGACAGCGGCTGTAGCTGACGTAGAGCTCGCCCGAGGTGGCCGCGCTCAAGGTGGGCGAGGCCACGGTGCTCGAGGTGGCGTTGGACTGGCCCGCCGCCACGTCTTTGGTCCACACCGACGCGCTGCCCAGTCCGGCGGTGAACTCCTGGGCCACCAGCTCGACGGAGATCGAGCCGACCGAGGCCGAGTAGGTGAGGCTCACCTTGCCCGAACCGGCCTTGGTCACCGTGCCCAGCCAGACCTCGAGGTCGTGTCCGCTGGCGTCCTCATAGGCCCCGACCTTGGACCAGGTCCCAGGGCCGCCCCCACTCACCGAGCTGACCGTCGTCGTGCTCGACGAGATCTTGGCCAAGAGCACCAGGGCGTCGCCCACCGTCTGGGGGCTCACCGTCAGCGAACTCACCCCAGTGCCCTGGCTGTTGGACACGGGGCCCACGGCCGAGATGCTGGGGGGTGGCGGCGAGGACACGTAGGTGAACCGGTCGGCGGCCGAGGTGGCGCTCGTGCCGCTCGGCCCGCTCACCGTGACGTCGACTGTGCCGGTGCCGGCCGGCGCGGTGGCGCTGAGCGAGGTGGCGGAGGTCACCGTGACCCCTGTGGCCGCGGTCGTCCCGAAGGCGACGGTATCGCCGGAGGCGAAGTTGGACCCGTTGACCGTGACCTGCGTGCCGCCCGCCGAGGGCCCGCTGGCGGGCGAGACCGCGGTGACCGTCGGGGCGGGGGGCGGGTGGGCGGAGTAGGTGAACTGGTCGGCGGGCGAGGTGGCGCTCGTGCCGCTCGGCCCGCTCACCGTGACGTCGACTGTGCCGGTGCCGGCCGGCGCGGTGGCGCTGAGCGAGGTGGCGGAGGTCACCGTGACCCCTGTGGCCGCGGTCGTCCCGAAGGCGACGGTATCGCCGGAGGCGAAGTTGGACCCGTTGACCGTGACCTGCGTGCCGCCCGCCGAGGGCCCGCTGGCGGGCGAGACCGCGGTGACCGTCGGGGCGGGGAGCGGGTGGGCGGAGTAGGTGAACTGGTCGGCGGGCGAGGTGGCGCTCGTGCCGCTCGGCCCGCTCACCGTGACGTCGACCGTCCCAGCAGTCGGCGATCGCGGCGCGAAGGCCGTGATGGTCGACGGCGAGACGACGGTCACCGAGGGCGACGACGTCGTACCGAAATCGACGGAATCGCCGAGCGCGAAGTTGGTGCCCTTGACGGTCACCGAGGTCGCGGCCGAGCCGCTGGCCGCGAAGATGACTCCGACCTCTGTCGACACGGCATTCGGGAACTCGGTGCAACTCGGTGCGTAGACGGTGTTCGGTGACAGCGAGGTGTCGTAGAGGAAGCAGTTGAGGTTGGCGGTCACGCCGTAGGTGAAGCCTGGGGTCGACCCCCCAGTCCCGGTGGTCTCCTCTTCCGATGCACCCCAGTAGAGCTGGTCGGCGCTCGGCCCGCTGGCGATGGCCGGCCACACCGCAGAACTCGAGACGGCACCCGACGCGCCCGCGCCGGCGACCACGGACCAAGGCAGTCCGGCGGGGTCCGTAAAGGAATCGGCGATCAGCTCGATGGCGTCCGCCGACACGGGCGCCGAGTAGGTGATCGCGAGAGTCGACGGTCCGACCGCCGTTGCCACCCCCCACCAGACTTCGTAATGGAGGACGTCGGTCCCAGTGTTCGTGTAACTGACTGCCCGTTGCCACCCGCTGACGTTGCCCCCCGAAATCGAATTGATCGTGACGTTGGTCGCATGCAGCTGCATCGACAACACGACCAGGTCTCCGACCTGGACCGGACTGATGAGCAGGGAGTTGTTTCCGTAGGACTCGCCACTTCTCGGAAACGTCGACGACTGGTGGGTAATGCCGCCCGTCGGCCCACCGCTCGGAGAGATGGAGCTGACCGTCGGGGTTGTCGGCGGCGGGTTGACATAGGTGAACTGGTCGGCGGCCGAGGTGGCGCTGGTGCCACCCGGTCCGCTCACGGTGACGTTGATCGTGCCGCTCCCGGCCGGCGCCGTCGCGGTGAGCGACGTTGAGGAGGCCACGGTGACCCCGGTGGCGGCGGTGGCACCGAAGGTCACCGTGTTGCCCACAGCAAAATTGGTCCCCCTGACCGTGACCGAGGTGCCGCCGCTGCTCGGACCGCTGGACGGTGCCACGGCGCTCACGGTCGGGGCGGGCGGCGGACCCGAGCCGGCGACGGCGATCAGGGCACCGATGGCCGAGGAGGTGTCGGCCGGCGACTGCGACGAGGTCGGCGAGATGGCGCCGGTCACGTTCGGGTCGAACAAGAACATGTTGCCCAAGGCGGTGGGGTGATAGGTGACGCCTGGCGTCGATCCCGAGTCGACCTGGCCCGGACAGCGGCTGTAGCTGACGTAGAGCTCGCCCGAGGTGGCCGCGCTCAAGGTGGGCGAGGCCACGGTGCTCGAGGTGGCGTTGGACTGGCCCGCCGCCACGTCTTTGGTCCACACCGACGCGCTGCCCAGTCCGGCGGTGAACTCCTGGGCCACCAGCTCGACGGAGATCGAGCCGACCGAGGCCGAGTAGGTGAGGCTCACCTTGCCCGAACCGGCCTTGGTCACCGTGCCCAGCCAGACCTCGAGGTCGTGTCCGCTGGCGTCCTCATAGGCCCCGACCTTGGACCAGGTCCCAGGGCCGCCCCCACTCACCGAGCTGACCGTCGTCGTGCTCGACGAGATCTTGGCCAAGAGCACCAGGGCGTCGCCCACCGTCTGGGGGCTCACCGTCAGCGAACTCACCCCAGTGCCCTGGCTGTTGGACACGGGGCCCACGGCCGAGATGCTGGGGGGAGCCTGGGCCCCCGCCCCGGGCGCAATGACCCCTCCCGAGGCCAGCCCGATGGCAACAACCGCACCCGACAGTGCGAAGGCGCGCCGTGCCCGTGCCCTCCCTGCTCGCCAGCCACCGCCAAACCGTGGACTGCGAGCATCTGAATCCACGGATATCAGTTCCACTCGTGCACAAGTCTAAGCAACACGGGTGCCCTGTAACAGGGTCGAACGTCCATGATGCAACCGTGTCGTGGAGTCGAAGGGCTCTGGTCCGGAGGGTCCGGAGGGTCCGGAGCGTCCGGAGCGACTGCTGGCAGCCCGCCTTCATCGGAACGGACTCACAACAACCCACAAGCCTGCGCCCTCGGTGCTGGGTCGGAGCACCCCGACGCCGAGGCCAATGGCGTGCAGCCAGGGGGTCGCTCACCCGCTCCGCTGGATCGGGCCTTGTACGCTCTGGGGTTCCAGCCCGGATGGCGGAACGGCAGACGCGGCGGCCTCAAAAGCCGCTGTCCGAAAGGGCGTGCGGGTTCGAGTCCCGCTCCGGGCACCCGCCTGCGATGTGGCCTGTCCACGCCGGTCCCCATCCCGGCAGCCGTCACGCCAAAGTCGCCGGGGTCACTCGGAATTCACAAATTGCGGCTTTCTCGTCACCTGGGAGGATGTTTGTGACTTCCGGGGCTGGAGGATCCGAGGGCGATCAGCAAGACTGAGCGCCACGCCGACCACGCGAAGGCGGTCGCGGCGAGGACGAACGGGTTCTGGCTGTGGCTCGTCGGCAGCCACTCAAGACCTCTATGACCCGATTCCTTTCCAGAGCGTGCCTCTTCGTGGCCGCCGTCGCGGCCTCGCTCCTCGCAATGACCGCAGCGGTCTCGCCCGGAGGGGCCCTGGCGAGCGCGACCGCCAGGGGCGGCGACACCCCGCTACCTCCGGGCTGGGAGCTCTGCGTGCTGGCCGGGCTGAGCGCGCCTGCCACCCAGGCGAACATCGCCGACCTCGACGAGTGGCAGACGGCGGAAGGCGGATCGACCGACAACTCGGCGGCGTACAACCCCTTCAACACCCGCCGGACCACCAACGCGCTCGGTGCAGCCCTGCCGGTGACGTCGGCGGTCGGAGGCTTCCCCGCGTTCCCCGATTGGCTGACCGGCTGCGCCGCCACCGTCGCCACCCTGCTCCAACCGCCGATGTGGGCCATCTCGGCCGCCCTGCGGGCTGGCAACGTCGCGCCGCCCGGACAATTCCTTCTCGTCGTCGACGGCACGACGTGGTGTGCGCCGTCCGCCCCGGGCCAGCCGTGCTACGAGAACGCCATCGCCGCGTCCGGCGGCAGCATCCCGGCGATCGTCGCCTCGTCGGCGCTGAACGTCTACGGCAACGTGCAGTCGGACCTGCGCGCCTACCAGACCGCATCGCTGGCCACGGTCCTGGACCAGCACGCGCAGGCCACCCGCAGCCTCGACGTCGCCAAGGAACAAGACGGGGTGGTGGTGGCGCGGGCGGCGACCACCCAGGCCCATGACGCGCTCGAGTCGTTCGCGATAGCCGAATACGTCCACAGCGGCCTCTACCAAGCGAACTATCTCGCCGTTGACGCCTCGTCACAAACCCAGGGCGGCGTCGCGGCGCAGGAGTACACGAAGATCGCCGGTTCGGACGTCGTGGCCCGCGCCCAGGCGGCGACTGCTGCTCTGACCGCCGCCCGGAGACGCCTCGAGGACGCCCAGCGAGGGTTGCAGAGCGCGGCCGCTGCGGTCCTCGCCGACAGCGCCGCCGCGAACCATGCGCTCGACAAGCTGATCGCCGACCTGGCAACCCTGCAGACGGCCGGGGCCTGCACCACGGTGAGCCTCGTCGCCCAGCCGTCGGCCGCGCCGAACTCGTCGAGCTCGGGGCCCGCGCCAGCAGCGGGGGTCGCGCCCGGCGACGGCGGCACCGGCAACACCGCCACCACCGGGGACACGGGCGCCGGCGCCGGCGCCGCGCCTACGACGACCAGCACAACCTTGCAGGTCCAGGCCTCGGCGGTGCCCACGCAGCCCACCACCAGCACGCCGTCGTCCTCCAGCACGACGACCACCACCTCCGCCCCGGCGATCACCACGACCTCGACGACGTCGCCCGGTCCGGCGCGGGGCAATCCCTCGACGTCGACGACGACCTCGACGTCGACGCCGGCATCGACTTCGACGTCAGGGTCGGCGCCGACCACCGCGGCCGTACGGCCAGCCGGCATGGGGGCGCTGCAGGGTTGCGTGTCGGCACTGGCGCCCCGCAGCAGCGTTTGAGTCGGTCCGCCACAATCACAACGGATCCACAATTCACAACTCCCGCTTCGCGGGATCGCTGGGCTCGAGCCCGAGCGTGCCGACACTTCAACGGTGCCAGCCCGAGTCGAATTCTTTGTCGGGCAACGGCGCAGCGAGGGTGTGTCGCGCCAGTGCCCGGGGAAGAACATCCACTCGCGTAACCCCGGGGGCGACGCGTCGGGACCAAGCGTTGACTTAAGGTCGTCGCAGAGAAGCGCGCGTTGCAACACCATCCGGTGCGATTGTCAGCCTGTTGACATCCTAAACCTGTGTGGTACCTTCGCCCTCGAAGGCGGAGTAGAAGCACCCAGAGGTCAGACTTGGCGAACCGGCAGAAACCCTAAGGGGGAGTGTTCCCGGCAGACGGAGCGCGTCTGCAGGCGGTCAAAAAGAGAACGGCACATGACGCACACACCGTGCGTTCGACGGAGGGGGGCGAACGAAGCCAGCGCCCAGACCGACACCAGTCGGGCCTGTGTCGCGAGTGCCACCTCCCACATGATCGTCCTGCGAGATGACGGCCGTAGTCGGAGTGTCATCAGTGTCGGTAGTCGGTCTGCAGCGGCTGCGTGATCGACGTGCTACTGAACGGTAGTCGGTACTTCGCAGGTGACGGCGGATGAAGCAGCAACTTGAACAAGAGGCATCCGGAGCAAGCGACCAGGCTGACGCGCGCCCGCGCCCGAGCCCACGCCACAGAGGACGGACCGTCGCCCGGCCGACATCGAGTCCATCGATACGAGCCAGACGCACGGCCGGTCACCGCGTGCAGAGAAGAGCAACGGATTGGCGGGCGCGGTGACTCCCGCAATTGCGCCGCCCTCCTCACCGCCCATGCTTCCCTCGCACATCCATTCGATAGGGCCTCCCGTCGGCCTCGGGCGCGAGTGCGCCCACCTCGAGAAGATGATCACGGATGCCGTGAACGGGCATTCCTCGGTGACCGGGATCCACGGCCTGCCCGGCTCGGGCAAGAGCCACCTCGTCGAGACCCTGGTCGCACAGGCCGTCGGGTTCACGATCATCAGGCTCCCCCTCGACCCCGCCGACCCGCTCTCCGACCCAGTCTGGTCACAGGCATCGGAACGCGCCGGATCCCTCGAGCCGGTGGGCGCCGCAACGAAAGGCCGAGACCCCAAGAGCGACCAGTTGCGCCGCTCCATCGTCGGGGCCATCCGCGCCACGGGCCGGCGAACGGCTGCCCCCGTCCTTCTCATCCTCGAGAACTGCACGTCGGCGCAGCAGCCCCTGGCCGAGCTGATCGCCAGCGCGGTGCTCGACCCCGAGCTCGGCGCGACCGCAATCTTCGTGGTGACGTGGCGCGACAACCCCGACGGGACCTCGTTGTCGTTCACCCACGCCTTTCCCACCCACCGGCTGCGCCCGCTCACGGTGGACCAGGCGGCCGAGTACCTCGCCCAACGAATCGGTGTCGCCCCCGAACCGTCGGTGCTCAGCGAGCTCTGGCGCGCCACCGGAGGAAACCCAGCCGCCATGTTGTCGGCCTGCTCGTATCTCTCCGAGGAGCAACTCCATGGATTGGTGCCCTTCCCCGATCCCGTGCCGCTGGGGTCCGAGCTCGTCGAGGCCTACGGGTCCTGGGTCGAAGGCCTCGACGCGAATGCGGCAGCGGCGACGACGATCGCGGCGACAGCGTTGATGTCGCGCCCGATTCTCGAGGACGCGCTGGCTCAAGGCGATCTGCGACTCGAGGCGCTCGAGCCTGTGCTCGAGATGAAGGCAATCTCCATCCTCGGGGACCGGGTGGAGTTCACCCACCCCCTCACGCGGGCGGCTGCCTTCCAACGCTCGACCTCGCGCCTGAAGATCACGGCCCGGCGAGCTGTTGCCAACGCCTACGCCCGAGCGGGGCATATCGAGCGTGCGGCGCTGCATGCCGCGCTCTCGACCAACGAGCGTGACGACGATGTGGCGATCATGTGCCTGCGCGCGTCGCAACGGGCACTCGAGCGCGGCGATGCCGACGCGGCTGCCCGCTACGAAGTACTGGGCGCCCGTTTCGCCGAGAACCCCGAACATGCGGCGCGCCACCTCATCCGCGCTTCGTCGCTCCTGCACGCCGCTGGCCGGCCGGAGCGGGCGATGGAGTGCCTCCGCCGCGTCACGCCGGTCAACTCCTCGGCGTCCATCGTGGGCCACGCCACCTACCGCGCCGGACGGATCTCGTTCGCCACCGAAGGATCGCCGGAGTCACCCGCGCACATGGCAGCGGGTGCCGAAGCCAGCACACCCGACTCGCCTGCAGATGCTGTGGTCATGTGGGCTGACGCCGCGGCGAGTGCGGCCCTCATGGACCAGATGGACGATGCCGCGCGGTACGCCGCGCCAGGCGGTACAGGTCGCCGGGTCCGAGGCGTCTGCCTCGCGCGACCTCGCCGTGGTCACCGCCAGTTCGCTGGCCACGCTGCGCGCCGCACGCGAAAGCGGTATCGCTGACGGCCAGGACAGCCTCGTGCGCCTCGTCAACGCAACCTCACCATTCGTCGGCTCGCCGCAGTTGGCCTACGTGATCGGGAGCGCGGTCGTCGAGGGGGCACCTTCGGTCCTCGTGCGGCGCTGGTTCGCGTCCATGAACGCTCCGGCCGCCGCGGCACAAAACGGCGTTCTCTCCAGCGCCGTCACGATGGTCCGCGCCAAGGAGCTGTTGTCGTCTGGCCGCGTCGCCGAAGCCGTGGCGACCGCCGAAGAGGCGGTGGTGGGCTTCGAAAAACTGCAGGACCTGCCGTTGTTCGCACGCGCCCTGGGCTGGTACACGTGGGCCCAGGCCGTTGCCGGCCAGCCGACCCGCGCCTTCCAGTCGGCCTCCCGCTTCTTCGCGCTCGAACCCGCCATGACCCGCTCGGCCCGGCTGCAGGTGCTGGCCGCCCTCGCCCACTGCGAGCTGCAGAGGGGCCACGGCGATCGCGCCCGTGCCTGGCTGCACTCCATGGAGGACGAGACGGTCACCCGCGACGGCGGCCAGGCATACGTCGACTGGCCATCACTTCCCACGTTCTTGCAACTGGCGCTGGTGGCAGACCGCGAGCTGCCCGCCGCAGTCGCCTCGATGGCCGGGGTCTCGTTCGACAGCGAGGATGTCGACCACCTCACTGCATGGACCGACGCCCTGTGCGAATCCGATCCTGCAGTGTCGCTGCGCCGATTGGACGTGGCTCTCCTGGGCGGACCGGCGGAAGACCCCATCCTCACGGCGCAAATGAAACTGACGTCGGCGCTGATGCAACAACAACTCGGCTCCCCCGAGGTGGCGCGCTTCAATCTCACCCAGGCGGTCAACGAGTTCGAACGCTGCGGCGCGCACGGCTGGCAGGTGCTGGCGGCTTCACGTCTCGACGGCTGGCTCGCCCGCTCGAACGCGATCACCCCGGCCCAGCCGGTGTCGCACCACGAGCCCGCGACCTTGTCGCCGCTGCCGAGCACCCTTCAGCCGCTGCCGGCCATGGAGCGTCCGGCGCCGGCGCCGGCGCCGCTCGAGCCCCTGGCGCCTGGGAGCACTGCCCCCTACGAGGTGCGGCTCCTCGGTCAATTCTCGGTGCTGCGCAACGGGAAGGCCACCGCGGTCCCGCTCGGACATGCCGCGCAGGCCTTGAAGGTGGTGACGCTCTTCGGCCGGATCTCGGTCGACGAGCTAGCCGAGCTGCTCTGGCCCGGTGCGGAGCCCGGAGTCGGCACTCGCCGGCTGCGCAACATCTTGTGGCGGATCAAGTCGTCGAGCGGAGACCTGCTCCGCCGTTACGACAACTTCATCTGCCTCGAAGACGGTGTCGTGACCGACGTCGCGGTCTTCGAAGAGGCCGCCGGCCGTGCCTTCAAGGAGCGCCAGGGCTGTGACGAACGCCACGCGCTCGCCCGCGAGGCGATCCGGCTCTACGGCGGCGAACTGCTGCCCTCGGACCGTTACGCCGACTGGGCCACCGGCCCGCGAGAAGCGCTGGCGCAACTACGCCTGCAGCTCCTCGACCTGATGCTGGCGCAGGCGCTCGACTCGGGGAACACCCAAGAGGCCCTCAGCCTCCTCGAAGACCTCATCGAGGCCGACCCCTATGAGGAGCGGTACTACATCCAACTGGCAACGCTGCACCTCGACGCGGGCAACCGCAGTCGCGTACGGAGCGCGGTCGGCCGCTGTGAGCGGATGCTCTCCGATTTGGGCGTCGAACCCTCCAAGAAGTTCCAAGACTTCGTGCGCACGCTTCAGCACGACTGAAGCTGATCCGATTCCCGGCCCTGGCGCCCGGGCCGGTGGGCTGGAGCGAACAAGGAGATGCGCCTCGGTCAGGAGGCCTCCGCCAGCCCGACGTCGTCGCCCAACGCGGCGTCGCCGATGTCGTCTCGCAAGCCGCGCAGGAGACCGTCGTCGAAGTTGTGCGCGTCGAAACGCACCACCGAGCGCCGCATGACGCCGGCGCTCCATTCGGTGTGGTTCACGTCACGAATCGCGTCGGCCCACGTCTCGGGGTCTGATCCGTTGACCAGGATCCCGGTCGCGCCGTGCTCCACGGTCTCAGCGGGACCGGCTTCTCGGGCCGCCACCACGGGCCGGCCTCGCGAGGCTGCTTCGAGCGGGATGTAGCCGAAGTCTTCGAGCCCGGGCACCAGCACCATGGCGTGCTTGTCGTAGGCGTCGATGAGCTCCTCGTCCCCCACGTTGCCGGCGAAGGTGACGATGTCAGGTGCAATCGAACGCAACCGGGCCTCGTCGGGACCGGTGCCGATGACCGTGAGCGGGATGCCGGCTCTGGCGCAGGCTTCGATGGCGAGGTCCACCCGCTTGTACGGGAGAAGCCGCGACACGACCAGCGCGCTGGGCGGGCCTGAGTACGCTTCGATCGATCCGGCGAACCGCGAGGCATCGAAGGGCGGGTACAGCACGTCTGCCTCGATGCCATAGGCGTCGTAGAGGCGCCGCGCCGTCCTGGCCGAGACGGCAAGGTGCTTGCGGTGGGCCACGGCGGCTTTTCGATCTTGGTGGCGGAAAGTGGTCGTGGCCAACTCGAATCCCTTGGCCACCGCCCGGTTGGAGAAGTACGCGGAGGGGTCGTAGAGGAAGCGGGGCGGCGTGTACCAGTAGACCAGCGCGTCCTCCGACCTGACATGGTCCGCGGCGGTCGAAGTGGAGATGATCACCTCGTCCGCAAAGGAGAGGTCCTTCTCGCGGAACGAACGGCCATAGGAGAAGGCGCGGCGACGGAAGTTCTCGGCGTCGGAGTCCGAAACGATGCGGTCCGCCCAGACGGGGAGCTTGCGGAACTCCGGGTACGTCGAGTTCGGCGCGTAGGTGGACGTCACGATGACCGGGTCCTGCACCTGGCTCGCCATGTGCAGGACGACCCGTTCGGCCCCACCGCGCTGGGTGAGGAAGTCGTGGACGATGGCGGTGGTCATGGCCGCCCCTTGACGCTTTCCATGCCTCCACCCTGAACGGGACCCGTCCCATCAGCGTCGTTCACAGCAATTTCACAGCTATTGGACGCCGGAGGGATGTCTCCCTGGCAGAACATCTGTATGCCGACCCTCCTGGTGGCCAGCGCCGGAGGGCATTTCGAAGAGCTCCGCCTCCTGCGGAGCCGGCTCGGCGTGCAGCCCGACGAGACGACCTGGGTGACGTGGAACACGGCCCAGACCCGCTCGGCGCTGGGTTCTGAGGAACGGATCTTCGTCGAGCCCTGCCAGCCCAAGGACCTCCGCCGCGTCCTCCAAGACAGTGTGGCGGCCCGCAGGGTCCTGAGCGGTCGCCACTGGGACCGGGTCATCTCAACCGGCTCCATCGTCGCCGTGCCCTTCCTCACCGTGGCCCGCTACTACGGCATTGCCAGCCACTACATCGAGAGCGCTGCGCGTGTGAGCGGGCCCTCCCTGTCGGCCCGAATCCTCGAGCGGGTTCCCGGCGTCCACTGCTACGGCCAATCGCGCTCGTGGACAGCGGACCGGCGATCGTGGCAGTACCGGGGCTCGGTCTTCGACGCGTTCGACCCTCAGGAGGGGAAGCCCCGCGACATCCGCAAGGTGGTCGTAACCCTCGGGACGAGCCGCTATTCCTTCCCACGGTTGGTCACGGCCCTCCGCGGCGCCCTGCCACGCTCGGCCGAAGTCGTGTGGCAGATCGGCCCGACACCCTTTGACGACCCCGGCGTGCAAACCCACGCGCGGATGGCCCAAGACGAGCTGTCGGCGGCGATGCGGGAGGCCGACCTTGTGATCGCACATGCGGGTGTGGGCACCGCGTTGCAGGCGATGGAGGCCGGCCACTGCCCCGTCCTCATCCCCCGGCGGGCAGACCTGCACGAGCACGTCGACGATCACCAGTTCGAAGTGGCGGCCGAGCTCGCCGGACGGGGGCTGGCCACGGTGTGCAGCACCGAGGAGCTCTCGTTGGACTTCTTGTCCGACGCAAGCGGGCGCGGCGTGAGGCCGAGCGCTCACCTGCCGGACTTCGTGCTCGACGAGGCGTAGGCCGTTCCGTCCGACCCGGTGGGCACCGCGCCGAGCGGGGGTGCCGGTGTGCCGGCACCCACTCCCCCGGCGTGTTCCTTGGCGGCGCAGCGGTAGCCGCACGCGATCTGGATCCGTCGCGCCACCTGTGCGGCCCGCACACCCATACGGTGACGTCCCAAACGATCCGCCACCGCAGCGAGGCCCATGACGCACCGACTGCTCCAGCTGGCCAAACCCTCGCGCCCCAGGAGCGACACGATGGCGCGCATGGGGGCGGAGAGCCCGTCGAGTACCGGGGCCGGCTGCACGCCGTCGATCTGCTCGGCGTAGCGCGTCGTCAGCAGCCAGGTGCCCTCGCCGCGCTCGTGTGCACTCGCCAGGAACGAGGGTGTCGACTGCGCATGCATGTGGACTGCAGCGAGCGTCGGATCGAACACTCCCCGCAAGCCGGCGGCGCGCAAACGAAGACCAAGGTCCATGTCGGCGTGCCAACGGACACCGAAGTCCTCCGACGCAACGCCGACCTCCATGAGATCCACGCGCCGCGCCGACACGTTGCCAAGCCACAATCCGTCGAGGACGGCAAGCTCGCCGGACTCGAGGCGCCGGCAGTGCTCGTCGTATTCGGTCGCATACAACCGGGTCACCGAGGCGCTACCCTCGTCGAGGCGAACGGGCATGGAGCCCACCACCACGAGCCCGTCGACGCCGGCGTGGCATCGGGCGTGAGCCGACACGAGACCGGGACCGGCAATGACGTCATCGTCCATCAGCAACACCACGTCCCCTGTGCTGCACTGCACGCCGACATCGAGCGCCTTCATCTGGCCGCCGGGGGCTGCCGCGATGGGGCGGACATTGGGAATTCGCGACCGAGCTCCTGGACGCACGCGTACGAACCGTCCACGTCACCGTCGAGCACGACGAGCACCTCGAGGGCGGACGGGTCCTCGGCAACCGCACTGACGAAGCGGCGAAGCAGGTGACGGCGGTTCCGGGACGCAACGACCACCGAGACGGTCCGAAGCGCGAGAGGCCTCCCGTCTCCTTCGTGGCCTGGGGCGCCGTCAGCGGGCGCTCCCGGGAGATCGCCCACGCCCTCGGTGGGGAGGCTCACTGCTTATTCCCCCCCGAGGCGAGATGGCGGCCGCATCCCGCCATCCGCTACATCCTGTGCACCCTCGACACCGTCTGGTACGTGGCACGGCGGCGCCCACGCAGTATCGTCGTGACCAATCCGCCCGTGGTGGCGGGCCTCGTCGCCCTGGCGTGCGGGCGGCTGATCGGCAGCCCGGTGGTCCTCGACAGCCACCCCGGCGCCTTCGGCGCCCAAGGCGACACCGTCTCGGCGCGCCTCCAAGGCGTACACCGGTGGCTGGTGCGCCATGTCGACGGGTGCATCGTCGCCTCCGAGCCCTGGGTCGACCAGGTGCGCGAGTGGGGAGGCGCCGCCGTCGAAGTGCACGAGGCCCCGGGCCTCGACGCACCGGCCCGCGCTACGACCGTGACGGACCAGCTGCACATCTTCTGTGTCGGCCGTCTCGCGCCCGACGAGCCCTTCGAGGAGATGATCGAGGCCGCGCACCTGGTGCCCGACGTCGTCTTTCTCGTCACCGGTGACGTCCAAAGAGTTCCCACCTTGCCGGACCGCGCCCCGTCCAACGTGACGTTCACCGGATTCCTCCCCAAGGACGAATACGAGAGCGCCCTTCTCGAGGCCGACGTCATCATGACGCTCACCACTGAACCGAGCTCGGTCATGCGGGCGGCGTACGAGGCCGTCTATCCGCGCCGGCCCCTCATCGTGACGGACTGGCCCATCGGTCTGAACTTGTTCCCCTACGCGGTGCACGTGCACAACGACGCGGGCTCCATCGCCGAAGGGGTCCGGCGCGCGCGGGACGAATTCGGCGAGTTGGCCCGCCAGGCCGACGCCGCGCGCGACGTGCAGCTGACTCGGTGGTCGACCCAGATCCCGCAGCTCCGCCGGATGCTGGAGATCCCGGATCACGAAGTCGATGGTTCGAGCGAAGGTTCGAAGGCTCCGAGCTCTTGACTCGTCGCAGTGGTGGAGCTCGGCGCCGTGGTGGAGTTCGGTCCCATTGTGGGGCTCGGCGCCGTTGGGGGACGCTGCAACACCTCGGGCGGGACGAGCGCCAGCTTGGCAATGCCGTCCCCCCCGCCCCTCCACAGGCGCGTGGGCGTCAGGGCCAGGATCCGTAGATCCGTGGTGAACGTCCACGTGTCGACGTAGTAGGTATCGAGCCGGACCAGCTCCTCGTGGCTCAGGTCATGCTGTCCGCTGACCTGCCACAGTCCGGTCATACCGGGGCACACGTCGAAGCGCCGCTCGCCGAGGCCGGTCAGAGACCAGCATTCCTCAGGAATGAAGGGCCGCGGGCCGACCAGGGACATATGCCCGGCAAGCACGTTGAAGAGCTGTGGGAGCTCGTCGATGCCCGTTCGGCGCAAGAACTGGCCCACCGGGGTGGTCCGCCCGGCGACCATGTCGGAGTGGAGCTTCGGGGATCGGCCGTTCAGCTCAACCGTCTCGTCCTCCACCTTGAGCGTGCGGAACTTGGCGATACGGAACGGGGTCCGGCCGCGTCCCAGGCGCTCCTGTCGGAACAGGATCGGCCGCCCGCTGGTGATCAGGACCAGGAGCGCGGCAACGCCCAGGAACGGGGAGGCGAAGAGGAGAAGGACGGACGCCACCACAATGTCGAAAGCACGCTTGATGCGGTCGCGCCGGACGGGGTCGCACCCCTGCCCGAGTGTCACCAGGGACAGGCCGGCAAAGTCCTCGAGACGAGCACCCCATCCCACCAGCTCGAAATAACGCGGCACGACGTCGACGGCCACGTTGTTGGGAAGCGCACGCAGGCTGGGCAGTAGCTGCTCGACGCCCGAGTTGGTGAAGGCGACGATGACCCGTTGCACCTTGAGCGTGCGGCAGAGCTCGGGCAGCTGTCGCGTCGATCCGATCAGTCCCGAATCGCTGGGGCCATCGTCGACCAGACCCATGACCTCCACGCCGGTCCGCTCCAGGCGGCTCACCACGTCCTGGGCCACCGTCCCGCTGCCGACGACGATGACGCGGTCGGGCGAGGTCCCCTGGTCGCGCTGACGCACGGCGACCGCCACGCGGCATGCTGTCATGACCACCGCACACGTCATGAGGGCGAGCACGACGGTCACCGGCGGGATCCGGTCACGAAGCCACGAACCCGACAACGCTTCCGCCACCAGAATGGCCGAGGCCACAACGATCGCGACTTTCCAAATCCGCAGGACCACCTGGGCCGTATTGCGGTGCGACCGGCTGTACACATCCGACAGCCACAGAGCCACGATCAGGCCCAGCCAGAGGACCAAGATGGTCAGCGCAGTCTGCGAGGAGGCACCCGGGTAGTGGAGATGGGCAGCGACCAAGACGGTCGTCGAGATCACGGCCAGCGACACGAACGCGTCGAACCAGAACAGCCACGATCGCCGCTTGGGCTTCTGGGGCCGCTCCGCGGCCCGATGGGTGTGGGTGAGCGCCCAGGTCACGTCAGATCACCCTTCGTGCATTCGACGCGAGCCTCGCGGATGACCGAGGTCTCACTCTCGATCGTCCCCTGGACGAAGGCCATCAGGTCGGTCAGGGAGGTAATGCCGCACTTGCGGCCAGACGCCACGGCCTCGACTTGGCCGGCGAATTCCTCTTGTCCAACACGATCAGTGTGCAGGCGGACTACATATGAGACGAGCATCGAAGGCATCTTGCCGATGCAACGTCCGACGCTTGTCTCACGGCGTGCGGCCTCGCGAGACGGCCTCGAGGGACTCAGCGCCGGCCGAAGACACCGTTTGCACAACGATTTATGTTTTCCCAGCTCAGAGGGGGTTTGGATGGTGAGACAGGGCTCACACCGCGGTGAGACCAGGCACCCGTACCATTTTGTCGTGCCCCACGACAAGAATTTTGGTGCTACCTCGGCCAGCCTGGAGCTGGACGGCGGCAGGCAGCCCACGGCGGACGTCAGTGGCGCCGTCCCGGCCCTCGACCCTGTCAGGCTATTGCATGAGTACCACAACCTCACGCCCAGGCGACAAGGCCCCAGGCGACGAGCCTATCGATCTCTTCTTCGACGAGGACGGGCGGACCATGCTCCTCGATGACAGTGCCCTCGGCGACCTGACCCTCGACGACGACAGTCGTCCCACGTCGCATTGGCGGGCCAACGCCAAAGCCTGGCGGCGGCGCACGACCGGTCGCTTTGGCCGGCTGTTCCCGGCCTGGCTGCGGCGCCGCGCCTGGCTCCTTGCAGCCGCCGCACTGGCCGGCGCCCTCGGAGGCCTCGGCTATGGCATGGTCTCGAAGACGTCGTACTCGGCTGAAGCCACCTTGGCGGTCCCCGCCGGTGCCACGGCCTCCCAGCCCGGGAGCGCCAACGAGGCACAGGCCTTGGCCATCACCTACGCGGCGGTGCTCCAACAAGACGACGCCATCCTGGCGCCGGCGGCCCATCAGCTCGGGCTTTCCGTTGACGGCCTCACGCGCCACCTGACGGTGTCGGTGCAGACCGGGACGTCGGTGCTGGTGCTCAACTACACGGCGCCCACAAGCAGCCAGGCGATCCGCGGCGTCAACGCGGTGGCGAGCGCGATCGTGGACCACAAGCTCCACAGCAGCATCGTCCCGCTCAACACCGTCGAGGTCGTGCAGCTCGCGACGGCGGCCTCGGCCAGCGGCGTGCTGGCACGCTACGGCCTCCCGGTCGGGCTCTTCTTGGGACTGCTGGTCGGGTTCATCATCGCCCTCATCGCCGAGCGGCTCGACCCCCGGGCCGACAAGGCTGACGACGTGGCCGAGATCTTCGGCCACCCCGTGGCGATGGTGCCGAGCGAGCTCTCGGTCCCAGAGTTCGGGCACGCCGTGCTCAACGCCAAGGGAGCGAGGCACACTATGACGCTGGCCCCACTTCGCTGGTGGGACGTGCCCGCGGCCTACGCCATTGAGCGCTCACTCGCCCCCGACTACCCCGACACCACCATTTCGGTCAGCCGGGCCCTCGAGGGGGGCATGGCGCACCGCCTTGACTCGAACTCCGAATTGGTTCTCGGTCGTGCGGTCGGGTGAGCACATGCAGGCCATCGGGGACGCGCTCGAGCGGCTTCGCCTGACCGGCCGTACCCCGGCATGGATCGCGCTCCTAGACCGCAATGACCTCTACAACTGAGGCCGGCTACTCGCTCACGTCGATAAGCCTTCCGGCTCAGGTCCGCTGTTCGGGCCTGAGCCACAAGAGCTGGCGCGGCTCAAGCGGGACGAACGCCGGTCTCCTCACCGCGGCCATCACCCTCTCGCTCGTTGCGGGCTTCTTGGGTGTCCACAACATCAAGTACGGGATCGGCTTCGTCCTGTGCCTCGGCCTCATCAGCGCCATCTTGAGCTGGCCCGTGGTCGGCGGGCTCGTCCTGATCGCCGCGGTGCCACCGCTCTCGGGCCTGGCGCCCGGCATCATCACGCCGAACGTCCGGCTCTCCGAAGCGCTGATCGGGGTGGTCGGGCTGACGGTGCTGCTGGGGACCCGGCGCGTGGCGGCGGTCAAGTGGGGTGTCCTCGAGTGGCTGCTCTTGGCCTATGGCCTCTTGTGGGCGGTCCTCGCCGCCTACGACTCCGTCGCCCTCGGCCAGAAGCTGAGCCTGGCCACGTGGGGCAGCGTGATCGGCCAGCTCCAGTTCTTCCTCCTCTACCGGACCGTCCGGGTGACCCTTCGCACGAAGAAGCAGCGCCGCACGGGTCTGGTGACACTGGTCATCGTCACCCTCCCCATTGCGCTCATCGCCATCCTCCAAGAGGTCGGCGTCGCCGGGCTCCGGACCTCGTTGCCGAACATCACGGGCAATACGAGCCCCATCGGGACCTCGGGCATCATCCGGTCCACCAGCCTCTTCGGGAACTGGGCCGCCCTGGCCGGCTACTTCCTCCCGATCCTCCTGGTCCTGATCGCCCTCGCCTTGGCGGGACAGCTCCAGCGCCACAAGCGCCTCTCCCTCTGTCTGGGCGCGGCCATGGTCATCGGGATTCTGCTGACCGCCGAGCTCTCGGTGATCATCTGCCTGATCCTGGGCATCTTCGTTCTCGCCGTGCAGTACGGACGCTTTCGCAAGATGATGCTCTGGTTCGGCATTGCGGCCGCGGTGTCGTTGGTCGTCGTCGGGCCTGTCCTCGGCAACCGGCTGAACAACCAGTTCGGCGCCGTGGCCGGCTCGAGCAAGAGCTCGCTCGAGCCGCAGACCGTATCGTTCCGCCAGGAGATCTGGACCAAGCAGTATCTGCCCGCGGTGGCGGCGCGTCCGCTCGACGGCTACGGACTCCAGCTCCCGTCGACGATCGTGTGGCCATACCCCGAGTCGCAGTACATCGCGCTCCTCATCGAGGGCGGCTACCCGCTGCTGATCATGTACTTGATCCTGCTGTGGGGGGCATTCGATCGAGCCAGGAAGGCGTCGCGAGCGCGAGATCCCGTCGAACAGGCCATCGGACGCTCACTCATCGTGACGGTCGTGAGCCTCCTCTTCCTCGGGATCACATGGCCCTTCGTGAGCAACGGCGGACTCCCGCAGGTGCTCTGGTGCCTCTTCGCCTTGTGCGGAACCGTCGGTAGCAGGCTCGATCAGCCCACTACGGGCGCGCTCCCCGACGAGACGCCCATGCTCGCGACCGACTCGACGGCGCCCAGCGGATCCGCCGGCGAGCTGGCGTCGACGAGCAGCTGACCCTGACTTTGCCGGTCCCTCACAGCCCGCAGACGAAGCGGGTGGTCCAGGGCTCCCAGCCCCGCTGGGCATAGAGCGCGAGCGCTGCAGCGTCCTGCACCGACGGGGGGTAGTCCTGCGCAGGCGACAGCAGGCCGGTCACAGCGTGCCACGTCGGGAATTCGAACTGGTATGCCCCTCCGCCACCTTCGCTGTAGTCGTCCCCCGACTCGTGCTGGCGTATGCAGGCCCAGTCGGCCGTGTTGGTGCTGGTCGCGTCGGAGCCGCTGCTCTGCCCAACGGGTGACGATGCGGGCACTGCAGCCGCCGCCTGTGCGCGTGCGGCTGCAGCTGCTGCCGCCGCTGCAGCTTCCTGCTGGACGATCGACCAGAGGAAGTTCTTCTCTGTGAGGGTTTGGTAGAAGGCAACGTCCTGGAGGTAGGACTCCTCCTGGGACAGGGCGACGGGGTCGAAATAGTCGACCAACTTCGCCACGGCACGAGCCTGGGCGTACGACATCATTTTGATGTCGATGTCCTCCACCCGGTGTTGACCGGTCGATCCGTGGCGGGCGACCCGCGCCGAGGGGGCGAGGCTTCCGTTGAACAATGTGAGAAGGAGTACTGGAACGACGACGATGACGGCCACCGTCGTCGCGAGTGGAATGCGGATCCGCACGGCACCTCCCTTCGTCTGGACACACGCTGGCGCGCCAAGGATTTCGTGACACCCCGCTCCCTGCCCGCCGTGCATGCCCAGCGAGCCCACCGGGCCGGCCGCACGAACTGCGCATCGACAGTCGCACGGCCGGCGCACGGCGTGGGCCGGGTGGATCAGCCGAAATCGGCGCGCAGGGCGGCGGTCGCGTTGGGGTTCGAGCCCCCGTCGATGCTGCTCGAGCCGTCGTCCCAGAAGGTCGCCTCGGCCACGTTGTGGGTGGCGAACCACTGGGACGAGAGGTTGATGAACTGAGCGTCGTCGCCGCCGCAGACCTGTGTGTTCGACGCACTGACCGCTTGGCCGTCTGAAGAACACGTCCCCCAGCCGAGCCCCCACTCGGGGAACACCATCGCCTTGTTGTGCTGCGAGGCGAAACTGGACAGCCAGTTCAATCCGTAGGTCTGGGTCTCCATGTTCGAGAACTCGCTCGGCATGCCCGGGTAGCTCGCCCACTCCACGTCGTAGACGTCGAGGCCGACGTAGTCGACGTAGGAGTCACCGGGATAGAAGTTGGCCAGGTTCCCCACCGAAAGGTCGCCGCGAGTCGGGTTCCACTCGAAGGTGAAGCTCTGCCCCGCCACCGAGCGCATGGAGGTGACGACTTGCTGGAAGGCGCCCACGAAGGCCGACGAACAGCCGCCGGCCGCCCAGGGGAACCAGCCGCCGTTGAACTCCCACCCGAGCCGGATGATGGAGCTGCCGAAGCCGGCGGCGACCATGTTCTTGGCCACGGTGACGAAGTCGGAGTTGAAGTCGCCCGCGGCCTCCTGGGTGAGCCCGTAGCAGCTGCCGCCCGACGCGCTGGCGTTCGAGTTCGGCGAGTAGGTGTTGGGGAGCATGTCGACACCCCAGATCATGGAGTAGCCCTTGCCGGCCCACGCGCTGTAGGGCCACCCCGACTCGGTGATGGTCGACCAGCTGGTGCCGTCGAGGAAGTCCATCGCATAGCGGGGCTTGCCGACACTCGAGGCGAAGTCCGACACCGTCGAGGGGTCGCCACCGCCGGCGTAGACCCCGAGTCCCACCCCGCCCGGTGAAGGGCTCGAGTTCCTCGCCGGGGTCGTCGTGGTCGTCGTGGACGGCGCCGGCGTCGTAGAGGTGGTGGTCGGCTCCGGCGCCGGCGCCGGCACGGCGGAAGCCGGCGCCGGTTCCGACGTGTCGCTCGACGACGGTGTCGTGGGAGGCGGCGGATCGGTCCGCGTCCGCGGATGGCGTATCGCTGCGGCCATCGCGATGGCCGCCTGGCGCAGGGCCCATCGTTCGGAGTGATGACGGGTCGTGGAGGCCCCGCTCGTAGCGAGCTGTGCCGCGATCAGTGCGAGGACACCGAGGACGGCGACGAGGCCGAGGAATGTGGTTCGCGTACGTGCTGGGGCTGACATCTCGAACCCTCAGCAGTCGGTCTGGTGTGAGTTGGAAAGTTGCACGTCCGGTGAACGTGTCCGCGACAAGAACCTGTCAACGAAACCCGCATTCCCGCGTAGCAACAGGGGCTTCAGACCAGACGCGTTGCCAGCAAATGCCGTCTCGCGATAATTCGCTGCGTCACGAGAGACCCACCGCTCTCACCAGCGCAGCCGCTCGCCCTCAATCGGGGTGCGGGCTGGACTTGGTCTGTCAGGGTCGCCGAGGGCCGCTCGGAACGGGGTCCCATGACCCCCTCGCCGGGCTCCCTTCCGGCGTTCGCGGGGCCCGGGCGCGGCCACGATCGGGTCCCCTCCGGACGCCCCCGTGGGCCGGTGTCAGGCCCCTTTCTGCACGGGCTGTTTCCAGGCTGGGAACGGCCTGTGGGCCGGGTGGATCAGCCGAAATCGGCGCGCAGGGCGGCGGTCGCGTTGGGGTTCGAGCCCCCGTTGATGCTGCTCGAGCCGTCGTCCCAGAAGGTCGCCTCGGCCACGTTGTGGGTGGCGAACCACTGGGACGAGAGGTTGATGAACTGAGCGTCGTCGCCGCCGCAGACCTGTGTGTTCGACGCACTGACCGCTTGGCCGTCTGAAGAACACGTCCCCCAGCCGAGCCCCCACTCGGGGAACACCATCGCCTTGTTGTGCTGCGAGGCGAAACTGGACAGCCAGTTCAATCCGTAGGTCTGGGTCTCCATGTTCGAGAACTCGCTCGGCATGCCCGGGTAGCTCGCCCACTCCACGTCGTAGACGTCGAGGCCGACGTAGTCGACGTAGGAGTCACCGGGATAGAAGTTGGCCAGGTTCCCCACCGAAAGGTCGCCGCGAGTCGGGTTCCACTCGAAGGTGAAGCTCTGCCCCGCCACCGAGCGCATGGAGGTGACGACTTGCTGGAAGGCGCCCACGAAGGCCGACGAACAGCCGCCGGCCGCCCAGGGGAACCAGCCGCCGTTGAACTCCCACCCGAGCCGGATGACGGAGCTGCCGAAGCCGGCGGCGACCATGTTCTTGGCCACGGTGACGAAGTCGGAGTTGAAGTCGCCCGCGGCCTCCTGGGTGAGCCCGTAGCAGCTGCCGCCCGACGCGCTGGCGTTCGAGTTCGGCGAGTAGGTGTTGGGGAGCATGTCGACACCCCAGATCATGGAGTAGCCCTTGCCGGCCCACGCGCTGTAGGGCCACCCCGACTCGGTGATGGTCGACCAGCTGGTGCCGTCGAGGAAGTCCATCGCATAGCGGGGCTTGCCGACACTCGAGGCGAAGTCCGACACCGTCGAGGGGTCGCCACCGCCGGCGTAGACCCCGAGTCCCACCCCGCCCGGTGAAGGGCTCGTGTTCCTCGCCGGGGTCGTCGTGGTCGTCGTGGACGGCGCCGGCGTCGTAGAGGTGGTGGTCGAGCGAGCGGGCGGGGTTGTCGGCTGCGTCGTCGTGCCCCCCTGAGCCGCCGGAGCCGCCGGTCCGAACCACTGCGCGGCGTGATCGTTCTCGACCAGCTGATAGCCCTGCTGCGCCGAGCTCGCCTCGAGGCCCGAGACGACCGATCCCGACCCGCCGAGCGAGCCATAGAAGGGAGCGTCGCCGTAGCTGAACACCCCGCCGTCGGAGGCGACGAGCCAGTACCCTGCCCCGTCGGCTGACGAGGTCATGGAGACGATCGGGCTCTCGAGCTGCAGTGAGCCGGTCGACCCGTAGAAGCGCGCGTCGCCGAAGCTGAAGATGCCACCGTCGGAGGCGACCATCCAGTAGCCCTGGCCGTCGGGCGTGCCGGCCATGCCGACGATCGGCCTGTTGAGGTGCAGCGCGCCCGTCGAACCGTAGAAGCGCGCGTCGCCGAAGCTGAAGATGCCACCGTCGGAGGCGACCATCCAGTAGCCCTGGCCGTCGGGCGTACTCGCCATGCCGACGATCGCCTGGTTGAGGTGCAGCGCGCCCGTGGAACCGTAGAAGCCCGCGTCGCCGAAGCTGAAGATGCCACCGTCGGAGGCGACCATCCAGTAGCCGCCACCGTCGGGCGTGCCCGCAATCCCGACGATCGGCCGATTGAGCTTCGTGGCAGTGAGCGAACCGTTGTTGGACGCGCCACCGAGCGCCGAGAGTGCTCCCGCCGCGTTCGTCACCCAATAGCCGCCGGCATGGTCGGAGGCAAAGAAGTTGCCGCTGCCGTACCAGCTCGACGGGGTCGGCGGAGAGGCCTGCGCCGGGATACTGCTCTCGAGGCCGAAGGTCAGGCCGGCCGCCAGGAGGCTGACACCAAGAGCAACGGCTTGGAAGGCCCGGAACGCACCGAAGCGTCCACGACGTGGGCGATGTTCGCCTTCGGTGTCGCTCTCACTCTCGCGGCCTCCACCTTGTTGCATGCCAACCCCCGATTCCACGCCCACCGACACAGGGATTCGTCGGAGCCCCGAAGACCGGACTTGAACGCAGCGGCGTCAAGGCGGAATCAAACGTTTGGGCGCGAATCGGTCAACTATCTGACAATGCGAAGCGCCGACCTTGAAGTTCGCGACTGACACGCCAGTGGCACGCCGCTTCGTTGTGATTCGAAGAGTTGTGAAGCCTCAGTGATTCAATGTGACTTTGGTTACTGGTGTGCCAGCTGTGACCGCGGTGCCGCAATGCTCGCGAAGGCGATCCGGGCCGAGCGGTTCTTGCCTCCGGCGAGGCTGCTCGAGCCGTAGTCCCAGAAGTTCGCCTCGAACACCCGGTGGGACGCGAACCAGTTGGTCATGTCGGTGATGAAGGTCTGGTCGTCTCCACCACCGACCGCCCCCGAACCCGAGAGCGCTGCGCCGTTGTGCGACTTGCCCCAGCCGAGCCCCCACTCGGGAAAGACCATCGGCTTGCGGTGCTGCTTCGAGAAAGCGGCCAGCCAATTGAGGCCGTAGGGCCCTGTCTCGATGTGGGAGAACTCCGCTTTGGCTCCCGGATAGCTCTGCCACTCGACGTCGAAGACGTCGAGCCCGACGTAGTCCACGTAGGCGTTGCCCGGATAGAAGGCCGCCAGGTTGCCCACCCCGATGTCACCGCGCGTGGGATTCCACTCGAAGGTGAAATGGGCGCCGGGCACCGATCGCATCGTCTTGACGATCTGACGCCAATAGGCGACGAACTGGCCCGCCTGCCCCTTGGCCCCCCAGGGGAACCAGATTCCGTTGAACTCCCAACCCAACCGGACCACGGAGCTCCCCTGGCCGGCCGCCACCATGGCGCGGGCGAGCGCCGCGTAGTGCTTGTTGTACGCGCCGGTTGCCCCGGTGGAGAGCGACGCGCCGGACTTCGGCAACATGGGGACGCCCCAGATCATGGAGTAGCCCATGCCGTACCAGGGAGTAATCACACCCTGCGGGTTCTGAATGGTCGACCAAGTCGCCCCCGAGAAGAAGTCCATGGCATAGGTGACGCTGCGCCCCGACCCCTTGGCGAAGGCCTGGGCGCCCGCGACGTTTCCCGGCCCGGCGTAGACCCCGAGGGCATACGACGGGGTGGCTTGTGTCTTGGACGAGGTGGACGCGGGCGTCGCGCTCTGCTCGCGGGGAGCGGAGGCTCCCGCCACGGAGCCGGACACGACGGTCGACACGACGAAGACAACGACGAGCGCACCCAACCACGAGCGCATGCGTTGTGCACTGCCTTGCATCATTGGCCTCTCCGCCACCCTTGTGGGTCGATCCACTTTACGAACTGCCTGTCTCCTGACGGAGGCACCCCCAGACGCCGGAGGCACCTCGTGACCGAGCAGGGCGCACCAGGGTCGAATCGGAGCCCCGCCTGCAGTGGTTCTCCAGAGTTCCGCCAACGCCACCGACGTTGCCAATGGGTACAACCATGAAGACGGCCTGTCGGGGCACAACGGGGTCTCAATTCCCCGGTCCGGCGATTCGCGCCGCCCGGGGCGGCTCAGAAGTGTCCGACACACGCCGCAGCGGACGCCCGGCGAGGCTCATCGCACCCCGCGTCGCACTGGGTTTCCGACCGGTAACCAGCGAGTAGCTGGCGCGATGCCATCACGATCGCACCGTTGGTGCGATGACCCCGATGATCTGGGTCGCGTGTGCCCGCACATGCCACACTGTGGGCTTCCGCCCCCGACGATTTGGAGTCGTTCCGTCACGTGTTGGTCTTCACGTTTCCCGGACAGGGATCGCAACGTGCCGGAATGGGTGAGCCATGGGTCGACCACCCTTCGTGGGAGGTCGTGGAAGAGGCCTCGGAGGCCGCCGACCGGGATCTGGCACACCTCCTCTTGCACGCTCCGATTGAGGAGCTGACGCAGACGGAGAACGCACAGCTGGCGACGACGGTGCTGAGTCTCGTCGTCTTGGACGCGGTGGAACGCATCGGTTTGACCCCGGCTGCCAGCGCGGGACACAGCTTGGGCGAGTACACGGCGCTGATGGCAAGTGGTGCGCTCGGATTCGACGACGGCATCCGCCTCGTGGTCGCACGCGGCGAAGCCATGGCGCGCGCCGGCGAGGAAGCCCCGGGGACCATGGCTGCCCTGCTCGGCATCGCCGACGACGACGCAGAGGCGGCCTGCATGCGCGCGGAAGGCGACGTCTGGGTGGCCAACTACAACGCGCCCGGACAGGTCGTCATCGCCGGCACGGCCGAAGCCGTCGCGTTGGCGGGCGAGCTCGCCAAGGGCCTCGGTGCCAAGCGGGTCATGCCCATACAGGTTTCGGGTGCCTTCCACACCCCCCTGATGCAAGGGGCGCGAGCGGACCTGCGCAAGGCGCTCGCTGAGGTGACCTTTCTCAGCCCCGAGGTACGCGTTGTCGCCAATGTGGACGCGCATGTGCACGACGATCCGGCGGAGTGGCCCGGATTGCTCTCGGCACAGCTGTGCAGCCCGGTCCGCTGGCGACAGACACTCGAGACCTTCGCCGGCCTCGGCCTGACCTCCCTCGTGGAGCTCGGTCCCGGCGGTGTGCTGAGCGGCCTGGCCAAACGAAGCCTGCCCGAAATCCAGTCGCTGGCCGTCTCCAAGCCTGGCGACCTCGACACGCTCATGGACCAGATAGGGAGCGCCGGAACATGGCGTGCAGAGCCGGCGCTGCATCAGGGCGAGCACCTTTACATGTCCGAGCGCGTGGTCGTCAGCCCCTCGAGCGGCATCTTCAATCCGGAGGCCGCCCTCCAGGCGCCCGGCACCGGCCTCCTGCCCGGCACCGGCAACGATGTAGACCAGTCGTCTGCCGTTGAGGTCGGCGACCTGGTCGGCCGCGTCGGCGTCTCCGAAGTCCGCACGCCCTTCGCGGGCCAGGTGATCCGCTGGCTCGCTGCGGACGGCGAGCGCGTCCAGGAGGGGCAGCCGCTCGCCTGGCTCCGGGTTCCCGACGCGCACTGATGGCGGTCGTCCTCGTCACCGGCGGCACCCGCGGCATCGGCGCGGCGTGCGTGCAGTGGTTCCTCGCACACGGGGACAAGGTCGCCACCACCTTCCGGTCCTCGGACACGCCGGGCGCACCCGAGGGCGCTGATCCGAATCGCTTTCTCGCCGTTCGCTGCGACGTCCGTGATCCCGGGGAGGTCGAGGCGGCCTTCTCGGCGGTGGAGGACCGCTGGGGGCCCGTCGAGGTGCTCGTCGCCAACGCCGGCGTCACGAGGGACTCGCTGATGCTCCGGATGAGTGAGGAAGCGTTCCTCGACGTGATCGACGCCAATCTCACCGGATCGTTCCGTGTGGCCAAGCGCGCCGTGGCCAAGATGCTCCGGCTCCATGCCGGGCGCATCATCTTCCTGTCGTCGGTCGGTGCCTTCGTTGGCCTGCCGGGGCAGGCCAACTACGCCGCATCCAAAGCAGGACTGGTGGGTATGGCCCGGGCCATCGCCCGTGAGGTCGGCAGCCGCCAGATCACCGTGAACGTCGTCGCTCCCGGGCTGATCGACACCGACATGACGGCCGCGCTGGGCGATGAGCGGGTGGCGCTGATGACCGGTCAGGTCCCCCTCGGGCGTGCCGGGAGCGTCGAGGACGTGGCGGCGGTGGTCGGATTCTTGGCTTCGGATGCCGCCGGCTACGTCACCGGGGCCGTCGTCCCGGTCGACGGCGGGCTGGGCATGGGGCTGTAGCGTTCAAGACAGACAAACAAAGGAGCAGCGAGTGGAAAGCGACGCAGCGTTCGAGAAGTTTCGCGAGTGCGCCGTGGAGGTACTGCAGGTGCCGGCCGACAAGATCACCAAGGAGGCCAATTTCGCCGACGATCTCGACGCCGATAGCCTCGACCTGGTGGAGTTGGTCATGGCCCTCGAGGAGGCGTTCGACATCACGGTCGAGGAGACAGAGCTCGAGGACATCACCACCATCGGTCAGGCCTTCGATTTGATCTCTTCGAAGCTCTGATGCAGATCGGGATCGGCACCGAAGGTCCCATTCCCGGGCGGCGGGTGGCCGTGACCGGTCTGGGAGCGGTCACGTGCTGCGGCGTCGGTGTCGACGCCCTGTGGCACGGCCTCCTCACCCCTTCGGTGACCGGCGGCACCGTTCGTGACTACGAGCCGGGTGACTGGTTCGGACCCAAAGAAGCGCGGCAGCTCGATCGCTTCGCCCAGCTGTCGATGGTGGCGGCAGACCAAGCCGTCCAGGCCGCGGGCGAGCTCGCCGTCGACCCGGCCAAAGCCGGCGTCATCTTCGCCACCGGCGTCGGGGGCTTCGAGACGTTGGCCAATCAAGTCGGGGTCTACAACGCGAAAGGAGCCGACCGCGTGTCGCCCCGCCTGGTGCCGATGATGATGGCCAACGCGGGTGCTGCGGGCATCTCCATGCGGATGGGCTGGCGCGGTCCCTCCGAAGTCATCTGCACGGCGTGCGCGGCGGGCACCCACGCCATCGCGGGGCGGCGCCCGTCTCATCGCTTCGGGCCGATGCGACGTGGCCATCGGGGGTGGTGCCGAGGCGAGCATGCACCCGGTGGCGATCGCGGCCTTCTCCAACATGACGGCCCTCTCGACATCGGGCAACTCTCGCCCCTTTGACATCCGTCGTGACGGGTTCGTCATGACAGAGGGCGCCGCCGCGTTGGTCCTCGAGGAGTGGGATCGTGCCGTCGCCCGCGGCGCCACGATCCTCGCCGAGGTCGCCGGTGGCGCGAGCACGGCGGACGCACACCACATCACGGCCCCCGCGCCCGACGGCGCCGGAGCGGTGGCCTGCATGGAGCTGGCACTGGCCGACGCCGGACTCTCCCCTTCGGACGTCGGGCACATCAACGCACACGGCACGTCGACGCCGCTCAACGACCTGGCCGAGGCGCGGGCCATCACCAAGGTGTTCGGCGAGGCGGGCCCACTGGTCACCTCGACCAAGGGGGTGACCGGTCATGGCCTGGCTGCGGCCGGAGCCATCGAGGCGGTCGCCGCGGTCCTCACCATCGATCGCGCGACCATTCCCCCCACGGCCGGTTACGAAGAGCCCGACCCCGAGATCACGATTCCGATCGTGCACGGTTCCCCTCGCACGTGGGAGCCCACTGCCGTCCTCTCCAACTCGTTCGGGTTCGGTGGCCACAACGGCTGCCTCGTCCTGCTGCCCCCTTCGTAGGCCCAGCCGGTAAGGTCGCACCTCCGCTGCCGCCCGGCGGCGACGCTCGTGAGGTTGGTGGATGGGAAGGCTGCAGACTTGGAGCGCCGCGGCGCGCCGCAACGTCCTGGTCTGGATCGTGGTGGGCGCCCTGCTGGTGGCGGTCGTCACGGTGGGCATCTTCCTGGCGACCCGCAGCACCACGCCGACGCAGCCGGCTCCCGCAGTGTCGACGCGGACGGTGGCGCTCGGTGATTCGGTGCCCTACGGCCACGGGTTGGCCAATCCCTATCTGACGCCGCAGATCGGGCTGCCGGCGACCGCGGTCTCCGAGGGGCCCTCGCCGTCGGCCTACCCCAGTCTGGTGGCGCGCGACCTGGGGCTCACCCTGGCGGTGCGCCCGACCAACTGTCACCTCGTCGGTGACCAGCTCGCCATCAGCGGGGCCGTCGCCGACCCCGCGGACAACACGTCACGCGACGGCCAGTGCCCCGTACCGCCGCAGCAGGCCCGGAACCTGGGCGACGAGATCGCAGCCGCGGCGCTGCCCGAGCACCCGGCCCGCCTCGTGCTGATCCAAGACGGGGCGGACGACATCCACTTCAGCTCCTGCCTCGAGAACCAGCTGGCCCGCGTCGAGGGCATCAGCCTCGACCTCGGCACCTCGTGCATCGCCAATGGGACCGTGTCACCCGCACTGGCCACCGAACTGTCCCGTGTCCGCACGAGCCTCGCCCGGGCCATTGAGGACGTCGCGCCCGATGCAGGCACGGTCGCCGTGCTCGACTACTACCAGCCGGTGCCCGCCCCGGCCCAGATTGCCGAGGGCACCGCCCAATCCGGGCTGCAGACGAACCTCCTCTGCGCCGGTCTCAAATCCAATGCCGCCGGCACCTACGCCTCGGCCCAGCTCGTGCTGGCCAAGCTGAACGCCGCCATCGCCGGTGCCGTGACCGACGCGCGGGCGCACCACGTCACGAACGTGCGGCTCGTCGACGTCGCGTCCGCCTTCGACGGCCACGGGATGTGCACCGCCGATCCGTGGTCGTTCTCCGGAGAGCCGGTTTCGGACGCCACGCTCGCGGCCGACGCCGAGCGCATCGTCGCCGCCAAGGCCTGCCGCGAGACCGACGCCCTGCCCGTCGGCCTCCCCTGCGCCTCGCTGCTCTCGGCCGCCCGGGCGGCCGAGAGCAGCCTGCAGAGCTACGTGTGGCGGGCCGCCCACCCGACGGCTGCGGGACAGCACGCACTCGCCGCTGCGGTGGCGAGCCGGCTGGGGAACAAGACCTCTAGTCGATCGCGTCGCGCAGGGAGCCGACGAAGGAGGCCGCTGCCTCTGGGCCACCGTCTTCGAGGAGCCGCCGCACCAGGGCGGACCCGACCACCACGCCATCGGCGACTTCGCAGAGCTCGGCCGCCTGTGCAGGGGTCGAGACCCCGACGCCGACACAGACCGGAGTGTCGGTATAGCGGCGCACCCGCTCGACCACCTGGGCGGCTTGTGATCCGAGGTCAGCCTGCTCCCCCGTCACGGCCATGCGGGCCACCGCGTAGACGAAGCCGTGTGCCCGGGCACAGATCCGCTCGACGCGCTCGGGCGGGCTCGACGGCGCCACCAACAGGACCGTGTCGATCCCGGCCGCATCGGCCTCGGCGGCCCACGGACCGACTTCCTCGACGGGGAGGTCGGGCAGGATGGCCCCGCGCACACCGGCGGCCGCCAACGAGCGCGCCATCCGTTTGTGCCCGGCCCGGTACACGATGTTGTAGTAGGTCATGACGGCCACGGGGACGGGTGCCTCGGCCCGCGCGATCCCATCGAGGACCTGGTCCGGTGTGGTCCCGCGGGCCAGCGCGCGCAGCGCCGCCTCCTGGACCACGGGGCCGTCCATCATCGGGTCCGAGAACGGGATGCCCACCTCGACGGCGTCGGCACCCGCCGCGATCACCGCAGCCAGGGACTGGCCCCAGTCCTCGGTCATGCCGCCCATCAGGTAGGGGATCAACAGCTTGCGGCCGCGCTCGCGCCGGGCCCGGAGCTCCTTCTCGAGATCAGGCATCGGGGGCTCTGCCGAAGATCTCCCGCACCTGCGCCACGTCCTTGTCGCCCCGGCCCGAGAGCGTCACGAGGACGGTCGAGCCTGTCGGCAGCGCGTCGGTGCCCGCCGAACGAGCGACCCAGGCGATGGCGTGGGCCGACTCGAGCGCCGGGATGATCCCCTCGGTGTGGCTGAGCAGTCGGAAGGCGTCGAGCACCTCGTCGTCACTGGCCAGCGAGTACTCCGCTCGTCCGATCGACGCCAGATGGGCGTGCTCAGGGCCCAGGCCCGGGTAGTCCAGACCGGCAGAAATCGAGTGGGCCTCTTCGATCTGCCCGACCTCGTCCTGCAGGAGCCGCGAATGCATCCCGTGCAGGACGCCAGGGATGCCGTTGGTCATGGCGGCACCACCGGCCGCCTCCACCCCCACCAGGCGAGCGCCGGTGTCCACGAAGCCGGCAAACGTCCCCGCCGCGTTGGACCCACCGCCGACGCACGCCACCACGACGTCGGGGTCGCGCCCGTCGAGCAGGTTGCGGCACTGCTCGAACGCCTCGTCCCCGACGACCCGTTGGAACTGGCGCACCATGTAGGGGAACGGATGCGGCCCCATGACAGACCCGAGGCAGTAGTGCGTCGTCTCCACCGAGGCCACCCATTCACGCATCGCCTCGTTGACCGCATCCTTGAGGGTGCGGCTGCCCGACGTGACGGCACGTACCTCCGCGCCAAGCAGCTCCATGCGAAAGACATTGAGCTCCTGGCGCTTCATGTCCACTTCGCCCATGAACACGGTGCACTCCAGGCCGAACAGGGCCGCCGCCGTCGCCGAGGCCACACCGTGCTGCCCGGCCCCGGTCTCGGCGATCATCCGCGTCTTGCCCATCCGCGAGGTCAGCAGCGCCTGTCCCACCACGTTGTTCAGCTTGTGCGACCCGGTATGCGCCAGGTCCTCCCGCTTGAGGAACACCCGGACGCCCAGGCCGTCCGAGAGCCGCTCGCACTCGGTCACCGGGGTGGGACGGCCGCCGTAGTGGCGCAGGATCCCGTCGAGCCGGGCACGGAAGGCGGGGTCTCCCCAGGCCTCGTCGAACTCCTTCTCGAGCGCGAGGCAGGCCGGCATCAGCGACTCCGGCACGAAGCGCCCTCCGAACTCGCCGAACCGGCCGTCGGATCCGGGCTTGCCCATGAGGCTCTCGTCGCTCACCCATCTCTCCAGTCGTAGGGCTCTTCGGGCGCCGAATGCTCGGGTGCGTCGCGCGCCTCCATGTCGGCGAAGCCCTTCCTGGCGCGTTGGATGAAATCGCGGAGCTTGAGCGGGTCCTTGCGGCCGGGCGCCGCTTCGACGCCACTGTCGACGTCCACGCCGGCCGGCCGAAGATGGGCCACCGCCTGCTCCACGTTGTCGGGGGTGAGCCCTCCGCAGACGATGAGGCGGTGGTGGTTGGCCACACCCTCGGCCAGTCGCCAATCGAAGACCTTGCCCGACCCGGGATTTTCGCCGTCGACCATGAGGTAATCGGCTCCGAATTCCTCGAATCGCCCGATGCTCGGCTCCCCGGCATGGAACACCTTGATCACCGTCGGTACACGCGCCCGCACCCACTGCGTCTCTTCCGCCGTCTCGTGCCCGTGCAGCTGCGCCGCGCCCAGACCTGCGACCCGTACCGCCTCGACCACCCGCTGCGGTGCCTCGTCACGGAAGACGCCCACGGTGAGGACGTGCTCGGGCAGTCGCTTGGCGATGTCACCCGCGAGGTGCACGGACACCTGGCGGGGCGACGGGGCGAAGATGAACCCCACGGCCGACGCCCCGAGGCTCACCGAGAGCAGCGCATCCGCCTCGGAGGTGATCCCGCAGATCTTGACGAAGAGCTCTTCGCTCATCGATCCCCGATGGGATGTCCGATGAGCTCCCGCAGTTGGCTCGTGCGGTCGCCGGCCCGGACGAGGGTCTCCCCCACCAAGATGGCGTCGTAGCCCGCGTCGGCGAGCCGGCGGGCATCGGCGTCGTTGCGGATCCCCGACTCGGCAACGGCGATGACGTCGGCGGGGATGCGTGCCGCCAGTGCGCACGCCCGCTCGTGATCCACCTCGAAGCGTACGCAGGTCCCGTTGGTTGACGCCGACCACACGCGCGCCCGCGGCGAGCGCGCGGTCGAGTTCGCCTTCGTCGTGCACCTCGACCAGCGCGGTCAGCGCGAGCTCGTGGGCCACGGCGGCGCACCGGCGAAGCTCGTCGTCACTGAGCGCAGCCACGATCAGCAGGACGGCGTCTGCCCCTATGAGACGCGCGTCGGCGACATCGGCCTCGTGCACGGTGAAGTCCTTGCGGAGCACCGGCAGTCCAGACGCCTTGCGGGCCGTCGCAAGGTCCGGGCGGACCCACCGAAGTACTCCTCGTCGGTGAGCACCGACAGGCAGGCGGCGCCACCCGCCTCGTACTCCTTGGCCACGAGGTCCGGCTGCAGACCGGGATCGAGATCGCCCTTCGAAGGCGAGCGACGCTTGATCTCGGCGATGCAGGCGAGGCCGTCACCGCCCAGCGCCGCCGCGAAGTCTCGGGGCGGCGGTGTCCCGGCGGCGCGTTCGAGCAGCTCAGGCAGCGAACGACGGTCGTCCGCGGCGCGCGTCCGATGCGAAGCCAGGATGTCCGCCAGGTAGGTGGGCATGACGCTTCAGCGTAGCGGCGCGCCCTTCCCCCAAGGCCCACCGGGCCCGCGGGACCATACAAGCGCCATCCGTCTCGCCGTCGCCACCCGCGAGCGGCGATTCAGTCGTGCAGGCGGGTGAGGATCTTCTCTCGACGCAGGCGCGCGTCACGCGGTAGGTCGACAGGCTCCATTGGTTCGGTCGTGGCAGGACCGGTGGCATTGGCGGCCGCCTCGCGCAGCATGTCCGCGATGCCCGAGTACACGACCTCGACGGTGAAGTCGTCGACCTCGATGGTCGCCACTTGGGAGCCGTCCTCGGCGAGGTGGATCACCTTGATCATGGCTCAGCGTCTCGGGCCTTCGACACGGGCTTGTCACCGTGGCGCTCGATGGCGACGCATTCGCCGTCCCGGAACACCCAGCCCACGACGCGCCAGGGCGCCAACTCCGGCAGCGGCTTCGCCGCCGTCGTGGTCCCCCCCTGCGTCTCCTCCTCGACTGCCATGGGGCAAGGTTGCGCCGTCGCCGTGTCAGCTCCGGTGAAGCCGGGTTGCAATCACGGTGCGCGTCCGGGGATCTTCGATGCGCCGTGACGGGACGGCACTGTCCACGGCGTCCTCTCATAGACGACTCTCACCTTCTACTTCAGGCCGAGCTTGCGAACCATCACCCTTATGCTCAGCTTGAGCTTGAGGTTGAGGTTGAGGGTTTGGACCTCCGGGCAGGTCAGCGGGCTCAGCGGGCGAAGAGGTGCCAGCCCACCCACCCCCAGCCCAGTACCAGGGCCACCCGCAGCACCGGGTCCGTGGCCAAACGCTCCAGCACGACTCCCGGACGGGCGAGGGGGGCATGGCTCGAGCGGGACCAGACGCAGAACCCGATGGTGGCCGCGCCGAGGACCGCCCACACCGCGTATACGACGGCGCTGCTCACGACCACTCCCCCTCGGCGACGCCTCCCGCAACAGAGTCGACCCGGACACCGTCGCGCACGATGGCCGCGCCCAGCCAGAGCCAGCCGAAGAAGACCACGACCTTGAGCGGGTAGTACCGGTTGACCGCATCGGCCATGGAGCTCAGCGTCGGATGGGGGGCGCGGCTGCCCGGCAAGAGGTACTGCGCGAGCTCCCATCCCACAACGGCGACGAACAAGGCGACCCACCACGCGAAGGGATGCGGGACACCACGCGTGCGGGCACGGATGCGGGTCCGCTGCTGCGCTCTCCCACCCGGTGAAAGGGGCCAGCGGATGACCACCGAGACAGCGATGACGACGATGGGCAGCGCAGTGGCCAGATCGGCCTGCGACGAGAAGGGGGTCGTCGTCGCGGCGACGAACGCGTAGGCCGCACCGAGGAGCGCCAGCACCACAGCCCGCCGGTTTTGCACGGCTGGGACGGACACCGGCGCCGTCTGTCAGGTCGTGCTCGTGGGGCCGACCAGTGGCAGCGATGCCGCCCGGGCCGGCCGGGACGTTCCGGGTCCCTCGCCGGTGCGCACGCGCAGCGGGCCGGGCGCGTCGACGGTCCGGTGGAGGTAGCCGAGCGCGACCCAGGCCCCGAGGGAGGGGCTCCAGGCGGCTGACGTGATCGACCCCACCACCTTGTCGTCCGCCGCGGCGTCGCCTGCGGGAGGAGCGCCGGCATGCAGGGTCATGCCCCGGGACAGAGGCTCGACGTCGGGCGGACCCTGTGGCGCCACGATGCCGACGAGCCGGCGTGCGACGTTCGAACCCCGCGAATCGATGCGGGCCACGAGCTCCTGCCCCGTGTAGCAGCCCTTCGTGAAGCTCACCGTGCGTTCGACCAGCCCCGCTTCGGCCGCGATCGTCTTGTTGGTGAGCTCCGAGCCCATGGCGGGGATACCAGACTCGATCCGGCACGTCTCGACCGCCTCGGCACCGCAGGCCACCACGCTCGCGGGGAGGTCAGCGGGGTCCGCCCCGAGCACCACGTCCTCGGGGCCCAACAGGTCCGTGCCGCTCCAGCCGCTCCATTCGAAGGGCAGCCCCAGCACCCCGCGCTCCGCCAGCACCGTGAGCAGCCCCGCAGCCGCGTCGCCCACCGCGTCCCCCCGGAGCGACAGGCAGCGCCACGGCAGAGACTCGATCTCCACCTTGGATCGGAGCAGGAAGCGGCGCAGGCGCGCCGTCACCGTGTCCCCGTAGCCGCCTTCGACGTCGAGCACGAACCCCTGGCCGTCGGTCCTCGTCACACGGAGCAACGCCGACAGCTTTCCGTCCGGCTCGAGCAGGAGTGCGTCGGCCGACGCCCCGATCGCGAGCGGTGCCAGGTCCTGGCTCAGCTGGCCCTGCAGGTACGTCTCGGCCTCGGGCCCGCGTACGGCGAGGACGTCACGAGGGGCGCGGAACGCACCGGCGCCGTGCCGCAGGGCGTCGGTCTCGAAGACGAGGGTGTCCGTCGCCGCGGCACCACCCGCGGCACCGGGCCCGTTCACGCCGCCCGCCGCGGCCCGGCGGGCCGCGCTCATCCGGCGCGCCGCCGTCACCGCCACCAAGAGTGCGCCGGCCTTGTGCGCGCACTCCTCGTCCTCGCTCTGGGGGTCGCTGTCGGCCACGATCCCCGCGCCGGCCTGCACGCTGGCCCGGCCGTCGGGCGACACCACCATGGTGCGTATGGCGATCGCCGTGTCGAGATTGCCCGAGAAGTCGATGTACCCGACGACGCCCCCGTACACGCCGCGCTTGGTCGGTTCGAGCTCGTCGATGATCTCCATGGCGCGCACCTTCGGCGCACCCGAGAGGGTGCCGGCCGGGAGGGTCGCCCGCAGGACGTCGATGGGGCCATTGTCCTCCGCCAGCTCGCCCGACACCTGGGACGTGATGTGCATGATGTGGCTGTAGCGCTCGATCGTCATGAGCTCGTCGACCTTCTCGGTGCCGAAGCGCACGACCCGCCCGACGTCGTTGCGGGCCAGGTCGACCAGCATGATGTGCTCGGCCAGTTCCTTGGGGTCCTCGGCCAGCTCGCTCTCGAGGAGCCGGTCGTGCTGCTCGTTCTCGCCCCGCGGGCGCGAGCCGGCGATCGGACGAGAGGTGACCGTGCCGTCGCGCAACCGCACCATCGGTTCGGGCGACGCGCCGACGACCGTGAGCTCGGGGAAGCGCAAGAAGTAGAGGTACGGGCTCGGGTTCAGCAGCCGCAGCGCACGGTAGACGTCGAAGGGGTCGGCCTCGAGGGTGAGGTCGTAACGCTGCGAGAGTACGACCTGGAAGATGTCGCCGGCCCGGATGTGATCCTTGGCCACGCCGATGGCGGCCTTGTACGCCTCCGAGGTCATCGTGCGCGCCGCCTCGGCCTTGTCCAACTCCGGCGGCGGGGCGGCGATCAACTCGCCTGACGTGTGGGCGCCGCCCGGTCCGGCGCAGTCCGCCGCCAGTTCCTCCAACCGCAGACAGGCCGCCTCGTAGGCCGCCGCGACGGCGTCGGGATCGACCACCCCGTCGGGCGCCTCGGGGACCACGACGTTGTCCACCAGCACGATGCGCTGGCGCCAGTGGTCGAACGCGCAGAACTGGCCGATCACCACGAGCCCGGCGTCGGGGTGGCCGAGATCGTCGGCGGGCGGATGCGGGAGCCGCTCGACCTCGCGCACCACGTCGTAGCCGAGATACCCCACCAGTCCCCCGTGCAGCGGCGGGAGGCCGGCGAGCGAGGGTGACTGGTAGCGGGCCACCAGCGCCTCGACGGCGGCCAGAATGCCGTCGTCGGAGTGCGCCAGACCCAGACGGCCGGTGGTCTCGACGGAGCGTCCGCGTGCGGTGAGCGTGGCCAGCGGGCGCCGACCCACGAAGGAGTAGCGGCCCCAGCGCTCGCCCCCCTCGACCGACTCGAAGAGGAAGCCGTCACCGTCGCCGACGACGTTGGCGAAGCACGCGACGGGCGTGAGGGTGTCGGCGACCACCTCGCACCAGACCGGCACGATGGCGTGCTCCTTGGCCAGGGCCGCAAACTCGGCGGCGTCCGGACGGAAGCCAAGCGCGCCCGGGCCCGCGAGAGGGCTCGCGGCGCCAGAGGGACTCACGGCGCGGGCACCCCCGGGCCCGTGCCGATCGTGCGGTAGAAGCAGGTGCGCTCCCCCGTGTGACACGCACCGCGCCCGTGCTGATCGACCAGGACCACGAGCGCGTCACCATCGCAGTCGATCCGCACTTCGCGGACGTACTGACGGTCGCCGGAGGTCTCGCCCTTCTGCCAGTACTCCTGGCGGCTCCGGCTGTAGAACCACGTGCGTCCCGAGGCGAGCGTCCGCCGCAACGCCTCGGCGTCCATGTAGGCCACGGTCAGCACAGTGCGATCTGCGGCGTCCTGCACGATGGCGGGCACCAGCCCGTCGGCCTTGGCGAAGTCGACCGCGCGCACCAGCTCCTCGTCGGTGGACAGCGCGATGCCAGCAGGAGCGGCGGACGCGGTGGAGGCCTCGGCCCCGGGCCCGCTCAAAGGTAGAGCCCCGTGCCGCTGTTGTTGCGCGGCGAGGCGATGGCGTGAATGTCCCGCTCGCGCAGAATTACGTACTCCTCGCCGTGCACCTCCACCTCGAAACGGTCTTCGGGGTTGAACAAGACGGTGTCGCCGACCTTGATGGTGCGGACGTGCGGACCGACGGCCACGGCCTCGGCCCACGTCAGGCGGCGGCTGATCTGGGCGGTGGCCGGGATCAGGATCCCGGCGCGCGAACGCCGCTCGCCGTCGCTGGGCGAGATCTGGACCATGACGCGGTCGAAGAGCACCGAGATCGGCTGCTTCTCCTCTGCAGTGTCCTTCTGACCTGCCTTCGCCGTGCTGGTCCGGTTCTTCGCCGTTGACGTGGGCACCCTCGCACGGTACCGCACGGTGCCGCCCGCCCAGGTCAGCAGGCCCGGCGGCCTCGCTCCGGCCCCGCTCCGGGCCCGACTCAGGCGGGGCGGACAGCCACCCCGTTGGCGGTCATGTAGGTCTTGGCCTCACCGATCGTGAACTCGCGACGGTGGAAGATCGAGGCAGCCAGCACGGCATCGGCGCCACCGATGAGGGCGCCGTCGACGAGATCCTGCAGCCGCCCGACACCCCCCGACGCGATGACCGGGATGTCCACGGCGTCGACGACTGCCCGCGTCAGCGCCAGGTCGAAACCGTCGCGGGTGCCGTCGCGGTCCATTGACGTCAGCAGGATCTCCCCCGCGCCGTTGCCGGCACACTCGACGGCCCACGCCACCGCGTCGCGACCTACCGGCCGCCGGCCGCCGTGCGTATGCACCTCCCACCCACTATCCGCGCGCGCCCGCGCGTCGATCGCCACCACCGCGCACTGGCCGCCGAATTCGTCCGCGATGTCGCGCACCAACGCTGGTCTTTCGATGGCGGCCGTGTTCACCGCGATCTTGTCGGCCCCGGCCCGAAGGAGGCGGCGTGCGTCCTCTGCCGCCCGCACACCACCGCCCACGGTGAGAGGAATGAAGACTTGCTCGGCCGTGCGGGTCACCACCTCGACCATGGTGTCGCGGCCGTCGGACGACGCGGTGATATCGAGAAAGGTGACCTCGTCGGCGCCCTCCTCGTCGTAACGGGCGGCCAGCTCCACCGGGTCGCCCTCGTCGGTGAGATCGACGAAGCGCACGCCCTTCACGACGCGACCACCCGTCACGTCGAGACACAGGATCAGCCGGACGTTTCGCACGCGGCGATGCCCTCCTCCACGCTGAAGCGACCCTCGACGAGCGCCTTGCCCACGATCGCCCCCGACAGGCGGCGCGCCGGTGAGCCGAGAGCGGCCAGCGCCTCGAGGTCGCTGGTGGCCGATACCCCGCCGGACGCCACGACGGGGAGTGCTGTCGTCGCCAACAGGGAAGCCAGCCCGCCGAGGTCCGGCCCCGACAACATGCCGTCGCGCGCCACCGCGGTCACGACCACGGCACCGAGCGGTTCGTGCGCCCACAACTCGAGCAGGTCGGTCACCGATTCGCCTGACCCCGCCAGCCACCCTTGTGCCTGGGCCTCGGCCACGCCGTCGGCACCGACCCGGTAGTCGAGCCCGACGGCGACCCGCCCCGGCCAGCGCCGGGCGCACCGACCCGCCAGCGCGGGCTCTTCGAGTGCCGCCGTGCCGAACACAACCCGCGTCACCCCTGAGGCGAGGAGCTCGTCGGCGTCGTCCTCGGAGCGGACCCCGCCACCGAACTCGATACTGACCTTGTCGCCGGCTACCACCCGGAGGATCTCGACCAGCACGTCGCGCTCGGTGCGGGACACCGGTGCGCGCGCCGTCGAGGTCGACCACGTGGATCCAGCGGGCGCCGCCCTCGACGTAGCGGGCCGCCAGCGCGCCGGGGTCCCCGTACTGCTGCTCACGGGCGAAGTCGCCCTGGGTCAGGCGCACGGCCGCTCCGCCGCGCAGGTCGATGGCCGGCAGGAGGTCCATCACGTGCCGTCCTCGGCTGTCGCGCCTGCGGCCCGGGCTGTGGCAGGGGGCGGGGCCGGGGCCGCGGCCAGTCGCACGAAGTTGGCCAGGAGCCCCAGTCCCGTCGTCCCGGACTTCTCGGGGTGGAACTGGGCGCCCCAGAGCGTGCCGCGTGCCGCCAGCGCTGCCACGGGACCGCCGTAGTCGCACACCGCCACGGTCTCGTCCCCGACTGGCGGTGCGAAGGAGTGCACGAAGTAGACCCAGGGTTGCCGACCGAGTCCCTCCAGCGCCGCCGGCGCGGTCTCGCCGCGCACCTCCAGGGTGTTCCACTGCATCTGCGGGTGCTTCACACCCGGCGGCAGCGCACCGACCGTGCCAGAGAAGACGCCCAGGCCGGTGGCGTCCGGGCTCTCCACCGAATCCTCGTAGAGGAGTTGGAAACCGACGCACACGCCGAAGAAGGGCACCCCGGCCTCCAGCGCGGCGCGCGCCGGTGCGTCCAGGCCGCTCTCACGCAACGCGCGCGCGCAGGCCCCGAAGGCCCCCACACCGGGCAGCAAGACCGCGTCGGCTGCCTCGACCGACGCCGTGTCGGTCACGAGGCGCGCGTCGGATCCGACGTGTTGGAGCGCCTTCTCGGCCGATCGCAGATTGCCGATGCCGTAGTCGAGGACAGCGATGCGCGGGCCCGTCACAGGCTCCCCTTCGTCGAGGGAATGCCACCTCCCTCGACGCGCACGGCGTCGCGCAGGCAGCGCGCCACTCCCTTGAAGCTCGCTTCGAGCATGTGGTGGGTGTTCTTGCCCTCGAGGCACCGGATGTGCAGCGTCACGTTGGCGGCGGTCACGAAGGCGCGCCAGAACTCTTCGGCCAGCTGCGGGTTGAACGGTGGCGAGCCCAGCCCCGGCGTGTCCGGCGCGAAGTCGAGGCCGTAGGCCAGGTACGGCCGGCCGGAGAGGTCGAGCGCCACCTCAATCAGCGCTTCGTCCAAGGGAACCAGCATGGAGGCGAAGCGGCGCACGCCCGCCTTGTCCCCCAGGGCCTCGGCCAGGCAGGCCCCGAGGACGATGCCGACGTCCTCGACGGTGTGGTGGGCGTCCACGTGCAGGTCACCCTGCGCGTGGACGGTCAGATCGAAGGAGGCGTGGCGCCCCAGCTGCTCGACCATGTGGTCGAAGAAGGGCAGGCCGGTGCTGACCTCGGTGCGGCCGGTCCCGTCGACCACCAACGTCGCCTCGATCGTGGTCTCCTTGGTGACGCGCTCCTTGGCGGCTCGGCGGGCAGCGCTGGCGTTGGTGGCGGCGTCGGGGGTCACAGACTCTCCTTGAGGGCGTGGAGGAAGCGATCGTTCTCGTCGGACGTGCCGATGGTGACACGCAAGCAGCCGCGCAGGCCGCTCCAACTGGCACAGTTCCGGATGAGGACCGAGTGCGACAGGAGCGACTGCCACACGTCGTCTGCGTCGCGTGCGCGAGGACGGAACAAGATGAAATTCGCGTCGGAGGGCCAGGCGTCGACAGGCAGCTCGGCCAGCGCCGCGGCCACGCGGCCCCGCTCCTCGGTGATCCTGGCCATCCGCGCTTCCATCTCGGGCACGTGGCGCAGGGCCAGCAGCCCGGCCAACTGCGTCTGGACCGAGAGGTGGTACGGGAGGACGACCGATTCACAGGCGGTGACCACCATCGGGTCGGCCACCAGGTACCCGAGGCGCGCACCGGCCATCGCCCACGTCTTGGAGAAGGTCCGGGTCACGCACGAGACCGGGGTGCGCCGGTCCGTGCAGCTCGAGGGCCGACCACGGCGCGAACTGGCCGTAGGCCTCGTCGACGATGACGAGGCCCGGTGCCGCACCGCAGACGGCGGCAACGGTCGCCGGCGGCTCGGCTCGGCCGGTCGGGTTGTTCGGCGAGCACAGGAACGTGACGTCGGGCCGGCTCTCACCGATCAGCGCGACCGCGTCCTCGGGATCGATCTGGAAGTCGTCGTCGCGAGCGCCCTCGACGACCTCGGTGCCGGTGATCCGCGCGATGTGCGAGTGCAGCGCGTACGTGGGCTCGAAGACGAGCGCCCACCGGCCGGGGCCGCCGAAGGCCAGCAGCAGCGACTGGAGAACCTCGTTGGAACCGTTGGCGCAGAAGATCTCCGCGGCGCTGACCCCGTGCAGTGCCGCCACCGCGTTGCGCAACTCGGTCGCAGGGCGGTTGGGGTAACGGTGAAAGGACACGTCTGCGAGCGCCTCGAGCAGTTCCCCACGCCACGCATCGGGCGGCGGGAGGGGTGACTCGTTCGTGTTGAGTCGCACCTCGGCATCGACCTGGGGTGAGTGATAGCCCTCGGAGAGGGCGAGATCGGGGCGCACCGGCGGAACAGCGCTCACGAGCGCCGCCCCTTGTCTTCGTCGAGGGCTTCGAGGCGACGTCGGACAGAATCGGCGTGGGCGGGCAGGCCCTCGGCCTCGGCCAGCGTCACGACGTGCGGACCAAGTGCCCGGAGCGCGTCGGGGGTCACGCGCACCGCGTGCACGTGCTTGCGGAAATCGTCGGCGCGCAGCGCAGAGGCGAAGCGCGCGGTCCGGTTGGTCGGGAGCACGTGGTTCGGTCCCGCCACGTAGTCGCCCATGCTGGCCGGGGACCAGTCTCCGACGAACACCGCACCGGCGTTCTGCACGCCGTCGAGCAGCCCGGGCCACGTCGGACGCGGGGACCATGAGCTGGAGGTGCTCGGGCGCCACCGCGTTGCACACAGCGAGCGCGTCCTTGGGACTGTCCACCAGACAGGCGATCCCTGCCGAGGCCAATGTCGACTCGAGGTCGGCGCGGCGGCTCGACGCCGCCACGATGCGATCCACCTCGGCCGACACCGCACTGAGCAGGTCGGCGTCCCACGTCACCAGCCAGGCCAGCCCGTCCGGCCCGTGCTCGGCCTGCACGACCAGGTCGATGGCGGCGAAGGCCAGCGTCGCTCCGGGGGCGGCCATGACAACGATCTCGGACGGTCCGGCGAAGGCCGAGGCGACGCCCACGACACCGGACACCTGTCGCTTCGCTTCGGCGACGTAGGCATTCCCTGGACCGGCGATGACGTCGACGGCCGGCACGCTCTCGGTGCCGTACGCCATGGCGGCGATGGCCTGTGCCCCCCCGATCCGGTACACCTCGTCGACCCCGGCGACGGAAGCCGCGCACAGGGTGGCGTCGTCGACTCGTCCGTCTGCTGCGGGCGGGACGCACAGCGCGATGCTCGCCACGCCGGCCACCCGCGCCGGTGCGGCACACATGAGGACGGTCGAGGGGTAGCGGGCGCGGCCGCCCGGCGCGTAGATCCCCGCCCGGCCGACCGGACGGGTCAGGTGGCTGACCGTGATGCCGCCGTCGACGAAGTCGCCCGGGTCGTCGCCCTCGTGCTCGTGGTAGGCGAGGATGCGCCCGAACGCGACCTCGAGTGCCTTGAGCAGGTCGGGCTCGACCCTGGACCGAGCCGCTTCCAGCTCGGCGTCGGGGACCCGCAGGCCGCTTCTGACATCCACTCCGTCCAGCTCGGCCGTGTAGCGCAGGAGGGCCTCGTCCCCGTGCTCCCTGACCTGCGACAAGATCCGGGCCACGGCGTCGTGGACATCTGCACCGGGCGCGGTGGGGCGCGGCAGGGCAGCGTCAAAGGGCGGCCGGGCGCCGCGCAGGTCCAGGACACGGAGGGACATGAGGTCACAAGGCTACCGGGGGCCTCTGGCAGCCCCGGGCGCTCGGCAGCCCCCTACTGCCGGCGGCGGTGCCCGGGTGAAGGGTCGTGACCACGTGCTGGGCGCCGACATTGTTGCGCTCGATGACCATGTGGTCGTGCTGGCCGCGTTGCGCGCCGCCTGCCCGCAGCCGGGCTGCACACCGAAGTCCTCGTCACCGACCGCGGCGTGGACCGCCTCGTAGAGCTCGGCGTAGCCGGCCCGGGTGGCGTCGTCGGGAGCGGGTGTGCTGGCCATCCAGCCGTGCCGGAGCGTGCTGCGCCCAGGCTCTTCCGACGGCACGATGCTGTTCGAGTGCACGTAGGGGAAGTGATAGTTCTCGGCGAACGCCTCGATGGTCGCCTTCCGGTTCACGTCGGCGACGATCTCGCGCTCCGTGAGGTATTCGGACCCCTCAAGACCCCATGCCGACAGCTCGGCGTCGAGAGGAACGAGGTGTGAGACGACATCGAGGGCAGCGCCCGCGGTGAGGACGACCCAGATCAGCCCGTGTCGTTCCTCGGTCGGCAGGGCGAGCCCATGATCGGCCATCATCGTGGGATGTCCTCTGCCGCCGAGATCTCCTCCCTGACGTCCAGCCTGGCCGAGCTGCACGAGCGGGTGACCGCGATGGCCGAGGGAGCACTGTCCGGTGGCGACGAGGAGACCGCGCACGAGCTGATCGCGATCGAGCGGGCGCTCGGGGGAGCCCTGCGCCGCCTGCGGCGGTTCTCCCAGGGGTCGGGCCGCGAGACCCGCACGAGCTGAGCTGCTCGGCAGAATGGAGGGCCCGAGCCCCGGTCTCGCTAGACGGCGTAGAGGACGAGTTCGTGGCCGAGCAGCGAGGCGGCTGTGCGCAGGACCGCCTGGCGCTGCGCCACCACGGCACAATTGCGTCGTTCGGCGACCTCGACGACAGCGACGACGCTCAGGTCCGAGGTGTCGCAGCGAGCTGCCAGCTCACCCGAGCGACGTGCCGCCTCACCACTGAACGGCTCCACCTCGGTGCCGGCCAGGAGCTCGCCGATCCGGTCGCTGCGCGCTTCGGTCCGGTAGCCCTCCGCGACCGCCACGGCGGGGATGACCGGAACGATGCCGTTCGACAACGCAGCTCGATGCAAGGCCCACATCATCCGGTCGCCTCGTGCTGCGGCGTGCAGTGCGCCAAGCCCGTAGACCAGGCCCTCGCGTCGAGTCGCGCTCACCGCCGCCGAACGCGTGACGCCACGCCGGAGACTCCCGAGCGCAACCGGGCCAGCAGCGCCTCGCCGGCCGCCAATTCCTCTGCGCTGAGCGAGCCCGTCTCACCCTCCCATGCCGCCACGCCCCGCAGTCCCTGGCGGACCCGCAGCTGTTTCTCAGCGGCCGACGAGAGCCATGCGCTGAACGACACCCCGTCTTGTTTGGCCGCTTGTTCCACCGACGACGCCACCTCGTCGTCGAGCGAGACGGAGCGTTTGGTCACCACGTCCACAGGGTAGCACCTTAAGTAGTACCACCGCGTCCGCACCACCGTCTACCTGGGCGGAAACACCAATGCCGGCCCGAAGGCCGGCATTGGGCGAGTCGGCCAGGAGGCGGATCCCAGCACGGACTCATTTGGAACCAGGTGGCGGGAACCGGTTCCGGCGCTAACTGTAGCCCCTGGATATCTGGATTTCACCAAGAGAAACCCGAATTGCCCAAAACGGGGGCGAAACGGCGGTCCAGCGCCATTTACTGAACCGAGGGGCAGAAATCAGCCAAAGGGCATGCGCCACAGCGTGGTTTTCGAGCAACGCATGTCTGCCGCCCGTGGAGGATCATCCGCAGGCTGAACGCGCCCCGTTCGGCGGCGGGGACGAGGGCGTTCAACCGGTACTCGACCTTGACCGCGTCACGCTGCTCGGTCGCCGTCATGCCCTCGAGAAGCCCGAGGCGGTCGCTCACGCGCAGCACGTGCGTGTCGACGGGGAGTCCGGGCAAGCCGAACGCCACACTCCGCTCCACGTTCCCCGTCTTGCGACCCACGCCCGGAATGGTCACCAGGTCCTTCAGCTCGGTGGGGACGATGCCGCCGAAGCGTTCGCTGAGGGCCGTGGCCATGCCGATCAGGCTCTTCGCCTTGGAGCGGAAGAACCCGGTGGAGCGGATGATCTCCTCCACGTCCTCTGGATTCGCCGCGGCCAACGCCGCCGGGTCCGGATACTTCGCGAAGAGCACCGGCGTCACCATGTTGACCCGCGCGTCCGTGCACTGGGCCGAGAGGATGGTGGCCGCCAACAGCTGGAACGGTTCCCCGAAGTCGAGTGCGCACAGGTCTTTGGCCGTGCCTGGGTAGCACTCAGCCAGGCGTTCGATCGTCAGACGCGCCCGGCCCTTGGGTGTGCGGGGCTTCGCCATCTGCTCAAGGTACCGGGTTACCTTGGCGCGAGTGGACGCACTGGACATCACCGAACTCGACCTCGGCGCGCTGGATGCGCCGGACAAAGCCCTCACCGCCCTCCTGGCGCGGGCCGGGGCCGCGCGCGGCCATCCCCCGCTCCCCGAACCCCAGATGCGGGCCGTGACCCATGCCGGCATCGCCCCCACCGAGGATCGCGCCCTCCTGGCTCGGCACCACGGCAGTCTCGCCGGTAGTGCGTTCCTCTCCCCCGCCGCCGACGGGACGACGGGCCTCTACGTCGTGTTGGACCCCGCCACCAAGGACAGCGACGTCGCGTCCGAGCTGATCGACCGCGCGCTTTCTGCGGCGCCGGCCGGCTCGCCGGTCCACCTGTGGGCCATGCAGGCCGGTCCCGAGGACGACGCGCGTGCCGAGGCGCACGGCTTCACGCCCGAGCGCGACCTGCTCCAGATGCGCGTCCAGCTCCCGCTGCCCGACGAGGTGGTGGCGTCCGCCCGGCCCCTCGTCACCCGCTCCTTCGTGCTGGGTCAGGACGAGGCGGCCTGGGTCGACACCAACAACCGGGCCTTTGCGGGCCATCCCGAGCAGGGCGCGTGGACCGTCGAGCAACTCCGCGAGCGCATGGAGGCCGACTGGGTCGAGCTCGACGGCTTCTTGCTGGCGGACGACCCCGAAGGTCCGGGGCTCATCGGCTCGTGCTGGACGAAGATCCATCGCGACCGGGCTCCCGTCCTCGGGGAGATCTACGTGATCGCTGTCGACCCGCGGCACCACGGGGAGGGGTGGGGCCGCTCCCTCACCGTGGCGGGTCTCCAGTCGATGGCCGCGCGGGGGGTGATCACCGGCATGCTCTACACCGACGCCACCAACGAAACCGCTGTCTCGCTGTACCGCTCGCTCGGCTTCACCGTCGACCACGTCGACCGGTCGTATCGCCGCGACCCGTCGGGATCCGGTTAGCTGACCCCGGTCCCGATTGCCTTGCCGACACCGAAGGTGACCGCTGCGGCCACCGCGGTCACGGCGAACTGGCGCAGCGCGGAGATCACGACGGGACGCTCGGTGTAGCGGGCCAGGACCACGCCGACCGCGAGGGAGGCTACGGCGCCGAGGAGCACCGACAAGAGAATGGCCGTCGTGCCCGACGTGAACAGCCAGGGCGCGAGGGGGATGAACGCGCCGATGGCGAACGTGATGAACGACGCTGCCGCGGCCTGCCACGGCGAACCCAGGTTCTGCACCGAAATGCCGAGCTCTTCGCGGGCGTGCGTCTCGAGTGCCAGCTCCGGATCCTGCATAACCTCGTCGACCATGTCCGACGCCACCGCCGGGTCGATCCCCCGGCGCACGTACAGGCCGCGCAGCTCGGCCGCCTCGCCCTCGGGGCTCCGGTCCAGCGAGCGACGCTCCACTTCGAGCTCGCGCTCCATCAGCTCGCGCTGGGCCGTCATGGAGAGGTATTCGCCCGCCGCCATGGAGAAGGACCCCGCCACCAGCCCGGCGATGCCCGCCAGCCGCACGATCGACCCGCCCGGGTTCGCGCCGGCCATACCGAGGACCAGGGACACGTTGGTGACCAGGCCGTCGCTGATGCCGAAGACCGCGGCCCTGGCACCGCCACCCCGCACGTCACGGTGTTGATGTACCTGAGGGGCGGGTTGCTCGTGCGCAGCGCTCACCGCCGTCAGCGTAGTGACGTGTCCCCACGCGGGTAGCGTCCCTCAACGGAAACGAACCCTGACCAGCGAGGAGCACCCATGAAGACCATCGTCGACGGCGTCGACGCCTTCCACGAGTTCGTCGGCAAGGAGCTCGGCCATTCCGAGTGGCAGACGATCACCCAGGAGCGGGTGAACCTCTTCGCCGACGCGACCGACGACCACCAATGGATCCACGTGGACCCCGAGCGCGCCAAGGACGGCCCCTTCGGCGTCGCCATCGCACACGGCTATCTCACCTTGTCCCTCGCCCCGGTGCTCCTCAACCAGGTCATCGGGGTCGACAACATGAAATTCGGCGTCAACTACGGCTGCAACAAGGTCCGCTTCCCCTCACCGGTCCCGGTGGGATCCGAGCTGCGCATGGGCGTGACGGTGGCGCAGGTCGAAGAGACCGAAGGCGGTGTCCAAGTCACCTACGACCTCGTCATGGAGGTCAAGGACGCCCCCAAGCCCGCCTGCGTGGCCCAGGTCGTCTACCGCTACTACCGCTGACCTGAGGCCGACGACGCCGACCACGACCACGCCTACCCCCACTCCGCTTCCGACCGGCGAGGAGAAGACGGCCCGCATCCGGGCCATGTTCGACACCATTGCGCCGCGCTACGACCTCATCAACCGCCTGATGACCTTCGGTCTGGATCAGTCGTGGCGCCGGGGCACGGTGGCGGCCCTCGGCCTCCCCACCGGCTCCCGCGTGCTCGATCTGGCGTGCGGGACCGGCGACCTGACCCGCCTCGCGTTGCGGCAGGGCTACGACGTCGTCGGCGCCGATCTGAGCGCGGGCATGCTCGCCGCCAACGGCACGCCCGCTCCTCTGGTCGAGGCCGACGGCAGCTTCTTGCCCTTCGGCGACGGCACCTTCGAGGGCGTCATCTGCGGCTACGCGCTGCGCAACTTCACTGACCTCGGGGCCACGCTCGGTGAGTGCGCCCGGGTGCTGCGCGCCGGCGGGCGGCTCGCCGTCTTGGAGGTCGACACCCCGACTTCGCGGCTCTGGCGGGCGGGCTACGACGTGTGGTTCACCAAGGCGGTGCCCCTGCTCGGTGCCGCGCTCTCCGACAAGGAGGCCTACGACTACCTGCCGCGTTCGGTCGCCTACCTCCCCCCGGCTACCGCGCTCCGGGCCCTGTTGCGCGACAAGGGCTTCTCGGGGGTCGGCATCCGGCCGCTGGCGGGCGGGCTCAGCCAGCTCATCATGGGCACCCGATCCGGAGCACCGGTCCCGCCTACGGGTCCGAGTCCGGGTCCAGGCCCATGACCGCCGACCTCCACGCGCGGTGCGTGCCGCTCGAGTTCGGGCCCGACGCGCTGCAGTTCGACGGGAGCCCGACGGTGCTCTTCGACCGGCCCGGACTGACCCTGGTCGGCTGGGGCACGGCGCAGCTGGTCGAGGCAAGCGAGGCCGCAGCGGCACTGGCCGCGATTGCGTGCGAGGACCAGGTGGCCCGATCCGGCTCGGGCGTCGTCGCCCTGGGTGCCCTTCCCTTCACCGACGCCATGGCGGGCCTGCTGGTCATCCCGCGCTTCACCATGGGCATCGCGCGCGACGCCGACGGTGTGACCCGTCGTTGGGCCACCGCGGTCGGGCCGTCCGATACGGCGCTGCCGACCACCGACGAGCTCTTCGACGCCGTGATCTGGCAGTACGGGACCGCCCCCGACTCGGGCCTGGCCGACGCCCTCGACAAAGACCCCGCCGTCGCCGGCGTGACGACCGCCATGGACTCGGCCGGGTACGCCGCCGTGGTGGCCACGGCGGTCGCCCAGATGCAGGTGCCCGGTGCCATCTTGCGCAAGGTGGTCCTGTCGCGGGCCATGACGATCGAGCTCGACGGGCCGCTGCACCTCGCCGAGGCGCTGCGCCGGCTGCGCGCCGGCGAACCGAACTGCACCATCTTCTCCATGCCCGTCCCCGAGGGCACCTTTTTCGGCGCCAGTCCCGAGCTGCTGATCGCCCGCCACGGCGACCGGGTGACCGCCCATCCCCTCGCCGGCACGGTGCCGCGGGGCGACACGGCACGCCGCGACGCCGACGCGCAGCGCAGCCTGGCCCGTTCGGCCAAGAGCCGCGCCGAGCACCGCTACGTGGTCGACGCCATCGCCGACACCCTGGCTCCGCGCTGCGACGAGCTCTCCGTGCCCGACGAGCCCTCCCTCGTGGCGTTCCGCTCTGTGGCCCACCTCGGCACCCGGGTAGAGGGACACCTCGCCACGCCGCCGGCTGGCGTCTTGGACCTCCTCGCCGGCCTGCACCCCACGCCCGCCGTGGGCGGCACCCCCCGGGCCGACGCCCTCCGCTTCATTACGCAGCACGAGGCCGGCGAGCGGGGTTACTGGGCAGGCCCGGTCGGCTGGGTGGGCGCCGGTGGCGACGGCGAATGGATGATCGGCATCCGGAGCGCCCGGCTCGACGCCAACGGCACCTCGCTCACATTGCGCGCCGGCGGGGGCATCGTGGCTGACTCCGAGCCCGAAGCCGAGGCGGACGAAGCCAACGTCAAGCTGGCGACCGTCCTCGACGCCGTCGTGCCGGGCGCGTCAGTGCAGCTGCGCTGAGCGGGCCGGGGTCGGCGGCGCGCTCGGCACCGCCGCCTCCACGTGGCTGGCCGCCAGCGGGATCTTGACGAGCAGCGTCGCTCCCGAACCCGGCGAGGAGACCACCTCGGCCGTTCCGTTGAGTGCCTCGGCGATCGCTCGCACGATGGCCAGGCCGAGTCCGGTCCCCGACGCCGAGCGGGACGGGTCGCCCTGGTAGAAGCGGTCGAAGATGCGCGACGCCACCGCCTGGGGGATCCCGGGCCCGTTATCGGACACCTTGATGTAGCCCATGCGCTGGGCCACACCCGTCGACACGTTGACGTCGGTCCCCGCCGGCGTGTGCGCCAGCGCGTTGCGCACGAGGTTGTGGGCCACCTGCGCCAGGCGCTCGGGGTCACCGAGGACGACCACCGGCGCGCCGGTTTCGAGGGTGAGGTGGTGATCGTGATCCACGGCGTTGGAATCGCCCACGGCGTCGACACAGATGCGCTGGAGGTCGACGGGCTCGGTCCGCAACGGCCGGCCCCGGTCGAGCTCCGCCAACAACAAGAGGTCCTCGACCAGGCCACCCATCCGGGTCGCCTCCTGCTCGATGCGCTTCAATGCCTTGCCGCGCCCGGCCTCGTCGGAGAAGCCGCCCCGTCCCAGCAGTTCGGCATAGCCGCGGATCGATGTCAGCGGAGTACGCAACTCGTGCGAGGCGTCGGCCACGAATTGGCGCAGCCGCTCCTCGGACGCGGACTTCTCGGCAAAGGCGCCTTCGATCTGGGCCAGCATCTTGTTGAGCGCCGAGCCCAGTTGGCCGATCTCGGTGCCGGGTCTGCCCTCGGGCACGCGGCGGCTGAGGTCGCCCGAGGCGATGGCGTCAGCCGTGGTCGCCATCTGGCGCAGTGGACGCAGTCCGCGCCGCACCACGACCAGCACGAGGATGCCCAGGGCCATGAGGACAGCCAAGCTGGCGAACAGCTCGACCCGGCGCAAGGAGTTGAGCGTGTCGTTGGTCGGGTTGAGCGATAGCGACGTCACCAGGGTTCCCTGCGGGACCGTCACGGCGACGGTCCGGTAGGCACCGTCGGGATCCCCATGGCTCCCGAGCACGACGGCGTCGGGGTCGGGGTGGAACGTGCCGGCGTAGCGACCGACCCGGACGTGGCTGTAGATGTCGGGCACCTGCTGGACCGGGATGTCCTTGGTCAAGATGGGCGTGGGGTCGGGTTGCGTCGTCGAGCCGGAGGGGCGACGCAGCATCACCTTGCCGTTGCGGCCGAGCAACGTGATGTAGACGTCGGAAGAGATGCGGCGCGACAAGTCGGCCTGCGACACAGTCACGTGTTTCTCGGAGGCGAAGGTCAGGTAGTTGAAGCCCAGTGCCTCGTTCTGGGCCAAGGTATTGTCCGCCTGACCGTAGAGGAACGAACGGACCTCGGCGTAGGTGACGATGTCGGCAACCAGGAGGCCGAGCACCAGCAGCAACGCCACGACGGCGACGAGCCGCCTTTGAAGGCTCATCCTTCCCTGGGCAGTCGCAGTGTGTAGCCGACTCGGCGGATGGTGTGAATCAACGCTGGTTCGCGATCGTCGATCTTCTTGCGCAGGTAGCTGATGTAGGTCTCGACGATGTTCGGGTCGCCGTGGAAGTCGAAGCCCCACACGGTGTCGAGAAGCTCGGACTTGGAAATGACGCGCCGCGCGTTCTCGAGCAGGTAGCGCAGCAGGTTGAACTCGGTGGCCGTGAGGTCGATCGACTGCTCGTCACGCCACACCTCATGGGTGTCGACGTTCATGGTCAGGTCGGCGAACTGGAGGGTGGAGGTGTCGGCCGCGGCCATCTCACCGGCACGGCGCAGGATGGCGCCCACACGCGCCGTAAGCTCTTCGATGCTGAAGGGCTTGGTGACGTAGTCGTCGCCCATGCTCAGCCCCTCGACCTTGTCCTGAGTCGTGTCACGGGCCGTCAAGAAGACGATGGGCATCTGCTCGCCCTGGTTGCGCAGGCGGCGGCAGACCTCGTGGCCGTCGAAGTCCGGGAGCATGACGTCGAGCATCACGAGGTTGGGACGGAATGTGCGCACCTGCTCGATCGCTTCGGCGCCCGTCGACGCCACGCCCACTTGATAGCCCTCAAACGACAGCGCAGCCGATAGGAGCTCGGCGATGCTCGGCTCGTCGTCCACGACGAGGATCCGAGCGGATGGGGCCTCAACTGTCACGCGCGGCCACCTCCTCAAGAGTGTCGGGCGGGTCGGCCGCCGTCACCGCGCGGCCGGGAGCACCGGGCGGGCGCCCACTGCCGAACACGCGCCGCACGCCTCGGGCCAGCCGGCCGAGCCCCCACCAGGTGACGAGGCCCAGCGCCTCGACGACGATGAACGAGGACATCTTTGACTCGCCCGCTTCGCGGTCGACGAAGCTGATCGGCACCTCGGTGATGGCCGCACCGTGTTGCTTGGCCCGGTACGTCATCTCGATCTGGAAGCCGTACCCCTCAGCCCGGATCTGCTCGAGGTTCAGCTTGCGCAAGATCCTGGCCGAATACACCCGGTACCCCGCCGTTGCATCGGCCACGCCCAGACCCAGGACCGTCGAGGCGTAGATGTTGCCGCCCCGTGACAGGAGGTGGCGGTGCCAGGCCCAGTTCGGGATGGAGCCGCCCTCGACGTAGCGCGAGCCGATCGAGACGTCGAACCCCTTCTCGAGCGGCGCCAGCAACCCCGGCAGCGCGGCGGGGTCGTGGGAGAAGTCGGCATCGATCTCGACGAACGCGTCGAAGTTCCGCTCCAGCCCCCAGGCGAAGCCGGCCCGGTACGCGCTGCCCAGACCGGACTTCTCGTTTCGGGTCAAGAGGTGCACGTCGGGCAGCTCGGCCGCCACCGCCTTGACGATGTCGGCCGTCCCGTCGGGGCTGCCGTCGTCGACCACGAGCACCCCGGCGCCGGGCAGGCACTCGTGGATCCGGTGCAGCATCCGCTCGATGTTCTCCGACTCGTTGTACGTCGGGATCACCACGAGCGGCCTCATGATTGGCATTCTAGGAGGTCGCGCCGCCTCGGCTCCGGCGCCCATCGGAGCGGCGGCCGGACCTGGTCCCGCCCGTGGCCTGGACCTTCATCCCGGCGAAGCACCCGCCCCGATGCTCCGGATGAGTCCCCGCCGGAGGCACGGGGTGCTTCGGGCCGACCCCGCGCGAGGCCGGATCCTAGAAGTCCACCGGTTCGACCGACTCGGAGGTCGAGGACGATCCGGGCTCGATCGACCCGTCAGGGCCCCGCCGGAGCTCCCGCACGATCACCTGGAGCGCACCGCCGAGCGGGATGCCGATCAGGGCGCCCACGAAGGTACCCAGGCCGCCCGCGATCTTTCCACCGAGCGTGGCGCCGACCAGGACGGCGATCAGCACCCAAAAGGGGTTCAACTGGACCGTCCTGCTCATGATGACGGGGTTGAGCACGTGATTCTCAACCTGCTGGTACACCAGGAAGACGACCAACATGACGATGCCAGCGGGTACGGAGTGAATAGCGGCGATGATCACCACCGGAAGGCCCGCCAGCAACCCGCCCACGAGGGGGAGCAGGTCGACCAGGGCCACGAACACCCCGAGCAAGAGCGCGAACGGTACGCCGAGGATGGCCAGGGTGACGCCCGAGATGATGCCGGCGATGACGGAGGTGAGGCCGTTCCCGAGCATGTACCCGGTGACCGAGCGGATCGACTCGTCGATCACCCGGCCCAGGCGCTCCGCCGTGGTCGGCCGGAACAAGGTGAGGAAGCCGCGCCACATGCGCGGCGCCTCGAGCATGGTGAAGAAAGTCAGGACGGCGATGGTGACGATGGACACGATCGTCGAGAAGGCGGCCTCGCCGACCGAGAAGGCCGTCGCCGGCTTGAGCACCTTGGTCAGCTGCGATGTGAGCTTGGACGAACCCTCCGAGAGGTACTTCTGCAGGTGCAACCGATAGAGAAGCCGGCCCAGCGGTCCGTGGCCTTTCTTGGCTTCGGCGACCAGATGCGGAACCTGCTGCCCGAAATGCAAGGCGGCGGTCACGAGGGGCTCGGTGAAGAGGTACACCAGCCCGGCCAGCACGATGGCACCCAACAAGAAGACGAGGACGGTGGCGCCGCCGTGCGACATGCCGCGCCGGTGCAAGAAGCGCGTGGCCGGCGTCATGAGCAACGTGAAGAAGAAGGCGATGATCACGTACACGACGATGGTGCGCAGGACCCACAGCCCGAGAATGAGGGCCGCGTTGAGGTCCAGCAGCAAGATGATCGTCGCGACCGAGACCACGATCGTCCCCAACGGGATCCCGCGCCTGTCCGCGCTCCCCGTCAACCTGGACCGCCACGTGTTCTGAGGCTCAGCGGCCATGGCCCAAGCTTGGCAGCTCCAACCCTCGAAGAGGCGGTTCTTCGGGTGTCCGACGTGCAAGCATGAGTCGGATGGAGCCAGCGGAACTGGGGGAAACCGGGGAAGAACCTGAGAAGGAGCAACCCCAGGCGTCGACGGAGGCCGACGCGTCCCCTCTCGACCGCACGGACGCTGCAGCCGCGGCGATCCATGCTCCCACCGCCGACTTCCGATCACAGCCGACACGGCCAGTGATCGACGCCGCCGACACTCCCGACGCCACAGCACCCGGGTCGGGGTCGACCGAGTCGTCAGACGCAGCGGCCACGCCCGGCGACGACGAATCCGACCAGCCCGCGACCGCGGCGGCGACAGACGTCGCCCCACCCCGACCGCGTCGACAACTCCTGCCCTTCTTGCCGCGAGAACGTGAAGATCACGTTGGCTGTGCTGATCGCGTTCTTCGTGGGGGAGTACATCCTGTTGCCCGAGCTGGCCAGCGCTCGCCGCGAGTTCCATCAGCTGAGCCATCTCAACTTCTTGTGGTTGATCTTCGGCGCGCTGCTCGAGGTGGCCGCGCTGGCGGCCTACGCCGAGCTCACGCACACGGTGCTCTCCCCCGACGCACCCGACCGCTGGCGCCTCTTCCGCATCAACATGTGGGCGCTGGCGATCAGCCACACCCTGCCCGGCGGCACGGTGCCCGGTACCGCGGCGAGTTATCGCTTGCTCACCGAATCGAACGTCTCGGGCAGCACGGCCGCATTCGGGCTGGCCACCCAGGGCATCGGGTCGGCCGTCGTGCTCAACATCATCTTCTGGCTCGCCCTGCTGATCTCGATCCCCCTCCAGGGCTACAACCCCCTCTATGGGTTCGCCGCCATCCTCGGGGTGCTCCTCCTCTCCATCTTCGCCGCGTTGGTGTTCTTCCTGACCAGGGGCGAGAAACACGCCGGGGTCTTCGTGAACAGAGTGGCGGACCGCCTCCCCTTCGTGCGGCCCGAGACCGTGACCTCGCTGCTGCAGAAAGTCACCGATCGGGTGAAGATCCTGTCCACGAGCTCCGAGCTCCTCGTGAGGGCGGGCATCTGGGCCTCGGCCAATTGGCTCCTCGACTGTGCATCGCTCTACGTCTTCTGTCTGGCCTTCGGCGCCCACATCTCGCCCATCGACGTGCTGGTGGCCTACGGGCTCGCCAACGTCCTGGCCGTTATCCCCCTCACGCCGAGCGGTCTCGGTGTCGTCGAGTTGACGATCGTTGCCGTCCTCAAGGGCTTCGGCGTCCCGGGCGGCGTGGCCGCCGCCGGTGTCCTGAGCTGGCGGCTGGTGAACTTCTGGCTTCCCATCCCCTTTGGCGGCGTGAGCTACCTGTCGCTGCGTTTCGGCCATGCGCGCGATCGCATGCGGGCGTCGACAGGCGCCAAGGCCGCCACCTCCTGACCGGCTTGGCCCCTTCCCCCTCGGCCCGTTGGGTTGCGGTGCAACGCGCCCGTCTCGCCGCGCACGCGTCCGGCCACACCCGGAGGTGATCTCGAGGGTGAGGAGCGGCTCTACCGCGACGTCGCCGGCTCGACGTCGCACCTCCCGGTGGGGCGGGCGAGGCGATCTCCGCCTGCGCACCAGTGTGGTCGACCGCGAGCTGGCCCACGCGATCGGGCGGGGCACCGAGCAGGTGGTGCTCGTCGGCGTCGGGCTACGACGGTCGGGCGCTGCGCTTCGCCAGCGACGCGGTGCGATGGTTCGAGGTCGACGACGCCGCGGTGCTGGCCGACAAGCGCCGCCGGCTCGACGCTCTGGGTCATGCACCCGGGCACGTGGCCTACGTCGGCGTCGACTTCGAATCTGCGGACCCCGCGAGGGGCCCCGACGCACTTGGTGTCGTTCTGGCGGCCGCGGGACACGACCCGACCCGGCCGTCGTTCTTCGCGTGCGAGAGTGTCCTGACTTCACTCACGCTCGCCGCGACGGCCACCGTCTGTTCCACCCTGCGAGGCTGCGCCGCGCCGGGGAGCGTGCTGGTTGCCACCTTCGGCGTCGCGCCCGAGGCCACCGGTCCCGTCGCAGGCGCTGCGCATCGCAACGGGCGCCGCGTCCCGCGCTCTCGGCGATCGCCCGTCCCGACGAGCTCCGCCCGGGCGACCCCGAGAAGCTCATGGTGGTGACGGGCTGGCGCGTCATCCACGCAGAACACGGGCCGGACCGCCTGCTCGATCGTGGCACGCACCAACTCGTCTTCGTCTGCGAGCCGGAACGGATCGACCTCGACACTCGACCTCGACCTAGTTGCCGGCGCCCGAGGGACTCATGGTCCGGCGACGGGTCCACGCCGGCCGTTCCACGCTCGAGCGCACCGACCCGTACCCCGCGCCCGCCACGACAATGACGAACAGCAGCACATCGCAATCTGACACCGGGATCAGCCACCCCCGCCCGGCGAAGGTGATGGCGGGCCCGTGGGGCACCCACCAGTACGGCGCGGCCCACAGCAGGACAGCGACGGCGAGCGCGTACCACTCGCCGTAGCGCGGACGGTCGTCGGCCAGGGCCAGCCAGGCCACCAAGAGGACCACCCAGATGAAGTGGTGCGACCACGACACCGGGCTGGCCAGCGACTCGGTCGCCTCCACGACGAGGAGTCCGAGCACGGCCGAGGAGCGACGGAAGGCGCCGGCCGCAACGAGCAGGCCGATGGCGCCGACACTCAGCACCACCGCGAAGGTGGTCGCGGTGGTCACGGAGTGGCCCAGCATCCGCTCGAGCGCCCCGAGCATGCCTTGATTGCCCACCCACGACAACAGGCCGGCTCGTTGCGGGTCGCGGATGTAGTGGGTCCAGTACGACCATGACGTCGACGCGTTGATCGAGGCCGCCAGCAACCCGGCCGCGCCGAACGAGACGATCGCACGCACCCCGGCGCGGCCCTGGCGCGTCATGAGGAGGTACGGGATCAAGATGAGCGGCGTGAGCTTGATGGCACGCCGCCAAGCCGACCAGGACCCCACGCGGCAGCGGCAGGTCCATCGTCATGTCCGCCACCACCATGAGCGCCAGGATGATGTTGACCTGACCGAGCAAGAAGGTCTGACGCACCGGGTCGAAGAACACGACCGGCAAGAGCAGGACGAGCGCCCACCACAAGATGGTGCGGCGGTCCAGCAGCTTGCACACGGCGCGCAGGCTCACAGCGAGCAACCCGAACAGGGCCGCCAGATTGAGCCAGGAGAAGGCGACCTCGCAGACGCGCAGGGGAAGATGCGCGAACGGCGCGAACAACAGGGCGGAGAACGGGGGGTACGTGAAGCCGAGATGGTCGGCCGGGTACGTCACGTTGAAGAGGTCGTCGGAACGGGCGTGTGCACCGCCGAGGAGATAGGTGGCCAGGTCGAGTTGGCTGTGGGCCAACGCCAGCGTGGTGGCGCTCACCACGGTCACCACAGCCGCCAGCGCCGGCCACGTCCAGCTGCGCGTCGACGCCACTCTCTGCATGCGCTGCGCCAGCGCATCCCGGGTCACGGCGCCGGCGGGCGCCGGCGTGGAGACGGCGCGTTCGGAAGGATGCACCCCCGGGCTATACCCGGTCGTCGCCCCGACGTGCCTAGGAGGCCGTGTGTACCTCGTCACCCTCTCCGACGCGGAGTTCAGAGTCGAGGCGGCGGCGGGCCCGCTCCCGCGCCAGCTCCTTGAGTCGTTCCTGTGAGCTCACTCCGTGCCGGTTGGTCACCCGGCGCCACCGCCGGTCCGAACCCAGCTCCCAGGCGTTGGTCTCGTCGGCGAACACGAGATCCAGCACCTCGAACAACCGGCCCTGGAGCTCGGGATCGTGCACGGGGACGACGACCTCGACCCGCCGGTCGAGGTTGCGCCCCATCAGGTCCGCGGAGCCGATGAAGATCTTGAGAGGCAGACCCGGTCCGGCCGCCGGGTCGGCGGGGGCGCCACCGAAGCGGTAGATACGAGAATGCTCGAGGAAGCTGCCGACGATGGAGCGCACCCGGATGCGCTCGGACAGCTCGGGAATGCCGGGGCGGAGCCGGCACAGGCCGCGGATGGCGAGGTCGATCTCGACGCCCGCACCCGAGGCGCGGTACAGCGCGTCGATCATGGCGGCGTCGGTCAACCCGTTGAGCTTCATGACGATGCGGCCGGCCGGCCCGGCGTCGGCCTGCTCCTCGATCATGGCCATGATCCGCTTCCGCACCGTCACTGGCGACACGAGAATCTGGCGGTACGAGGCGTGCTTGGAGAATCCGGTGAGGTAGTTGAAGAGCTCGCCGACGTCGGCGCCGATGGCAGGGTCCGACGTCAACAGGCCGAGGTCCTCGTAGATGCGTGCCGTCTTGGAGTTGTAGTTGCCGGTGCCGACGTGACAGTACGGGCGCACGCCGTCGTCCTCACGCCGCAGCACCAGCGCCGTCTTCGAGTGCGTCTTGAGCCCGACGATGCCGTAGACGACGTGCACGCCCACTTCTTCGAGCGCGGCGGGCCCAGCCGATGTTCGCCTCCTCGTCGAAGCGGGCCTTGAGCTCGACGATGGCCGCGACCTGCTTGCCGTTCTCGGCCGCCCGGATCAGCGACTGGACGATGGGACTGTCGATGCCCGTGCGGTAGAGCGTCTGCTTGATCCCCAACACCGCAGGGTCCTCCGCCGCTTGGGCGACGAACGCCTCGACAGAGGTGGCGAAGGAGTCATAGGGATGGTGGACCAGCACGTCGCGCTCGCGCAGCATGGCGAAGAGCTCGGCCGGATCGTGCGCCACCTGGGCCAGGCGAGGCGGTGTCATCGGTGTCCACGTCTCGCCAGAAAGGTCGGGGCGGTCGAGCGCGTAGACACCCCACAGGCCGCTCAGGTCCAGCGGTGCAGCAACACGGAAGACGCCGTCGGTGCCGACTTCGAGCTCTGTAGCCAGCAGGTCGGCCAGCTCTTGGCCCATGTCGGCTTCGACTTCGAGACGCAGGGCCTTGCCGAAGCGACGTCGCCGCAGTTCCATCTCGATCGCGACCAGCAGGTCGTCCGCCTCGTCCTCTTCGAGCGACAGGTCGGCGTTGCGCGTCACCCGGAAGGCGTGGTGGTGTCCGATGGTCATGCCGGGGAACAACGAGTCCAGATGCGCCGAGATGACCTGCTCGAGTGGCACGAAGCGTTCGCCGTCGGGCATGACCACGAAGCGCGGCAGCGCCGGCGGCACCTTGACCCGGGCGATGCGCCGCTCCCCCGAGGTCGGGTCCTGCACCTCGACCACCAGGTTGAGCGACAGATTCGAGATGTACGGGAACGGGTGCCCCGGGTCGACGGCCAGCGGCGTGAGCACCGGGTAGATCTGGCGCTGGAAGACCTCGACGAGGTGGCTGCGGTCGCCGTCATCGAGCGAGGACCAGTCCGAGAGACGGATGCCGGCCTGCGCCAGGGCGGGCACGATGAGGTCCAAGAAGATGTGGTCCTCGCGGCGCACCAGCTCTTCGACGCGGCTGCGGATCATGGTCAGCTGCTCGCCCGGCCGCAGGCCGTCCACGCTGCGCGTGCGCACCCCCGCCGCCACCTGGTCCTCGAGCGCCGCCACCCGTATTTGGTAGAACTCGTCGAGCAGCTCGGAGAAGATGGCGAGGAACTTGGCGCGCTCGAGCAGCGGCAACCCGTCGTCCTCGGCCAGGTCGAGGAGGCGGGAGCCGAAGTCCAGGCGGGACTGCTCCCGGTTGGTGAAGCGCTGGTAGCCGAAGGCCTCGATCTGCTGGTACGTCGGTGGCGTCGGGTGCTCGACCCCATCGCCCGCGGCGACGCCCTCTGCCTGGGGATTTGGCTGATCTCCGGCGCCCGCAGCGGGCGCTGCCTGGGGTTGGTGCTGAGGCTGGGTCTGGGTCATGGGAGGGGTTGGCGTCCAGCGTCGCGGGAGACGGGATGTCACCCGGATCCTACCCCTCACCACTACGATTCGCCCGGTGCCGTCACGAGCCCGTCGCACGCGCATTCCGCGCTATGTCTTCGGTCCCAAACCCAAGAGACGGACCGAACTCGGGCTCCTCCTCTTCGGCTCGGTGCTGATCGTCGCGCTCTACGTCATCGCCAGCCTGGGGCAGAACTCGAAGCTCCCGCCCGACCTCGGGCCCTTCCTGGGCGTGATCCTGGGCCTGGCCATGGTGGCCCATATCGCCAACCGCTGGCTCGTGCCGAACGCCAACGCCGTCATCCTTCCACTCGCAGCGCTGTTGAACGGGATCGGCTACGTGGTCATCGCGCGCTGGGACCACTGGTATCCCGGCGAAGCCAGGAACCAGGCCCTGTGGACGGCCGTCGGCGTCGGGCTCTACGTGCTGACGCTGCTGACCGTGCGCTACTCACGCGACCTGGAGCGCTACCGATATCTCCTGCTGCTCGTCGCCGGCATCCTGCTCGTGGCACCCCTCTTCTTCTCCCCCCTCTACGGCGCGCACTTGTGGGTCCACTTCGGCCGGAGCTTCTCCTTCCAGCCGGTCGAGTTCTCCAAGATCCTCCTGTGCATCTTCTTCGCGTCCTACTTCGCGGAGAACAAGGAGTTGCTGTCGATCCCCACCGCGCAGATCGGCAACCGCCTCTTCCTCGACCCGCGCCCCCTCGTCCCGATCATCGTGGCCTGGGGCGCGGCCATGGCCATCATCGGGACCGAGAACGACATCGGCTTCGCCGCCCTCCTGTTCGTCCTGTTCATCGGGATGCTCTGGGTCACCACCGGGCGCGTCGGCTACCTGGTGCTCGGGATCGTCCTCTTCGCCGTCGGCGCCTACATCGCCGCCCGCTACTTCAACCAGGTCCACCTGCGCGTCACCGAGTGGCAGAACCCCTGGCAGACGAACAGCAACTTCAACCAAGGCGGGTACCAGCTCCGACAGGCCTGGTTCTCGATGGGCAACGGTGGCGTCGGGGGTTCGGGCCTCGGCTACGACCACTACGCCTCGCTCATCCCGGAGCTGACGAGCGACATGGTCTTCGCCGCCATCACCACCGAGATGGGCCTCGTCGGCGGGGTGGCCGTGGTCATGGCCTTCATCCTCTTGGTGGGCGCCGGCTTCCGGGTCGCCCAGACCGCTCGTTCGGACTTCTCGCGGCTCATGGTCACGGGCCTGACGATGATCGTCGGCTTCCAGGCCTTCTTCATCATGGCGGGGGTGGTCCGGATCTTGCCCTTCACCGGCATCACGTTGCCCTTTGTCGCCTACGGCGGGTCATCGCTGCTGGCGAACTACATCCTCATCGCGCTGATGCTGCGGATCTCCGACGAAGGTGCCCGCGCCCAAACGGAGATGTTGGCCGCGGGTGCGGCCGGCGGGCCGGGTGAACGCCCGATGGTCCCGGCGCGCTGACGCGCGTCAGCCGCCGGCCGAACCTCCGGCAACCTCGTAGGACCACAGCTCTGACCCGACGGACACCGGACCGCCGTGGGGCGACGGTCGATCGGCCCCGGCGTGACCGTGCGCGAAGGCCGGCGAGGAGACCCAGGCCTGAAACGCCGCATCGTCGCGCCAGCGGGTGACCACCAGCCACTGGCGACGATCGTCGGTGGGACGCAGCAGCTCGAAGCCTTCGAAGCCGTCCTGGTCGTCCACGGCGTGGGCGCGTGCTGCGAATCGCTGTGCCAACTCGTCGCCGGCGCCCTCCGGCACGGTGATGGCGTTGATCTTGATCACGGTCGGTCCTTCACCAGCAGTCATGGCACCTCATCAGGGCAGGAGTGAAACTCGTGGATCATCGGAGCTGGTCTTCAGCATTCCAGAACCGGCGAAGCGGGGGCACATCGCTCCGTCGCGACACCCAGGATCTAGCGTTGCGATTGGTGAAGGCTGCAACCGAGGTCGTGACCGCCTACTGGGCGGCCGCCAACGCCAGAGATTGGGGCGCGTTCGGCGACCTCCTGGCCGACGACGTGGTCTACGAGGGTCCCCAAACCCGAGAACGGGTGCGCGGTCGGGACAGCTACGTGCGGTTCAACGTCGAGGGATTTCCAGGCGACTGGCACCTGGACGTCGTCCAGATCATCGGTCAGAGCCTTCACGCTGTCCAGCTGGATCGAGTTCACGAACGCCGACGGCAGCATCCAGCCCGGGCTGTGCTTCTTCGAGCTCCAAGACGACGGCAGGATCGTTCGGATCACCGACTTCTGGCCGGATCCCTACGAGCTGCCCGCCAACCGGGCCCACCTCGTCGAGAGGTACTGATTGACTGGCTGAATAACATTGCGGTCCGACCTTTCGTCCGAGCCAACGGTGCCCAGGGCGGGTCCGAGTCTTTCAGCCGTCCACGATTCGACTGCCCCCCGGGCCGCGGTCGCCATCGAAGTCGGGTGAGACGTGAAGCCGTGCGGAGATTCTGGGAACACGCGCAGCTCCACGTCGCCGCCCGCCGAGGAAAGCCGCCCCGCCATGGCGAGGTTGTCATCGAGCAGGACGACCAGGGTGCCCCGATCGGCGAACGGCGAGACCGGTTGGTGCGATCGGGGACCTGGCCGACGTACGCCTCAATGAAGTACTCATCGGCGTAGAGGCGTCCCCCCGGCGTCTGGCCGCTCAAGTCATAGGCACCGAACTGCAACCCGACACCTCCAAGACGATCGCTGTGGCCTCGTGCGCGCAACCGGAGGATGGTGGCGAGGGCCAAGTTGGCACCGGCGGACGCTCCCCCCATGACGAACCGGGACGTTCCGAACAAGTCCTCACCGTGCTCGTGCACCCATAGGGCGGCCGTCTCGCAGTCGTCCGGGGCGGCAGGCCAGTGATCCTCGGGAGCGAGTCGATAGTCGACGCTGACAACCGTCACACCGAAATCCGCCACCGGGTATGCCGAGGTAGACGGCCCGGGCTCCTCCGTTCTCCGGCGTCGTGACGCGCACCGGCACCTGCTCGCCGTGCGCTTCGGCGACACGCTCCTCGGTTCGCTGTCGTGCTCCGCCCGAGTTCGAGGCGCTCGCGGAGCGAGCTCGCATGAGGCCGTCGATGCTCGTGAGGTCAGGTTGTTCTCGCTCGCGAGCGGCTTGGTAGAAGCGCCGACTCTCCTCGACGTGCGAAGCCAGTTCGTCGTCGATCAGATGTGCCAGTCCGAATTGCACGTCCGTGTCGTAGCAGCCAGATGTCACATGAGCGAGTCCCACATCTGCCTACATCGCGAAGGGAGCAGAGTTCAACCGGGACGACCTGGTCGCGGCGTCATGCAAACGGAGCAACGTCTCCCATCTCGTCGAGCAGGCGCTCGTCCACCAAGATTGGCGCCGCCACGGGCATGCGCAGCGCGAGGACGATGCCGTCTGACGGCCGGCAGTCGACCCGCTCGCGGCCGACCGGCGTCATCAGGTCGAGCTCGGCCAACAGATTCCCCTCCTCGCGTCCGATCAGCCGCACCGCGATCACATCGATGCGGCTCTGCTGCAATACCTGCATGAACAACTCGTGGGTCATCGGCCGGCGACCGCTCATGCGACGCAGGGCCTGAGCCAGCGCCGTTCCCTCGGGCATTCCCACCGGGAAGACGAGCTCGCGCATGGGCGGCTCGCTCTCGACGAGGGTGACACTGGGGTACTGCGACGGCAGGTCGATGGAGACGTCGTCGACGTCCATGACCCGGAAGGTCGCCATGGGCACGGCGGCTGCTGTCGGCGGTGGCATCGGGGCCGACCCGGTGGGGGCGCCTCCGACCTCCTCGCCCGCCTCTCCCGGACCGCCCACCCGGGCGGCCGCGTCGGCCCCGTCGGCCCCGTCGGCGCCCTCGGCCTCGTCGGCTTCCCCCGCAACGTCGGGCTGCACGTCGGTCACCGCAACCGACGTCGGGCGCCGACACTGAGGGCCAGACCGACCGCGCCGAAAAACACCAGCACGGCGGTCCCGCCGTAGCTGACGAAGGGTAACGGGATGCCGGTGATGGGCATGATGCCCATGGTCATCCCGGCGTTCTGGAAGACGCTGAAGGCGATGAAGGCGAAAAGGCCGGTGCAGATCAGGCGCCCGAAGATGTCACGCGCCACGACTGCGGCGTGGAGCACCCGCCAAGCGATCACGCCGAGAAGCCCGAGCAGGCCGACCGAGCCCACGAAGCCCAGCTGCTCGCCGACCGCGGTGAAGATGAAGTCCGTCTGTTGCTCGGGGACATAGCCGAGGTTCGTCTGCGCACCCTTGCCGATCCCCGATCCGAACAGCCCGCCCGACCCGATGGCGTTCTTTGCCTGCTGGCCGTTGTAGATCGCCTCCTGCACGTATTTGTTCGTACTCGTGGAGTTGGGATTCAAGAACGTGGTCAGCCGGGCGATCTGGTAGCGGTGCAACAAGCCGCCCTCCACGGCGACGAAGGCGACGAAGGCCACACCGACCAACAACATGATGAGGATGCGGATCGGCAGCCCGGCCACGGCCAACATGACCAGCAGCACGATCACCATGATCATGGCGGTACCGAGGTCGGGCTGGATCAGGACGAGCGCGATCGGGATCCCGGCCATGATGAGGAGGCGGAACACGTCACGCCAGGCCAGTCCTTCCTCGTCACGGCGCGCGCAATAGGTCGCGATGGCCAGGATCAGGGCGAGAACGGCGAATTCCGACGGCTGGAGCTGCAGCGGTCCCAGGCTGAACCAGCGAGCCGCGCCCTGGGCGCTGCTGCCCACGACGAAGACCCCGAGCAGGGCCAGGACGATCAGCCAGTAGAGCACGTTGGCGATCGGCTCGATCCGCCGGTAGTCGATCAGGGCGACGACCACCATCGTGATCACGCCGAGGACGACGAAGAGCCCCTGCTTCTTCAAAAACGTCTTGGGGTCGTCACCTTGGGCCAGCAACGGGCCCCTCGTCGCCGTATAGACCATGACGACGCCGACGACCGAGACCAGCAACGTCGCGATGGCCAGGATGTAGTCGAAACGGGGCACGCTGCGCCGGGCGGCAACATGTGTTCGGTCCAATATGGTCATAAGGCGGATTCAGGGACACAATATCGGCCGTGACCTCTCCTTCCCTGGCGCCGGCCCACGCCCTGGTCGGCACCACGAGCTGGCTCGCGGCAGCCGGTTCGAGCACCGCCAACCAGGCAAATCAGGTGGACCAGGGCGGCGGGTGGCTCTACCACCTCCTGACCAAACTGGGCGTCAGCCCGGACACGGCGTCGACGGTGACCGACCTCGTCATTCGCCCGCTCAGCATCCTTCTCGTCGTCCTCGTCGCGCTCATCGCGGCGCACGTGGGTGCCAAGATCGTCCGACGCGTCCTCGATCGCGTGGCGAACCAAGCCGCCACCCGTTCCGGTTCGCAGCGAGCCGGCGCGCGCGTCACCACGATGTCCGGCGTGCTGGCCAACGTCTGGCGGTTCTTCGTCTTCGTCGTGGCCGGGGCCATCGTCTTGGGCCTGCTCGGCATCAACCTGACCCCGCTGCTGGCCAGCGCGACCATCATCGGGGCCACCCTCGGGTTCGGCGCGCAACAGATCGTCCGCGACTACTTCTCTGGCGTCCTCATGACCATGGAGGACCAGTACAACGTCGGCGACTCCGTCACCGTCGGCGGCGTGACGGGCGTCGTCGAGGACGTGACCATGCGCCTCACTCGATTCCGCGCGGTCGACGGAACGATCTACGTCATTCCCAACGGCGACATCCGACTCGTCGGCAACCTGTCGCGTGGCTGGGCGCGTGCCGTTGTCGACCTGCCACTTCCCGGCGCCACCGCGGCCGATCTCGACACCGTGCGGGGCATCATCGAAGAGGCGGCGCGACGGGTGGCCACCGATCCGCGCTTCGCCGCCCACTGCACCGAGCCGCCCAACCTCGTCGGCCTCCTCTCCGCCGACTCCTCCACGATCACCATGCGGGTGATGCTGCTCACGATTCCCTCCGAACGCGACGCGTTGACGCGAGCCCTGCGCGAGGAGACGATCGTCGCGCTGGCCAAGGCGGAGCTGTGGCCTGCCGAGGCGGTGCCGCCCGGTTCGCCTGCAACGTGATCTGACGCCGTGACCTGACCTGCTCGACGGGTCGGCCCAACCGGCGAGAGGTATCAGATCCCTCAGGTCGGGGGGCTCGCCGCCTCCGCCGTCCTCCGCCGCCTCCCACATGGCCTCGACCGGCGGCTCCTGGCCGGTCCAGAGAGCCAGTTGGGCCGCCGCCTGGTGCACCAGCATGCCCAGGCCATCGAGGGTGGTCGCCCCGGCCTCCGCCGCGGTCACCAGCCAGGCCGTCGGCCTGGGCGCATAAATCAGGTCCACCGCGACCTGCCGGTAGCCAAGCTCCCCCGGCTGGACGAGCCACTCAGCCGGGCCGGCCTCTGCCCCGCTCCCCGTCCCCGCCATGCCGACCGGCGTGGCGTTGACCACCAGGTCTGCAGTCGCGACCGCCCGGGCGATCGCCTCCTGATCCTCCGCGTCGACCACCGATCCCGAAGCACCGGCCAGCGCCGCCGTCGCAACGGCTCGGGTCCGAGTGCGATTCAGCACGGCCACGCCTGACGCGCCACGCTGGGCCAGCGCCAACACCACGGCGCGCGCCGCGCCACCGGCGCCGACCACGAGGCACCGCCGGCCAGCGGGGTCGAAGTCCGCACCTCGTTCCAGGGCGGCGACGAACCCCTCGCCGTCGGTGTTGACGCCGTACAGCGATCCGCCGGTGTTGCTGACGCAATTGACCGCATCGAGGAGCCGCGCTGCGTCACTGATGTCGTCCACCAGAGCCGCCACGGCTGCCTTGTGCGGCATGGTGACGGACAACCCCGTGACGTTGAGCTGGCGCATGTCGTCGAGCGCGGTAGCCGCCGAACCGGGTGGGACTTCGAAAGCGAACGACCGCCAACGCGTCCCGAGCCCGAGCTCGGCAAACGCCGCGTTGTGCAGAACGGGCGAGAGCGAGTGCGCGACGGGGCTTCCGATCACTCCGACGATGACGGCGTCGTGGCCCACGAGCTGCCGGGCCTCGTCCATGGTGCGCGGGCCGGGCCGAGGCTCACGCTCAGGCGGCGGCATGTCAGGGAAGCCCACGCGACTTCGCCAGCTGCTCGTTGGCCAGCTGCTGCGCGTAGGTGTCGGCGAAGGCCATGACGCCGTTCTTCTGAACCAACACGAAGTAGAGCCACGCTCCGGCCGGTGGGTGGAGCGCCGCATCCATGGCGTCGGTGGAGGGCATACAGATCGGCGTCGGGGTCAGGCCGTTGTTCAGGTACGTGTTGTACGGCGACTGGATCTGCAGGTCCTTGGACGTGACCGGCCCGCCGTCCTGGCCCAGGGCGTAGAGGATGGTCGAATCCATCTGCAGCGGCAGTCCCTTGGCCAGGCGGTTGTAGATGACGCGAGCCGTGTCGGGCATGTTGACCGGGATGTAGCCCTCCTTCTCCACGATGGAGGCGGCGGTGATCAGCTGGTACGGCGTGAGACCGAGCGCCGACGCTGACGCCGTCGTGAGTCCCTCGGCCTGTGCGTCCTTGTCGAAGCGCTGCACCATGTCCGCCACGATGGTGTCGTCGCTCTCTCCCGGCAGAATGTTGTACACCCCCGTGCCGAGCATGCCCTCGAGATCGTTGGAGCCCGGCGGCGAGAACGCAGAGTGCACCGTCCCGCTCGCTGCGGCCTTGGCGAACCCACCCGCGTCGTGCCCCGGAATGCTGTCGACCTGGGAGGCCACCTCGGAGAGGGCGAAGCCGGGACGGACATCCACCGGGTAGATGTTCGGCCCCGCGGCCAAAATCGTGCGCACCTCGGCGAACGTCTGGTTCTCGTGGAGGGCATAACTCCCGGGCAAGACGGACGGGGTCCCGTGGACGACGTCGAAGACATGGAAGGCCAGTGAGCTGCCGATCACGTGCTTCGCGCTGAGGGAGTCGACGATGCTGCTGGTCGACTCCCCTTGCGTCACCGTGACGACGACCTGAGGCCCCTCGGGCCCGAGAGCGTGCGACTCGAGCTCGTACCAGAGCACGAACGCCAGCACGAGGACGAGGAGCGCGCCCCCGACGCCGGCCAGGATCCGGCGCCGCCGGCGCCGCTGGGCCGAACGCGCCGCCCGCCGGTCGGCCCGCGTCTCGTCGGCGCCCCTCGTCGGCCAGGTCGCCGTCGCCCGCACCTCCGGCACCCTCGGCGTCCGTGTCGGATTCGGGGCGCGGCCAGGGGAACTCGTCGTCGTCACCCCCGGGCCCGTTCGGGCCATCGGGACCGTCCGGCCCGCTCATCGGTTGTCCAGCCAGGCTTGGAGCAGCACCATCGCCGCCGCGCTGTCGACCACCTTGCGAGCCGCCTTGCCGGTGCGTCCGGCGGCCCGCATTGCCCGCTCGGCCTCCACGGTGGTGAAGCGCTCGTCCGCCGTCTCGACGGCGACGCCCTCGGGGTTGAGCAACGCGCGCAGCTCGTCGGCCTCGGTGAGCGCCGCCTTGGCGGCCGGGCCGACCTCACCCGACAGGCTCAAGGGCAGGCCCACCACCACGGTCGACGCCTCGACCTCGTGCACGGCCTCCACAACGGCCCGCCGGTCGCGCGTCGGGTCACCGCTGCGCTCGATCGTCCCCCACGGGCTGGCGATGCTCCGACCGCTGTCGCTGAACGCCACCCCGATGCGCTTCGCACCCAGGTCGAGCGCCACGACCCGGCCCTTGGTGCGCGCGCGGTCATCAGCCGCCTGCCCGGCGATCACGCCGAGAGGAGTCGCTGCGCCTCGGCCAGCGCGGCGTCGATCTGCGAAGCGTCCTTGCCGCCCGCCAGTGCGAGCTCGGCCGATCCTCCGCCCCCGCCACCGACCAGCGCGCCGAGTTTCTTCACCAGTTGCACCGCGTCGGGGTCCCCGCCCGTGGCGGCCGCAATGGCCACCTTGGCGCCGTCTGGCGAGCCACCGAGGACCACGGCACGCACACCCTCGTGGCGCGCCACGGCCTGGGCCAGCGTGCGCAGCGCGTCGGCCTGCACGTTGTCGCGCCGTGCGACCACGACGCCGCCGTCGGACGCCGCCTGGGCGGCCAGGGTCGTGGCCTCGGCCTCACTCGATTGCTGGCGCAACCGGGACAGCTCCTTCTCGGCGTCGCGCTGGCGCTCCACCATCCGGCCGATGGCGGCGACCAACTCGTCGGGCTCGGCGCGCAACAGTTCGGCGGCCGACTGGACGAGGCGCTCGCGTTCGACGGCGCGGGCCAGCGAAGCCTTGCCGGTGATGGCGAAGATCCGCCGGGTGTTCGAGCCGATGGAACCCTCCGAGAGCAAGGTGATGGGGCCGATCTGACCCAGCGAGTCGACGTGCGTACCGCCGCAGAACTCGAGCGAGCTCGGCCCGGCCTGCACCACGCGGACCGCGGCGCCGTACTTGTCACCGAAGAAGGCGATGGCACCCATCTGCTCGGCCTGCTCGCGCGACGTCTCGGTCGTCTCGACGCCGATGTCGGTCAGGACGGCGGCGTTGGCCAGCGCGAACACCTCGTCGAGCTCCTCGCGTGTCGGCTGGGCGTGGTGCGAGAAGTCGAAGCGCAGATACTCCGGCGAGACCAGTGACCCCTGCTGGCGTACGTGGTCTCCCAGCACGGTCCGCAGGGCCGAGTGCAACAAGTGGGTCGCGGTGTGGTTGCGGCGGATGGCCTCACGGCGCTCGCCGTCGATGGTGGCGAGCGCGTCCTGGCCGGCGACCACCTCGCCGTCGACGCGGGCCCGGTGGACGATGAGGCCGGGCACGGCGTACTGGGTGTCGTAGACGTCCGCGATGCCCGACTCGGTCACGATGGTCCCGGTGTCGCCCACCTGGCCGCCGCCTTCGGCGTAGAACGGCGTGCGGTCCAAGAAGATCTCGACCGTGCCCTTCTCGCCGCCCTCCTCGTCGCCCATCCGCTCGAGCACGGCCAGGACGCGGCCGGGTGCCTCGTAGTTCTCCATGCCCCGCCCGACGAAGGCGGTCTGCCCCTCCTCATCGAGCAGGGCGCGGTAGGCGGCCTCGTCGCCGGCCCGCGATGCCTTGGCAGCCGCCCGGGCCCTGCTCGCGCTGTTCGCGCATGGCGGCGTCGAACCCCGCCCGGTCCACCTCGACACCGGCGTCGCGCGCCAACTCCTCGGTGAGCTCGACGGGGAAGCCGTGGGTGTCGTGCAACGTGAAGGCGACTTCGCCGGACAGGACCTTGCCGCCGCCGGCGATGGCCTCTTCGAGGCGGCCGAGACCGGCCCGCAGCGTGCGGTCGAACCCGGCCTCCTCGCGGGCGACGACGTTGACGATCAGGTCGTGCTGGCTCACCAGGGCGGGCCAGGCCTCACCGAGGACCCCGGTCGCCGCCTGCACCAGCGTCGGGCCGATGGGCTTGTCGACCCCGAGGCGGCGCGCCGCCATCACGGCGCGGCGCACGATGCGGCGCAAAACATAGCCCCGGCCCTCGTTGGCCGGCAGGACGCCGTCGGCGACCAGCATGGTCATCGCCCGCGCGTGGTCGGCCAGGACGCGCAAGGAGACGTCGGTCCGCTCGTCGGTGCCGTAGCCGGTGCCGATGACGGACGCCGCCGCGTCGATGATGGGCAGGAAGAGGTCGGTGTCGAACATCGAATCCTTGCCCTGGAGGACCGGAAGGATCCGCTCGAAACCCGCACCCGTGTCGATGTTCTTGCGCGGCAGATCGGAGAGGATTCCCGCCTCGTCCCGGTTGAACTGCATGAAAACGAGGTTCCACATCTCGACGAAGCGGTCGCTGCCCCCGTGCTTGGGCCCGCCGTCGTGCCCGTACTCGGGACCCTTGTCGATGAAGATCTCCGAGTCGGGGCCGCAGGGGCCGGTCTCGCCCATGGCCCAGAAGTTGTCCTCGTCGCCCATGCGCTGGATGCGCTCGGGCCGCACGCCCACCTTGTCGATCCAGATCTGCTCGGCCTCGTCGTCGCTGTCGTGCACGGTGATCCAAAGGCGGTCGCCGTCGAGACCGAAGACGTCGGTGAGGAGCTCCCAGGCCAGCGGAATGGCATCGGCCTTGAAGTAGTCCCCGAAACTGAAGTTGCCCAGCATCTCGAAGAAGGTGCAGTGATACGTGTCCGTGCCGATGATGTCGATGTCCGGCGTCCGGAAGCACTTCTGAATGGACGTCGCCCGGGCCCACGGCGGTGTCTCCTCGCCGACGAAGTACGGCTTGAAGGGCACCATGCCCGCGATGGTGAAGAGGACCGACGGGTCGTGTGGGATGAGGCTGGCTGACGGGACGACAGTGTGGCCCCGATCAGCGAAGAAGCGCGTGAAGGCCGCCCTCAGTCCGTTGGCGTCCATCACCCCAGCTTACCGGGGGCAAAATCCACTTCGGGGCCCGCCCACCCGGGGACTCAGGCGGACTCAGGCCGAGGACATGCCCACGATGGGCCTGTTCAGGTGCAGGCTCCCCGTCGAGCCGAAGAACTGTGCGTCCCCGTAGGTGAAGATGCCGCCGTCGGTCGCAACGAGCCAGTAGCCTCCGCCGTCGGGCGTGGCCGCCATCCCCACCACGGGCTGGTTGAGGCGGAGGTTGCCCGCTGAGCCCGAGTAGGCGGCGGTCCCGAAGGTGAAGATGCCGCCGTCGGCCGCGACCAGCCAGTACCCGCCGCCACCCGGTGCGGCGGCCATGCCGACGACGGGCGAGTTGAGGCGCAGGGCACCCGTCGAGCCGTAGAAGTGCGCGTCGCCGTAGGCGAAGATCCCCCCGTCGGAGGCGACGAGCCAGTAGCCGCCACCGTCCGGGGTCGAGGCCATGCCGACGATCGGCTTGTTCAGGTGGATGGCGCCCGTGGAGCCGTAGAAGTGGACGTTCCCGAAGCTGAAGATGCCGCCGTCGGACGCCACCAGCCAGTAGCCCCCGCCCGTCGGGGCGGCCGCCATGCCGACGATGGGCCTGTTCAGGTGCTGCCCGCCCATGGAGCCGAAGTACGCGGCGTCGCCGTAGGTGAAGATGCCCCCGTCGGTCGCGACGAGCCAGTAGCCGTTGGTGCTCGGCGTGTCGGCCATGCCCACCACGGGCGCGTTGAGGTGGATGTTCCCGGCCGAACCGAAGAACCCGGCGTCGCCGAAGTCGAAGATGCCGCCGTCGCTCGCCACGAAGCGGTAGCCCTGGCCGCAGTCGAGATCACCGCCGAAGCCGTAGTGATCGGCCGGCGACGTGGCCGAGACACCGAGGGGATTCGTCACCGTGACGTCCACGCACGTCGGGCTGGACGAGGCGGGAGGGACCACCGAGATGGAGTTCTCGCTTTGCCCCACGATCGTGCCGCTGCCCAGCGCGCCGAAGCTGACCGCAGTGGCGTTGGCGAAGCCGCCGCCGAAAATCGTGATGGCGCCACTGCCGCTGAGCGGCCCGGTGTTGGGAGCGACCGCCGAAACCGAGGGGCACCCGTCGGCGCCCTGGAGCGAGATGGCGAGATTCTGATCGACGGGCGTTCCCAGCCCGCTGGCGGCGTCGAAGCCCACGGTGGCCTGGTAGTCGCCCCCGTTGCCCCCGGTGAAGTCGTTGTTCCCCGTCGTGATGTCGGTGTAGTTGGTATTGCCGGTGTGTCCGGACGCATAGAGCGCCGGCGCCACCATGCCCAGCCGGCTGAAGCAGCCTTGGTTGGTGTCGGCGAAGAAGCCGGCGTTGGTGGGCGCGGCCACACTGGTGCCGCCGAACGCGGTCCAGCCCCCGGCAAAGAACGCCGCGACCCCGCCTGCCGACGGGTTGCTCGGGAACGAGATGTCGGGCACGGCCCGGTTGGCGTCCGACGTGAACCCGTTCTGGAAGGACGGCCTGCTCCAGGTGCCCGAGAAGCCGCCACCCCCGGCCCCCGGGTTGCGGTCCACGCTGATGAGGGTGTCGTTCCACACCGACTGCGACGACGCCGAGAGGTTGGGCAGGCTGGTCCCGCCCACGCTGACCACATCGGGCTGGGACCCCGGGTCGTCCACGGCGAGCGACGTGCTGCCGTTGGTCGGCCAGCAGTCCTCGGATCCCGCGTCACCCGAGGCCGCGATGACCGTCTGGCCCTGCAGCGCCATACGTTGAAAGATCTGGCTCTCGTTGGGGATGTAGCTGGGGTCGCTGCCGTTGATGAACTGCTCGCAGTTGCCCCAGCTGGTCGTGACCACCTGGGCGGCGTCCTGACTCGCGATGGCGTTGAAGAGATCGAGCGACTGGGCGTCGTTGTCGTTCGGCGCCTCGTACACGAGCAGTGACGCGGACGGCGCGTTGAACGAGGCGAGCTCGACGTCGAGCGCCGCCTCACCGGTGCCCTCGGCGGGCCCGGGTGCACCGCCGTCGACGGGCACGTTGCGGATGGGACTGGCCAGCCCGTAGCACGACTCGAACGAGTTGAAGTCGCTCTGGAGGTACTGCTCGAACTCGACCACGGCGATCGTCTGTCCGATACCGGTGCGGCCCTGGCCGAAGACCTGGTTCAGTCCGAACACCGAGGCCAGCTGCGTGGAGGTGTACGCGCCGCCGAAGGCCTGGCCCTGGGCCGCGGCACAGGCCTGGGGAGTGGGGGCATGGGCCACGGCGTGGGCCTGGTTCTCCGGGGCGGTGGGGCCGGTGCTCGAGCTCGGGCCGCCGCTCGTCCCCGGGGCCGGTGCCGTGGCCGAGCCCCCACCGCCACTGCTCTGATTCCGCCCAGGCACGAGCATGGAGTGCTCTTCGAACAGCCCGTTGAGGCCGACGACGCCGGTCACGACGCCCGAGAGCGACGCCGGCACCTGCGGCGATGCGGTGTTGACCAGCACCCGGGCCTGGTCGGGCCGCTGCACGCTCTCGAGCGGCGTCCCGAACGCGGCGCTGACGGTCGCCACGGAGCCGCTGACCGGGACAAGGTTCGAGCCGGCTTGCGGTGTGCCGACCGTCAGCCCCTCGCTCCGCAAGGTCGTCGACACCTGTGCCACCTCGGCGGGGCTCGGGCCGAACTGTGCCGCGTATTGCGCCGCGGTGAGGTAGTGGCGGTACTGCGGCGAGCCCGCCGTCGTCACCGCGGCGACCGTCTGGGCCAGGCCCGTCGGGTCCTGCCCGGCCAGGGTCACGTCGAGGCTCATGACCTGTGTCGAGGGTGCAGGGCCGAGCGTCTCGGCGTCGGCGGGGATCTGGGGCGCGGGTTGGGGCAGGACGACCTTCGCCGAACTGCCAGCGGCGCCCGCCGCGCCTGAGGCGACCACCGGAGCGAGCGCCAGCGCGCAGAGTGCCGCCGACCCGAGCGCCGCTCCGACGAGCCCGCTCCGACTCCGATGACGCCGCTTCACGAATCGGCCTCCCTGCCTGGCCTGGTATCGGGTGTGCCCTCTGCACCATGGGGCGACGGCTCGTAGTAGACGTGGCCCTCGAGCGCGTCTGGACGATACTGCTGCGGCACCACTCCGGTGGGATCGTCGTGCGGGTACACGTAGCCGTCACCGTGACCGAGGGTGGCGGCCCCCTTGTAGTGGGCGTCGCGCAGGTGCGTCGGGACTTCCTGGCTGACGCTGGAGCGGACGTCGTCTTGGGCCCGCCCCAGAGCGACGACGACGGAATTCGATTTCGGAGCCCTGGCCAGGTAGATCACTGCCTCGGCCAGGTTCAGCGCGGCCTCGGGCAGGCCGACGTACTCCACGGCACGGGCGGCCGCTTCTGCGACGAGTAACGCCTGTGGATCGGCCAGCCCGATGTCCTCGCTGGCGAGGATCACCATGCGACGGGCCAAGAAGCGCGGATCCTCCCCCGCCTCGATCATCCTGGCCATCCAGTACAAGCCGGCGTCGGGGTCTGAGCCCCGCACGCTCTTGATGAGCGCGCTGATCTGGTCGTAGTGCTCGTCGGCACCCTGGTGGAACAACCGCCCGTCGCGAGCGCGTGCCATGTCGTCCATCGTCAGCACGACGCGCGCCCGGTCTCCGGCCTTGGCACCGGCCTCCGCACCCGCCTCCGCCGCCGCCCGCGCCAGCGCCACCGCGACCTCGACCGTCGTCAATGCAGCTCTCGCATCGCCCTCGCACGCGGCCACCACCGCGTCCACCGCATCGGCCTCGGCGTCAGCCCCCTCCAAATCCAAGCCACGCCGTACCAGCACACCCAAGTCCTCGGGCGACAAGGGGTGCAGCCGCCACAGTGAGGCCCGGCTCAACAGGGGCGGATTCACCTCGAAAAAAGGATTCTCGGTCGTGGCCCCGATGAACACGACCAGCCCGTCCTCGACACCGGGAAGCAACACGTCTTGTTGGGACTTGGAGAAGCGGTGGACCTCGTCGATGAAGAGGATCGTGCCCTGGCCCAATTCGCCAAGGCGGCGCTCTGCCTCGGCCAGCGCCTCGCGCACGTCCTTCACGCCGGCACCCGTCGCCGACAGCGTCGTCAGGTGCTTGGCGCTCGCATCGGCCAACAAGCGGGCCAGTGTCGTCTTGCCCGTGCCGGCCGGCCCCCACAGGATCGCCGAACCCACCTGATCGGCCTCCGCCAGCGCGCGCAACGGCGCACCGGGGCCGACGAGATGCTGCTGGCCCACGACCTCATCGAGCGTGCGGGGGCGTAGGCGGGCGGCCAGTGGCGCCTGGCGCGTAAGACGGCGGTCGGCGGCATCTGAGAAGAGGGTCACGAGCCCGCCAGCGAGCTCAGCCCGTCGGGGCCGACGGTGGCGTAGGCGGCGACGGCGGCACGACGACCCGGATGCCGAGCTCGGCCAGGGCCTCGGCCGGCAAGGGCGTGGGCGCGCCGGTCAGCGGGTCCACGCCCGACTGCGTCTTCGGATACGCGATGACCTCGCGGATGTTCTCCTCCCCCGCCAGGATCGCCGCCAGGCGGTCCAGCCCGACCGCGAAGCCCGCGTGTGGCGGCGCGCCGTAACGGAACGCGCCGAGCAGGAAGCCGAAGCGCGCCTCGGCTTCGGCCTGGTCGATCCCGAGCGCGGCGAACACCTGCTCCTGGATGTCACTGCGATGGATACGGACGCTGCCCGATCCGAGTTCCCACCCGTTGAGCACGAGGTCGTAGGCCTGGGCGCGCACCGCCAGCGGGTCGGTGGCCAGCAGTGGCAGGTCCTCGGGGTACGGCATGGTGAAGGGATGGTGCGCCGGCTGCGGCGTGCCGTCGGACCCCTCCTCGAACATCGGGAAGTCGACGACCCACACGTAGCGGTGCGGCCCTTCGCTCACCGGCGGCCCCGCGATGGCGCTGCGCAGCGTCCCGAGCACGGCGCACGCGGTCGCGTAGCGGTCCGAGACGACGAGGACGAGGTCGCCCGGTTGCGCCTTCGTCAGTTCCAGCAGACGGACCGCTTCCTCAGCCGAGAGGTGCCGCGCCAATGGTCCCTCGAGCCCGGGCCCCGGGCCCGCGCCGCCGCTCTCGACGACGCGGAACCAGGCCAGTCCGGCCGCGCCGCTCTTCTTGGCCTGCTCGGTGAGCTCGTCGAGCCGCGAGCGAGGGAAGGCTGCGCCGTCCCTGACCACGATCGCCTTGGTCGTCGGCGACGAGAATGCCTTGACCTCGGTCCCCTCGAACACGGCGGTCAGGTCGACCAGTTCCATGCCGAAGCGCAGATCCGGCTTGTCGGTGCCGAAGCGGTCCCGCGCGTCGGCCCAGGTCATCCGTTCAATTGGCGGGGGTCGCTCCCCGGTGGCGGCCTCGGCCGCATCGAGGACGGCCTCGGTCACGAAGCCCATGACGTCGTCCTGGGTGGCGAAGGAGCACTCCATGTCGAGCTGCATGAACTCGAACTGACGGTCGGCGCGCAGGTCCTCGTCGCGCAGGCACCGGGCGATCTGGAAGTAGCGGTCGAAACCGCCGACCATCAACAGCTGCTTGGCCAGCTGCGGGCTCTGGGGCAGCGCGTAGAAGCTGCCGTGGTGCAGTCGCGAGGGCACCGAGAACTCCCGCGAGCCTTCGGGTGTCGGCGCCCACAGCAACGGCGTCTCGATCTCGGCGAACCCCTGGCGGTCCATCGCAGCCCGCAGTGCCGCATTGACCCGGGCCCGCAGCCGCAGGTTGCGCTGCATACGCGGCCGGCGCAGGTCCACGTAGCGGTAGCGCAGGCGCACCGGTTCGTCGACTTCGGCCCGGTCGTCCACCGAGAAGGGCGGCGGCTCGGCTTCGTTGAGCACCTCGACGGTGCAGTCGCCGATCTCCACCTCGCCGGTGCCGATGCCTGGGTTCACGGTGCCCTCCGGGCGGGCACGCACGGTGCCGGTGACGGCAATGACCCACTCACTGCGCACGTCGACCGAGCCGTCGACGACGCATTGGATGATGCCTGAGTGGTCGCGCAGGTCGACGAAGGCGAGATGCTCGCCGTGCTCGCGTCGCCGGCCGACCCAGCCGCACAGGCGCACGGTCTGGCCCACGTCGGCGGCGCGCAGCACCCCGCACAGATGCGTGCGCAAGGCGGTCGGGCGGTTTTCCTCGGTGGTCATGGGGAGTGGTCTCGTTCGTGGGTCAGAGGTTTTCGGCGTCGGACGAAGGATGCTCGGCGAAGAAGGCAGAGAGCGTCTCCACAATGGCAGCCCGCGGCACGGTGCGTTGCTCCTCGTCGCTGCGCAGCGGGCGCAACCCGACCGTACCCGCCGCGAGTTCCTGGGGTCCGACGACCAGCGCGACCAGTGCACCCGATCGGTCGGCCGACTTGATCTGGGACTTCATGGAGCGGCCGTCGAACGCCCGGTCGACGCGCAGGCCGGCCCGGCGCAGCTCGGCGGTCAGCATGACGGCCGACTCGCCGCCGGCGGTGTCGATCACGTAGGCGTGGAGCGGCCGCAGGTCCGCGGCCTCCTCGGTGCTGAAGACGCCCTCGGCGTCACAGGCCAGCAGCACCCGTTCGATCCCGATGCCGAAGCCGATGCCCGGCGTCGGTTCCCCGCCCAGCAACTCGACCAGGCCGTCGTAGCGACCGCCGCCGCCCACGCCGTTCTGGGCGGCGTCGAGCGCGTTCGCGGCGAACTCGAACGTGGTGCGGGTGTAGTAGTCGAAACCGCGCACCAGGCGGTGGTCGATCACGTAGGGCACCCCGAGCGCGTCGAGCCCGGCTCGCACGCGGGCGAAGTGCTCCCGGCACGGATCGCAGAGGTGGTCGAGGAAGTGCGGCGCGTCCTCGGTGGCGGCCCGGCACTCCTCGGTCTTGCAGTCGAGCACGCGCAGCGGGTTCTCCAAGTGCCGGACCCGATGGGCCGGGCAGAGCTGGTCCACCCGATCGGCCAGGAACGTGGCGAGCAGCGCCACGTAGCCGGGCTTGCAGGTCCCGTCGCCCATTGAGTTCAGTCGCAACGCCACGTCGCGCAGGCCCAGGTTGGCGAAGTAGTCGTGGGCCAGGGACACGACCTCGACGTCGAGGTCGGCGTCGGCCGCACCCAGCGCCTCCACGCCCAGCTGGTGGTGCTGGCGGTATCGCCCGTGCTGGGGGTTCTCATGGCGGAACGACGGCGCCACGTACCACGCCTTCCACGGCGGCACGGGGTGGTGCTGGACGAAGGTCCGCGCGATCGGCGCGGTTCCTTCGGGACGCAGGGCCATCAGCTGGCCGTCGCGGTCCTCGAAGACGTACATCTCCTTGCCGACGACCTCGCTCGCCTCGCCGATGCCACGCAGGAACACGCCGGCGTGCTCGAGGACCGGGGTGACGGTGAGCCCGTATCCAGCACCTTCGACCAGGGCCGCGAAGTGGGCGACCGTTCGTTCCCAGCGGGCCGACTCGGGCCAGAGGACGTCGTGCATGCCCTTGGGCGTTTGCAGTGAGATACGGCCTCTCGCCTTGCCCTCTCGAGACAGTTCGTCCGAACCGGTACCGGGCGCGGACGAGCCCGCGCTCACTGGATGCTCCTCACGGCGGGGTTAGGCCTTCTTGCCAGGGAGCTGACGATAGGCGTCGAACACACCGTCGAGGTGCTTCAGCGCGTTGATCAACGAGTGCAGATGCGTCGGGTCGGCCAGCTCGACGTCGAACGCCATGCGGCTCACCCGGTCCGGCGTGGTGGCCGTGCGGGCGCCGACGATGTTGAGGTGGTGCTCGGAGACGACCCGGGAGACGTCGGCCAGCAGCCGCGACCGGTCGAAGGCCTGCACTTCGATCGTCGCCATGAAGACGCCGTCGTTGCCCCGGTCCCACTCGACCTCGATCAAGCGCTCTTGGGAACGGTCGGCCAGCGACGCCGCGTTGGCGCAGTCCGCACGGTGCACCGAGACCCCCCGGCCCTGGGTGACGAAGCCCACGATCTGGTCGCCCGGCACCGGCGTGCAGCAGCGCGCCAGGTGGATCATGACGTCGTCGAGACCCTCGACGAAGACGCCCGTGCCGGTCCGGCGGACCTGCCGGGGCCGGCTGATGCCCGGTAGGGCGGTGGTGGGCAGCTCCTCGTCGGCGTCGCCACCAACACGCAGAGCCCTGGTCAGGCGCTGCACGATCGACTGGGCCGAGACCTGGGACTCGCCGATGGAGGCGTAGAGCGCGTCGAGATCGGCCAGGTTCATGGAGTCGGCCACCTGCTCGAGGGCCGACGACCCCAGCAGCTTGTGCAGGGGCAGTCCGTCGCGGCGCAGCGCCCGGGCCAGCTCCTCCCGGCCGTTCTCAATGGCGTCCTCGCGGCGCTCCCGGGAGAACCACTGGCGGATCTTGTTGCGGGCCCGCGTCGACGCCACGATCTGGAGCCAGTCCCGTGACGGGCCCGGCGTCGACGACTTCGAGGTGATGATCTCGACGGTATCCGCGCTGCTCAGCTGCGTCTCGAGCGGTACCAGCCGGCCGTTCACCCGCGCCCCGATGCAGCGGTGCCCGACCTCGGTGTGGATGGCGTATGCGAAATCGACCGGTGTCGAGCGCGCCGGCAGGGCGATGACCTTGCCCTTGGGCGTGAAGACGTAGACCTCGTCTTGTTCGAGGTCGAGCTTCAACGCCTCCAGGAATTCGATCGGGTCGTCGGTCTGGCGATCCACGTCGGCGATGCGCTGGAGCCACGCCATCTCCGAGGAGTGGTCCTCCTTGGACTTGTAGCCCCAGTGCGCCGCGATGCCGTACTCGGCCCGGTGGTGCATCTCGTGGGTGCGGATCTGCACCTCGACCGGCTTGCCCTCAAGCCCGATGACCGTCGTGTGCAGCGACTGGTACATGTTGAATTTGGGCGTGTTGATGTAGTCCTTGAAGCGCCCGTGCACCGGGGCCCAGATTGCATGGATGGCACCGAGCGCGGCCCAGCAATCCTTCTCGGAGTCCACGACGACACGGATGGCGACGAGGTCGTTGATGTCGTCGAACTCCTTGCCCCGCACGACCATCTTCTCGTAGATCGACCACAGGTGCTTCGGCCGGCCGGTCACGTCGGCGACCACGCCCATGTCGTCGAGCCGCTGCCGCACGTGGACGAGCACCTTCTCGAGGTACTCCTCGCGCTGGGGCGCCCGTGCGGCCACCATCTGCTCAATTTCGGCGTAGCGCTTCGGATGCAGCGTTGCGAAGGCGAGGTCCTCGAGCTGCCATCGCACCTGCTGGACGCCGAGCCGGTGCGCCAGCGGCGCGTAGACGTCGAAGGTCTCCTGCGCGGTACGCCGTTGCTTCCATTCGGGCATCACCGCGAGCGTGCGCATGTTGTGCAGGCGGTCGGCCAGCTTGATCAAGAGGACCCGCCAGTCGTCCGCCATGGCGACGAGCATCTTGCGGATGGTGGCGGCCTGCTGGGCCTCTTTGGAGTTGAACTGCAGGCGGTCCAGCTTGGTGACACCGTCGACCACCCGGGCCACGCCGTCGCCGAACGTCTCCTCGATCCCCTCGAGCGTCAGCCCGGTGTCCTCCACCGCGTCATGCAGCAGGGCGCCTGCAACCGTCTGCGCGTCGAGGCCCAACTCGGCCACGATGGTCGCCACTGCCACCGGGTGCGTGATGTAGGGCTCACCGGAGCGCCGGAACTGTCCCTCGTGCGCATGCTGGGCGACCTGGCCGGCCTCCACGATCATCGCCGTCTCGTCTTCGGGACGGTGCCGTGCGAATTCGGCGAGCAGCGGGGCCAGGAGCTCCTGGAGCGTGCGCTCCTCCTCCCCCTGGTCGCGCAGGGCATTCGTCGTCTTCTCGGCGTCGCTGGTGGGCGTCACCCGGGTCAGGGCCACCATCTATCCAGGGTACCTGCCGCCGCAGCGGTGAAAGCGCCGCTGCCGCTGGTTGGTGCGTGTCAGCGCCGGCGTTTGCCCTTGCTCTTGCGCGGACGGGGCCCCTGGCTCGCGGACCGTTGCGCCTGGCCGCCCTGAGCGCCCCCCTGGCTTCCGCCGGCCGTGCCGGCCGTGCCGGCCCCGCCGCCACCCTTCGCGGCATCGCCGGCGGGTCGGTCCATGACCGCGGTCCCCGTTCCGGCCCCGCCGCCCCCGCTGCCACTGCCGCTGCCGCTTCGGTTGCCCGATCCTGGCCGGATCGGGCCGCTGCGCTTGGATCCGCCGGACCGCTGTGCGGCAGCCGGACCGACCCCGCCCCGCCCGACCTGGCCGGAGGCGGCCACGCTGATGGCGGTGCTGAGGTTCGCGGCGTCGGTGGCCGAGTACCACGCACCGGTCTCGCCTCGCTTCGCCAGCCGGCTCTCGATGTCGATCCAGCGGGACTCGCGCTCCTTCATCATGCACAGCACCGGTGAGGCGATGAAGATCGACGAGTACGCACCGGAAAGCAGGCCGACGAAGAGGGCCAAGCCGTAGGACTGCAACGTCGACGCGCCAAGCAGCTGGGCACCGATGAGCAACACGGCCAGCACGGGGAGGATGGCCACGGCAGACGTGTTGATCGAACGCGCCAGCGTCTGGTTCATGGAGAGGTTGATGAGCTGCGGATAGGTCAACCGGCCGCTGCTCCCGATGCCCCGCGTGTTGTCGCGCACGCGGTCGAACACGACGACGGTGTCGTAGAGGGAGTACCCGAGGATGGTCAAAATGGCCACGACCGTGTCCGGCGTTACCTGGAAGTTGAAGATGGAATAGATGCCGACGGCGACCAGGACGTCGTGGATCATGGCGATGAACGCGGCCAGCGCCATCTTGGGCTCGAAGCGGATGCTGATGTAGATCGCCACAACGATGAAGAAGATGATCAGGGCCTCAATGGCCTTGTTCGTGATGGACGAACCCCACGTCGGACCAACGGTGGTGACACTGACCACGTCCTTGGTCGTCGACAAGGTGCCGCTGCCGGCGGCCGTGGTGCTCGTGGTCGTGGACGACCCGGCGGTCGCCGCCCCCGCCTTCGCCGTCGTAGTCGTGGCGGCATTCGTCGTAGTCGTCGTCGACTTGCCCGTGGTGGTGGTGGTCGAGGTCGACTTCGGTGCGTTGGCCTTGGTCAGCTTGGTCAACGCGTGCGTGACGTTCTGGATGACGGCGTTCTGCTGGGTCTGGGACAAGCGGTTGATGTCGGATTGGACGTTGAGCGTCTGACTGCTGCCGGATCCGAGGAGCTCGACGGTGGGATCGATGACGCCGGTGCCGGCCAGAGCGTTGGTCGCCTCCGTCTGGGTGACACCGGGCGCAACCACCTGCCACTCCGTGCCGCCCTTGAACTCAATGCCGAGGTTCAGCCCGCCGCGAAGGACGATCGAGAGGATTCCCAACAAGATGATCAGCGTCGAGATGCCGAACCAGATGCGGCGCTTTCCGACGAAATCGAAGCGCGTCTCGCCGCGGTAGAGACGCGAGATGGGTCCGTGACCGCGCCTGGGCTTCGCCAACATGGCGCGTGCGGCGTCGTCGAGGCTGACCAGTTCCTCCTCGTCCAACGACCCGGTGTCGACGCTGTCCTCGAGTTGTTCGACGTCTTCCTCGCTGACGTCGTCGAGCGAGCTGCCGTCGTCGTGGCCGTTGCGATCGCTCACGAGCCACCCCCGGCGGCAGCGCCGACCGGCACTTGCCCTGGCATCGGCGCCTGCGGGCCGGCCCCGAGACCCGTCGCGATGCTGAAGGCTCCTGAGCCCTGCAGCTTCGGGCTCTGGCCAAGGAGGATCACCAGCGGGCGCGTGTAGAACCACGTGACCGCCATGTCCATGATCGTCGAGAGGCCGAGGAAGAATGCGAAGCCCTTCACGTTGCCGACTGCGACCAGATACAGAACGATCGCGGCCAGCAAGGAGACGAAGTCAGCCGCCCAGACGGTGCGCCACGCGCTCTTGAAGCCGCGGTCCACAGATGTGCGGACCGAACGGCCGGACCTGGTCTCGTCTTTTAATCGTTCGAAGTAGACGATGTAGGAGTCCACCGTGATACCGATGGACACGATCAGGCCCGTGATGCCCGCCAGGTCGAAGCTCGGCGCCACCGAGGTGTGCCCCAGGGCCGAGATGATCGCCCAGAGCATCATGGCCGTGAGCACGAGCCCCGAAATCACGACAAGACCCAGAGCTCGGTAGTAGAGCAAGACGTAGAGGAGTACCAGGATGAGTCCGGCAATGCCCGCGCCGAGGCCGGCAACGAGCGCCGAGTGCCCCAAGGTGGCCGACACCGTCTGCGAGGTCTGCGCCTTGAGCGTGATGGGGAGCGCGCCGTAGTTCATCGCCTGCGCCAGGCTCTGCGCCTGCGCCTGGGTCAGGTTGCCCGAGATCTCACCCTTGCCGTCGAAGGAGGTGAAGGTCGATTGCGTCGGCTGGATGATCGGCGCCGAGTACACGTTGCCGTCGAGCTCGATCCCGAGAAACTGGTGGAAGTTCTCCTGGGCCACCTTGTCCCAGAGCTGTGAGTTGGCCGCGCCGGCCAGCGTGTAGTCGACGACCCAGGCTCCGGTCTGGTTTTGCGTGGCCTGTGCGCTGCCGATGGCGTGGCCCGTCATCTCCGAAGGTCCGAGGACGCATCGGTAGGAGCCACCACATGCACCGGACAGGCCCGGGAGTAGCACGGTGCTGCTGGAGTAGTCCGACTTGTCGACGCTCGTCGATGGAATCGTCTCGTACGACGGGTCCGGCGGCACGTTGTTCGAGGAGTAGCCCTGGGGCGAGTTGTTGGGCGTCACCCCCAGGTTCGTCGCGGTCAACAGCGTCGATGACTGACACGCGGGGATGGTCCCGATCCCCCTCGGCAACACCTTGGTCTTCGACGATTTCGGGATCGGCTGGGGGTAGGCGAAGCACTCGACCGGCCGGAAGTACATCCGCGCCGTCTGGCCGATCTGTTGGAGCACCTGCTGCGCGTTCGTGACGCCCGGGATGGAGACCGAGATCTGCTTGGTCCCTGTCGATTGAACCTGCGCGCCGGACACGCCCAGACCATTCACCCGCAGGTTCAAGATGTTGACCGTCTCGTCGATGTCGGCCTGGGTGACGTGATTGCCCTCAGCCGTGTACACGACCGCCACACCGCCTGCCAGATCCAGTCCCAGGCGGGGAGACCAGTTGGCGACGACGGTCGCGGCGAAGGATCCGATTGAGATCGCCAGCACCACAAGGACGCTGATGAGGAGGTTACGACGATGCTGTCGTTGCGCCCGGCCCCCCGGCTTCGGGCTCACGCTTCCTCGGACTCCCCACCGCGGTCCCCACCGCTGGTTGCGTTGTCCCCATCAACGTCGTCGATGTCCTCGGTGCTGCTGCCGTCGCTGGTGGTGCTGTTCGAGCTCGAGTTCGACGTGTTCGTCGACTTCGTCGCCGACCCGTTGGTGCTCGGACGCACGTCTTGGGGTGCGTCATCGACCGGGACGTCCCGTATGTCGTCGATGCGGTCGATTTTCCGTGCGATGGCCTGGCGCACGAACACGATGCGCGTGGGTTGGGGCCCGTCGAGGTTCCCGTCGTCACCGAGTGCCCCGGTCAAGAGGGTGTAGCGGTCGCCGTGGATCTCGAGCACGGTGCCGACGACGCCGCCCACGGTTTGCACCTCATCGCCCACATCGATGTCGGACCCCTGGGCCTGACGAGCCTTCTGCGCCTTCTTCTGCTGAGGCCGGATGAAGAAGAAGTAGCCCAATACCCCGATGGCGAGCAGGGGCAACAGGGTCAACAGCGAGCTTGAACTGGACTTTGAGCTGGTGGCAGCGACGACGAGGTGGACGAGTGCCGGGGATGGTGTCATGGGAGATCCTTGGACCGGAATCGGTTGCGAAGTGCCACCCTAGTGCGTGCGTCCGCCGTCTCTTTGGCAGTACCTGGCTGGGGTGGTATCACCCGCCTTCCTGCGGCTTCGCGCACTTCCAGGCCCTGCGACGAGCCCTTCCGGCCACGTCCCGCCGGGGCAGCTCGACCAAGCCATCTCCAAGGCCAATCGCCGCCCGCCGTCATGAGCCGAAGCAGCCGTCCAAAGAAGCTTTGGCGGGGCTTTGGGCAACCGTTGCCGGCCGCCACACTCGCCTCCCGGCGGGTTTAACGGACGTCTTCAGCCGATATGGCGGAGCCTCTACGCGGGGCAACCCGACTGCAACCCAAAATGGCCTCGGTTGCGACAACTGGTGTGCAAAGTACCCATCCATCAGTACAGCAACCACTTGGTGAGGTCGTTCAGAGGGGGGCGACCAAGTGAGATCCGATGAAGGGGAACGGAATCTCGCGGGGGGACACCGAGGGGGGACAAAAGCAGCGAAGAGGTGCGCCGGCCAACCGAGGCCGTCCTTAGGGGATCCGGGGGGGGATATCCGGGGGAACGGACGACCCGGGCCGGCGCACCTTTCGCTCTCGGTATTGCCTTTCGGCACAACGGCCGGTCTCCTTTAACGTTCGCTGTCAGGTCCGCCTCCCAGGCCCACGATCCGGGGCCGAAGTCGCTGCCTGATTCGGGGTTCCCCGGGGGCCTGACACCCACCTTCCGGCCCCCGCACCCGCTGAGATCGCCGCTCCCTGCGAACTCTGCGACCAGCAGGACCTGGCCGACCCGGCCGACCTGTGCGACGCGCACAAACGGCACCTGAGCGGCTCTCTGATCGCACCTCGGCCGGCCACGACCGACGCCCTGATCCGCGTCCACGAGGCCCGCGCTGGATTCCGTTTTCCCCAGCTCGCCCAATTCGTGCGCTGAACAGGCCGTATCCGAGGCAACATGGGTGTCCTTTAATCACATCCATTGCCTGTTTGCCCAGTACAGTTGCATCCTGATGCGCGACGGGCACATCTCCGTATTAGTCATCGAAGACGAGGCCGACATCCGACAGCTCCTGCGGACGCTGCTGGAACGGGCCGAATACACCGTCTCGGAGGCCATCGAGGGGCGGGACGGGGTCCGCCAGTTCCACCAGGTCCAGCCGGACATCGTCATCCTCGACGTCGGATTGCCGGACCTCGACGGCTGGCAGGTCTTGGAGCGGATCCGAGACATGAGCGACACCACCCCTGTTCTCATGTTGACGGCCGCCGGGACCGAACGGGACAAGGTGCGCGGACTGAACGCGGGGGCCGACGACTACATGACCAAGCCGTTCGGCAAAGCCGAGCTGCTTGCCCGTCTCGATGCCATCGGCCGCCGCCTCGTCACCAGCAAGGACCCGGTGACCACCTTCGACGACGGGACGCTCCATGTCGACTTCGCCCAGCGCGAGGTCGCCGTCGACGGCTCCATCGTCGTCCTGACGCCGACCGAGTACCGGCTCTTGACCACGCTGGTGCGCCATCAGGGCCAGGTGCTTTCCTCGGACCAGCTCATTGGCCTCGCCTGGGACGACCCGAGTGGGCTGGCGCCCTCCCGAGTCAAGTACGCCGTGCTGCGCCTGCGCCGCAAGCTGGGATGGGACGAGGGAGACGACTCACCCATCGAAACGGTGCGGGGCTTCGGGTACCGCTATCGCTCGCGGGTCGCGGTGAGCGAGACGTCACCCACTCGACCCAACCCGACCGGGCGTCGCGAACCGCTGATGCCCGGAACAAACCTGCCCATCGGTTTCACCGGCTCCATGCGAGTCCGCTTGCCGGTCTTCGCCTTGGTGGCGATCGGAACCGTGCTCATCGCAGTCATTCCCTTCCCCCACGACGCTCGTCGCGAGATCTCGATCGCCGGCGTCATCTTCTTCGTCTTGATGGCTGCGGCCTTCCTGATGCCTTGGGAGCGCCTGCCCGACTGGGCATGGCTGATCATCCCGATTGGCTACATCGCGGTCATCGCCATCATCCGAGACGCGCAAGGCGGCGCCAACTCCGGGCTCGTCGTCGTCTACCTCCTGCCCATCGTCTGGCTCTCGCTCTACGGCAGGCGACTCCATTTGCTCGTCGGCCTGTTCTGTATGGATCTTGCGCTCTTGGTGCCGCTCCTGATCGTGGGGCCGCCCAAGTATCCGACCCTCGAATGGCGGCAGGTCGTGGTGATGGCAAGCGTGACGACGCTCGTGGCCTCGACCGTCTACACGATGGTGTCGCGTGACCGCGCCTACCTGAGCGACCTGGCCCAGCAGTCGCGCCTCTCGCGGCGCAACGCCCGCGAGGCCGACTACGCCCGCGACCGCCTCGAGACGCTGCTCCGTGCCGCCACGGGCAGCGCCATCATGGGAGTCGACCCGGCCGGCACCGTGACCTTCTTCTCCGCCGGTGCCGAACAGATGCTCGGCTACCGGGCCGCCGAGGTGGTCGGCGTCCGTTCCATCGCCGACTTCATCGACCCTGCCCAGATCGACCAGCGACGCCAGACCATCGATGCGATGCGCACCGCGCTCGAACCGATCGACGCCGAGGCCGCTGCCGAGGTCCCCTGGACGGCCACGCGCAAAGACGGCCAGCAGCGCCGGTGCGTCGTGCGCGTGCGCGCCCTGCCGGTCCCCACGGTGGACGCAGGGCTCGAGGACGAGTGGGGCGACGACCCCGAGGATGCGGACATGCTCGTCGGACGGAGCGCCGGAATGCCCGAGAGCGGCGGATTCGCTCAAGCAGGGCTCGACGAGGCGATGGCTCCCTCCAACGGGGGTTACGTGGTGGTGGCCATCGACGTCACCGAGCGCGAGGAGCTCGCCGCCGATCGCGAACGGCTGTTCGCCATTCAGAAGGAAGTCACGCAGTCGCTCATTGAGCAGAACAACCGCCTGCGCGAGCTGACCCAGATGAAGGACGACGTCGTCGCCACGGTGTCCCACGAGCTGCGCACACCCATCACCTCCATCCGGGGCTTCGTGGAATTGCTCCTCGATGCATCCGCGGACCTGACCGAGAGCCAGATCCGGATGCTCCAGACCATTGAGCGCAACGCCGAACAGCTCCAGGCCGTTGCCGAGGACCTCCTGACCGACCCCGGCGCCGGGCGCGGCCTCCGGGTCTCGTTCGTCACCTTGGACCTCCACCGACTGGCCGAGGAGGCCGTCCACGCCATGCAGACCTCGGCCAGCGTCGCCGGCATCGTGCTGACACTGGAGCCCGGCGACGAGGTCCCGATCTTCGGCGATCCGACCCGGTTGCACCAGCTGCTGGGCAACCTGCTTTCCAACGCCATCAAGTTCTCGCCGCGGGGCGGCCGCGTGCAGGTGATCGTCGACAGCGCCGATGCCTACGCCCGGGTCCAGGTGCGCGACGAGGGCCCGGGCATCCCGCCTGGCGAGCGCGAACAGCTCTTCGAGCGCTTCTACCGGCTCGCCTCTTCGACCGAGGCGGGAGTCCCCGGCACGGGCCTCGGGCTCGCCATCGCCAAGTCGGTCGCAGAAGCCCACGAGGGCTTCGTCGACATCGCCGACACACCAGGCTGGTCCACGACCTTCCGGGTGTACCTGCCGCTGCGCACCGCCAGGAGAACCGAGTCACAAGGCACCCGCATCACCACCTCGTGAGTGCGGGCCCTGAGGCCCGCACTCACTTCGGCGATCAGGCAGCCAAGAACCCGCCCGACTGGTGGGCCCACAGGCGGCCGTAGACACCGGCGCCGCCCAGGGAGAGCAGCTCGGCGTGCGTGCCCTGCTCGACGACGCGGCCGTGGTCCATCACCACGATGCGATCGAGGTGGGCGATGGTCGCCAGGCGGTGCGCCACGACGAGCGCCGTGGTGCCCTCCATGAGGCGCCACAGGGCCTCTTGGACCAACGACTCGGACTCCGAGTCGAGTGCCGAGGTGGCCTCGTCGAGGACCAGCACCTTGGCGCCCTTGGCCATGGCCTGCGCGATGGCGACGCGCTGGCGCTGGCCACCAGAGAGCTTGAGTCCGCGCTCGCCCACCACCGTGTCGTAACCATCAGGCAGGCGCGCCACGAACTCGTCCACGTACGCGGCGCGAGCCACCGTGTGCACCACGTCCATGTCGACCCCATCCTCGAGCTCGAGCCCGTAGCAGATGTTCTCCGCGATGGTCCGGTGCAACATCTGGGGATCCTGGGGCACGTACGCGATGTGACGGCGCAGCGACTGCTGGGTCACGGACGCGATGTCCTGGTCGTCGATGGCGATGAGGCCGCCGTCACGATCCGCGAAGCGCAGCAGCAGTTTGGTCAGTGTCGTCTTGCCCGATCCGGACGGGCCGACCAGCCCGACGTGCTCCCCCGGCTCGATGCGCAGGTCCAAGCCCTCGAACAGAGGCGCCCCAGCCCGGTACGCGAAGCGAAGGTCGCGAAACTCCACCATCCCGCAGGGCACGACGAGCCCGGGGGCACCGCCCACGTCGACGATGTCGGCGTCGGTGGCCGCGATGCCGGCGAACTTCGCGCAGCGCCCGATGGCGCGGGACATGAGCCGGATGAATTCGAACGACTCCTCCAAGCTGGTACCCACGAAGGTGGCGTAGAACAAGATGAGGTAGACCACGCCCGCGGCCGCCACGTGGTGCAGCGCCAGCAAGATCCCCACCGCGACCGCGGCCCAGTTGAAGAAGGCCATGGCCGACTCCATCTGGAGCCGCGTGGCGGTGAAGACGCGCCTGGCCCGGAAGTCGGCTCGCAATGAGTCGCCCACCAGGGCGTCGACGTGCCCCATCTCGCGTCCCTCCGCAGCCTGGGATCGCACCGTGGTCAGGTTCGAGATGGTGTCCGCGATGACGCCTGTGGCGCGTGAGTGCGCATCCGAGAAGTCCTTCTCGGCGGCGACCACACGGCCCATGCGGTGATGGAGGACGCCGACGAACACGGCGACGAGACATGCCATGACCAGCGCCACCGGCCAGGCGACGATGCCGAGGACGACGATCGCTCCGAGCGTGGTCACCGATATCCGCAGGATCCCCCACACCATGGCGTCGATCAGCTCGACGAAGGCCCAGGTCGAGGTCTCCAATGTGGCGATGACCTCGCCCGAGGGCCGGTCGGTGTGCCAGGCGTGGCTGAGCCCGATCAGGTGCTCGTAGCCGTTGGTGATGGCACGGCCGAACGATCGCAGCGTGGCGCCCCAGTTGAGCCAGCCACCGATACGGCCGAAGACCGTGGCGGCGGCCAGTACGAGGGCGTACGCCGCGATCAGGGGCGCGAAGTCGTGCCAGGTGTCGCCGTGGGTGCCCACGGTGGCGATGCGGCTCAAGAGCGACGCGAAGATCAGCGGCGCCGCGACGGCGTTGGCCAGCGTGCCGAGCACGATCGCGGTGCAACTCCCGGCGAACGCGGCGCGGTCGGGTCGCATCTGGCGCAAGCAGTAGGCCAGCGTCTCTTTGTTCGATGCATTGGGGAAGAGGGTGCGGTCACCCATGGCTCTCTCCAACTCGTGATTGTCGTGATTGTCGTGATTGTCGTGGTGTGATGGTCATCGCAGCGGTGCGATGCTCATCGCCGTGGTTCCGAGGCCGAAGTGCCTCGGGGTGGTGGGCCGCCGCCTGCCTCGCCTGCAGCACTGCAACAGACTCTGCGATGGACAAGCCGACAGGCACAGCCCGGCTCGACGGATGTCAGGCGCAGGCCGTGGGCGACGCTCAGGGCCACCGTGAGGCGAGCGGACCACTACTCGGTCGGCTGCCCCGCCTTTGCGAGCACGAGCGGCCCACGTGGGCCCCGTCCGTGCGGGCGATCAGCCCGCTGTGAGTGGCGAGGCCGGCGTCAGTGGCCCGTAGGGCGGAAGGTGGGCCCGGTGATCCGGGGCCTCCCACATGCCACACCGACGGAGACGACACCGGGCAGGGCCACAGCGGCGCGCGCGCTCATCTGCGGACGCATCGTCTTTCCTGCCATCTCGTCACCTCGTTTCCGTCTCGTGGTGCAACCCTCAAACGCTATCCCATCGGGGCCGCCCGATGCGCCCCAAACACCAAGAAGGTGAATCGCCGCGTCTCGGAGTGGACACGGGCGGCCCGTTCAGAAGAGTGGCGGCGAATTCATTGCGCCCGGCCCGACCGGCGGCACCTCGTAGCCGAGATGCGCCCAGGCTCGAGCCGTCGGCACCCGGCCCGCGCCGTGCGTTGGATCAAGCCGCTCTGGAGCAAGAACGGCTCGTACGCGTCCTCGATCGTGTCGGGTTCCTCGCCGATGCACTGCGCCAGCGTCGTCAGGCCCACCGGCTGCCCGCCGAAACGCGAGCACAGCGTGGTCAGGATCGACCGGTCGACCTTGTCGAGACCCAGGGGGTCGACACCGAACAGCTCGAGGCCCTCGTTCGCGGTGGCGCCGTCGATGAAGCCCTCGCCCCGAACCTCGGCGAAGTCCCGCACCCGGCGCAGCAGCCGGTTGGCCACCCGCGGCGTGCCCCGGGACCGCTCCGAGATACGGATCGCCCCTTCCGTGTCGATACGCACCTTGAGGATCCGGGCCGAGCGCTCCACGATGGCGCGCAGGTCGGATGGGTCGTAGAGATCCAGGCGCGCCACGAAGCCGAAGCGGTCACGCAACGGGCCCGAGACCAGCCCGGTGCGGGTCGTCGCACCCACCAACGTGAACTTCGGGAGCTCCAGGCGGATGGAACGTGCCGTGGGGCCCTTGCCGATGAGGATGTCGAGGCGGCCGTCCTCCATCGCGGAGTACAGCATCTCCTCGACCGAGCGGTGCAGGCGGTGGATCTCGTCGATGAACAGCACATCGCCGTCCTGCAGATCCGTCAGGAGCGCCGCCAGGTCGCCGGCCCGGGTCAGGACGGGGCCGGCGGTGATGCGCAGAGCGGCATGCATTTCTGCGGCCACGATCCCCGCCAGGGAGGTCTTGCCCAGTCCGGGCGGCCCGGCGAAGAGGATGTGGTCGACGGGCTGGTTCCGCTGGCGCGCTGCCTGCAGCACGATGCCGAGGTGCTCGACCAGCTCGGGCTGTCCGACGAACTCCTCGAGCGTACGTGGGCGCAGCCCGACCTCTTCGAGCTCCTCGTCGTCCGACGACGCCACGGGATCGACCACCCGCTGGTGCAAGCCCTCGCTCTCGAAGTCGTCAGCATCGGCTCCGGACTCAGCTGCACCGTCGACGGCCAACACCTCCCGGCGCGCCCGAGGGCTCACGGGCGCGCCGGCCCCGGCGCCCGGCTCGGCCGCCGCCGATCGTCGAGCTCACCGGCTGGCCAGCTCGCGCAACGCCAGGCGCAGCATCTCTTCCACACCGACATCGTCGCGTAGGCCGTCGAGCGCACCGCGGATCTCGTCGGGGGCGTAGCCGAGCTCGCTCAGCGCCGCTCGCGCCTCGGCCCGCGACGTCCGGGTCGCCCGCACCGCCGTCCCGCCAGGGCCACCGGTGCCACCGACGCCACCGACGCCACCGACGGCGACGCCCACGGCGTCCAGGGACAGGTCGGGCAGATCCAAGCGGCTCTTCAATTCGATCAGGAGCCGGGCCGCCGTCTTGCGGCCCACTCCCGGCACCGTGCACAAGGTCTCGAGATCGTCCTCCAACACCGCCGTCGACAGGGCAGCCGGCGACAGGATCGCCATGATGCCCAACGCCAGTGCCGGCCCCACGCCGTGGGAGCCCAGCAGCACCTCGAAGCAGCGGCGCTCGTCGTCGTGCACGAAGCCGTAGAGCACGATGGCGTCCTCGCGCACGTGCGTGTGCACGTGCAGATTCGCCTCGCTGCCCGCCCCTGCCGCCACCAACGCAGCTGCCGTGGCCGGCGTCACCGTGACCCGGTATCCCACGCCGCCCACGTCGACGATCACCTCGCACTCCCCCGTCCGCAATACGACAGGCCCCCGCAGCAGACCGATCACCGCCCACTCCTTCCCTCGACCAACGCCGCATCCACGGCCCGCCGCAGCGGCACCGTGGTCAGATGACAGACGGCCAGCGCCAGCGCGTCGGCGACGTCGGGCGGCCCCTCGACCACCCCCAATCCGAGCACCTGGGCCACCATGCGCTGCACCTGCTCCTTGGTGGCTGCGCCGTAGCCGACCAGCCCCAGCTTCACCTCGTTCGCCGTGTACTGGGCCACCTCGCAGCCCGCCTCGGCGGCCGCCACCAGCGCCAGCCCGCTGGCCTGGCCGACCGACATGGCCGTCTTGGCGTTCACCTGGAAGAAGACGCGCTCGACCACCACGACCTCGGGCGTCAGCTCGGCGACGAGCGCCCGCAGCTCGACGTGGAGCTCGAGCAGCCGCTCGGCCAGCGGCGCCGCCGGGTCGGTCTCGAGCACGCCGGCCGCCCGGGCCCGCAGCTTCGAGTCTCCCTCGCCCCGGCCGACGAGCCCGTAACCACAGCGCGACAGGCCCGGGTCGATGCCCAATACGAACATGCGTTCGTAGGTTAGTGGGGCTGGGTGCGCAGAACGCGGATCTGGGCGGGGCCGCCGCGCCGGCGCCGCCGGGACGATTCCGGCGGACCGGACTCGGTCAGCCCTCGAAGGCGGCCAGGACCTCGTCTGCGATGTCGGCGTTCGAGTGGACGGCCTGGACGTCGTCATGGTCGTCGATCGCCTCGAGCAGGCGCAGCACCTTCTTCGCCTCGGCCTCGTCGGGGACCGCCACGAGCGTCGTGGGCTCGAGGCTGAGGTCGACCGACTCGGGCGTGATGCCGGCGTCGTCGAGTGCGCTGCGCACCGCATCGAGGTCGGCGGGGGCGGTGGTGACGACCCAGGCGCTCCCGTTGGACGACATGTCCTCGGCGCCGCCCTCCATGGCGATCTCCATGACCTTGTCCTCGTCGTTGTCGAGGCCGACGGTGACGATGCCCTTGCGCTCGAACTGCCAGCCCACCGCGCCGGGCTCGGCCATGTTGCCGCCGTTGCGGCTGAAGAGGTTGCGCATCTCGGCGCCGGTGCGGTTGCGGTTGTCGCTCAGCGTCTCGACCATGATCGCCACGCCGCCGGGGCCGTAGCCCTCGTAGTTGATGGCCTCGTAGCGCACGCCCTCGAGGTCGCCGGTCCCGCGCTTGATCGCCTTCTCAATGGTGTCGAGCGGGACGCTGGCCGCCCGCGCCTTCTGGTAGGCGGTCCGCAGCGTGGCGTTGGAGTCGAGGTCGCCACCCCCGTCGCGCGCTGCGACTTCGACGAGCCGGATGCACTTGGCGAAGATCTTGGCGCGGGCCTTGTCCTGGGCACCCTTGCGATACTTGGTGGTCGCCCACTTCGAGTGACCCGACATGTGCTGATACTCGCCTCTCTCTGCGCCTCGGTCTGTCGATTCTACCGACCCGGGGCGGGAGTGGCTCAGCCCACAGGGGTCGTGGGGGTCGGCAGGGTGGCGTCGCCCGGGGTGCGAGGGGCCGGGATGATCGGGCTGGACGGATGGGCCGGGCTGACCGGCGTCGAGCCGGGGGGCGGGCCGGCCAGCTCGAAGGGGACGCTGACGGCGTTGTCGACGATCACCCGATAACGGCCGGGAGGGGCCTCCTGCAAGCGGAAGTTGCCGTGCGTGCCGTCCGAGAACGCCTCAGCACCCATCCAGGTCGCCTGGCCCGTCAACAAGGCGTGCGCGCCGAGATGCGCGTTGAAGAGCATCGGACACTGGAACACCTCGCGGCCCGGGTACACGTTGAGTCCCGAGGCGTTGACGACGGTGCTCGAGACCTGGCCGCACGGACCGACCGTGAGAGTGCCCTGGCCGGGTGCAGGGATGCTCGCCAGTGCCGGGCCACAGGGCGTGGCGCCATTGTTCCTGATGGTCACCCGATAGGTGACGGGCTGGCCGATGAGGAAGGGATCGCGGGCGATGGAGACGCTGAGGGTGATGTTCTTCGCGCTGCAACCCTCGAAGGCGACGTGGGCCGAGCGGGTCAGGAGGCCGCCTGCGTGTGACACGGGCAGCGGGGCCACGAAGTTCGGCGCTGCCGGCGCTGCTGGCGCTGCGTTCGCAGCGGCTGCGCCGGTCGCGAGCGCGTTGCCGGCGACGACTGCTCCGAGGGCCAGGCCGGCGAGGAGAACCCGGGAGGTGCGATCGGGCAGGCGGCGCTGCATGTGAGAGAGACTCCCACCGCCGCGCCTTGGTTCGGCCGCGTCGCACCCCTGGGCCGCGCGCGCGGTCTAGTGCGGCGGGCGGGTGGCGGCGTGGAGGACGGATTCTACGTCCTCGGCGACCTGCTCGTAGCCGGCGGCGTTGGCGCCGGTCTGCAGCGTGGCCATCAGCAGCGAGATCACGATGACGACCATGCCGCTGGCGGTCTGTGCCGCCTCGATGTCCTGGCGCACCGTGCCGGCCATCTGCTGGTCCCGGATCAGCTCCGTCACCGTCTTGCGGAGCTCTTGCAACGCAGGGATCTGGAGCAAGCGCATGGTGAACTCGGGCTCGAGGCCGCGCAGGATGCGTCCGGCGAGCGGGTGCGCGTCCATGTGGGCGACCAGGGCGCGCATCATGAGCCGGCCCCACTGGTCGGGGTCCTCCCCCATCGCGACCAGCGAGACGGCGTCGTCGATGAGAAGAGCGACGTCTTCGTCGACCGCGGCCACGAAGAGCGCTTCCTTGTTGGCGAAGTAGGGGTAGGACGCGGTCGTCGAAAGTCCCGCGTCGCGGCAGATGTCGGCGACCGAGGTGCCCCGATAGCCCTCCCGGGCGAAGCGCAGGACGGCCGCCGCAAGCAGCGCGCCGCGCGTGCGGTCGCCCTTGGTGAGCGCCGGCGGCGTCGCCGATGACGCTGCGTCGTCGTCTGGCGGCATCGCGGTCAGGCCGCCTCCACCGGGGCGACGTCGCGCCCGGCGCGGTCGACGCCGCAGGCCCGCTGCCACCCCTTGGGGATCCGGCCGCCCACGAAGACGCCGGCCTCGAGCAGCGGGGTGAGGAGCGGGCGCAGGGCCCGGTGGCGGAGCGCCGTGCGGCCGGCCGAGCGGTTCACGGTGCGCCAGGTCTGCCAGGTGGGGAGGCCGACGGTGGCGTACACGCCGGGGTGGACGATGGTGTCGAACATCGCGATAGCGATCCGGGAGCCGAGGTAACGGACCAGGAATCGCTCGATCGGGCCGGCGGCGGCCCACTGTTCGGGGAACAGCATGCGCCCGAAGGCGAGGTGGCGGGCCTCTTCCTGGCGGTGGTACTTGGACACCGCCTTGATCATCGGGTCGGTGTCGATGTGGTCGGCGGCGAGCTTCTGCATGAGGTCGGGCACTTCCTCGCCGCTCAACACGAGCAGGCAGAACAGCGACGGCAGCGACGTGAGGATGGGGAGGAGGATGTGCTGCGCGATGCGGGCAACTGCTCCGTCGATGGGGTTCTTCGCCGTCGGCTTGACCTGTTCGAGCAGTCGCACGAAGAGTCGTGAGTGCCGGGTCTCCTCCCCCATCTCGTGCAACAGGTAGGTCACACGTGGGTCGGTGAGGTCGGAGCGGTTGAGGATGTCGACGCTGAATCCAGCCATCAGGACCGCCTCGAAGCGGACTCCGGTATCCACGATGGATGCGAACTCCTCGCGGGCCAGGATGCGCCGCTGCTCGTCGGTGAGCTGCGCGTAGAGCTCGGGCACATGTGACAGCGAGATCAGCTCGTCGGGGAGCAGCTGGCCGTCCCCGACCTCACCCGGGACGTCGACATCGGGCTCGAGGATCCGCTTGAGCGAGGCGGTCGAGAGGCGCTCGATCCGCTGGTCGACTTTGGTCGATTCCTCGGTTGGGGTTTTGGTCGCTGTGTCCATGGGTTCTGGTTGTACCCACGGGATTCAATTTTTAAGCGATTACATGAAACCCTTATTTCCTGATCGGTGCCAGGAACAGGGGTGTGTCTACGGCGGGGTCGAGGAGCCGGAACGGGCCGCGTACGCTGCGGGTTCATGACATCTGGTCGCGCTTCGAATGCACCTCGGTCCGGGTCGGGTTCAGGCTCCGGGTCGGGTGCGGGATCGGGCTCGGCGGCGCTGGTCGTGGGCGACAACGTCGTGCGTCAGCCGCGCGCGCGGCGGCTCCTGGTGCTGGTGGCGGCTGTGACGGCCGGTGTGGCCGCCGGCGCGGTGTACCGGCGGTTCGTGCGAGAGGCGGAGCGCGGAGGTCGGGCCGACGAAGGCAGCGAGCTCGCCGAGGGTCCTCTCGCACCGGGGTGGGGGCGCGGCGTGACCCGACCCGACCATGGCGTGGTTGAGACGGGCGACGGTGCGCAGCTTGCCGTGTGGGACCTGCCCGGCGACGGCCCCGACGCGCCGGTGGTCGTGCTCCCCCACTGTTGGGGCTGCAGCCACGAGATCTGGCTCCCCGTGGCGCGACGGCTACGCGAACAAGGGAACCGCGTGGTGCTCTATGACCAGCGCGGACACGGCCTGAGCACGAGAGGCTCCGCGCCGTTGACGGTGGAGACGCTGGCGCACGACCTGTCTGACGTGCTCGAAGCCGTCGACGTGCGCGGCGTCGTGTTGGCCGGGCACTCCATGGGCGGCATGACGATCATGTCGTTGGCCACGCACCGACCAGAGATCCTCAGGGACCGGGCCAAGGCGACCGTCCTCGTGGCGACGGCGGCGACCGCTGTCGGTTCGCCGTCGGCCCGTGGTGCCCGAATGGCCGGGACGCTGATCGGCTCTCCCTTCGTCAGCCGGGCGATGCGGTCGCGCAACGGCCACCTGCTCGTGCGTGGCGTCTTCGGGACCAACCCGCAGCGTTCGCACATGGATCTGACCAGACAATTGTTCGCGGACTGCCACGGTGCAGTGCGAGGCGACTTCTTGGTCTCCTTCGGCTCCATGGATTTGCTCGAGGGCATCGCCACGATCGATGTGCCGACGACGGTCATGGTCGGCACTCGAGACGCCTTGACGGTGCCGGCCAAGGCGGACCAGATGGTTTCGACCATCCCCGGGGCGCGCCTGGTCACCCTGACCGCCAAGGGCCACATGCTGCCGCTCGAGGACCCCGATGCGGTGACGGACGAGATCATGCGAGCCGTCAAAGGCTGATCCCGGTTGGAACTCGACGCGGTACGCCGGGTTCAGTCCGGCGCCGGCGGCGGAACGCTGCTCAGCCGGCGATCATTTCCTCGGCTGGCCGCCACGCGGGTGAAGGCATGGAAACGAAGACGTGCCCCTGCGGGCTGATGAACCTCACCTCGCCCTGCGCGTCGCCGTCGAGCGTCCAGCCGAGCTCGTGCACCCGGCTGTGGTGGGCGACACAGAGTGTCAAGAGGTTCGACATGATGGTCGGACCCTGCTTCGAGACCCACCGGACGTGGTGGATGTCGGTCACCGTGCGACAGCCGCAACCGGGGAAGCGGCACCCGTCGTCCCTGCGCCGGATCTCGATCGCCTGTGCTTCTGCTGGGATCCCGCACCAGTGACTTCTGGTCCAGGCAGGCGCCGTCGGGGGCGTCGAAAGACACGGTGATGTCGGCGGTGCACGCCAGGCGTCGCGCCACCTCGGCCGAGATGGGGCCGACACCCTCGATGGAGGCGTGGCCGTAGCCGTCGCCGTAGAGCAGGCGCTCGAGGTCAGTGTGCACGACCATTGCGATGCGGGCACTGCGGGGCCCGGGTGCGTGCCCGGAACCGGGCGGTTCGTCAGAGGTGCTGTCGGCATCCGGCTCGGCATCGACCTCGGCGTCGGGGTCGTAACCGGAACTGGCACCGGCACCGGCACCGGCACCGGCACGGACACGAGACATCGGGCCCCGTGGCCCGGTGCGGCGGCTCCGCCGCCCGGCCTCGATGCAGATGTCGAGCAGTGCATCGGCGCACCGGCTCTCGAAGCGGACGAAGTCGGGATCGTGGGAGCTCGGGTGGTCGTGGCGCCTGGCCCGGCCCACGATGGCTGTCTTGACCAACGCGTAGGCGTCCTTGCTCAGCTGGGCCCACAGCAGGCAGCGCTCGTCGTCGAAGTGCACGAACCGGCGCCGGAACCGCTCCGCCGCCTGGGCATCCGAGGCACCCTTGACCTCGGCCACCAGCTGGCGTGCCTGCTGGGGCGTCCAGTGCTGCCGATGCTTGAGCGAGGTCGTCATCGGTCTTGGGCGTTGCCACTGAGGCCAGCGGCGCGAACACATCGAGCGTCAGCCGACCCTCGGACAATGCTTCGGAAAGAGCGGGCAACTCCCCCACCCGCCCGGCCGAGTCGACCAGGGTGCGCGCCCGGGCCCGGCTGACGTGGCAGGTGGCGACGAGCCACTCGCGCATGGAGAGCGAGCCGTCCCCTCGCCACGCCTCGGCCCTGTCGAACTCGGCGATCTCGCGCAACATGGCGCCTTCGTGCTCGGAGATGGCTCGCTGGTGCGCGGCGATGCTCTGCGCCAGGTCCTGGGAGCGAGGGTCCTTGCCATAGTCACGGCTGAGTGGACGGCCTGCGCGGGCGTGGGGAGCGTACGGCGCCGCGGTGCGGCTGGAGTGGGGGCAGCGGGCGAAGTAGCCCGTGGGCGGGGAGGACGTGAGGCCGCCGGCGGAGGCGGGCGTCGGCACCGAGGCGGTCTTGCCCATATCTACCGAACGGTCGGCCGATGAGCCGGCGCGACGGTGCGGCCGAAGCTACGGGAAGACGACGGTCTTGGTGCCGTTCAGCAGGATGCGGTCCTGGAGGTGCCAGCGCAGGCCCCGGGAGAGGACCTGGCGCTCCACGTCGCGGCCGACACGGCGCATCTCCTCGGCCGAGTCGCCGTGGTCGACGCGCCGGGTGTCCTGCTCGATGATCGGCCCCTCGTCGAGGTCGGCCGTGACGTAGTGGCAGGTCGCGCCGATGAGCTTCACGCCCCGGTCGTAGGCCTGGTGATAGGGGCGGGCGCCGGCGAACGAGGGCAGGAACGAGTGATGGATGTTGATGATGCGCCCTTCGCGGCCGGCGCAGAAGGAGGCGGGGAGGATCTGCATGTATCGAGCGAGGACGATCAGCTCGGCGCGCTCCTTCTCGAGGATGCCCTCCATCTCCTCGAAGGCCGCCTTCTTTTCCTCCGGCTCCTTGCCGACGGGGACGCAGCGGAAGGTGACGCCGTGCCACTCGACGAGCTCGCGCAGGTCCTCGTGGTTCGCAATGACGCAGGCGACGTCGCATTCGAGCTCGCCGGCGCGCCAGCGGTACAGCAGGTCGGCCAGGCAGTGGTCCTCCTTGCTGGAGAACAGCACCACGCGCTTGGGCACGTCGGTGTCGCTGATGTGCCACTGCATGTCGAACTCCGCCGCCACGGGCTCGAAGGCGGCGGCCAGCTCCTCGGGACCGAAGGGCAGGGACTTGGCGACGATCTCGATGCGGAGGAAGAACTGCCCCGAATCGAGGTCCCCGTGCTGGGCGGCCTCGAGCACCGACCCGCCGAGCGACGCAATCAGGCCGGTCACGGCCGCGACGATGCCGACGCGGTCCGGGCAGGTGATGGTGAGGATGTATCGACGCATTGATCCTTGCCGGTCTCCTCTGAGGCCTACGAATCCCTGACGTCCTTTCGTTCGTCAGATTCGGCCGCTACCTGAAGAATCCCGCACGTTGGCGGCTTGCGAGCGTGCCTGGGCGGCGCCCGTCGGTCCCGCACATCTCGACGAAGATCCGGTGCACCCGGCGATCCGGCGTCAGCTCGGGGTGGAAGGACGAAGCCAGCACGGGTCCCTGGCGCACCAGCACCGGAACGCCGTCCAGGCGCGCGAGCACCTCGACGTCGTCCCCGGCAGAGACGACCAGGGGCGCCCGGATGAAGACCGTGGGCAGCGGCGGGCCCTCTCCCGAGCCCAGCACGACGTCCGCCTCGAACGACTGGCGCTGGCGGCCGTAGCCGTTGCGGCGGACGACGGCGTCGAGGACGTCGAAGCTGCGCTGATCCGACCGACCGTCGAGGACCTGGTCCGCCACGAGGATCAGCCCGGCGCAGGTCCCGAAGACAGGCAGCGCGGCGACGTCCGAGCCCGGTTCCGAATCAGAGCCCGAGTCCGAGCCCGAGGAGGCAGACCCGGCCGACGCCGGCCGCGCCAACCGGGACGCAATGGCGTCGAACAGCCCGGTCGATTCGAGCAGCATCGAGAGCGTCGTCGACTCGCCGCCGGGCATGATCAGCCCGTCGAGACCCGTCGAGGTCGGCCGGCCGCTTCACCCGGCGCACGCGCCGCATCCCACGTCATGGAGGGCGGCCAGGTGCTCACGCACATCACCTTGGAGGTCGAGGACGCCGATCAACGGAACCGGCACCGGCGGGTTGCCCTGAGGGCCCCGCTACCACCCCCGGTCGGCGAGATGCTCGCCGTACTTCGACGCCTCCAACCCCCGCATCGCCTCGCCCAGCCCGCGAGAGACCTTCGCCACGTGGTCGGGGTCCTCGAAGTGCGCGGTCGCCTCGACCACCGCCGACGCCATGCGGGCCGGATCCGACGACTTGAAGATCCCCGAGCCGACGAACACCGCTTCCGCGCCGAGCTGCATCACCAGCGCGGCGTCCGCCGGCGTGGCGATCCCGCCGGCGCAGAACAGTGGCACCGGCAGCCGGCCGGTCGTGTGCAGCTCCTGCACCAGGCCCGATCGGGCGCAGCGAGCTCCTTGGCCCAGCCGTACAGCTCGGCCGAGTCGGCCTGGGTGATGGCCCGGATCGAGCCGAGAATCGAGCGCAGGTGCCGCACGGCTTCGACGATGTTGCCCGGTCCCGGCCTCGCCCTTGGAGCGGATCATGGCCGCGCCCTCGGAGATCCGACGCAGCGCCTCACCCAGATTCGTGGCGCCGCAGACGAAGGGCACGGTGAAGGGCCACTTGTCGATGTGGTGCGCCTCGTCGGCCGGCGTCAGCACCTCGGACTCGTCGATGAAGTCGACGCCGAGCGACTTGCAGCACCTGGGCCTCGGCGAAGTGGCCGATGCGTGCCTTCGCCATCACGGGGATGGTCACCGCCTCGATGATCCCTTCGATCAGCAGCGGGTCGCTCATGCGCGCCACGCCACCGTCGCGGCGGATGTCGGCCGGCACACGTTCGAGCGCCATGACCGACACGGCGCCGGCGTCCTCGGCGATCTTGGCCTGCTCGGCGTTGACGACGTCCATGATGACGCCGCCGCGCAGCATGTCCGCCAGCCCCCGCTTCACGGTGAAGGTTCCGGTGGTGCTCATGCTCCCAGTCTACGAGGCCTGGCCGCCGCCCCTTCTCACCACTCGCTGAGTGCGGCGGCCCTCACCGACGTGGCATCCAAGTCGCCTGGCTCGAGCGGGTCGTCACGATGCCCCACGGAGGGGTCGATCCAGACCCAGCGGGTCGAGCCGAAACGGCTCGGCGTGGCGAACAGGGAGCCCTCGGCGGAGCGGGCGCCTCCGCCATGACACGCAAGCGCGCTCAGCAGCCCTCGTGGGTAGCGCACGGCGGACGCGCCCACGACGTCGGCTCGATACTCGCGACTCTCTCCCACGCAGCGGCGCAGCATCCGCTCGCCGCCGAAGAGGGTACCGAGCGTGATGCCGACGCACGACACGCCGTTGTCCCCGCGCTTCACGTGGGCCAGCTCGTGGGCAATGACACCCTCGAGCTCGATGGGGTCGACCAGGCGCAGCAGTCCGCTGGTCACCACGAGGTCGGAACGCCGGGCGTCGCGGCCCAGTGCGCAGGCATTGGGCACGTCGTCCTCGACGACGTAGAGCGTGGGCATGGCTGAGGCCGAAGGTGGCGCAGAGACCCTTCGGTCAGATTGGAGAGGCGGGGATCGTCATGCTCGTCGATCTGCACCGCTCCGATCCGGCGCAACGCGACGACTGGGCGCCAGACGCCAGAGTCCGTACATCACCGCGGCGCCGACGACGACGAGCGCGACGACGCCGACGATCACGTTGACCGAGACACCGAGCAGGATGCCGATCAGGACGGCGGGGACGATCGCCGTCCACGCGCAGAGGCGGATGGCGCGACGTCGGTTCGCAGCGACCTCGCCCGGGAAGACTTGGGGCGCACCGAGGCTGGGACGGATATCGAGCGGGTGGGGGGCCGGCTCGGAGCGAGCGCCACCGAAGTGCGTGGCTGCTGCGCCACCGCCGACGCCCGGCGGGCGCGATGCGCCGTCAGCGCGACCGGTTCCGGTTGCCGCCCTGCGCCGCGGCACCTTGTCGCTGACCTGGCTCTGCTCCTTGCCCACGGCTCGGGCGCTGCTGTCACCGCCACGGCCACCGCCGCCTCGCCTCCATTCGCGCCGCTGCCGGCGCTGCCCCCGGGATTCGACTGACCCTTGGACGCCCGCCGGCGCTGCCCTGCCGTGTTGCCGCTGCTGCGCCGCCGCTGTTGCTGCCGCTTCCGCCGCTGCCGGCAGGCCGGTTCCGGCTGCGATTTCGGTTGCGGTTGCGGTTCCTGTTGCCGCCGCCCCGCCACTGGCACCACGCCCGCCGCTCGCTGCCACCTCCGCCCGCCGGACGGCCGGGACTGGCCCGGGTTGTCGCTCTGCTCGGCCATGGGTCGTTCAGCCTAGGCACAGGCAATGCGGGCCCCGTCCGGCGAAAACCTAAAAGGGGCAATGGTCCGGCCCCTATCCGCCCGGGCCGCGACGGCGGCCTCCTATCCGCCTGTCGCGACGCCGGTCACGGGCGCCGGGCGGCCGGTACGCGGCGATGGCACGCTGGTACACGTCGAGTAGCGCTCGGCCAGGGAGTCCATCGACCAGACCCGGCGTACTCCACCTCCGCTTTGCGGGACTCGGGCGACGATTGCCCACTGCCCTCGACGGCATCCGCCAGCGCCACTCCCAGGGCACGAGACAGGGCCCCGACGTCGCCGGGCGGTACCAGGGCGGCGTGACCGCCCGCAGCCTTCCGATAGCCCTCGATGTCGGACGCCACCACCGCGCACCCGGCCGCCATCCCCTCGAGCAGGACCATGCCGAACGACTCGCCGGGAGCGACGGCGCGCACAGCACGCTGTGCCCCGGCCAGCCTCGAGACAACCTCCTCGTCACTCACCATGCCGAGCCAGTGCACCCGGTCGGACTCGGGATGCCTTCGGTGTTGTACCTCGCTGCCGGGGCCGTCGCCGCTGATCCAGAGCACGGCTGGACGGTCCAGCGAGTCGAACGCGTCGAGCAGGACGTTGAGCCCCTTTCGCTCTTCGTGGCGCCCAGGAACAACACCGTTGGCCGTCCTTGCTCGTCGCGGACAGGCTTGGCCGACTCGAAGCGAGTCCATATCCACACCGTTGAAAAGCACCTCGAACTCGCCCGCCGCTCGAGCGCATCCCCGTCTCGCGGGCCGCCTCTGAGACGGCCACGCGGATCTGCATGCGCCGTCCGACCAATTCGGCCAACGGCTTGAGAACGGGCACCCACCGGCTGACGCCGGCCCGGTGGTACGTGCCGACCATGGGCAGCGGCGCGGTGAGCACCAGCCCGTAGGCGGCCATCGGCGCCAGGGGCTCGTGCACGTGCAGCACGTCGAAGCCGACCCGTCCGGACGGCGCGCTCGGCCCGGGCCGACCCTCGAGGGCCACAAGGCCACGGGCGCCACCGACCCGTTGGAGTGCAGCGCGGTTGGGCGCCCGATGTCGATGTGGTCGCCGACGGCGTCGGGCACCGACCCCTCCTCGTCGAGGGGACAAGGACCGTCACCTCGTGACCCAGCGTCGCGCAGTGAACGTGCGAGGCCGACGACCTGCCCCTGCACGCCGCACCGGGCCGGGTCAGCGCGTACGGCGAAAGCATGGCGACCTTCATCGGCGTACGCACCCGACTGGCTCATCGCGGATCGCTCGGCCAGTTGGGCTGATACAGGTGCCATTGCTCTGGCCGGCAGCGGATGTCGTGCTCGAACACCGTGACGAGCTCCTGGGTCACCCGGACGACGTCCTTGACGCAAGGTCCCCTGGCGTGTCGTGTCGATCGGAGCGTGCACGACGCCGGTGTGCCAATTTCCCGGCCCCGAGTACACGACGACGGGAATCAACGGCGCGCCCGTGCGGAGCGCCAGCGTGGCGGCGCCGGCAGGCAGCGTCGTCTTCTCGCCGAAGAACTCCACCTCGACCCCGTTCCCGACGAGGTCCCTGTCGCTGACCAGCCCGGCCAGTTCGTTGTTCTTCAGCGCGCGGATGAGCGCCACGCTCGACCCCCCGCCGAGCGGCACGCCGGTCAAACCCATGGCAGCCCGCTGGCCCAGGAACCAATGGAAGAGCTCTTCGGGCTCGAGGCGCTCCACCACCGCGGTCATCGGCATGCCCTCGAGGGCGAGCCAGTAGCCGCCCCACTCCCAGCTGCCCACGTGCGGCAGCGCCACCACCGCACCCTTGCCGGCGGCCATGGCCCGGCGGAGATGCTCGATGCCCTCCTCGAGACGCCACTTGGCGCGCACCTCGGCTTCGGCCCACGTAGGGCAGCCGGGCGCCGTCGGCCCAGTAGCGGGCGTAGGAGGTAAAGGTCCGCTTGCTCAACGCCGCACGAGTGCCGGGTCCGGCTCCACGCCTTCGGGCACTCACTGGCGAGCACCCGTCGTATGTGCCGCTGGTTCATGCTCAGAGCCTCGGACCACGCGCCATGGACGCGTGACACGACATGGCGCGCCATACGCGACCTGTTCAGGAACATGACCCATTGCGTACGCCAGACCCCGGTATGTGAAGCTCCGCGCAGAGGCCCGCCAACGCGGCAGGTCGGGCTCGTGCGGAGTCAGCCGCTTCGTGCGCGTCGGCGGCCGGCTGCGGCGTGCCTTCGGTCGGGGTGCTCACGTCGGATCACGTTCGGGGCGGTGGGCAGGCGGCGGTCGTGTCGACGGATCGGGAGCGGTCGAAACTGAGTCGCTACACGGTTGCTCAGCGGAGGGACCGGGACCGCGGGAGCGCGGCAGGCAGGAGCGAGGTCGCAGGCGGCGTTCGGGCGCGCCGGCGTCACCGGCGTCCCGATGCGAGAGGACCCGGACGCAGGGGGCCGTCCGGCGTGCCGTACGGATGGGGCCGTCGGGGTGGCGACGGGCAGCGCGACGGCGCTCTCGCATGGTCCGACCCGATCGGCTGCTGGGAGTCTCCTGGCGCCGGGCCCGCCAACGGCCCACCGGGGCACCCGTCGTGCGTCCGGGCCCGGGTCGGGTTCGCGGCGTGGTCGGCCGGCGAACTCACGACCCTCGCGTCGGGCCCGCCAGCGGGAGTCGACCCGCCCCTCGCGCCACGCCTCGATGCGGTGGCGGATGACCTCGTCGCGACCCGAGGCGGCGTTCCAGACCTTCACGAATCGCGCCACGGCCGTGATGGAGACGAGGACGAAGAGAATCCAGAGCACCGGTACGAAGATGACGGCACTCAAGAAGCCGACGCCGAGCAGGAACATGCGCTCGCCCCGCTCCATGAGGCCGCCCTTGGCCGAGAGACCCAGTGACTCCGCCTTCGCCCGCTCGTAGGAGATCAGGGCGGTCACCGCCAGGATGCCCATGGGCAGAAGCGCCAGGTGACCCTCACCTTGATCGAGCAGATACCAGGCACAGCCCAACATGAGGACGGCGTCGGCGATGCGGTCGGTGACCGAGTCGAAGAAGGCGCCACGGACCGAAGCGGTACCCGCCGCCTTGGCGACCGGGCCGTCGAAGAGGTCGTGCATGCCCGTGATGATGAGCATGAGGATGGCCCAGTGCAGGTGGCCGCTTGCCACCAGCAGGGCCGTGACGGTGGCCGAGACCAGGCCGGTGGCGGTGAGCACATCGGCGGTGATGCCATGGCGATGCAGTGCCTCGCCGACCGGACTCGTGGTCCGATCGACGGCTGTGCGCCAGCGGCCGTCGAACATGAAGCTCCTCGTCGTGCGCTGCCCGGGGTAGGGGGCGGCGCTGTTTGCTCGAGTTTACCATTGCGCCCCCCGAACCCGAGGGTGACTGAGGGGGGTGGGATCGCCCCGGGGTGGGAACGGATGCCCTGGTCAGCGGATCGAGGTCGGATCCCGGCGGGGGCGACCCCAATCCGGGGCGAGACCCGGCTCGTACCTCAACTGTGACACCACGGCGACACAGCCATCCACACGGGCGTTCCACGGCAACCCACAGGGGCAAGGCCGGGGTGCGGCTCACCGCTCTCGCCGCGGCGGCGGGCGTCAGCGGCATGCTCGCCCTCGCTGCGATCGCGGCCGGGCCTACGACACGGCCGGCGCCAGCCCGCAGCCGACCAGCGTCAAGGCGACCGAGACCGACTTCCACATCGCCCTCTCGAAGAAGTCGTTCGCGCCGGGCAAATACACGTTCGATGCGGTCAACAAAGGTCAGACGACACACGCCCTGATGATCACCGGACCGGGGATCAAGAACGCCATGACCAAGCAGATCTCGCCGGGCCAAGAGCGCGAAGCTCACCGTGACCTTCAAGAAGGGCGCCTACGACATCGACTGCCCGATTCCGGGCCACAAGATGTTGGGCATGAACATCACCATCGCCGTCGGTGGCGGTGCTGGCACAGCAGCTCGGCGCGGCAGTCAGCGGCATCATAGCAGCCGGTCGAGCGCCGGACCACCGTTCCCCGCGGATCCCGTGGAGATGGAGTCGGGTAGCCTGACCAGCCGAGATACCGCGGGGAGCGGGCGCGCTGCCTGCGGTCGCAGGTGTCCACGTGAGGTGATGGTGCGGTGTCGGAGCCGAACGAGCGCGGGAGAGCCACGGCCCCATGCCACGGTGCTGCCCGAAGCGACGCTCGACGTGTCCATCGTCGTCCCCTACTACAACCCCGGCGATCGCCTCCGGGCAACGGTCGCGGACATGGTGCGGGTCCTCGGCGCGTCGGGCATGACCTTCGAGATCATCTCGGTCTCGGACGGCTCCACCGACGGCAGCCCGTTCACCCTCGACGGCTTCCCCGAGCACGTCGTGCGCCAGATCTCCTTCGCCACCAACGTCGGCAAGGGCTCCGCGCTGCGGGCGGGACTGGGGATGGGACGAGGGCGGTATCTCGGCTTCATCGACGCGGACGGCGACATCTCTCCCGAATTCCTCGGCGACTTCGTCTCGGTGATGCGCTCGGAGAAACCCGACATCATCATCGGCTCCAAGCGCCACCCTGACTCCTCGGTGCACTACCCGCCGCTGCGCCGGCTCTACTCGTGGGGCTACCAGCGACTGATCCAGGTCCTGTTCCACCTGAACGTGAAGGACACCCAGGTCGGGATCAAGCTGGTCGACCGCAGGGTCATCGCCGACGTCCTGCCGTTGCTGCGAGAGAGCCGCTTCGCGCTCGACCTCGAGCTCCTGGTGCTGGCCCGTCGGCTGGGCTTCACGCGGATCGTCGAGGCGCCGGTGCGGATCAAGGAGCGCTTCGGCAGCACGATCTCGCTCAGGGCGGTCTGGCTGCTGCTCGTCGACACGCTCGGCCTCTACGTCCGCTACTCCATCCGCCACGAGTACGACGATCGGCGCTGGCGGCGCAGCAGGCGCAGGCCAGGTCCGGCGAGGCGGCCGACGCCGCCGGTTCGACTCCCGGCTGATCCGGGCGGCCGGCTCCCCGAAGGCAACGGCACCACAACACGCCTGAGCAACGCCGCACGCGCGGTCCTACACTCGTCGATACGAGCCGGTGCGGGGGGTGACCTCACCGGGCGAGACGGACGGAGGACCAGGTGCCACACGACCCGACCGCTATTCGCAACGTTGCCCTCGTCGGGCACCACGGGGCGGGGAAGACGACCCTGGCCGAGGCGCTGCTGGCCGCCACCGGGTCCGTGGCCCGCCGGGGCTCGGTCGAGAAGGGCACCACCGTCATGGACTTCGAGCCCGAGGAGGTGGCGCGCCAGCTGTCCATATCGAGCAGCCTGGCGCCCTTCACGGTCAACGGGGTCAAGGTGAACCTGCTCGACACGCCGGGGTACGCCGACTTCGCCGGTGAGATGGTCACGGCGCTGGCCAACGTGGACCTGGCCGTCGTCGTGGTGAGCGCCACCGACGGCGTGCAGGCGCAGACCGAGGACGCGTGGCGCGCCGCGGGGCGCCTGGGGGTGCCGCGGGTGATCGTCATCAACAAGCTGGATCGGGAGCGGTCCGACTTCGACCGCACCCTGGCGGAGATCCGGGAGACCTTCGGGGCCGGGGTAGCGCCGGTCGAGCTGCCCATCGGGCACGAGGGCGACTTCCACGGTGTGATCGACCTGCTCGACGACACGGCCACGCACTACGACGTCGCCGCGGGGGGCGTCGTGGAGGGGACGGTGCCACCGGCGGGGCACGAAGGGCCCATCCCCGACGAGCTGGTCGACGAGGAGCACACCGTCCACGAACAGCTCGTCGAGGGCATCGTCGTGGGTGACGACGACCTGATGGAGCGCTACCTCAACGGCGAGACGCTCGACTACGCCGAGCTCGAGAAGAGCCTGGCCGGGGGCGTCGCCTCGGCGTCGGTGTTCCCGGTGCTGTGCTGCTCGGCGGCGAGCGGGGTCGGCGTGGACCGGTTGGCCCGCCTCATTGAGGAGCTGTGCCCGACCCCGGCGTCGCGGCCTCCCGTGATGGCGGCCGCAGGGACCGAGACCGTCGAGATCCCGGCCGACCCTTCGGGGCCGACGGTGCTGACGGTGACCAAGACGTTCAACGACGGCCACACCGGGAAGATGTCGCTGTGCAAGGTCGTGTCGGGGACGCTGCAGCCCGACACGGTGCTGGTCAACTCACGGAGCCGCGAAGAGGAGCGCCTGCACGCGTTGCAGTGCATGGCCGGGCACACCACGGCGCCGGCGGGCGTGGTGGCCGCCGGGGACTTCGTGGCGATCCCCCGGTTGAACGGAACCCGGACCGGCGACACGCTGGCGCCGAAGGGTCAGCCCGTCGTCGTGGTGCCGCCTGATCTGCCGCCGGCGGCGCTGCAAGTCGCGGTGAGACCGGCCACCCGGGCCGACGACGACAAGCTCATGTCCGCATTGCAGCGGCTGTGCGACGAGGACCCTTCGTTGAGCGTCAGCCGGGATGACGAAACGCACCAGACCATCCTCGGGGTGAGCGGGGAAGTGCATCTCGCGGTGACCCTCGAACGGTTGGACCGCAAGTGCAACGTGCACGTGGAGCGCGAGGAGCTACGCATCCCGTACCGAGAGACCATCACCCGGGCCGCTGCGGCCGAGGGCAAGCACAAGAAGCAGTCCGGTGGCCACGGCCAGTTCGGGGTGGCCCACCTGCGACTCGAGCCCCTGCCCCGAGGCGACGGCTTCGAGTTCCACGACAAGGTGGTGGGCGGGGCCATCCCCCGCCAGTACATCCCCGCCGTCGAGAAGGGCGTGCTCGAGACCTTCGCGGGCGGCGGCATGTACGGCTACCCCGTGGTCGACGTGTCGGTGACGGTCGACGACGGCAAGGCACATTCGGTCGACTCCAACGAGGTCAGCTTCAAGATGGCCGCCGCCTTGGCGATCCGCACCGCCATGGCCGAGGCCGGTCCGATCGTGTTGGAGCCGGTGTCACGGTTGTCGGTGACGATTCCCAACGACTGCCAGGGCGAGGTGCTCGGCGACCTGTCGTCGCGGAGGGCCCGTATCGTCGGCACCGACCCCGCGGGGGTGGACGGCTACCAGACGGTGACCGCGACGGTGCCGACCGCCGAGATCACCCGTTACGCGGTGGACCTGCGCGCCCTGACCGGTGGCCGGGGCTCGTTCAGCGCCACCTACGACCACTACGACCCCGTCCCCGAGCACATGATGGCGTCGATCCCGAAGATGGAGGCCTGACTCAGAACACGTGCTGGAAGCGCAGCGGGAACTTGGTCAGGATCAAGGTCCCGAGCAGTTCGGCGCCCGGGCGTGGTGACGACAGCGATGGCCACCTTCCCCGACGGCCGGCCGAGCGGCTTCTCGACCGAGCTCTGCGTGAAGTGCCCCGTATACGCGGCGAGGCAGACGCTCTTGCCCTTGGGGACGTCCTTGGCCAGGCGGCCGTAGAGCCGGGGCGCCACGGTCTTCATGCCGGCAAGCGAGTACTTGCGCACGCCGGCGAGGTGCGCGTGGCCGCCGACGGCCTTGGCCGCGGTCGGCAGGGCGAGGTAACACGACTCGTCGGACGTGCCGAGGCCGGTGCGAGCCGCCGAGCAGGCCGTGAGCAGTGTCGCCGCCATGAGCAGGGCGGTGGTGGCGAGGATCCAGCGGCGCGGCCTGGTGCGGACTGGCTCTGCGCTCATGGCCTCCCCCCCTCCCCCGACTGGTGGTCGTCTGCGGGTTGGCTGCCGATGTCGCCTGAGGTGGTTACGGCGCTGGTGGCGGTGGTGGCGGTGGCGCCGTCGCTGGAGGTCGAGGTGGCGGTGGGCATGGCAAATGCCGGCGTCGGATCCGGATGGAGTGCCGGCGAAGGAGCGTAGGCCTCGGGCCCGGCCTCGACGTCGCTGGTCATGGCCTGGCGCTGCCAACGGCCCCGGCGAACCTGCAAGGCCATCTGCCCGATGAACAGCCACCCGATCAACAGGATGAACCAGAAGCTGATGATCCGGTACAAGAGCACTGCATACGCGGTGCTCGTCTCCGCGCCGCCGAATGCCACCAAGGCGACGGTGATGCTGCCTTCCACCACGCCGAGACCGCCCGGCGTGATCGGCAGCGTCGCTGCGAGCTGGCCCGCGCCGTAGGCCAGGAGCAACCCCTTCCACGGGATCGGAGCGTGGATGGCGAGGAACATCATGGCGAAGCACGCGCAGTCGAGCAGCCAGTTCAGCGTGCCCCACGAGACGATGCGTCCGATTTCGGACCACCGGAGGCGGACGGCGGTCATCCAGCGCAGGATCGCCGTGATCTGCTCGGTGGTGTCACCCCGGGGCCTCCCCGTGATGGCGACCGACGTTCGCAGCGCGGCCGACACGACGAAGTGCAGCGGTCGCTCGTACACGAAGAGCGACCCGAGGGCGAGCGCGAACGCGAACACCCCGATGAGCACGGGCACCAAGTCGAACGACGCTCCCTGGTTGGTGGCCAGACCCAACCCGATGATGGCCACCAGGGACAGGCTGACCACGGAGGCGACCAGTGTGCCGGCCAGCGCCCACACCGCGAGCGTGTTGTCGGCACCGAAGCGGCGGAACCAGCGGAACCCGTAGACCGTGGCGACCGCATTCCCGACCGGGAGCGAGTTGGTGAGCGCTTGGGAGGCAAACGACAGCTTCACCAGCGGGCGCCACGGCGGCTTGAGGTGTCCTGCCAGGAACAGTTCGTACTGCATGCCGGCGAAGAAGAGATAGGAAAGGATCTCGGCGAGGAACGCAGGCGGGACCCACCACCAATTGAGCGTCTTGAACACGTCGGCGAATCCCGACAGCTCGGAGCCCTTCGACGACAGGACCCAGACCGCGATGAGGACCAGCGCGAAGCCGATGAGGGTGCGCGTGATCGGCCAGGCGCGCTTGAGCACGCGGCGGACGCGCCGGCGCGGGGTCGTCGGGGGTGCCTCACGTGACGACGGCGCGTGTTCCGGCGCCGTGGCCTGTTGCGGTTCCGATTCCGGCGACGGCGGTCCGAGCGCGACGCCACCCGTCTGGTTCGTCGGGCGGCGCTCCGCTGGCGTCGGGCTACTTGGTCCAGGCGTCGGTGAGCCTCTTCCAGGAGAGCTGCAGCGTCTCTGGCATCACGCGAGTCTCCGCCACCGAGGTCATGAAATTGGTGTCACCCGACCACCGAGGCAGGACGTGGAGGTGCACGTGCGAAGGAAGCCCGGCACCCGCCGCCCGTCCCAGGTTGGCACCCATGTTGAGCCCATCGGGCTCATACGCCGTCTCGATGGCGGACACCGCCCGTTGCGTCGCCCACCACAGCTCGGCGGATTCCATGTCCGTCAACTCGGACAGGGGCTCGACGTGGCGCAGCGGCAAGACGAGGACGTGCCCGCTCGCGTAGGGGTAGGCGTTCAAGACCACGAACGTCAGATCGCCCCGCCACACCACCAGGTTGTCCTCCGAGGGCGGGCCGCTGGCGGCAATCCGGCAGAAGACGCACGACGACTCGTCGGACGCAATGTCTCCGGCACGCTCACGAGCGGTCGCCTCGACGATGTACTCGCGGCGCCACCCCGCCCACAGGTGCTCGAGGCTCACCATCGCGCGCCGGCCTCGCTCACGCCGAGGCCGCGACCGGCGCTCGGTCCTCGGGCAGACCCTTGCGCTCCACCTCGCTCGCGACCTCGGCCACCAGATCGGCGACCGGCACCCCGAGCTCGGGCTTGCCCCCCCAGGCTCGGCGATTCACGCCGACCGATCCGGCTGCCACGTCATCATCGCCCACGACGAGCACGTACGGGATCTTGGCCAGCTTGGCCCGGCGGACGAGTGCGCCCAGTTTCTCGCCGCTGGCGTCGACGGTCGCCCGCAGGCCCGCCGCCACGCACGTGTCGGCGACCGATTGCGCGTAGTCCAAATGGCCGTCGGTCACCGGGATCACCCGCACCTGCTCGGGACACAGCCAGGTCGGCAACGCGCCGGCATAGTGCTCAATGAGGACGGCCATGAACCGCTCCACCGATCCGAAGAGAGCCCGGTGGATCATGATCGGACGGTGGCGGGCGTTGTCGGCACCCACGTACTCGAGGTCGAAGCGATGCGGTAACTGGAAGTCGAGCTGGACGGTCGACATCTGCCAGGTCCGGCCGATGGCATCGCGTGCCTGCACCGAGATCTTGGGCCCGTAGAACGCGCCGCCACCCTCGTCCATGACGACCTCGAGACCCATCTCGAGCGCGGTGGTCCGCAGGGCCTCGGTCGCAACCTCCCACTCCTCGTCTGACCCGACCGCCTTGCCGGGAGGCTTGGTCGAGAGCTCCAGGTAGAAGTCGTTGAGGCCGTAATCGCGCAGGAGGTCGAGGACGAACGTCAGGGTGCGCACCAGCTCCGCATCCATCTGCTCGTGGGTGCAGAAGATGTGCGCATCGTCCTGGGTCATGCCCCGCACCCGGGTCAGGCCCTGGAGCACACCCGACTTCTCGTAGCGGTAGACGGACCCGAACTCGAAGAGGCGCATCGGGAGCTCGCGGTAAGACCGTTGGTGACTCCGGTACACGAGGATGTGGAACGGGCAATTCATCGGCTTGAGGTAGTACTGCTGCCCGCCGTCGAGTTCCATGGGCGGGTACATGCCCTCGGCGAACCAGTCGAGGTGGCCCGACTCCTCGAAGAGCGCGGCCTTCGTGATGTGCGGCGAGTTCACGAACTCGTAGCCGGACTCGACGTGGCGCTGCCGTGAGTAGTCCTCCATCAGGCGGCGGATGGTGCCCCCTTTGGGATGGAACACGGCGAGACCCGATCCGATCTCCTCGGGGAAGCTGAAGAGGTCGAGCTCTGCTCCCAGCTTGCGGTGGTCGCGCCGTTCGGCCTCCTCGAGCTGGTGCAAGTGGGCCGCCAGGGCCTTTTCCGACTCCCACGCCGTCCCGTAGATCCGCTGCAGCTGCTCTCGCTTCTCGTCGCCGCGCCAATAGGCGCCGGCCACCCGCATGAGCTTGAAATGGCCCAAGCGTCCCGTCGAGGGGACGTGCGGGCCCCGACACAGATCGATGAAGGCGTCGGAGTTGCGATAGGTGCTGACGGCCGCGCCGCCGGCGTCCACCTCGTCGGCCCCCGAGGCCACGGCGTTGATGATCTCCTCCTTGAACGGCTGATCGGCGAAGATCTCCAAGCCTTCTTCGATCGTGTGCTCATGGCGGACGAAGGCCTGGTCCTCTTTGATGATCGCTCTCATCTCGACGTCGATCCGCTCGAGGTCGTCGTCGCTGAAGTGCGCCCCGTCGGGGAGCTCGAAGTCGTAGTAGAAGCCGTTTTCGATCACCGGCCCGATGGCGTACTTGGCACCGGGCCACAAGCGCCGGACGGCCTGGGCCATGACGTGGGCCGTCGAGTGCCGCAGCACCTCGCGGCCCTGCTCCGAGTCACCGGTGACGATCGCCACGTGCTCCCCGTCGTGCAGGGGGGTGTCGAGGTCGACCTCGTGGTCGTCGACCACCGCCACCACGGCGGCCTTGGCCAGGCGGGAGCCGATGGAGCGGGCCAGCTCACCGGCCGTCGTGCCCTCGGCGAGCTCCCGCGTCGAGCCGTCGGGAAGACCAACCGAGATGACGCCTGGCATCGTGCACCCTTTCCTGCTCAGCCGGAGAATCGCTCCTGGTCCGGACATCGTTCGAAGTGCCTCAAGGGTACTGGACCACCCCCGAGGGGCTGTCCGACCGGCTCGTACACCTAGAGGTCGACGCCGAGCAGCCGCGCCCCGTCGGCAACCGGCCGGCCCGCGATCGCCTCTTCGTCGAGGGCGCGCAAAGCGGCTGGTGCGTCGAGGTCGTCGTCGAGGGCCTCCCGCACGGCCTGGAGGCCGGCGCCGCCGTCGCCGTCGGGTGCGCTGCGCCACAGCGCGAGCCGGGCCGCCGCGGCGGGCATGTCATCGGCGCTCCGCCAGTCCCAATCCTCGCGATAGTGGTGTGCGAGCAGCGCCAGCCGCACGGCTGCCGGGTCCCATTCCTTGCACAGGTCACCGACGAAGACCAGGTTGCCCAGAGACTTGGACATCTTGGTGCCGTCGAGGCCGACGAGCCCGACGTGGAACCACAGGCGGACGAACTGCTTGTGGGTCACCGATTCGGATTGGGCGGTCTCGCACTCGTGGTGCGGGAACACCAGGTCCCGCCCGCCCCCGTGGATGTCGATCGTCTCGCCCAGCTCGCGCAACACCAGGGCGGAGCACTCGATGTGCCAACCCGGGCGCCCCGGGCCCCAACGCGATTCCCAGGCCGGCTCGTCGGGCAGTGACGGCTGCCAGAGCACGAAGTCGAGCGGGTCCCGCTTGTTGGGGTCCTCGGGGTGGCCGCCGTGCTCGGCCGCCAGCTCCAGCATCCGCGTCCGGTCGTACCCGCTGATGCGGCCGAAGTCGCGGAACGTGGCCACGCTGAAGTAGACCGACCCACCGGACTCGTAGGCGTTGCCGTTGTCGAGGGCGGCGCCGATCAGGGACAGGATCTCGGAGATGGCCGACGTGGCGCGGGGCTCGGAATAGACGGGGAGCAGGTTCAAGAGGCCCATCTCGGCGTCGAAGCGCGCCATCTCCTCGGCGGCCAAATCGAGATAGTGCACGCCCAGCTCACGCGCCTTGCGCAGAATGTCGTCGTCGACGTCGGTCACATTTCGAACGCAGCGGGTCTGGTGCCCGGCATCTTGGAGGCGCCGCTGAAGCAAGTCGAAGTACAGATAGACGGCCGCGTGGCCGAGGTGCGCCGCGTCGTACGGCGTGATGCCGCACGAGTACATGGTGACCAATGGCCCAGGCTCGAAGGCCACCACGTCACCTCGAGCCGTGTCGTACAACCGCACCGCTAGATCCCGGCCAACCTCAGCGTCGAATGCGCCTTGTGCCGGATGTTCAACGTGATGCAGACAGCGGTGAAGGCCTCGATCGCCGCGGCCTGGTTCAGGCTGCCCGCGTCGAGCGGCCGCAGGCCGCGCATCTGCTCCACCAGCCCGACGGTCGAAGCCGTCGCCACGGGATGGTCGGAGCACACGAGCACATCCGCTTCCAACCCCGATTCGAGGTTCTCCATTTCCGAGGCGGGGAGATGATGGAAGGCGGCGGCGACCAGGCTCTCGGGGATGGCCACCTGGACGGCCGCGGCCACCGAGCCCCGCGGCGGCATCAGGGCCAGCATCTCGCGACCCTCCTTGACCAGTGCGTTGGCCATGGACACCACGACCTTGCCGGCGAGGGGATCCCGCAGCGACCGCACGGTCGCGATGGCGCTGTCCCACGGCGTCGCGAGGATCACCAGCTCGGCCAACGCAGCGCCGGCGTTGTCGGCCCCCGTCAGGCCGGGCGTGCGCTCGCCCCACCGTGCACGCAGCTCCTCGACGACGTCGTTGGCCCGGTCGGAATCTCGCGAACCGATCGTGACCTGGACACCTGCGTCGGCCAGGCGGAGCGCGACGCCGCGCCCCGCCGGTCCGGTTCCACCAAGGATTCCCACGTGCACGCCCCTACCTTCGCATAACCTCCCTGGCGCAGTGGGACTCCTGGACGGAAAGCGGCTCCTCATCACCGGCGTGCTGACGGACGCCTCCTTGGCCTTCGCGGTGGCGCGGCTCGCTCAAGAAGAGGGGGCCGAAATCGTGCTCTCGGGCGCCGGCCGCGCGCTCTCGCTGACCAAGCGAACTGCTCGCAAGCTGCCACAGGAACCCGAGGTGCTCGAAATCGACGTGACCTCGCCCGAGCAACTGGCAGCGGCCGGAGAGGCGCTGGCTGCGCGCTGGGACCGCCTCGACGGCCTGCTGCACGCCATCGGATTCGCGCCGCCCGACTGCCTCGGCAGCGGCATGTTCGCCGCCGACTGGGACGACGTCGCTGTGGCACTCAACATCTCCACCTACTCCCTCAAAGCGCTCGTCGACGCCTTCATGCCGCTCCTCGAAGCAGCAGGCGCGAACGGGGGTGCGTCGGTCGTGGGCCTCGATTTCGACGCCACGGTCGCGTGGCCGGTTTACGACTGGATGGGCGTGGCCAAGGCGGCACTCGAGTCCCTGTCGCGGTATCTCGCAAAAGAGCTCGGGGCGCGGGGCATCCGCGTGAATCTCATCGCGGCGGGACCCGTCCGCACCATGGCCGCCAAGTCGATCCCGGGGTTCAGCGCCTTCGAGGACACGTGGGCGGACCGCGCGCCCTTGGGCTGGGACGTGCACGACTCCTCCTCGGTGGCCAAGGCCTGCCTCGCGCTCTTCAGCGACCTCTTCCCCATGACGACCGGTGAGATCGTCCACGTCGACGGTGGCGTCCACGCCGTCGGCGGCTCCGCCTGACCCCGCCCGACCCGCTCTGCGCCACCCGCCGCCACCCGCCGCCACCAAGCGAGCGTTTGGCCCCCGGACCCCCGGGAACTTCAGTTGCTTCGCCAGTCCGGACCCGCTGCCCTGTTCCCCTAGGCGGTGGGGGGATGTGTTGGTGGCTCGTGCCGGTGACTTCGGTTCCGGCATCGAGGGGTAGGGCGATGAGCATCTCCGAATCCGAGGTCGAGGCGGCCGGGCCTCAGGTCGTCGACGCCATGATCGACGGCCCGACGAACGCGCCCGCACGTCAGGCGTCGCCGCACGAAGTCGATGACCGCCGCCCGGGTCTGCCGGATCTGCCAGGTCTGCCCGATCCTCCCTACCGCACCATCAGTGACCACGAGCTCACGCTGATGCAGATCAGCTGTGACTTCGTCTGCGCCTGCATCGCCCTGCCGCTGGCTCTGGTCCTCTTGTCGCGCTTCTCGGCGGTGTCGGTGAACGCACCCAGCCAGATCCTGACCAACATCAAGATCGACTCGCTGTTCCCCGTCGCGGTGATCCTCGCCCTGGCGCTCGGTGGCGTCTACCGCGTGACCCACCGGCGCCTGCAACCGAGCGCCTTCCTCGAGATACGTGAGCTCTCCTTCGGCGTCGGGTGCGGATGCGTGCTGGCGCTGGCCATGGGCTCTCTCCTCCACGCCGTGTTCGGCATCACCGAGCCCTACGCCACCCAGCTCGTGGCGACGGTGATCATGACCATCGCCGTCATCACCATCGGCCGTATGGTCCTGCGCTCATTCCTGCACGCGTTGACCACGACGCGGGTGCTGGTCGTCGGTGCCGGGACGAGCGCCGACCGCATCATGCTCAGCGTGCGTCAGGACCCGGGCATGACCCTGGTCGGGCGAGCGGTCGACAGCGACACGGTTGATCCTGGCGCAATCGGGCGCGTCGCCGACCTCGACGCGCTGTGCCGGCAGCTCGATGTGCATCGGATCCTCGTGACCGCCCAGGACCAGTTCTCTCCTGAGTCGCTCGGCGTCTATCGCCGACTGCAGGACTTCGTGCACATCGCCATGGTGCCCCGCTACTACGAGCTGATCAGCTGGCGGTCCCGCCTCACCGACCTCGCCGGCATGCCCTTCCTCGAGATCGCCCAGCCGCACATCAGCGCGTGGGACCGGTTCATGAAGCGCGCATTCGACCTCTGCATCAGCTCGGCCGTCTTGGTGTTCACCTCTCCCCTCCTGGTCCTGGTGGCCATCGGAGTCAAGCTGAGCTCGCCGGGTCCTGTGTTCTTCCGTCAGACCCGGCTCGGGCGCCACAGCGAGCCGTTCACCGTCATCAAGTTCCGCTCCATGACGGTCGAGGTCGACCACCCGCCGCTCTCCGAACTCGACACAGAATCCACGTCCGCCGACCTGCCCCTCCACGAACTGCACAGGAAGAAGGACGACAACAACCGCATCACGCGGTTCGGCGCCTTCCTGCGGCGAACCGGCATCGACGAGATACCCCAGTTCATCAACGTGTTCAAGGGCGACATGTCGGTCGTCGGGCCGCGCCCGTTCGTCCCGAGCGAGTCCCACGTCGAAGGCTGGGCGACCCGCCGGTTCGACGTGCGCCCCGGCATCACCGGCCTCTGGCAGGTGTCCGGACGCAACGACCTCACGCGCCACGACCTGGTGCAGCTCGACTACCTCTACGTCGCGTCGTGGTCGCTGTGGTGGGACCTCAAGATCATGGTGGAGACGCCCAAGACGATGGCCCGGGGCATCGGCGCCTACTGACCTGGCGTCCCCGTCCCCCATCTGGGTCGCCTGATATTCACTGACGGCTCACCGTGCCGTCACCGCCGAACAGGCCATTCCCGCCACACCGGGGGTTGATTGTGAAGGATTGCGCAAGGCCCCGGCGCAGCCGCCGTTTTGCATTCGTCGGAAACGAGTCCGGAATGAGCGGGCGCGCTGTCGTGGCGCTCCGATCGGCCAAGGGAGGTAGAAGGGCATGCGTCAGGTTCGAGCACTCGCCGCGACAGTCGGCCTGGCTGTCGTCGCAGGCTGCGCGCTCGGTCTCATCCTCGGGACGACCGTGGCGTCGGCGACGACACGACTTCGCTCGGGCACCCTGCACTCTCAATTGGCCAGCCACGTGCCTGCCGGCGCCGGCGCCGCCCCGCCGGACCTCGCGCTCACGGGCGCGAACGTGACGGCCGCCGTCGTCGGAACCATGGCGCTCCTCGCGCTCGCCTTCATCGTCGTGACCCTGATCAGGCGGCGGATCACCACGGCCTAATCAGGGTGTTCCGGCGGGGCCCGTTCGAGGTCCTGCGACCGGTTCCTCAACGCGGCGACAGTAGGTTGCAAGGCATGGCCATGCGTGGACATGCGATGGGTGGCGGCCGCGGTGGCGGCTGGAGCGGCATGCGCTCCATGCGTCAGGACCGTGCCGTCCTCCAACACCGCGTCAAGAAGGGCACGGCGAGGCGCATGCTCACCTTCGCGGTTCCCTACCGCAAGATCCTGGCCATCTTCATCCCCGTCGTCATCCTCGACGCCGCGGTCGGTGCGGTCACACCCCTCATCCTGCGGGCCATCATCAACAACGGCATCCTCAAACACGATTCGGACCTCGTCATCTGGCTGTCCGTCCTGGTCGCGGTCCTCGCCATCGTCGATGCCGCCCTGGTCCTCACCGAGCGGCGCATCTCGGCCTACATCGGCGAATACCTCATTTACGACATGCGCTCCAAGGTGTTCCGCCACATTCAGCGCATGCCTCTGGCCTTCTTCACTCGGACCCAGACCGGCGCCCTGGTCAGCCGGCTCAACAACGACGTGATCGGCGCGCAACAGGCCTTCACCGACCTGCTCTCCAACGTTGTCGGCAACTTCGTGACCGTGGTGATCGTCCTCGGCGCCATGTTCTTCCTCAGCTGGAAGATCACCTTGGCCGCCCTCATCTTGGTCCCGTTGTTCCTCATCCCGGCCCGCTTCGTCGGCCAGCGCATCGGCTCGCTCACCAAGGAGGGCTACAACCTCAACAGCGAGATGAACATGGTCATGCAGGAGCGCTTCCAGGTCGGCGGGGCCATGCTGGTCAAGCTGCTGGGTCACCCCGAGGCCGAGGCCACCTCGTTCGAGGCGAAGGCGGGGCGGGTGCGCGACATCGGCATCTCCCAAGCCACCTATTCGCGCGTGTTCTTCGTCTCCTTGACCTTGACGGGCGCCCTGGCCACCGCCCTGGTCTACGGCTTCGGCGGCGTGGCGACGGTGGACGGCGCCATGACGCTCGGCACCCTGGTCGCCCTGACCGCCTACCTGACCCGCCTCTACGGGCCGTTGACCCAGCTCTCCAACGTCAACCTCGACATCATGACCGCGCTGGTCTCCTTCGAACGCCTCTTCGAGGTGCTCGACATCGTGCCGATGATCCAAGAGGACCCCGACGCGGTCGACATCAAGCGGGGCAACGCCTCGGTGGAGTTCGACAACGTCAGCTTCACGTACCCGAGTGCCGACGAGGTCTCACTGGCCTCGCTCGAGTCGGTGGCGGTGCTCGAGTCTGGCGTGCGCAACGAGGTCCTCCACGATGTCTCCTTCAGGGTGGAGCCCGGACACATGGTGGCGCTCGTCGGACCCTCGGGAGCGGGCAAGACGACCATTTCGAATCTCGTTCCGCGCCTCTACGACGTCACGGGCGGGTCGGTCAAGATCAGCGGCGTCGACGTCCGCCGCGCCACCATGGCGTCGGTACGCGACGTCGTGGGCGTGGTGACGCAGGATCCGCACCTCTTCCACGACACGTTGCGGGCCAACCTGATGTACGCCCGGCCCCGACGCAACCGAGGCCGAGGTGCACGCCGCGCTCGACCAGGCCCAGATCGGGCATCTGATCGCCGACCTGCCCGACGGCCTCGACACCGTCATCGGCGAGCGCGGCTACCGGCTCTCTGGCGGGGAGAAGCAGCGTGTCGCCCTCGCCCGGCTCATGCTCAAGGCGCCCGACGTCGTGGTCCTCGACGAAGCGACGGCGCATCTCGACTCCGAGTCCGAGGCGGCGGTGCAGCGCGCCTTGCGCGAGACGTTGTCCGGGCGCACCTCCCTCGTCATCGCGCACCGGCTCTCGACCGTGCGCGAGGCCGACGAGTTCCTGGTGATCGACGGGGGGCAGATCGTCGAAAGGGGCACCCACACCAGCCTGCTCGCCGAGAACGGCCTGTACGCCGACCTCTACCGAACGCAGTTCGCCGACCAGGAAGAAGAGGTCGAGACGGTCGAGCTGACCGACTGACTCGCTGCCCGGGGGCTCACTCGGGCGGGCGCAGGACCTGGGCCAGCTGGTCGGCCACCGGCGTGAACTCGGGCATCACGAAGTCGCGGCGCAACCAGTTGGCCCCGTCGACCACCAGCGTGTGGCCGGTGACGAAGGCGGCGTAGGGCGAACACAGCCACGTCACGGCCCACCCGAGCTCGTGCAGGCGCCCGAGACGACCGGCCGGTGAGCGACGGGCGTCGACCGACTCGCCCTCGGGGCGCAAGGCCTTGAGGTCCTCGCGCATGTCCTCGTGCGGGAAGAGGCCGGGGGCGAGCGCGTTCACCCGGATCCCGTCAGGCGCCCACTCGACGGCGAGGGACTTGGTGAGGTTGCCGACGCCGGCCTTGGCCGCCGCGTTGTGCGCCATCCCGGGACCGCCGGTGAAGGACTGCGTTGCGAGGATGTTCACGATGGCGCCCCCGGCGGCGCCGACGGGCCTCGTCCGCCGCGAAGCGCCGGTGGAGTTCCTGGCTGCAGAAGAACGTCCCGTCGAGGACGATGTTGGTCACCGAGCGGAACGCGTTCGGCCGCATCGCACCGGCGAGCACCGGGAAATTGGCGGCGGCGTTGTTGACGAGGATGGTGGCGGGCCCGAGCGCCGACTCCACCGCGTCGAAGGCCTCGGTGATCTGCTCGGGCTCGCGGATGTCGGCGCCCGCATGGACGGCCCGGCCCCCGATCGCCTCCACCGCGGCCACGCCGGCGAGGCGGTGCTCTTCTGACCGCGAGATCACACCGATGGCCGCGCCGGCGCGGGCCAGCTCGGTCGCGATGGCGCGGCCGAGCCCGGTCCCTCCCCCGGTGACGATGGCCACGGCACCGTCGAAGGTGCCGGGGGGCAGGAAATTGGATCCCGCCGGTGGTGGCTCGGGCAGTCCCATGGCGGTGGCCCTCCCTGAATTCCCTACTTGCCCTCGAACTCGGCCTGCTGCTTCTTGGCCTTCGCCGCGTAGCCGGCCGGCATGTCGTCGGAGACGAACTCGACCGACGCGCTCAGCGCCTCGAACTTGAGCGCCTCGGAGAGACCGCGGTTGGCGAAGGCGTCGATGGTGCGCTTGATCGACTGCACGGCGAGGGGCGCGTTGGCCGCGATCTCCGTAGCGACGGCCATGGCGGCCGGGACGAGCTCGTCTCGGGTCGTCACCTGCTGGACGATGCCGAGGCGATGGGCCTCGGCCGCATCGATGCGCCGACCGGTCAACGCGAGCAGCTTGGCGTAGCCGGCACCGACCTCATTGGCCAGGCGCAGATCGCCGCCGGCATCGATGGACACGCCAACTTGGGCCTCGGGGAGCGCGAAGAGCGCGTCGTCGGCCGCGACGCGAATGTCGCACATGAGCGCCAACTCGAAACCGAACCCGAGGCAGTAGCCCTGCACCGCGGCGACGATGGGTTGGGGCAACTCGTGAAAGACGCGGAAGCGCTCGTGCACCCAGCGGATGCCCTCGTAGTAGTTGCGCACCTTCTCAGCCGGTGAGCGGCCGGTGACGCGGTCCTCGGGCATGCCGAGGTCGACGCCCGCGCAGAAGGCCCGGCCCTCGGCCTTGACGACGAGGACGCGGATGCGATCGTCGAAGCGGACACGGTCGGCGAGCACGCCGAGCTGGCGGGTGGCCTCCCACGACCACATGTTCAGCTTCTCGGGGTAGTCGAGGGTCAACGTGCCGACGCCGCTGCCGTCGGTGGGCGGGTCGAGGTGGAGCTGCCAGTCGTCCTCGGGGAGCACGGGTTCGGTGCGGATGGGCATATCGGTGTGCTCCCTCCCCTCGTGGCGTGGTGCCGCTGACCGTGTGGCGACCGCCCCGACCGGCGGACCTGCGGGACCCGCCGCTAAAAAGTAGAATCTGTTCTAGTTGCCAGGGAGGGTCCTGGCAACCGTGCCGTCCGGTCCGACCGGCGGACCGAGAACCGGGCCCGTGTGGGTCCCGACCAGGAGGTCTCCCCCGTGCACAACGAGCTTTGCGAACGCCTCGGGATCGAGTTCCCCATCTTCGCCTTCACCCACTGCCGCGATGTGGCCGCCGCGGTGTCCAACACCGGCGGCATCGGCGTCCTCGGCGCGGTCGGGTTCAGTGCAGACGAGCTCGAAGTCGAGTTGGCCTGGCTGGACGAGCACGTGGGCGACAATCCCTACGGCGTCGACATCGTCATCCCCGGCAAGTACGAGGGCATGGACGAGATCGACCCGGTCAAGCTCGAGGCCGAGCTGCGCGCCATGATCCCCGAAGAGCACCGCACCTTCGCCAAGAAGATCCTGGCCGACCACGGGGTGCCCGAACTCGAGGGCGGCCCGCGACGCGAGCTCCTCGGCTGGACGGCCGCCACCGCGGCGCCACTGGTGGAGGTGATCCTGCGCCACCCCAAGGTGAAGCTGGTGGCCAACGCGCTGGGCACGCCGCCCGACGACGTCATCGCGCAAGTGCACGACCACGGCATGTTGATGGCGGCGCTGGCCGGGTCGGTCAAGCACGCGCTCAACCACAAGGCGGCCGGGGTCGACATCGTCATCTGCCAGGGCTCCGAGGGCGGGGGGCACACCGGAGACGTCGGGTCCATCGTCTTGTGGCCCGAGGTGATCGACGCGGTGGCGCCGCTGCCCGTGCTGGCCGCAGGCGGCATCGGATCGGGACGCCAGATGGCCGCCGCCATGGTCATGGGCGCGGCCGGCGTGTGGACGGGCTCACTCTGGCTCACCGTCGAGGAAGCCGACGTGCCACCCAAGCAGATGGAGTCGTACCTCAAGGCGACGTCGCGCGACACGGTGCGGTCGCGCTCGTTCACCGGGAAGCCCTGTCGTCTGCTCAAGAACGACTGGACAGACGCCTGGGAGGCGCCGGGCAATCCCAAGCCGCTCGGGATGCCGCTGCAGATGATGGTGGCGATCGACTGCGTCTCGCGCGGTCACGCCTATCCCGAAGAGGCGCGGGACGTGAACTTCAACCCGGCCGGCCAGATCATCGGCCGGGCGACCTCGGTGCGGCGCACGAGGGACGTGGTGCTCGGAATGGTCGAGGAGTACATCGAGGCGACGGAGCGGCTGCAACTGGTGAACGAGGGCAGTTCGGCCTGATCCATGAGCCCGAGCGGGCCTCCGTCCCGCGTTGGCGGTCAGATGGCGCCTAACGTCGCACGCTGTGACGGGGCTTTGGCTGGCGGGGAGGTGGCGCCGTGAGCGATGAGACCTCCTCGGAGGAAGGCGCTGACGCGAGCGCTCACCCGCCACCACCGCCACCGCCGCCCTCGCAGTCGCAGTCGCCGCCGCCGTCGTCGCAAGAGGCGTCGGCCGCCAGCGTGCACGTCGCCCCGGGCTGGTACCCCGTCAGCGGGCAGTGGAACGTCCAGACCTACTGGGACGGCGAGCGCTGGGCGAAGACGCGGCGCTGGCAGGGCACCGCATGGATCGAGGACGTCAACGATCCGGCGGTCTTCACCGCTGCCGCCGCAACCGCAGTCGCACCAGGAGCGACGGCCGCCGGCGGGCCAGCAGGTGTTGCTGTTCCGCCGGCCGCCTACGGGGCGTCTCCGACGGCCCCGCCGTACCCAGGGGTCCTCTGCCTCACCTCCGTACATGGGGCCGCCCCAGCAGGCGATGGGCAGGCCGATGGTGCCGACGACCAACGGGTCGGCCGTCGCGTCGCTCGTGCTCTCCATCCTCGGACTGCTCGGGATCGGCTCCCTGCTCGGCATCATCTTCGGGTTCAAGGCCCGACGCGAGATCCGCGCCTCGCGGGGCTACCAGACCGGCGACGGCCTGGCCTTGGCCGGCATCATCGTCGGCTTCGTCACCCTCGGGCTCTTCATCATTCTCATTGCGCTATGGATCGTTGCGTTCACCGCGATCCACGTGGCGAACACGAACGCCAACTCGGCGCAACAACAACAGCAGCAGCAGCGCCCTACCGCCAGCAGTTCAGAACTGCGAAGCGGACTTCAAGGTCGTCGAGGTCGCTCTGACCGCGTATCAAGCAGAGCGAAACTCGTTCCCGTCTCCGCCGGCGGCCTGGAGCGCCGCCACCTACGTGAGCAACTTCGGGCCTCTCACCACCAGTGCCGACGGCGGCCCGTACCTCCACAACCCGCCTGGCACCGCCGGTTACACCGTCGAGTACGACTCGTCCGGCCACGTCTGGGTCGCTCCGCCCGACACCTTCGAGAACGCGTACGAGCCGGCCCAGGACTTCGACGTCAACCCCTCCGCCTGCGAGCAGGCCGTCACTCCCTGACCCGGGCGGCCGACCGGCCCGGCCAAGCCATCGCACGCTCATAATCCTCTTCAGCACTCGGGATAGAGCGGCTTCGTCCACCGACCGCGCCCGGCCTAAGGTCGGACTGCATATGGAGCTCCACGAAGCGCTGTACACGACGCGCGCCATGCGCAGGGTCAAGAAGGACCCGATCCCCCTCGACGTCCAGGCCCGCATCCTCGATGCGGCCGTGCACGCCCCCTCAGGAGGCAACCAGCAGAACTGGAGGTTCCTCCTCCTCGACGACCCCGACAAGAGGGCGGCCCTGGCGCCCCTCTACCAGCACGCCATGGGCGAGCTGTGGAAGACCGTCTACAAGGAGCAGCTCGACGCGGCACATGCGAACCCCGAATCGCCCGAGTCGATCCAGATCCTCAAAGTGCAGCGGTCGGCGCAGTGGCTGGCCGATCACTTCGAGGACGTCCCGCTGTTCTTGTTCCCGTTCTGCCAATACGACCCGACGGGCGGGTCGATCTACCCCGCCGTGTGGAGCGCCATGCTCGCAGCCCGCGCCGAAGGCGTCGGGAGCTGCCTCACCGCGCTGTTCCAGTTCTTCCATCCCACCGAGACGTTCGAGATCCTCGGCGTCCCGGCCGACCAAGGCTGGATCCTCTCGGGCACCGTGAGTTTCGGCTACCCCACCGGCACCTGGGGCGTCGGGCCACGGCGGCCCGCGCACGAAGTCTCGTACCGCAACGCCTGGGGCACCGACGTCGGCTTCGAGCTGCCGAATCCCCTGTGGCCCGGCTGACCGAGCCCACCGGCGTCACGGCGACCTTCGCCGGCACCGTCCTCCGCGTGGCGGTGGCGCCCGGCGACACCGTGGCGGCGGGGACAGCCCTGGTCGTGCTCGAGTCCATGAAGATGGAACATGTGGTGGAGGCCGCCACGCCCGGCCGGATCGACTCGGTGGCGGTGGCGGCCGGCGACGCCGTGCAGACCGGTGATCTGCTCCTCGTGCTTCTGGCCGGAGAGGCAGGCTCCGGCACGCCCGTCACGACGGAGACCTCCGTCGGTGCCGGGGTGCGGTGGAGTCGAGCGGCCGGAGCTGGCCGAGGTGCGGGCGCGCAAGGCCCTGACCCTCGATGCGGCCAGGGCATCGGCCACCGAGCGCCGCCACGCGGCCGGCCGCCGCACCGCACGCGAGAACGTCGAGGACCTCTGTGACGCCGGCAGCTTCGAGGAGTACGGCGGCCTGGTTGTCGCTGCGCAACGGGCGCGCCGCAGCGCCGAGGATCTCGTGGCCAACACGCCGGCCGACGGTCTCGTGGCCGGTATCGGTCGGGTGAACGGCGACCTCTTCGACAACGCACGGTCCCGGTGCGCCGTGCTCTCCTACGACTACTCGGTGCTGGCGGGCACGCAGGGCCAGATGAACCACCGCAAGAAGGACCGGCTCTTCGAGCTGGTCGACCGGCTCCGTCTTCCCGTCGTCCTCTTCGCCGAAGGCGGCGGCGGGCGCCCCGGCGACACGGACACCGCAACGGTCACCGGCCTGGACACCGAGGCCTTCGCGCTGTTCGGCGCGCTGAGCGGGCGCGTGCCACTCGTGGGCATCGTGTCCGGTCGCTGCTTCGCCGGCAACGCCGCGCTCCTCGGCTGCTGCCATGTCATCATCGCCACGCCCGACGCCACCATCGGCATGGGCGGTCCGGCCATGATCGAGGGCGGCGGGCTCGGCGTGTTCGCCCCCGAGGACGTCGGCCCGGCGGCGGTGCAGGTGCCCAACGGCGTGATCGACGTCCTGTGCGAGGACGAGAAGAGCGCGGTCGACACCGCCCGTCGCTACCTCTCCTACTTCCAGGGAGACAGGAGCGACTGGACATGCGCCGACCAGGCTCTGCTGCGTGACGTCGTGCCACCGGACCGGCGCCGTGTCTACGACGTGCGCGGGCGCGCTCGAGCTGCTGGCCGACGAGGGGTCCGTCCTCGAGCTGCGGCCCGAGTTCGCCCCCGGCATGGTCACCGCGCTGGCACGCCTCGAAGGACGGCCGATCGGTGCGGTAGCCAACAACCCGATGCACCTGGCGGGCGCCATCGACGCCGCCAACGCCGACAAGGCCGCTCGCTTCATGCAGCTCTGTGAGGCGTTCGGCCTGCCCATCCTTTCCCTCTGCGACACGCCCGGGTTCATGGTCGGTCCCGCCGCCGAGGAGACCGCCCTGGTGCGCCACGTGAGCAGGATGTTCGTCGTCGGCGCGTCGTTGACCGTCCCTTTTGCCTGTGTGGTGCTGCGCAAGGGCTACGGCCTCGGCGCACAGGCCATGGCCGCGGGCGGGTTCCACCGGCCCATCTTCACCGTCGCCTGGCCGACCGGCGAGCTGGGAGGCATGGGCCTCGAGGGCGCGGTGCGCCTCGGCTTCCGGCGCGAGCTCGAGGCGGATTGCCGACCCCGGCGAACGTGAAGCTGCCTTCGCGGCCATGGTGTTCCGTGCCTACCAGCACGGCAAGGCGCTCAACGTCGCTGAGCACTTCGAGATCGACGACGTGATCGACCCGGCGGAGACGAGGGCGCGCATGATCCACGCGCTCGATTCGGCCGGTCCGCGCCCGCACTGGTCCGAACCCGGCGGGACGGGACATGCGCGCGGCGACCAGCGCCGCCCGTTCGTCGATACGTGGTGAGGCCTCGGACCAGAGGGAAAGGACAGACATGACGGCAGCGGGCGCGGACGGCACGGACACAGCCGAGACGACACGGACAGCAGGTGCAGCAGGTGCAGCTGGTGCAGCAGTGCCCTGAGCGGGGACTGCGCTCGAAGCCGAGATCGAACGCCTGCTCGGCGCCATGACCCTCGACGAGAAGGCGTCGCTCACGGCCGGGGTGAACCTCTGGTACCTCCCCCCGGTCGAACGCCTCGGCATCCCCGCCCTCAAGGTCTCCGACGGGCCCTCGGGCGTGAGGGGCGACAGCCTCATCGGACGCCGCTCGCTGTCCCTGCCCTGCGGTATGGCGGTCGGGTCGACCTGGAACCCGGAGTTGGTCGAGCGCATGGGCGAGGTGCTGGCCGCCGAGGCGAGCTCCAAGGGCGTGCACGTGCTGCTCGGGCCGACGGTGTGCATCGTCCGCACACCTCTCGCCGGCCGCACCTTCGAGTCCTTCTCCGAAGATCCACTGTTGACCGCAGGCATCGCCGCGTCCTACGTGCGCGGCGTCCAGGCGGGCGGGGTTGCGTGCTGCATCAAGCACTACGCCTGCAACGACCAGGAACACGAACGCATGACGATCAGCGCCGAGGTCGACGAACGTACGCTACGCGAGATCCACCTGGTCGCCTTCGAAGAGGCCGTGCGCGAGGCGGGAGTCTGGTCCGTGATGACCGCCTACAACAAGGTCAACGGCACCTACTGCGGCGAGCAGCCCGAGCTGATCGCGGGGATCCTGCGAGGCGAATGGGGCTTCGACGGGCTGGTCGTGTCCGACTGGTTCGGCACGCACTCCACTGCGCCCGCAGCCCTGGCCGGGCTCGACCTCGAGATGCCGGGACCTTCGGCGTGGTTCGGTCCGACGCTCGCCGCGGCGGTCCGCGAGGGCGCCGTCGACGAGTCGGTGGTCGACGGGCAGGTGCGCAACGTCTTACGCCTGATGGGCCGGGTCGGGATCCTGGGCGCGGGCGCGGCGCGAGTCGGGACAGAAGAGCGCGAGGAGGACGACCCCGGGCGCCGGAGCGTCGCGCACGCTGTTCGCGGCGGAGGGCACGGTGCTCCTGGTCAACGACGGACTGTTACCGCTCGACCACGGCGGCGTGTCGAGTCTTGCCGTCATCGGGCCGAACGCCGCACAGTTGGCGATGGGTGGTGGCAGCTCGGAGGTCACGCCTCACCGGCGGCGCAGCGTCGCCGAGGCGCTGGCCGAACGTTTGCCCGGCGCCACCATCGAGCAGGAGGTGGGGTGCCGCATCGACCGCGGCCTCCGTCCGATCGACATGCGCCTGGTGTCCCCAGCGTCGGGCGCCGCCACGGACAGCACGGACCAAGGCGGCTTCTCGGTCGAGTACTTCGACAACCCCGACCTGGCGGGTCAGCCGGTTGCCCTGGGAGAAGCGCACGCGGCGCGCATCATGTGGATCGGGCCGCCACATCCCGCCCTCCAGACCGGCGCGTGCTCGGTCCGCATCAGCGGACGCTTCACGCCCGACGTCGCAGGCGCCTGGCGCCTCGGCCTCGAGAGTGCGGGGCGTTCAGTGCTGCGCCTCGACGGCGACATCGTCGTCGACAACACCGATCCGACGCGTGGCAGCGGCTTCTACGGCGCCGGGAGCGAGCTGGTCGAGGTGGTGGTGGACCTCGCAGCCGGTCACGACTACGAACTGGCCGTCGACGTCTGGCCCCGTTCAGTCACCTCTCCCATCATGGGCGCTCGCATCGGCGCGACGCCTTCGGACACCGGCGACGAGTTCGAACGAGCGGTGGCGGCCGCGGCCCGGGCCGACGTGGCCGTGGTCGTCGTCGGCTCGAACGGCGAGTGGGAGTCCGAGGGGCACGACCGGCCCGACCTGTCACTCCCCGGCCGCCAGGGTGAGCTGATCGAGGCAGTGCTCGGGGCGAACCCCCGCACGGTGGTCGTGGTCAATGCGGGTTCGCCGGTCGACATGCCGTGGGCCGAGCGGGCGGGCGCGGTCCTCATGGCCTGGTACCCCGGTGAGGAGGGCGCGGACGCACTGGCCGATGCCATCGTCGGCGTCGCCGAGCCGAGCGGCCGCTTGCCGGTCACCTTCCCGGCCCGTGTCGAGGACGGACCCGCCGGACTCGGGGTCGAGGGCGATCGCTACCCGGGCATCGAGGGTTCCGTCGTCTACGGCGAAGGCGTCCTGGTCGGCTACCGGTTCTTCGAGACCTCACATGTGGCGCCACGCTTTGCTTTCGGTTTCGGTCTCTCGTATGGCGAGATCTCGTTCGAAGCGGTCGCGGTGACGCCAGATCGGGTGGCCGTCCACCTCGTGAACAAAGGGCCGCGCCGGGGCACCGAGGTCGTCCAGGTCTACGTGCGAGCCCTCGAGGCCCTGTTGCGCCGCCCCGACCGGGAGCTGGCCGGGTTTGCCAAGGTGTCCCTGGACCCAGGCGAAGAGCGGACCGTCGAGATCGTGCTGGACGCCGCGGCCTATCGCTACTGGGACACCGAGACCCATGGATGGCGGTCGGACCCGGGGCGTTACGAGATCTTGGTCGGTGCCTCCTCCCGCGACATCAGGGCCAGCGCTGAAGTCGAGTGGCGCGGGACGCCGGGAGCATGACCCGAGACGATTCCGGCACTTTGCCGACGTCGGCGACGTCGGCGACGTCGGCGATGTCGGCGATGTCTGAGGCCTCGCGGCCGTGGACGCTGACGTGGGACCGGCTGCTGGTGGAGCCCCGACGCCCACCGGCGATCCGGAATCGACCCGACGCCCATTGGTTCGCCGTCGCCGCGGTCTGCATCGGCGCGTTCATGGGACAGCTGGACGCGTCCATCGTCACCGTGGCACTCCCGACGTTCCAACGCACCTTCGACGCGTCGGTCGGCGCCGTGACGTGGGTCGGACTCTCGTATCTGCTCGTCCTGGTGGCCACCGTCACCGCAGTCGGTCACTTCGCCGACATGTGGGGCCGCAAGCTCTTGTACGTCTACGGGTTCGTCATCTTCACACTTGCTTCCGTGTTGTGCGGGCTGGCACCCGACCTCGGCGCCTTGTGCGGGTTCCGGGCGCTCCAGGCCGTCGGGGCTGCGATGCTGCAGGCCAACAGCCTGGCCATCATCGTCCTGGTCGTGCCCGCACGAGCACTCGGCAAGGCCATCGGCCTTCAGGGCGCGGCGCAGGCGCTGGGACTCGCGCTCGGTCCCACGGTGGGCGGGCTCCTCCTGGCTGCCAGTGGCTGGCGCCTGATCTTCTTCGTCAACGTTCCCTTCGGCATCTTCGGCGTGCTCGCCGCCATCCTGCTCGTGCCGCGGAGCAGGAACCTCATGGCCCGGGTCCGCTTCGATTGGACCGGCCTGGCCATCTTCTTCCCCGCCGTGGCCGCCCTGCTCTCCGCAATCACGTTCGGCTCGGAGCAGGGCTGGGGCTCGCCCCTGATCGTGAGTCTGTTCGCACTGTCCGGCGTGCTCGGCGTTGTGTTCATCTGGCACGAGCGCCGCGACCGCGCTCCCATGCTCGACCTCGCCCTCTTCCGCAACGCGCACTTCTCGACTGGGATCGTCAGCGGGATGGGCTCCTACCTCGTGATGTTCGGCGTCCTCTTGCTCGTGCCCTTCTACTTGGAGCGCGCTCTGGGAGCGGGGACGGCACGCTCGGGCCTCGAGTTGATGGCCATGCCGCTGGCCTTCGGCATCGTCGCTCCCCTGGCGGGTCGGCTCGCTGACCGCGTGGGAGCGCGGCCTCTCACGGTCAGCGGCATGACCATCGTCGCAGTGGGCTTAGCCGTCATGGGGGCCGTCCGGCCGGATACCGCTGGGTTCCTGCTGTTGCTGGCCGCGATCGGCGTCGGCCTGGGTCTCTTCACCTCCCCCAACAACGCGTCCATCATGGGCGCGGCGCCCAGTCAGCAGGCCGGCATGGCCTCAGGCGTCCTCAACATGACCCGCGGCACGGGAACGGCGCTCGGCCTCGCTCTCACCGGCACCGTGTTCGTTGCGGTTGGCGGGGACACGGGTGCAGCCAACGCACAGCATGCCTTCAGAGTGACGGCCTACGTGCTGGCCGCCATCGCGGCAGCCGCTGGCGTGGTGTCGGCGTTCAGGTCCAATGGCGAGCTGGCCGACGCCACGCTGTCGTCCGTCGAGTGACGCCACCTCGCTGACGATCGACCTCGACGCCTCGACGCTTCGGCGTCAGGGCGGCGGCAGGCCGAGCGACGACCGTATGTCGAGGATGTCCCGTTCATACGACGCGGCGTGCGGGGACCTCGTGATGTTCCGGTACGCACTGTCGGAGAACTCGAGACCCTGAGCGCGCCATGCTGCGTATTGCCGCTCGAGGTATCGGGCTTGCGTGGCGAAGTCCGTCCGGGCCGACCGGGGCACCGCCGAAAGCGTCTCGACCGCCTTCGCGGATGCGGCCATATCGAGGATCATGGTCTCCACGTCGGACTGTCGCTCCCCGAGCCGGATGGCCGACCAACGAGTCAGGTCGTAACCGAATCGATCACTCTGGAGGTCGACGCGCGACGCGACCCGTAGGTATTGCGCGGCCTGTCCCTTGGGCGGAACCAGGGAGAAGCCGCCGTTCGAAACCGGTGTCGGCACCAGCACAATGCCGTTGGGGGACATGAGCACAGACCCGTCCGCTCGGGTGAGAGTCGGGATGTCTCCATTCACACGCAATTCGTCGAAGGTCACGGTGGACGTCGTGGGGTACGGAAAATCCGTGCCCAGCGATACACTCGAGCCCGGATCCTCCTGCGTGTACTCCGCGACGTCGAACGGAGTGACGGCGTCAACGGGCACCAGTGTCGAAGACGTCGTCTTTTCGGTGAGGTTCCGTACACGGAGCTGCCAACCATCGGGAGTCCTGACCATGGACGCCGCCATGACGTCTCCCGGCTCGACCGTGGCGAGGTTCCGCGGATGGAACTGGCTCTGTGTATCGCTCCAAAAGACGCTGAAGTTCGACGATCCCGGTCCGTACGCAGCCTCGGTGGTTCCCACCTGAATGAAGGCTGGCCCTTGGATCTCTTGGATCCCGATCCACGTGGAGGCCTGTTCGTCTTGAAATTGCTTGGTCGTCACCGTCGGCACGGTCCATTGCGCGCTGATCTGATCCAACGGATCGGCCATCACGCTGTAGCCAGCAAAGCCCGTAGGCGGAAAGTACGAGGGGGCCGAGGCGTGCCGGACGGTGACCGCAGCGATTCTCCGCCACACCGACGGTGGCGGAGGCGACGGCCGCGAAGGTGAGCACGATCAGGAGGTACCACGGAGTAAGCCGCCTGACCGACACGTTCATAGAGGGATCGTCGGGAACGTAGCAGCCTCGGTTGAGAAGGCGAATCGGGCCCAGAGCGTCGACTCGAAACGGCGCCTGCTTGGACCATGCGAGCCGCGGGCCAACTCCCTGACAATTCAGGATCCGGGGGATCCGGGGGATCCGGGGGATCCGGGGGATCCGGGGATCGGGGGATCCGGGATCGGTCGCTCGGTGGCGTCAACCCCGGATGCAGTAAGCGGCGGCGAATGGCCTTCGGCCATGACTGTATTACCGAGGTGGAATGCCTTGGGCGGGGGCAAGACGTGAAAAAGAGATCGGTGGGTGCTCTGGTGGTAGTGGTCTTGTCCCTGGTGGCAGCCTCGTATGGCGCCAGGGTGGGGCCGCATCTCGGCGGTGCAGCCATAGATGGCGACACCTGGTCGGGGTCCGCGTCGGCGCTCGGCATAGCCGGGACGACTCGCCGGTGCGAGCACAGCCGGCAGCGGCGGAGCCACCAGCGCACCGTGTCGACGGTGACTGCATCTCGGGACGCTCATCTACTACGTGCTGCTCAAGCTCGGGACGACGACCACCGTGTTGGTCGATACGGCGACGTTCTACGTGGCGGCGTTCGTCTTCGGGTTCGCCGACAAGTCCTTCACGCAGATGGTGCAGAACGTCACGTCCATCCTCGTGAAACCGGGCCAGGAGAGCTCGTGAAGCCCGCAGCGGGAGCTCAGCTCATCTGGTCGTAGACCCACTTGTAGGTGTCCTGCAGCCCGTCCTCCAGGCTGATGGACGGGGCCCACCCGAGCCGTTCCGCAATCAAGGCGTTGTCGCTGTTGCGACCTCGAACGCCCTGGGGCGCGGACAGGTCGTAGTGGCGCCGCAGCGTCACGCCTGCAATGCCCTCGACGATGTCGACCAGCTCGTTGATGGTGACCAGTTGCTCCGAGCCGATGTTGAGGGGTTCACGGACGTCGCTGGCGGTGAGCCGCAGCGTGCCGTTCACGCAGTCGTCGATGTAGGTGAAGCTCCGCGTCTGCTTGCCGTCGCCCCAGATCTCGATCTCGTTGCTGCCGCTCAGCACGGCCGCGGCCACCTTGCGGCAGATGGCCGCCGGCGCCTTCTCGCGGCCACCGTCGTAGGTGCCCTGGGGCCCGTAGACGTTGTGATAGCGGGCAACCCGCGTCTCGAGACCGAAGTCTTCGAAGTAGTGGCGCGCCATGCGCTCGCTGAACAGCTTCTCCCACCCGTAGCCGTCTTCGGGCATCGCCGGATAGGCGTCGGGCTCACGGAGCGGCTCGACCTCGGGTGACTCCTGCTTCCCGGCGGCGTAGACGCAGGCGGACGACGAGTAGAAGAGGCGCTGCACGCCCGCCTGGCGCGCCGCCTCGAGCATGTGGGTCGAGATCAGGACCGACAGCATGCACAGGGCCTTGTTGTTCTCGATGAAGCCCATGCCGCCCATGTCGGCGGCCAGGTTGTAGACGACGTTGACGTCGGCGCAGGCACTCTGGCAGGAAGCGAACTCCTGGAGGTCAGCCCGACGATTGTCGACGTCGTCGAAGCGCTGGTGCCACTCCGACAGCGGGACGCGGTCGACGGCCCGGATCTCGTCGACGCCCTCTTGGCGCAGCCGCGCCACCAGATGCCCGCCGATGAAGCCACCGGCACCCGTCACCAAAACACGTGTCATCGGATATGCTCTCCCTCTGGACGCTGTTGCTCTGTCTCGACGTCGCGCGAGCTGGGTGGAGAACGGTGCTGCCGCGTCAATCTTGTCGTCGTGGCAATGGTGGTCACCGTCTCGTCACACCGGTCCGCCGCCAACTCCCGCCTCGTTCGACGCCGGCGGACGACGGGCGCTCGGCGTTCGCTCAGCTGGCCTCCCGTTCAGCCATTCCGGCCAGGTCGCCCGCCGGGACCCAGAAGGGCTCCTCGGACGGCGCGCCGGCGCCGTCGTTCCCCGCCTCGGCCGCGACCGAAGACAATGCGGACGAGCCCGCGCCGGCGGGTGGCGATGTCCCTGCCGTGGCAGACGACGTTGCCGGGGCCGGCACTGCGTCCGGTACGACAACCGGCGCGGCCACGCGGTCTCCGAAGGCCGCGATGAAGCGGTCGGCGGCACGCTCGGGGTCGAAGGTGCGCTCGGCGTACCTGCGACCGGCCACGCCCATGGCCCGGCAGGCCTCTTCCTCGTTCAGCAGCTCTGCAACCTCCGCGGCCACGTCGCTGCGGTGTGCGGGGTCGATGACGCATCCGGCGCCGTTGGTGCTGAGGATCTCTGCGACTGAGTTGTCGGGTGGGAGAACGCCGACGATGGCACGGTTCGCGCACAGATACGTCAGCACCTTCGAGGGGACCGAGAACTTCGACGCGTCGGGCTCGAGGATGGCCACGAGGATGTCCGCGCTGGCCATGACGAGCGGCAGCTCGCCGTAGGGCTGGAAGTCGAGCAGGACGAGGTTGTCGGCGAGCTGCTCGCGCTTCCACGTCTCGAGCCACTCGCGGCCCTTGCCCTCGGAGACGACGACGACCTTGGCGTCGGGGTGCGACACCCGCAGCTGGGCGCTGATGAGGGCCAAGATGCTCGGGTCGTGCTTGAGGCCGAGCGTGCCCGAGTAGAGCACGACGGGATGTCCGGTGAGGCCCATGCGCCGGCTCCACGGGTTGTCGGCGTCGCGTACCGGCAACTCGTCGATGGGGGCCCAGTTCGGGACGACCGTGGTGCGGCCGGCCACGCCCCACTGCTCGAGCCGCTCGAGGAACGTCGGCGAGATCGCCACCACCGCATCGCTGCGACGCGCCACGGCGCGCTCCATGCGATCGGCCAGCGCCGCTACCACGCGCCCCACCACGGGCAGCCGGGCGCGGGCCGCGTTGCCGATCGCCTCCGAGTAGATGTCCTGATGCCAGAACACCATGGGGATGCCGCGCCGCGAGAGGTGCCGGGCGACGACGACGTGGGCCAGGAGCGGGACGTTGCTCAGGACGGCGACGGCCGGTTCCGCGGCCGCGATCCGCCGGCCGGCGAGGCGCCCGTACGCCAGTTCCTGGCGGATGCGGGTGATGACCGAGTAGCGGGCGAAGCTGCCGTCCATCGGGCATTCCTCGAACCGGAGCGTGCCCGGATCGCCCGCTTCGAGACGCAGCGAGCCCTTGCCTGTGGCATACGACGGGCAGTGCTGGTGGGTGACTTCGTACCCCCGCCGCGCCAGGGCTCGGCTCAGCTGCGCCTGTCCCGGATGGCCCGAATAGTCGTGCACGACGATGCGCGTCGAGTGCGCCGAATGCCGCCGTTTCCGTGGCACTTTCCCACCACCTCCAGTCCGCCTGAAGCTGTCATTGGAGGGAACAGTGCTGCCGCCCCAACCTTGCAGCCTTTGTGACACAACCCCAATTGCACCCACTCGTCCGGGCTCCGACGTTGGCTGCAGCAGGGCGGTTCGCGCCCGCACCCAGCGCGTCGGGTGGCCTCAGAGGACTTCGTCGAGCAGCTCGAGCACCCGGCGCGTCCCGACCGAGATGTCGGAGGCCACCCCGCGGTTCCGCCGGGATCGGGACGGGGCGCCGTCACCGACCAGATAGCGATAGCGCAGCCCCTCCACCGTGCACGCCAGTGCCCAGAAACACTCGTTGACGTAGTCACCGGCGAAGAGCTCGACCACGGCGGCGCCGGGCGGGGCGAAGGCGAGGTTCGTCAGGCCGGCACCATGGGGGCCCACCACGCACTCGGCCTCGGCGAAGGCACGCACCTGGGCCGCCACCGTCATCGATCCGGGGTCGATCCTCTCGAAGCCGAGGGGCTCGAGCGCGCGGAGGAGGTCCGCCTCGTTGTTCACGCGCCGGGTATGTCGTCTTGTCGCCGCGTGTCACGTAGAGACGGCGGTGGGGTGCGGCCAGAGACTCGGGGAGGAACCGCGCGCGCAGCCAGGGGACGATCCAGCCGCGGGGTCTTGAGGTTCTCGTCGGGGAGCGAGGAGACGACGAGCTCGTCGGCCCGCAGGTGCGGGTACTTGTCGCTGCCGAGACATCGGTCCGCGGTGAGGCCGAGCTGATCGAGCAGATCCCGCTGGAAGCGCGTCGTCCGGTTCACGAGGAACGCGTCCGGCTCGGCTCCGGCACGACGCAACAGTTCCAGGCGCGGGAGCACGTCCGTCAGGAAGTGGTAGTAGTTCTCGCTCCCCCGCGTCGTCAGCACGCCCACGGAGCCGGGCACGACACTGACTTCGGGCAGACGGCCGCGCAGGAAGACGGGGTGCTCGGTCGGCCGGCGCACGCCGTAGTAGGGCGACAGGTCGAAGAGCAACGTGTCGTCTTCGGCGATGACGGCGGCGTAATGGTCGAGCGCCCGTCCGTTGCGCACGGTGGCAACGACGTTGGGCGCGACCTCCTCGCGCCGGTGCGCCGCGAAGCGGGAATGTCCGGCGGGCAGGCCAACGGGGAGCGGTCGGTCGAGGATCTCGGCGCTGGCCACGGTGACGACCTTGACGCCGCCGGCGGGATGCTCTCGCGCGTAGTACTCCGCGGTCGCCGCCACGTGACGCGGTGGGGTCGGGCGGGCCTCGGAGCCCGGGAGCCGACGGGTTATCGGGGCGGCGGCCTGGGCGGCCCGCAGGACGCCCGCTTTGACCAAGGGAAAGAGAGGCCGCAACGCGCTGGGCAGCCTCGTCATGGCGAGACCGCGGCCGCGCCAGAGCCTGACACGTGGGAGCGGTACGCGACGTCGACCCGGACAGGCGACATCGCCGGCGCGCCGCCGAGAGAGTCGAGCCGCGCCCGGACCGCGTCGATGTCGCGACACGCGATCACATTGGGTGTGGGTGGCTGCTCGTCGGAGTCCCAGGAGGTCAGCCGTCCGTCGAGGAGGTGGATGCGGTAGCCGACCTCGTCGAGGACCGCGCGCACCTGTGCCGGGGTGATACCGAAATGCATGCCGTGGCCCGCGTGCTCGAACAGGAGCACCGGAGCGGACGCGGGGTTGGACAGCAACTGCCGCGCTCCCTGCATGACGAGGAGCTCGGAGCCCTCGACGTCGATCTTCACCAACGCGGGCGGGTCTTCGCCCACCAACGCATCGAGTGTGGTGACCGGGACGGTGATGCCCGTCGAGCCCGGCCCTGGTGTGCCGACGCCGTCCGCGCCGTCACCGTCCGTAGCGGGCGCCAGTCGGTTCAGCACGTCGCGGTCGAGCACTTCGAACGTGGCGCTTCCCGCCACGTCGCTCACCGCGGCGTCGACGACGGTAACGTCGAGGTCGTTGAGCGCCAGGTTGGCCACCAGGTCCGCCCGCACCGGCGGGAACGGCTCGACCGCCGTGATGCGCACGCCGGGGATCCGGGTCCCGACAAGCGTGGAAAAGACCCCGACGTTGGCGCCGACGTCGACGAAGTGGTCGCCAGGTCGCAGGTAGCGCAGGCAGAACTGCAGCTCTTCCCATTCGTGCACCCCGTCGTAGACGGTCCACACCGCGCTGAACTGGTGGGGCCGCGCCACGATCCGCGTCCGCCCATCCACTGTCACGATTGCCTCGACATCCTCGCCGGCGGCGCCGCGGGTGTGCCAGTGCCACGCGATGGCACGCCGTTCGGCCGCCAGTCGTCCACCCCTGTTGGCGGGGTGGCACCCGATCTCCCACAACCAGTACGCCGTGCGACGCGCACCGTGCACCCAGCGGACGATCGGCGAGGTTGATCTCGTGGACGTGACGGACTTCGTGGATGCGCTCATGTCAGGGCTCCGCCATTTCGACGACGGCGTCGGGGACAACCGTGCTGACACCGGGTTCGAAGCTGCGTGACACTTTGAGGAGCAGCCACCAGCCGAGGACGGAGTAGATCGCGCCGGCGACCGCCAGGCCGCCCGCCGCCCCGTGGGTCCCGTAGAGCTTGGCGCCTCCCATGCACAGCACGAACAGGAACGGCACCATGCACAGGGCCAGGCGGAGGTTCTCACTGGCGGCGCGCATGGCGCGCAGCCCAGAGGTGGCGGCGCCGGCCACGCCGCTCAGAGCCACTGCCAGCCCGGCGTAGGGCACGATGCCCCGCGCAGCCGGCCAGCTGCGGCCGAACACGGTGGTCATGTCGTGCACGGGTGCGCCGTAGACCAGGGCAGTCCACACCAGGGTCAACGCGAAGGCGCCCAGCGCGCCAAGAGCGAGGAAACGCACGGCGCGTCCGCTGTCGACCTGGAATCGCTTGGCCGCCAGGGCGATGAGCGCCGACTGGAGGCCCGCCAGGAGGACGGTGACCGGGCCCAGCGCCAGCTGCGACAGCTTGAATTCGCCGATGGCCGACAGCGATAGCACGAAGAGCAAGAGATACGAAATGAGGTACGTCCACGACGTCACGAGCATGAACTGGCCCGCGAAGCGCAGCCCGACCCCGCGCTCGCTCTCGTCCCAGAAACGCAACAAGCCGTGGCGTCGGCGACCAGAGAGATGGGCCCGCAACGTCCAGAGGCCGACCAGAGCCCCCGTGGCGCTCCAGGCGCCGAACAGCCAGGGCAAGGTGGTGAGCCCGGCATGGCGCACGACGACGTACGCGCCGAGGAAGAGGACGAGCCAGGCCACGTCGAGTCGGATGGCGTAGGCGGGGTCGTAGCGGCTGATGCCCACGTAGCGCGCGTAGTCCTGGCACGCCATCAACGGGAACGAGACGGCGAAGATCACGAAGGACACGGTGAAGGCGCTCGGGAGCAGGCCGCTCATCGCCAGGACCAACGCCGCCAGAACGACCGAGAGCACGATGGCGGCGAGGTAGCCCGCCCGTTCGTAGGTCAGGCGCACGCTGCCGTCGGTCTCCGACCGGGTCAGCAGGCAGTCGCTCGACAGGCTCCGCACCAGGCCCTGGCTCAGGATGTAGGTCGTGGTGAGGATGGCGAAGACGCCGAGCGCGCTGGCCGAGCTGTAGTGCGCCACGATCAGGGCGAGGGCGAAGTTCGAGACGCTCGAGGCGCCCTGGTCGGCGACGGTGAGCACCATGACGCGTTGCGACGACGCCGTAGCTCGCCTGGACGTGGGCACGTGTCGACCGCGGCTCATCCCTACGTGAACGTGAGTGAGCGCCACAGCTTGCTCGGCTTCACGCTCGTCGACGCGCGAAGACGACCAGCGCCATCCACATGGAGGTCGGGAGGTGGCGCTCGGCTTCGGCCACCACACGTCGGATCCGTGGCCACGGCTTGCAGTACTGCTCGAGACCCGTCCGATGGGCGAGTGCCCACTCGAAATCCGCCTCGAGGAGCCGAGCCAGATCAGTGCGCGTGTTCATCTTGTAGGCGGTCCGGAAGACATCGCGCTCCTGGCGACCCGGTTGGAGCCGCTCGAGCGCTCTGGCGTGGTGCTCGTTCGGCACGACACGGGCGGCGGCCGCGAGGAGAGAGCGCCGGCTAATGGTGCGGGCGATGAACATCCCGCCGGGACGCAGAGTGCGGGCGAGCTCGGCGACGAACGCGGCAGGCTCGGTCACGTGTTCGAGCACGAAGTCGCTCACGGCCAGATCGACCGAGGCGTCGTCGAAGGGCCAGCGCCCATCGGGGCCGATGAGGCGGAACTCGTCGATGACGGGATTCTCCCTGCCGGTGTCCTCGACGTCGATCCCCACCACCGTGCGGCCGTCGCCGCGGAGGTCCTGCCAGGCGCCGCTCGGGCTTGCGATGTCGACGAGCGCGCCGCGACCGCAGCCGACTTCGGCGATGAGCGCCGAGCGTGCGGCCACTGCCTGTGCGCTCACCATGAACACGTGAAGGCTGTCGAGGCCCAGGATGCGGTCGTCGAGCATCTCGCTGAGACCGAGATCGGCGGGCGCGGGTGAGGGACCGGGTCTGGGTGTGGGCGTCGGAGTCGCCGTCGGCGTCGGCGGATCCGGATCGGCGCCGTGAGCCATGGTCGGATCCGAGGTGGCGGGGCTCGCCTTCACCCCGCTCATGACGCCGGCGGTTGATCGGAGTGGGGTCGCGCCGGGGGCGCACCCAGCGTCCCGCTGACCCGGCGCGGCGTCGCCGTGGCGGCGACCCGTCGACGAGGTGCCGGCGCTGCGAGCGATCCGGGGACCGCAGCGGTTGGAGCGGTCGAGGGAGGGGTGTGAGAGCCCGATGGCGTCGCCGCGTGGTCGGGTAGTGGCCTGGCCGTGCCCGCCGGTGGAGGGACGGCGGCCTCGCGGAAGCACAGCGCCAGGATGAAGGGAAGCCAGAGCCAGCGATCCACGATCTCGGGCGACTGCAGCGAGAAGAACAGGACCACGACACATCCGGCCAGAACCGTGTCGCGCACCGCGCGATCCCGGCTCTTGGGCCGGTGGAGGCGCCCGTGAAGCAGCCGGTTGAACGAGGACCCCATCATCAGGGCCAAGGCCACGAGCATGAAGATGCCCCCGGCGAACCAGTACAGGATCACGATGTTGTGCGCCGGGTAGTACACCCCGAGCGAAGGGTCGTAGTACACCGCAATGGTCGTCTGGTCGAGCCCGTGACCGATGATCGGGCTCTGGACGATGCCGCTCCATGAGTGCTCGATGGTCGCAATCCTCGGGTTCACGGTGTTGTAGCCGGTGTTGGTCCCCGTGGTCTGCTCGAGCCGCGCGATGGGGTCGAGGTTGAAGTGGCTGCCGTTGGACTGGACCCCGATCGCGATGACGTAGACCACCGCCAGGGCCGCAACCACGGTGAGGATCGTCCGCAGACGAAACCCGCGGGTGACGAAAAGGACGAAGCAGCCGACGAGGGTGCTCGACATGCCCGACACGCTGGCGCTGAAGATCAACGCGCTCGCCAGCACCGCGATGCACACGCCGAGATACCAGCGCTTGCGAAGACCCAATTCAGCGACGAGACCTATGGCGAACACCAGCGCCAACGCGAAGGTCACGGCGGCGATGTTCGGCTGCGTGCTCAGGCCCACCGCCCGCGAGCCCTCCAGGCTCGCCTGGCTGCTGAATCCGAGCACGTGGAACTCGGTCTGCAAGAACGCGACGAAAGCCGACACCGTGGAGCCCAGGATGAAGGCGATCATCCCGGCCTGGATTCGCGCGGTGCTGTTGAGCAATTGCCGCAGCATCCACTGCAGAACGAAGAAGACGAAGATGGCGTTGAGCACCACCTCCAGCGAGGCCGCCTTGGAAACCGCCTGCGACGACGCGATGACACCGGCCAGGATCCAGACGAAGGAGCCGAAGTACCACGCCGGCACGGGCGGAGCCTTCGCCGGCGGCCGGCGGCTCAGGACGAGGAACAGCGCTGCGACGACGAAGATGGCATCGCTCAGGTCCAGCGCCTTGCCGGCCCGGTAGCGCAGGAGGGGCAGCAACACCAGGGCCACGTAGACGAGGCGACGCGCGGTGGCGACGAAGACGTCCCCCTTTGCGCTCCCCGCGCCGGCAGCGCCGAGGGCGACCGGAGCCTGGGTTGCAGTGTCGGCTGTGGCGGCGACTGCGGCGTCGGCAGTCGCGTCGGCGGGCGCGTCGGCGGACGCGCGAATTGAGGGGTCGGTGGCGACCCTCGAGTCGCCCCTCGAGTCGGTGGCGCCGGGAGCGCCGGGAGCACCGGTTGCGCGTGTCGCGCCACCGGTGCCGGAAGGCCCGGTGGCCAGCCGCTCGGCCCCGCTAGGGGTCAGCCCCGCCAGCGGGGGCCCGGTCCGTTCCACCACTGCACAACTGCCGTCGGCGCCCGCGCTTGCGGCCGAGGCGGTCGGAATTGTCCAGGTGGCTGCCCTGCCCGCTCAGCCCCAGGGATGAACGCGCCTCAGCCAAACGGATGATCGAGAGCAAGAATGCCCGGTCCGGCACGTTTCATCTGCGATGAACGAACCTGCTGGGGCCGAACACGCCGGACTCCGGGCCTACACACCACCCCACCAAGCCGGCGAACCGGGGTATGCCGAACCCTCGGGACTGCGCGAGTACGCCCAGCTCCTGTGGCGCAAGAAGGTCATCGTGCTCGTCGTCGCTGCCGTCTGCGTCGTGGGGACGCTCGGGTACTGCGTCATCGTGAAGCCCACCTACCAGGCGACCGCGTCGGTGTTGCTGGAGCCGCCGATCTCCCAGACCCTGATCGAAGCGAACTTCCCGACCAGTGTGGCCGCCGTCCCCAATGTGGCCGACGGCATCGAGGTGATCGAGAGCGCCAACGTCGCCGACGTCGTCGACAAGTCCATTCCCGGCGCCCCGTCGGTCACGGCCTCCCAGGTAGGCACCACCGACGTCGTACAGATCTCGGTCCGCTCCAAGAACCCGCACCTGGCCACCGCGGCGGCCAACGCCTATGCCAGGGCGTACATCCACTACGAGCAGCAGCAGACGGTCAACACCTTCACGTCTGCGCAGGCCCAGGTGCAGAACAAGGTCAACACGGTGCAGCTCGCCATCTCCAGCCTGAACGCCCAGATCAAGGCTGCGCCGGCCGGCACCAACCTCACGCCCGACGAGACCCAGCTGGGCGACCTGCAGGACCAGCTCGCCACCCTGCAGGACCAGCTGCAGAACTACCAGTTCTATTCGTCACAGGGCGTGACGACCGAAGTCGGCCAAGTCATCTCGTCGGCCACGGTCCCCGCCAAGCCGGTCTCCCCCAAGACGCTCGAGTGGACGGTGCTGGCCCTGATCTTCGGGCTGATCCTCGGCGTCGGCGTGGCGTTGCTGGTCAACGCCGTGGCTCCACGCCCCCGCCTCGACTTCTAGGCACAGGCCCACAGGGCGGGGCTCGTTCGCATGTCGTCCCAGCTCAGGCGACCTCCCGTCCGATCACCGCAGGTCAGGGCCGTCTCGCCCGTTCTCTGTCGCAAAGGGAGAGCGGCGCTCAGCGGGAGCACATGGAGGGGTGTCACTCGCAGCGCCGGTACGGACGACAGGGAGGCCGGGGGACGTCGAGCATGGGGGCGCAACACCACACATACAAGACCACCTGGCGCCACTGGCGCGACGTGGCTGGGGAGCATCCGGTTCGCCGCTGGCAGGGCACTGTCCCGTGGCGCCTGGCCATGGGCGCACTGGCGCTGGTCATCACCTTCTCCGCGATACTCGTCGCCCCGTTGATCCCGGGCATCGGGTTCGGCGGCGGGGCGGGCGGCGGGACGGCCCCCTCGCCCCGGCCCGGGGCCGGATTCGGGGCGGCCACGGCCGCCGCAGACACCGTCGGCACGGAGGAAGCGGCGTCGGCGCCCTCGAACTGGTCGCCCGAGGCGGCCACTTACGGCACGGGCTCGCTCCTCGACCAGCCGGTGACGATGTCCGACGGCACCGTTTTGCGCGCCGACGTGTACTACCCGACGAACGCGGGCACCAGCACGGCGGCCACCGGCCCGTTCCCGGTGCTGCTCCAGCAGACGCCCTACGGCAAGGAGTTCATCGCCTACGCATCGGCCATCGCCAACACGAACATCGATTACCTGGTCGACCGCGGGTACATCGTGGTCATCTCGGACGTGCGGGGCACCGGTGACTCGGGCGGGAGTTTCGACCTCTTCGATCCCGTCCAGTCGACCGACGGCGCGACGCTGGCGCGTTGGGCCGCCAAGCTCCCGCATGCCGACGGCGAGGTCGGACTGTTCGGTGAGTCCTATATGGGCATCAACCAGTTCCAGACGGTGCAAGCAGCCGGCAAGGACTCACCCATCAAGGCCATGTTCCCCATCATCTCGGGCAACGACTTGTACTCCGACACCGTCACCCAGGGCGGGATCCCCGACGCCGAGTTCGCCGCCACCTACATCGCGCTGCTCTCGGGGCTGAACCTGAGCAACCCGGCACTGCAGCCTCTCGTCGCGGCTGCAGAGAGCGGCAACCCCGTCACGTTGGCCTCGGGATTGACCAACCTCGCGCCGACCGAAGCGCAACACAGTCCCGTCCTGGTCTCGTTCCTCAAGCTGCTGCTCAACGTGGAGACGGGACAGGGTGCGGGCGCGTTCGACGACAGCTACTGGTCGGCGCGCAGTCCCGCGCAGGATCTGCCCGATGTCATCGCCGACAAGATCCCGGCCTTCCTCGTGGGTGGTTGGAACGATCTCTTCGAATCCGGCGAACCTATGAACTACGTCGAGCTGCAGAACCTCTTCGACGGGCGTCCGCAGAACGCCGCCATGACGTCGTCGCAGCCGGTGACGCCTCGGTACCAGCTCCTGATGGGACCGTGGCAGCACGTGACCACGGGCACCGGCGTCAACATCTCTGCTCTCGAGCTCGAGTGGTTCGACACCTGGCTGCTGGGCGAGCGGACGCCGCTGGCGGTCACCGCGACGCCGCTGCACCTCGACATCCAGAACTCGGGCGGCTCGTGGGTCGACGAGGCACGCTGGCCCCTACCCGAGACCGCGGCGACGTCGTACTACTTCGGGGCCGGGCGGAGCGGCAGCGACCTCGTCTCGCCCAACGACGGCGACCTGTCGACCACGCCACCGAGTGCGAGCACCGGATCGGACACGGTCACCTTCGCCGGCGCCACCAGCCCGTGCGACATCCAGACGGACCAGTGGGGCGCCGGTGCGCTGGCGCTCGGGTTCCAGTCGATCGGCACCAACGACCCCTGCGACCTCAACGACGTGACGCTTGGAACCGGGCCCGGCGCACTCACCTACACCACCGCACCCGTCACCTCGCCCGAGGTCCTCGCCGGCCCGATCGACGCCACCGTCTACCTGACCTCGACGACTGCGGACACCGAGTTGGCCGCCACCGTCGAGGAGGTCTCGCCCGGCGGTGACAGCGTGCCGCTCTCTTCTGGCGCACTGATCGGAAGCCAGCGCGCGCTCGACCCGGCGCGGACGTGGAGCGCGCCGGATGGCGCCCTGCTCCTGCCCGTGCACCCTTTGACGCAGGACTCCCTGCAGCCGGTGGTCCCCGGCCAGGTGACGCGCGAAGACATCGCCGTCTTCCCCACCATGAGCGAGCTGCCCGCCGGCTGGCGGCTCCGGGTCACGCTCACCACCTCGGAGACACCACACCTCCTCCCCACGGAGACGCAACTGGCCAATCTGCTCGGCGGGATCTACCAGGTACAACGCCGCGCCGGCGCGGCCTCGGTGCTGAACGTGCCGCTCGCGCCCGCGTCCGCCTTCGGCGACCCCTGCGGCAGCATCTGCTCCGCCGCAGGGCCCTGAGCCGGAGGGCCCCCCAGACCCCCTCCCGTACGATGGGCGGGTGCCCGCAGCGCCCGAGACTCCACCCGAGCGCGACCTGCACGCCGACGACGGCGCCATCTCGATCGAGGAGATCGAGGACGCGGTCGTCGATGGCGACAGTCCCCTCCCCACCCGGACCGGCACGGCGCGCGCGGCACTGCGTCACCGCACCTTCCGCATCGTCTTCCTGGGCGCCTTCGCATCGAACATCGGCACCTGGATGCAGAATGTGGTCCTCGGCGCCTACGCCTACGACCTCACGCACTCGAGCACCTTCGTCGGCGTCATCATCTTCGCTCAGCTCGGCCCCACCCTGGTCCTGCCCATGGTGGGCGGGCTGCTCGCCGACAAGGTCGACCGCAAGCGCTTCTTGATCCTGCTCTCCATTGAGCAGCTCGTCTTTTCCCTGGGCGTGGCGCTGGTGGTGGCCTCACCGCACCCCTCCAAAGCTCTGCTCGTCGATCATGGTCCTGGGGGTCGGCGCCGGGAGCGCCATGTTCGGGCCCGCCTACTCGGCGATCCTGCCCGGGCTGGTCGGGAGAGAGGATCTGCCGGGCGCGATCTCGCTCAACTCGGCCCAGATGAACGCGTCGCGGGTCATCGGCCCGATCATCGGCGGCGTGCTCTATTCCGCCATCGGTCCGGCCTGGATCTTCGCGGGCAACGCGGCGACCTACCTCTTCGTGGTGGCTGCGTTGATGATGGTGACCCTGCCGGCCGTCCCCCAGATGGCGAAGCACGCCAGCCGCTGGCGGCGAATTGACCGCGGGAATCACGGTGGCCCGCGTGGACAAGGTGGTTGGTCGCTGCCTGGTCACCGTGTTCGTCTTCTCGCTGCTCGCGCTCGCCTTTATCGGGCAGATGCCCGTCGTGGCGGCACACAACCTCGGCATCGACCTGTCCAAGTCAGCGGACTACGGGATCCTCTACGCGTCCTTCGGCGTGGGTGCCCTCGCCGGTGCCATCTCGATCGGGACAGTCTTCGCCCACACCTCCAAGCCGATGCTCGTACGGGTGTGCCTGGTGGGCTACGCGCTCTCGCTCTGTGCGTTCGCCCTGCAGCGCTCAACGATCCCGGCCGACGTCAACGTGGCGGTGACCGGTGCCTTCTACTTCGCCTTCATCACCGCGCTCAACACGACACTGCAGTCGCGCGTGGACGAGCGAGTGCGCGGCCGAGTCATGGCGCTGTGGATGATGGGCTTCGGGGGCACGGTGGGCATCGGCAACCTCCTCATCGGGCCGGTGGTCGAGGCCGTCGGCATCACCGACGTGTTGCTGTTCGGGTCAGTCGTGGCGCTCTGCCTGGCCTGGTACGCCGACGTGCGCACGCCGCCTGAGGTTCAGCCGGCATTCGGCGCCGAGTTGGCCCAGTAGGCCTCGCGCAGGACCTTCTTGTAGAGCTTTCCGTTCTCGCCGCGGGGCAATGCGTCGGTGAAGTCCACCGAGCGCGGGCACTTGTAGCGCGAGAGGTGCTCCCGGCAGAAGGCGATGATCTCCGCCTCGAGCTCGGGACCGGGTACGGCGCCGGGCGCAGGTTGGACCACGGCTTTGACCTCCTCACCCATTTCGGGCTCTGGGATCCCGAACACGGCCACGTCGGCCACGGCGGGGTGCAGCACCAGGACGTCCTCGATCTCCTGCGGATAGATGTTGACGCCTCCGGACACGATCATGAAGGTCTTGCGGTCGGTCAGATAGAGATACCCCTCGTCGTCCACGTGGCCGACGTCCCACAGGGTGGCCCACCCCTTGTCATTGAAGGTCTGCTTCGTCTTCTCGGGGTCGTGGTTGTACTCGAAGGTGGCGGCGCGGGTGCCGCTGCCGAAGTAGACGACACCGTCCTGGCCGGCCGGGACCTCCTGGCCTTCGTCGTCGCACACGTGCACCTCACCCCAGATGGCTTTCCCGACCGAGCCCGGGTGGGTGAGCGCCTCCTGGGAGGTGATCCAGGTCATGCCCAGACCCTCGGTGCCCGAGTAGTACTCGTGGATGATCGGGCCCCACCACTCGATCATCCGTCGCTTCACCTCGGGAGCACACGGCGCCGCGGCGTGGACGACGGATCGCAATGACGAGACGTCGTAACGGGCGCGCACCTCGTCGGGCAGCTTCAACATCCGCACGAACATGGTGGGGACGAATTGCGCGTGTGTCACCCGGTGCCGCTGAATCAGCGCCAGGCACTCTTCGGGGTCGAAGTGCTCCATCAGCACCACCGTCCCGCCCATGCGCTGCGCGGTCATCGACCACACCAGGGGAGCCGAGTGGTAGAGCGGCGCGGGGCTCAGGTACACGCTGCCCTCGCCGAAGCCCATGATCCGCTCGAGCATCGGCACGAGCGTCGCGCTGGTGCCGAAGGGCTCGCGGGTGAGGGGGCGCCGGATGCCCTTGGGGTGGCCGGTGGTCCCCGACGAGTAGAGCATCGCAAAGCCCTCGAGCTCCTCGTCCAACGGATCGCCCGGGAACCCCGCGACGAAGTCGTCGTAGGAGGTGTGGCCGGCCGCGACCGGCTCACCGAGCATGAGACGGAGCCCGATGCCGGGCGTCAGGTCGACCAGTTCGGCGGCGAGCGGTGCCAATGCGGCAGACGTGATGAGGGTGCGCGCCCCGCAGTCGTTGACGATGTACGCGGCCTCTTCGGCCGTCAGGTGCCAGTTGACGACCGTGTAATACACGCCGCTGCGTTGCAGCCCGAACGCGACCTCATGGGTCCGCTCGTCGTTGGGGAGCAGTACCGCCACGTGGTCGCCGGGGCGAACGCCGTGCGCGTACAGCGCCTGGGCCAGGCGGGCCGAGCGCTCCTCGAGCTCGGCGAACGTCACCACCTCGCCTGACGCGGTAATGAGCGCCGGGCGGCTGCCGCCTTCGGCGGCGGCGTAGGTGGAGGGACGCAGACGGGGCGACGACTCGGTGGTGCTCACCGCCCCCTTCTAGCCGAACCCACCGCGCGTGCGCCCGTTCGGCCGGTCGCCTCGAGGCGCGCCAGAGGGGCTCTGATACGCTTTTTTGCACCCGGCGGAGGGCACCCTACGGCGCACACGGCGCAAACCCGTGCCCGGGTCTTCGAGTGACGACTCGCACCTTCTGCACCATCCTCTCGACCAACTACTTGCCCAAGGCGCTTGCGCTCGGGGAGAGCCTGCGGCGCCACGAGGACGGCGCGACACTGCGGATCCTCTTCATTGACGTGGCGCGCGACGAGGACCTGCCGTCGCTCCCTGGCGTCGAGTGCCTGAGCACGGCCTGCCTCGGCCTCTCCGCCCGTCGGGTCCGGGAGCTCGCCATGTCCTACGACCTCGTGGAGCTGGCCACCGCAGTGAAGCCGTTGCTGCTGGCTGCCCTCCTCGAGGAGACCGACCAGGCCTTCTACCTGGATCCCGACACCTACCTGGTGGCGCCGATGGTGGAGCTGACCCCCGCCCTCGAGGCCTCGCAGGGCGGGATCCTGCTCACCCCGCACTTCCTCGGCCCCCCGCCGCCCGGGGCGGACCACTCCGACGGCCACCTGCTCCTCGTCGGCGTGAACAACCTCGGCTTCTGCGGGGTCGACCGGCGTGCCCGCGCCGCGCTCGACTGGTGGTGGTCGCATCTCGAGACCGAATGCCTCTACGACCCCCTCGCCGGGCTCTTCGTCGACCAGAAATGGATGGACATCGGCAGCTCGCACTACCAGGCCGCCAGTTTCCGCCATCCCGGATACAACGTCAGCGTCGCCAACCTGTGGGAGCGACCCCTCGCCGCCGGCACCGAGGGCTACCGCATCGCCTCGACCGGTCAGCCGCTCCGCCTGTTCCACTTCCATGCCTTCGATTCGAGCGCACCCGAGAAGTTGTCGCTGCGGGCACGCCATTCCTACGCCCACCTCGTCCAGGACGACAGCGTGCTGCTACAGCTCTGCAAGGAGTACGCGTCCGTCCTGTCCGCCTACGAAGAGAGCCTCCCTCCCGCACCGCCGTACCCGTACGCCACCGACACCAGTGGACGGACCATCTCGCGTCAGCTGCGACGAGCGTACGGCCGGGAGCTACGCGGGCGCAGTGAGGGCAGCACCCCGCTCCCCTCCCCCTTCGAGCCCTCCGAGGCAGCCGCCTACGAACGTTGGCGGCGCCGCGCCTGGCGACCCATCGCCCGCGGCCTTCTCGCCGAGGGAGCCAGGTGCGTCCGCATCGTGTTGCCCGAGGAGTACGACAGGCTCACGACGCGCTTTCCACGGCTGGGCGACGCCCTGCGCGACCGCTTCTCCGGCGGCGAGGGCAGCTGGGGCTAGGCGTCAGCGGGCGGCGGGCAGGCTCGCCACCGGCGTGCGCCGGGCGCCGGGGTCGCGCACCGTGTCGGCCAACGCGGCGCGTACCGCAGCGGCGAAACGGGACCAGGTGAACCCTGTTGCATGCCGGCACGCCGCCGCCAGCGCCTCGGGTGTGGATCGGCGCGCCGCATCGATCGCGTCGGCCAGGGCGCCGGGGCCCTCGCCCTCGACGACGACGGCATGGCCCCCGGTGACCTCGAGCAACGCGCGATCGGATGAGATCACCACGGGGATACCGAGGCGCATCGCCTCGACCGCGGGCAGGCCGAATCCCTCGAAGTCCGACGGGAACACCACCAGGCTCGACGATGCGAACTCCCGCTCGAGCTCCCTGGTGGGCAGCCAGCGCTGCACGGTCACCAGCTCGTTCAGGTCGAGCTCGGCGACCAGGCGCTCGACCCGAGGCCGCTCCTGCTCGGGCACGCCGACCACCCGCAGCGGGAGCGCCGGACCCCGCCGGACGCGCCGCACCGCCCACGCCCGGAGCACCAGGTCGATGTTCTTGTTGGCGAACTGCCCGAACGCCAGCGCGTAGGGCTCGGTGGCCGCACCGGGGTGGGGCCAGGCGTCGACATGGTCGGCACCGAGGTGGGCCACATGGACCGGGATCGCGGCCGCTCGCGAGTGGAGCGACAAGAAGTCGTCCCGGGTGCGGCCCGAGATGCAGGCGACCGCGTCGGCCTGGCGGAATCCGACGGCGTAGCTGGCGCGGCGCAGGAGCAAGGTCCGGCGAGCGAACTGCTGGGGTCGAAGCCGGTAGCGGAAGTCCCAGGCCAGAACCGCTCGTGGGCACGGCAACGGGGTCATGGTCGTGGCCGGCAGCACCCCCAGCATGGCGTCCGCGCGCACCGCACGGCACAGACGAGGCACCGTGACCGACTGCGCCGACACCCTGCCCACGAACGAAAGGTGCCGCAGGTCGACTTCGTGCACCGTCACTGACCGCGGCACGGCGAGCGAGGCGCCGGAGCGGACCACGACGTGGATCTCGTCGTCGCCCTCGAGCTGCTCCCATCCCGAGAGGAGGTGTTCACAGACGATGCGAAGGCTGTTGTCGCCGCGCACCGGCAGCGCGTCGACGACGACTCGCACGAGCGGAGCCCGCTAGGCCCGGCGGCGCCAGAAGGCGCCGAAGCCGTCGATGTCGACGATGTCCTCGTCAATGCCGTTGACCTTGCGGTAGTCGTGCACCGCCAGGCCCGCTTGTGACTGGTGGCTGCCGAAGTCGTCGATGATGCAGAACCCACCGGGCGACAGTTTGGGATAGAGCGCCTCGATGGCCTGCCAGGTGGACTCGTACATGTCCCCGTCCAGACGCATCACCGAGATCGCGTCGATGGGTGCGGCGGGCAGCGTGTCCTTGAACCAGCCGACGAGGAAGCGCACGCGCTCGTCGTACACCCCGTAGCGCTCGAAGTTGTGGCGCACCTGGTCGGCCCCGACGCTCAATCCGGTGCGGGTGTGCAGGTCGTCGCCGGTGTCGGCCGGGTACAGGCTGGCATTGGGCGGCGGCAGACCCTGGAAGGAGTCGGCGACCCAGACCGCGCGCGAGGTGTCTCCGCGCGCCACCAGGTTCGCCTTCATGAAGATGCAGGCGCCGCCGCGCCAGACGCCGGCCTCAATGAGGTCACCGGGGACGTCATCGTCGATAACGGTTTGGACGCAGTGCTGGATGTTCTCCATGCGGCGGAGGCCGATCATCGACTCGGCCCGCGCCGGCCAGTCGCGACCCACTTCTCGCAGCGAGGGGTCGTAGGGCTTCTTGTACGCGATCTCGACGTGCATGCGAGCGGCCGACTGCCCCACCGCGTTCGCCACCCGCCGCTTCCACGAGGTCGACCCGGCGGTGCGGACCCCACCGAGGATGCTGTCGTTGTCCTCCGCCAAAGCACCCGTGAGGCTCCGTTTCATCAGGTCCAGATACAGCGACACCGGATCGGGCGCACCCGCCGTGGGCACCGGGTACGCCGCGCCGAGCGGCTGCGGCACGTCATGAATGATCGAGCGTGGCACCGTCACACCTCCACGAAGACGGGCGCGGGCGCGCCATGGGCGTTGTCGGCACGGAACGCGCCGTGAGCGGCGGCGGCCTCGCCGCGGTGGAAGAACGCGAGCGTGTCGGGGAGGCTGCGCACCGGTACAGCCGGGTTGCCGCTGTAGAAGGTCAGCTCGTCGGTCAGCGGCGTATTGACCACCGAGTCCGCCGACACGATGCAGCGCGACGGCACCCTGGTGCCGCTCAGCAGGGTCGAGCCCGACATGACCGCAGCATGGGCACCGATCTCGACCGGGCCCGTCACGAAACGATCCCGTACGAGGTTCAAGCTGTGGGTGAGCACGGTGCACCGGAATCCCGCCAGCGAACTGAAGTCACCGATCTCGACCCGGTCCGAGCAGTCAATGTCGTGCGCCACCGTGATCATGGCGTGCCGTCCCAGGATGAGGGAGGGGCGGCGGTTGGGTGAGTGCGGGAAGGCGTCGCTGGCATGGTCGGTTGCACGAGGGAAGCCGGTGATCCAGTTGCGTGAGGCGATGCTCGCCCCCTCGCCCAGCCGCAGCTCTTCGAGGTCCCTGATTACGTTCAAAGGGCCGATGCTCGCCCCGGGCCCCATGGCCAAGTGCTCAACTAGGACGACGCTGCGGCCGATATAGGCCGTAGGGTGCACGTCCCACCCCAGCAGCCACCTCCCCAGGCGGCCCTTGAGGCTGGAGGGAAGCACCACCATGCACACTGCTAAGAGAAGCCGCAAGCATCACCCCACTGGTTCGTTCGTCCATGGTGGAGAACGCAACTCCAGGGACAGCCTTACGCGGGTTCTCGGGCGCCAGTGCCGGGCCGCCGACGGTCCTGGGTGAGGTGGAAGACCGGGGAATGGACACGGATACAGCCCGCTATGAGCCCGCCACGCACTACGACCACGTGCACGAGGCATGGCGGCTCATCATGGGCGAGGAGTTCCACTACGGCTACTTCGCGTCCCCCGACACACCGCTTCGACGTGCCACGGCCGCGCTCACCGAAGAAATGATGATCCGCGCGCGCATCGCCACCGGCGATCGCGTGCTCGACGTGGGCTGCGGCACGGGCCGCCAGGCCTGCGACCTGGCCGAGAGGCGTCGTGCGACCGTGCTCGGGATCACCACCAGTGCCAGCGGCGTGGCCGCGGCCACCTCGCTGGCTGCGGCGAGGCACGCTGCCAACGCACGGTTCGCCCAGCGCGACGGGACGGACAACGGCCTCCCCGACGGCTCATTCGACCTGACCTGGGCCCTGGAGTCCTCGCACCTCATGCGCGACCGCAAAGCTCTCCTGGGCGAGTGCACCAGGGTCCTCGCGCCCGGCGGGCGGTTCGTGCTCTGCGACATCGTCCGCAAGCGAGAGATCCCCTTCGCCGAGGTCCGGGCGCGGCGGGACGACTTCGCCACCTTGCGCGCGGCGTTCGGCGACGCGCACATGGAACCGCTCGACTCGTACGGCGCCACCCTCGAGGGACTCGGCATGACCGTCACGGACTGCACGGACATCAGCGCCGCCACGCTCCCCACGTTCGCCGCCTGGCGGGCCAACATCGACGAGCACCACGAGACACTGCGGGATCTCCTGGGCGCGCGAGGAGTGGAGGACTTCGTGTCGGCGACACGGATTCTCGAGGCCTTCTGGCTGGACGAGACGCTCGGCTACGGGATCCTCGCCGCCGTCAAGGTTTCCTGAGCGGAACCGGACCACACCACTTCAACCAACGGCCTCGTAGGCCCATCGAAAGGAACACGACGACATGGCGACAGACGAGGACAAGGTGCGAGCGGTGATCGGCGAATTCCTCGGCCGGGCCGGGAAGGGCACCGACGGCTGGTCCGATGAGACAGGCCTCTGGGGCGACGGGCTCGGGCTCGACTCCCTCGAGGCGGCCGAGCTGTCGGCCATGCTCGAAGACGAGTTCGGAACCGACCCCTTCTCCGCCGGTGACGAACTCCCGGAGCGGGTGGGCGACGTGGTCGGCTTCTACGCCGCCGTGCACACCGAATGATCCTTCTGCTCGAGGCCGCGGCGACTGCAGCGCCGGAGCGGACCGCCGTCGTCACCCCCGAAGGCGCCCCGACCTACCGCGAACTGCTGCGCGATGCGCGCCGGGTCGCCGGCGGGCTGCGCAGTCGCGGCATCACGCGGATTGCACTGGCCGAGCCCGACGCGGCCTGGGTGGTGCGCCTCCTCGCCGGCGCCGCCCTCGCCGGTACGGAGCCCTGCCAGTTCCAGCCCGACACGCCCGCCGCTGAGCTCGCCGAGCAGGCCGAAGCCCTGGGCCTCGACGTCGTCATCACCCGCCGGGCTGATCTCGGCGATCACCTCAAGACGATCCGACCCGAGGAACTGGTCGACCCGGCGTCCGAGAGCGAAGGAGCGCGCGCCGCGGCCGCGCTCGACGCCCGATTCGGCCCAGCCGCTCATGATCCGCACCACGGGCACGACGGGTTTGCCCAAAGCGGCACGTCACGACTGGCGCGTCTTGGCCCAGACCGTGGCCGGCATCCAACGGGCAGGCGACCAGCGCTGGCTGCTCGCCTACGGACTCCATCAGTTCGCCGGCATCCAAATGGTGCTCCACGTCACCGCCAGCCAGGCGACGTTGGTGGCGCCGTTCCCTCGCCAGCCCAAGGACGGACTCGACGCGCTCCTCACTGACGGGGTCACCTGCGTCAGTTCGACTCCGACCTTCTGGCGCTTCTTGCTCACCGAAGCACGCAGTCGCCGGGTCACCCTCCCGCCGCTCGAGCAGGTCACGCTCGGCGGCGAGGCCAGCCCGCCGGATCTGCTGGACGAACTGCGTCGGACATTCCCCGGCGCTCGGATCTCTCAGGTCTACGCCTCGACCGAGTTGGGCTCGATCACCTCGGTGCGCGACGGGTTGCCCGGGATCGCTGTCGAGGATCTCTTCGGGGACACCAACCCGACGTCGAACGTGCGGGTCACCGACGGCGAACTGTGGGTCCGGGCCGCAGCCGGGATGCTCGGCTACGCCGGCCAGGCCGATGCGGCGGCCGTGCCCGGGGAGTGGCGCCAGACGGGCGATCTGGTCGAGATCGTCGAGGGCCGCGTGCTCTTCCGCGGCCGCAGGTCCGAGGTGATCAACGTCGGCGGCGTGAAAGTCCACCCCCTCCCCGTCGAAGAGCGCATCGCCGCGCTCGACAGCGTCGCGGCCGCCCGGGTCTACGGTCGACCCAGCAAATTGACCGGGTTCATCGTGGCCGCGGAGATCGTGCCGGCCGGCGGGGCCGCCACGGACGTCGAGCGGATCCGCCTCGAAGTCAAGGAGACCGTCAGCGACCTGCCGAAGGCCTGGCAGCCGCGCCACCTCTCCTTCGTCGAGGCGATCGAGACCAAGGGCGGCAAGACAGTGCGCGGGACCTCGCGGTGAGCCCGACCGAGACCGATCGCGTCGCCCTCGTCACCGGCGGCAGCAAGGGGCTCGGCGCCGGCCTGGTGCAGGCCTTTCTCGATGCGGGCTACTGCGTGGCCACGTGCGCGCGCACACCGACGGACGCCGTGCGCGCCTGGGAGGACGACCCCGAGTACAAGGAACGCTTTCACTTCAGCACGGCCGACGTCTCCGACGCCGAGCAGGCGACAGACGTGGTGCGCGGGACGACAAGAGCGGTGGGGCCACCTCGACGTGCTCGTGAACAACGCGGGCGTGGCACGCGAAGGCGTGATCGGGCTCTTCGGCGACGACGCGCTGGACCAGGTGGTCGACCTCAACCTGAAGGGCACCGTCTACGTGACCCGTGCCGCCAGCCGCGCCATGCTGGCGCGGCGCGCCGGCTCCATCGTGAACATCTCCTCCGTTGTCGGCCTCTCGGGCTATCGCGGGCTCGCCGTCTACGGTGCGACCAAGGCGGCCCTCGACGGCTTCACCCGTGGGCTGGCTCGGGAGCTGGGTTCGCGCGGCATCACAGTGAACAGCGTGGCGCCCGGTTACCTCCGCACCGAAATGAGCCACGGCCTCGACGAGGCGCAGTTGGGCCAGATCACGCGGCGCACCCCGCTGGGACGCCTCGGCGATCCCGAGGACGTCGCCCGCGCTGTCCTCTTCCTCACGGACCCGGCCAACCGCTACATCACCGGTCAGGTCCTGGTGGTCGACGGCGGCCTCACCAGCTGAGCCCTCGGCGTCACCCCCTCTTGGGCGACCAGCTCCAGCGCCGCAAGCCGACGATCATGCCGGCCGCCCCCCAGATCACCATCACCCCGATGTCTTGCCAGGGCCAGTACGGCGTGCCGCGCTGCCCCGTGAACGATCCGACCAGCGCGTCGATCAGATGGCGGATCGGGAAGAAGTCGGCGAAGGTGGCCAGGCCGGATCCCGGCGCGATGGGGAACCACAGGCCCGACAGCGCGACGAGGATGAAAAAGGTCAGGCTCACCATCGGACCGGCGGCATCCTGATTGGGCACCAGTGTGCTCATGCCGACCCCCATGGCGCTGTAACAGACCATGGCGACGAGCAGGGTGACGAGAAACGGCACCCAGTGCGCCGGGGCGCTCACTCCGTAGCCGAGCCAGCCGACCGCCAGCAGCAAGACGACCCCCATGATGGCCACGATCATGGCGTTGATGATCATGGCGTCCATGAGCATCCACGTCGGCAGCGGGCTGAGGCGCAACCGCTTGAGGAGGCCTGTCTCGCGGCGGTTCACCAGCGTGATGGCGAGGATGGTGAAGCAGGCGGCCATGACGCCGTACCCGCAGAAGCCGGCGACGTAGTACTCGATCAGCTTGATGCCGCCATAGGACGTCACGGTGCTCTTGCCCGCCGTGGCGCCGAGGAGGATGAGGAAGACCACGGAGAAGGCGATGGTCATGAGCGCGCCGATGGGGTTGAGCCAGAACGACAGTTGCTCGAAGCCGACCTGGCGGGCCACCAGCCCGGCGTCGCTCCAGCCGCGGAAGCTGCCTCTTTCTGGTGCCGGGACGGCCACGCCGGACTCGGAGACGGCGCTCACTCGCCCGACCTCGTCAGGCCGAGGTAGACGTCCTCGAGCGAGACCCGCAGGACCGACAGACCTGGCAGGGCGTGGCCGCCCGCCAGCGCCCAGCCGGTCAGGTCGTGCAAGACCTGCAGCTCGTTCTCGGTGTGGATCTCGACCAGGCCGTCACCGGCGGCGGACACCTCGACGGGGAGATCCGAGGCCGTCACTCCGTCGGGCAGCCGGAAGCGCACGGTGACGGAGCCGAAGTCTCGACCGCCGATGGACGAGGGCGTCCCGCTGGCCACGATCTCCTGGCCGAAGAGGACGGCGACCTGGTCCGCCAGCGCCTCGACCTCGTCCATGTAATGGGTGGTCAAGAGCACCGTGGTCCCGTCGGCGGCGAGACGGCGGATGAGCTCCCACGTCTCGCGCCGTCCCGAGGGGTCCAGACCCGTCGTCGGCTCGTCGAGGAACAACAGTTCGGGGTTTCCGATGATCCCGAGCCCGACGTCGAGACGCCGTTGCTGGCCACCGGAGAGGCGCTTCACCCGGTCGTCCGCCTTCGCGGCCAGCCCGATCAGCTCCATCACCTCGCCGACCGGTCGCGGGTTCGGGTAGTAGCCGGCATTGCGCGTCAGGACCTGACGCACGGAGAAGTACGGCTCAATGGCGAGCTCCTGGAGGATCACGCCGATCCTGGTGCGCAGCCAACGCTGCGTGGCGCGGTCAGCGGGGTCGACACCCAACGTCAGCACGCGCCCGCCGCTGCGGTGCCGGAACCCTTCGAGGATCTCCACCGTCGTGGTCTTGCCTGCGCCGTTGGGTCCGAGCAGCGCGAACACCTCGCCCTTTTGCACCTCGAAGCTCACGTCGCGCACAGCCAGGGTCTCCCCGTAGGACTTGGCGAGGTGCTCGACGGTCACCGCGGGCATGGCGACCCCTCGCTACGCCGGCGCAACGGCCCCCACAGCGTCGCCACTGCGTTCGAGAACCTTGTCGAGCAGGTCTCGCAGCTGGCGCAGTTCGGCCTCGGACAGAGAGGAGAGAGCGGCTGGGGGCACTGAAAGGATTGCGTTGATCTCCTCGGCGACCGCCCGCCCGGAATCGGTCAACACGATGATCTTGACGCGCCGGTCTTCGGGGGCGGGCTCGCGGCGGGCAAGGCCGCGCTCGTCGAGGTCGTCCACCAGGGCGGTGATGTAGGACGGATCACAGCCGATACCACGGGCCATCTCGCCCATGGAGACACCGTCGGCCTTGGACAGGCGCATCAGAGTCTTGATGACCCCGGGCGAGAGCTTCAGGCGCACGCCGAGAGCGGCCATGCGCTCGACGTGTTCGCCCTCGAAGGCGACCCGGCGCAGGCGCTCGAAGGCGTCCTCGGCCATACCCATGGGCAGATTGTCCCATTGCCACAAGTCTTTGACAAGGCTCGATCTTTGAGTATTCTGAAGTATCCCCATGGCATCGTCCCCCGCCACCACCTTTCGGCTGACCCCCGAACTGCGCCGCACCTCCACCGTCGTCGTGCTGGGGTCGATCATGTCGATCCTCGACACGACGATCGTCGCCGTCGCCCTGGCCACCCTGGGACGGGACTTCCACGTGTCGGTGACCACGATCCAGTGGGTCGCCACCGGCTACCTGCTGGCTCTCGCCATCGTGACACCCGTCACGGGCTGGGCCGTCGACCGTTTCGGCGCCAAGAGGCTCTGGATGAGCTCGACCGCGCTCTTCGTCATCGGCTCCTGTCTCTGCGGCCTGGCCTGGTCGGCCAACTCGCTCATCTTCTTCCGGGTGCTCCAGGGCATCGGCGGGGGGATGCTCCTCCCCGTCGGGCAGTCCATCCTCGCCCGCGCCGCCGGTCCACAACGCATGGGCCGGGTCATGAGCGTGATCGGGGTGCCAATGGTGCTCGGCCCGATCATGGGACCGGTCATCGGCGGTCTCATCGTGTCCAACTACAGCTGGCGCTGGATCTTCTACATCAACGTGCCGATCGGGATCGTCACGTTGATCCTCTCCAACCGCTGGCTCCCGAAGTTCGACAGTGACGAGCGCTACCCGACTCCCTTCGACGCCCTCGGATTCTGTCTCCTCTCACCCGGCCTCGCCGCGCTGCTGTACTCGCTCTCCGAGGTCGGGACCACCGGCTCGTACACGAGCTCGTCCGTGCTGATCAGCTTCGTCATCGGTGTGCTGCTGATGGCGGGTTTCATCGTCCACGCCATCCGCGTCCACACCCCCTGCTCGACCTCAACCCGTTCAAGCACCGGAACTTCGCCATCGCCAACGTGTGCATCTTCGTCATCGGCGCCACGCTGTTCGGCTCCATGTTCCTGCTGCCGATCTACTACCAGGTGGCGCGCGGCCAGGAGGCCTGGGTGGCGGGATTGCTCTTGGCACCGCAGGGAATCGGCGCGGCCTGCATCATGCGCTGGGCCGGCAGCATCACCGATCGTCTCGGCCCCCGTCGCGTCGTGCCCTTCGGGATCCTGCTTGATGGCGGCGGCGACTGTCCCCTTTGCCTTCGTCACGACCAGCACCAGCGAGGTGGTTCTCGCCGTCACGCCTCTTCATTCGCGGCCTCGGGCCTCGGCTTGTCCATGATGCCGGTCACCGCCGCGGCCTACTTCGACCTCACCCATGCCGAGATCCCCAAGGCTTCGACGGTCATGAACATCGTCCGCCTGGTCGGAGGGTCCGTGGCGACCGCTCTCTTCGCCGTGGTGCTCGAGCGGCAGATCATCGCCAACCTCGGTCCCGTCGCCGCCAAGGCGGGCGGGTCCGCGGGCATCCTCGGCGCCACCGCCAAGCTGCCTCCCGCGGTGGCCGACCCGGTGGCCGCCGCCTTCGCCCACACCTTCTGGTGGTCGGTCGGGGCGATCATGATCGCGTTCATCCCCACCCTGTTCCTGCCCAACCACGCGGCAGCACCAGCGTCGGAACCCACGGAGGGCTCTGGCGCTGACGGCGAGACCGAAGGCGGGCCGCGCGTGGCCGGCGCCGTACTCGACTGACGCGCGCCGTCGGACCCCCGTTTCCAGCGCGGCGTGTTGGTCGACCGGCTCGCCCGCGCCGGATGCGTCGCCGCGAGGGAGGAGGCCGAGGAGCTTCTCGCCCGCGCCGCGGGGAACGGTCCACTGCTCGAGTCGCTCGTGACACGCCGGCTGGAGGGTGAACCGCTGGCATGGATCACCGGGCAGGCTCGCTTCGGTGACCACGTCGTGCGAGTCGACCCCGGCGTCTACGTGCCGCGCTGGCAGAGTGTCGCGCTGGCCCGGCGCGCCGCAGCGCGGCTCCCCGGGCGCGGGTGCGCGCTCGACCTTTGCACCGGATCGGGCGCCGTCGCGATCACGCTCGCGGCGGCCCGCCCCGGGCGCGGGTGGTCGCAACGGACAGTGACCCGCGCGCAGTGGCCTGCGCTCGGTCAAATGGTGTGGAGACGCTCGAAGGCGACCTCTTCGACCCGTTGTCGCCAGCGCTCCACGGAGCCGTCGACGTGGTGGTGGCCGTCGTCCCCTACGTGCCCTCGCCAGCGCTCGGACTCCTCCCCCGGGACACCCTGCGCTACGAGATCGCGGCGCACTATGACGGCGGGCCCGACGGGACCGACACCCTCCGCCGCGTCGTCGTGGAGGCGCCCCGCTTCCTTCGACCTGGCGGTGCGCTCCTGCTCGAGCTCGGAGGCGAGCAGGCGTCGCTCCTCGATCCGGTGCTCGAGGCCAACGGCTTCGAGCAGGCCGCCGTCTGGACCGACGAAGAGGGCGACCTCCGCGGCCTCGAAGCCACCATGGCCCGGTGACCGCGAGGTGCTCAGCGCCGCTCGAAGACGAGGGCCTGGTGCGTGCGGTCCACGACGTACCAGCGCGCGTCGCGTGACGAGATATTCCGACAGCGGCGTGCCCGGTGCCCACACGACGTAGCGCACGTGAGCAGCACTGAGGATCGGATCGGGGTTCGTGGTCAGGTCGCTCACGGCGAAGAACTGCGTCAGGACGCTGCCTTCGAAGAGGTCGGTCCGCCCGTCGACGAAGGTGGAGCGGTGCCGCGCGATCGAATAGTCGCCCCAGGTGTACTCGGTGAAGATCCGGCCCGGGTGCGGGCTCAGGTAGTCGAAGGCCTGCACCGGCAGCGCAGGCGACACCGAACCTGCGGGTACCGACGGGACGGCGAGGATCACGATGCCAAGGACGACCAGACCCGCGCCGGCCCAGCGACGTGCGGTCGCGTCCCAGGCTGGCCGGACCGGGAGGGAAGCCGCCAGACCGACCGTGACCAGCATCAGATACACGACGAGGCGCTGTGTGCGCAGCGCCTCCACGAAGAGGAAGGCGGCCAGCGAGGCTCTCGAGGACGGGGAGGCGCCGCAACCACACGCACGCGATCAGGACGGCCAAGGGGACGAGGAAGACGACGAGCACGGCGAGCGAATGGAAGTCCGGGGAATTCCATTCGCTGATGTACTTGCCGATTTGGCCGTTGTCGCTGACGCGGGCGTCGTAGACGAGCAACCCGGGACCGTAGGGCGTGATGCACGATGCAAGCACGCTCCCGATCAGGGCGAGCGCGAGAGGGCAGGCGTGGTGCGACCGAGCGGTGCCACCGATCCGTGCGATCAGCCGCTCCGGCATCACCGACCAGACGAGTGCAACGCCGATCACCAGAAGTCCGAGCAGGATCGACCCGTGCGTGTTGACCCACGCCAGGCACAGCACGGGGAGCGCGAGAGCCAGCGCGGATTGGTGCGGCCCTTGGCCAGCACCAGGAGCTCCAACGGGAACCACACCAAGGAGAAGTCCAGGCCGCGGTCCCCCACCACGGTCCCGGCAATGCCGACAGACAAGGCCAAGACGATGATCACGACGCGGCCACCTCGCGCCCCGAACGTGCGGGCGTACGCCGCACTCGCCAAGAGGCAGCAGCCTCCCAGTACGACGGCGTAGATGGCGTACGCCAGCGAACCGAAGACGCGGGAGAGCGACGCCAAAGCCACTTCGGAGCCCCACTCGTCGGTCACCCAGCGGCGATGCGCCTCCGTGTAGCTGAAGGGATCGAGGCCCATGATGCTGTGGTGGGCGAGCATCCACTGGCCCGCGGCCAGCGACCAGAACTCGTCGTTCGACAGGTGCTGACCGAGCGCGACCGCAGCGATGAAGCCGATGCCGAGGGAGAGTCCGACCAGCTCGATCGTTCGCCGCGAGGGACGCGTGCGGGGTGCCGCCTCGGGCCGATCATCTGCGGCAGCAGGGGCGGCGTCGGCCATCGGCACGTTGCGTGTCTCGACGGCCTTGACGCTCGCCTGCACTGCTCCCCCCTCGTGCCGGACCTCGCCGGCACCCCTCGAGGGCAAAGTACAACGCTCAGCGACACAGTCCCGTCGCCGTCCGGTTGCAGTTCCGTGGCTTTGCTCAGCAGCCGGGTTGGAGCACCCACGCCTTGAACATCGCCCCCCATTCGTAGGTGATGCCGCGGACCCAGGCCCAGAACCCCGGGGGCGTCACGCCAACTTCGAGCACCTGGCCCGCATAACAGCGCCCGATGCGCAACCGCGCCCGTGACGCCTGGGTGGTCGGCATCACGACGATCACCCGATGCCATTGGTGTAGCGCAGCGAGGTGCGCGATGGCTCGCGCCTCGCCCTGTGTGGTGCGCGGATCGGCATGGAAGCACAGCACGTGCTCCTTCGGCGGCAGGTGGAACGGCGGCAGATGGACGATGGTGGGCTCGCAGTCCTGATAGGGGGTCAAAGAGAACACGACGGTGGGCGCCCACCCCTCCTTGGCCAGATTCACCGCCTCGTCGAAAGGGCCGGCCCCGTTACCCCCGAGCATCACGATGGCGCCCGACGGTTCGGGTGCGTTCAGGTCCGGGAAGACGAAAAGGAGGAGGGTGAAGCCGACGAACACCAGGACCAGGACACCCACAACGGCCGTGATGATGCGCGAGCGCTTGGTGCTCAGGCCCACCACGGGGACCATTGTTGCAGCCGGGCAGGCCCTCGCCATGGCGGAGAGCCGTAGCCGCTCCGACACAGCGAAGGGCGCTACCATGGCATGGTGAGGTAGAGGCCGACGCCAGCGCGACGCACCGGCGCACATCAACCGCGCGGGTGCCATTGCGCACCGCTCGTCCCAGTCTCCCCACTACCCGGAGCCGCACCGTGTCTGCCTCCTCCGCCACACCAGTGGCCACCCTGGTCGCCCGCAACATCCATCATGAACGAGGCGGCCGCGTCGTGCTCGACGACGTCTCCCTCACGGTTTCGGCCCGGACCTGCCTCGGGGTGGTCGGGCCCAACGGGGTCGGCAAGTCGATGTTGTTGCAGATCCTCGCCGACCTGATCGATCCGACATCTGGAGAGGTCCGGGTGGACCCGCCGGCCGCGACGGTCGGTTACCTGGCGCAAGAGCACGGCGTGGCGGCCCACGAAACAGTACGGGCCGCGCTGGAGCGGCGGGCCGGGGTCGCGGCCGCGGAGGCTGGGCTGTTGGATGCCGCGGCCGGCCTGGCCGAAGGCGCACCCGGTGCTGATGACCGTTACGCAGCAGCGCTCGCCCGCTTCGAATCACTGTCCGCCGGAGACTTCGAGTCCCGTCTGACCAGTGCGTGCGCGCAGGTGGGACTCACCCCCGACGTGGTGGAGCAACCGCTGGCCACGCTGTCGGGAGGCCAAGAAGCGCGGGCTGCCCTCGCGGCCATCGTCCTCTCGCGATTCGACGTCACCCTGCTCGACGAGCCGACAAACGACCTCGACTTCGACGGGCTGGCCGCGCTCGAGGAGATGGTCGCTCGGCGCCGTGGCGCCATGGTGATCGTCTCGCACGATCGCACCTTTCTCGAACGTAGCGTGACCGACGTCCTCGAACTGGACGAGCATACGCACCGCGGCCGTCTCTACGGTGGTGGCTGGGCCGGCTTCGAGTCCGAACGCGCCACCACGCACGCCCACGCGACCGAGGCGTACGCGGTGTACGAGTCCCAGCGATCGGAATTGCGCAAACGGGCACAGCGCGAACGGCAATGGGCAACGACGGGCGTGGCGCACGAGAAGCGCCGCCCCCGCGACAACGACAAGACCCAGCGCGACTTCCGCATTGAGCGCACGGAGAATCTGGCTGGCCGCGCCCGCCGGACACAGCGCGCGCTCGAGTCCCTCGAGCCGGTCGAAAAGCCCTGGGAGGGATGGGATCTCTGGTTTTCCATCAGCGAGGCAGACCGCTCAGGTGATCTCGTCGTGCGCCTGGAGGACGCGCTCATTGAGCGCGGTGCCTTCACGCTCGGACCACTCACGTTCGACATCGCCTGGGCCGAACGCATCGCCCTGGTCGGCGCCAATGGCTCGGGCAAAACGACACTCGTCGACGCGATCCTCGGCCGGCTGCCCCTCACGTCGGGCACCCGGCGCATGGGTCCAGCCGTTGTCGTCGGCGAGTTGGCCCAGGACCGCCGCCTCCTGGGCCACGGCACGTCTCTGGCCGATTCGTTCACTCGGGCCACCGGGCTGCCGCCCGATCACGCTCGCAGCCAGCTGGCCAAGTTCGGCCTCGAGGCCGACGCCGTGCAGCGACCGTCGTTCTCGCTCTCACCCGGGGAGCGCACGCGCGCCGAACTGGCGGCCTTTGCTGCACTCGGCGTGAACTTTCTCGTGCTCGACGAGCCGACCAACCACCTCGACCTGCCCGCCATCGAGCAGCTCGAGTCCGCCCTCGGCAGCTTCAGCGGCACGCTGTTGTTGGTCTCTCATGACCGGCGGCTGCTCGAGACCGTTGCCGTCTCCCGCCGAGTGTCTCTCCCTGGTCGAAACGATGCGCGACGCGAGCTGCGCGACGAAGGCGAGCACGGGGCTAAAGGCCGAGACTGATGGAGTGGGCGGAATCGGCCGCAGGGGTCCCGGAGGCTATCGTTGCGTCCACCGAGAGCGGATCGGAATGCGGGAGGAATCTCACATGCGTGGATGCGGACACGGTGTGACGAAGAGATGCGCGCGCGAGCGGCCATGACCGAGGTGCCGGACTTCCGCAGCCTCTTCGAGGCGGCGCCAGGCCTCTACCTCGTGTTGGACCGTGACCTCTGCATCGTTGCGGCCAGCGATGCGTACCTGCGTGCCACCGATACCGAACGGGAGGCCATCGTCGGCCGTTCGGTCTTCGACGTCTTCCCCGACAATCCAGACGATCCGGAAACAGAGGGCGTCCGCAACCTGAGAGCGTCATTGATGCGGGTGGCGCGCGACGGCATCGGCGACGCCATGTCCATCCAGAAGTACGACATCCCCAAGCACGACGGGAGTGGGTTCGAAGAGCGGTTCTGGAGCCCCTACAACTCGCCGGTCCTGGCCCAGGACGGATCGGTCGCTTACATCATCCACCAGGTCGAGGACATCACGGACTTCCTCTCCCAGCGGGGCAACTTCGACGGAGTCGGCTCCGGTCTGGGTTCGCTCATCGACGACATGGAAGCCGGGATCCTTCGGCGGGCCCAAGAAGTCGCCGACTCGGGCCGCGCCTTGAAGGAAGCGAACGAGGAGCTGAAGAACCTCTACGCCCGCTCCCAGGAGCTCGACCGGCTCAAGACACAGTTCTTCTCCAATGTGAGCCACGAGCTCCGTACGCCGCTGGCGCTCATCCTCGGTCCGGCCAAGCGCGTCCTCAATGAGCTCGGTCCCGACGACCCCAGGCGCCGCGACGTCGAGACCGTCCTGCGCAACGCACGCACCCTGCTCGGTCTGGTCAACGACCTGCTCGACGCATCGCGGCTCGATCTGGGTCGGATCGAGCTCGAGTACAGCGAGTTCGACCTCGGTCATCTGGTACGGCTCGTCGCCAACAACTTCGAGACGCTCGCGGCAGACCGATCCGTCGACTTTGTGGTGCGCGTACCGGCGGGAGCGGTGCCCGCAGGGCTCGACGCGCTGCGCGTGCAGCAGATCCTTTTGAATCTTCTTTCCAATGCATTCAAATTCACGCCTGCGGAGGGGATCGTCCGTCTGGAGCTGCACGGTCCCGCCGTCGACGGCGCCGCTCGGGTCGAGGTAGCCGACAGTGGACCTGGCATCACCGTAGGCCAACGCGACGAGGTGTTCGAGCGGTTCCACCAGCTGGACAACGCCGTGGCGCACCACGTCGGAGGGACCGGCCTCGGCCTGCACATCGCCCGCGAACTCGTCACGATGCACGGCGGCAGTATCGGAATCGACGACGCACCAGAGGGTGGCGCACTGTTCGTGGTCACACTGCCTCTGGTCGCGCCTCCCGGCACCGCGGTGTGCGCCAGCAAGTTGGAGACGGCCGGGCGACCGGTCTCCGCGCCACCCGTCCCGACGACCACTCTCGACACGACGCTCACCGCGGCACCTTCCACTTCGGTCCACACCCAGCCCGGGTCCGGACAGGTGGATTCGCCGGCTTGGATGCCGATCGGCTCCGAGCCGGCGGACGCGGGGCTCGGGGCGTCGCTCGTGCTCGTGGTCGAGGACAACGCCGACATGAACCGGTTCGTCTGCGATGCCCTGGCGGGGACCTACCGGGTCCGCGCCGCGTTCGACGGGAGGGAGGGCCTCGAGCTGGCCCGATCCCTCCGGCCGGATCTCATCGTCTGCGACTTCATGATGCCCGAGCTGACCGGTGACGAGCTAGTCCGTGCGGTGCGGCTCGACGCGCGCATCGAGGCCACCCCGATCTTGATCCTCACCGCCCGCAACGACACCGAAGCCCGCATCGGCATCCTGCGGGACGGGGCAAACGACTATCTGCTCAAGCCATTCTTCCAACCCGAGCTACGGGCGCGGGTGGACAATCTGATCAAGATCCGACAAGCCGATCAGCAGCTCCGCGCGCTCGAAATGGCCAACGAACGGGATCGGATCGCGCGGGACCTCCACGACCTCGTCATTCAGCGGGTCTTCGGTGCGGGCATGCGCATCAGTTCCGTGTTGCCGGCTGTGCCGACCGATACCGGAGCCCGGCTTCGTGATGTCGTGGCCGAGCTCGACAGCGTGATCAGCGACATCCGCACCACGATCTTCGACCTGCAGACCCATCCCGCCTCAAACGACGGGGTGCGGGCCAGCGTGCTCAAGTTGGCCTCCGACGCGGGTGACCGGCTGGGCTTCCGGCTGCGGGTCTCCTTCGAGGGCCCGGTCGACACGGTGGTCGACGCCGAAGTCGGCGAGCAGCTCCTCGCGGTACTGCGCGAATCGCTCTCCAACGTGATCCGCCATGCGGAAGCCTCGTCGGTGTCGATCGAGCTTTCCGCCGGGGTCGACCTGGCTCTGCTCGTGTCCGACGACGGGGTCGGGCCCGAAGCAGGCGGCTCGAGTGGCTTCGGCCTGCACAACATGGCGTCTCGGGCCGCCTCGCTCGGCGGCAGCTTCGAGATGCGCCCCGGTTCGGAGGCCGGGACTGTCGTCGAGTGGCGCGTCCCGCTCGCAGCGGCCCCGACTCGGTCCTGAGCCAGCGGCACCGCGATCGCAACTGCGCTGCGCCGAACTCCCACCTTCGAGGGACCATCCTGTCGTGGGCCTGCCGTTCCGGCATAGAGACACCGAGGGACGCAGCGTGGTGGAGACCCGCCAGTGTGTCCGTGAGGAGGGGCCGGTGGTGCGGGACGAAGGGGGATCCGATGACTGGCAGTTTGCGCGACGCCGAGAACAGGGTCATGCGACTCATGGAGCACGTGAACCGCTCGCACGGCGAGGCGGTGTGGAGCTACGAGATCACGAGTGACGTCGACAACATCGATGTCACGTCGAGTTCTGGAACCCACACCCTGCGGATCCACCCTTGCTGGCTCCGTTATGTCATCGCGCACGGCGACTTCCAGGCGTGCGTGGCGGACGAGATCAAGGCCTGGTACCTCCTCGAGCAGCTGACGGCCGAGGTACGGACCCTCGCCTGAGGGCTCGGGGGCGACGACTCAGGCGAAACGGTCGGCCAGGGCCGTGCGCGCCGCCCACACGCCGCACATGCCGTGCACCCCGCCGCCGGGAGGCGTCGAGGCCGAGCAGAGATAGACGCCCTCGAGCGGGGTCCGGTACGGATTCCAACGCGGGACAGGACGGAACACCGTCTGACGCAGCGTGGCCGCCCCGCCGTTGATGTCGCCGCCGAGCAGGTTCGGGTTGTGTGCCTCGGCCTCGGCGGCCGTGCGTACCGACCGGGCCAGCACGCGGTCGCGAAACCCAGGCGCGAAACGCTCGATCTGCAACTCCATCCGCTCGCTCATGTCAACGTCCGACCCGTTGGGCACGTGGCAGTAGGCCCACAAGGTGTGCCGGCCCTCAGGGGCGCGGGTCAGATCGACGACCGACGGCTGGGCCACGAGCACGAACGGGCGGTCGGCGTGGCGGCCGTCGCGCACCGCCGCTTCGGACCGCGCCACCTCGTCGAAGGTCCCCCCCACGTGCACCGTGACCGTGCGGCTGCAGACCTCGGCCGCCCAGGGCACCGGTCCGTCGAGGGCCCAGTCGACTTTGCAGGTACCTGGACCCGGGCGAAAGTGAGCCCACGGCCGGGCGGCCCGGCGCGAGAGTCGTGGTCCCGCCATCGCCACGAACTGGCGCGGTGATGTGTCGAGCAGCACGGCACGGGCCGACGGCAACTCCGTCAGCGACTCGACCCACTGCCCGGTGTGGACCACGCCACCGAGACGGCGCAGCTCGGTGGCCAACCCTGCGGTGATCGCTGCGCTCCCGCCCTCGGCGACGGGCCAGCCGGCACCGTGGCCCAGCGCGGCGAGCAACAGGCCGAAGGCGGCAGTCAACGGAGCCGTCAAGGGCTGCATGGAGTGGGCGGCTGCGCCCGCGACAAGGGAGCGCGCGGCATCGGTCGTGAAGCGCTTGGCGGCCCGCTGCGCCGAGGGTGTGCCGACGAGCGCGAAGCGGGCCAGGGCAAGCGGGTCCCGCGGCACGGTGCGCATCGGACTGAGCACGTAGGGCACGATCCGGTCCAGCCACTGCACGAGCGGATCCATCAGGGCCCGGTAGGCCGCTGCGTCACCACCCAGGTGCGACGCTGTCTCCTCGACCTCCCGGTAGAGCGCAGCCGCCCGGGCGCCGCCGAGTGGGTGGGCGTAGGCCACATCCGGCTGGCGCAGGGTGATGCCCAGAGCCCGCAGGTCGAGGTCGGCGAAGAACGGCGACGCCACCAGCGAGGGATGGACGGCGGAGCAGACATCGTGGCGGAAGCCGGGCAGGGTGAGCTCCTCGGTCCGCGTCCCGCCGCCCACCGTCGCCGCGCCCTCGAAGACCTCGACGGCGCGGCCGGCCCGGGCCAGGGTGATCGCCGCCGCGAGCCCGTTGGGTCCGGCGCCGACCACCACCGCTTCCGTGCGCTCCACGGGCTGACGTTACCGATCGCCCCGCTGCGCCGCTGGACGCGGCGGCCGCCGAGTCAATAGGTTGCCGCCCATGGCAGAGGTGCACGGAATCTGCGAACCGCGCTTCGACGCGGTACGCCACACACTGGCCGATCAGCTCGAGACCGGCGCTGATCTGGGCGCATCGGTCGCCGTCTTCCTCCACGGTGAGCCCGTCGTCGACATCTGGGGCGGCTGGGCCGACGCTGAGAAGGCACGCCCGTGGGAGCGCGACACGATCACGAACGTCTGGTCGACCACCAAGACCATGACCTTCCTCGTCGCGCTGATGCTGCACGACCGCGGGCAACTCGACTTCCATGCACCGGTGGCCACCTACTGGCCCGAGTTCGCCGCCAACGGCAAGGAGGCCGTCGAGGTGCGCCACGTGATGGGGCACACCGCCGGCCTGAGCGGCTGGGACGAGCCGCTCGTCGTCGAGGATCTCGCCGACTGGGACAAGTGCACCGCGGCGCTGGCGGCGCAGGCGCCATGGTGGCCGCCGGGAACTGCGTCGGGCTACCACGCGGTGACCCAGGGCTATCTCATCGGCGAGATCGTCCGGCGTATCACGGGTGACTCCATCGGCACCTTCTTCGCCCGCGAGGTGGCCGCGCCGCTCGACGCCGACTTCCACATCGGTCTGCCCGCCAGCGAGGACCATCGCGTCTCCAACGTGATCCCCCCGCCCCCGATCGGGCCCGAGCAATTCGAAGGGCCGGTCTCGGACCTCATGCTCAAGACGTTCCTCAACCCGCCGCTCGATGCCGCCATGGCCCACCAGGAGTGGTGGCGCCGAGCCGAGATCCCCGCCGCCAACGGGCAGGGCAACGCGCGCTCGGTGGCGGCGGTCCAGTCCGTCGTGGCCGGCCGGGGCGAGGCGCGCGGCGTCCGGCTGCTCAGCGCGGCCGGCACCGAACCCATCTTCGAGGTCCAGGCCGAGGGCATCGACAAGGTGCTCGGCGTCCCCCAACGCATGGGCATGGGCTACGGCCTGAGCAACCCTCCCGAGATGCCGCTCGGCCCGCGTGCCTGTTACTGGGGCGGCTACGGCGGATCGGTCATCATCGTGGACCAGGACGCGGAACTCGCCGTGTGCTACGTGATGAACCGCATGGAAGCCGGAGTGGTGGGCGACCTGCGAGGGACCAACATCGTCGCCGCCACGGTTGCGGGGCTCGCCACTTAGGGCACGACCGCCTCGGCTTCGATCTCGACCCTCCAGGCGGGATCCAACAGTGCCGCCACGACCACCATGGTCGCCGCGGGCCGTACGTGCCCCAGCAGCTCGCCGTGGACCGTCCCGACCTCGTCGGCGTCTTCCGCATCGGTGATGAACATCCGGGTACGAACGACGTGCTCGAGTCCCGCGCCCGCTTCTCGCAGTGCCGCTCCGATGATCTCGAAACATCGCCGCGCCTGGGGCCCGGCCCCGTCGGGGCAGCCTCCCCCCGGGAGCACCGGTGCGGTTCCCGACACGATCACGCGGTCTCCGACCCGGACGGCGCGGCTGAACCCGATGGTCACCTCGAAGGGCGAGCCCGAGGAAAACCGCTGGTCGTCGGCCATGCCGCATCTTCTCACCCGCCGGGAAGTCAGCGGGCACCGGCCGGTACCATGGCGCCATCACGGGTCGAGGACGTCTTCTCCTGGGAGTTCGCGCCGCGGCACTGGCTCTGGTGGTGGGAGCAGTGGTCGTACTGGTCGCGGGCTGGGGATCCGACGCGTCCGCGCCCGAAGCCACGCACGCCGCGGCGGCCCCGCCGAGCGCTCCCGCCAGCGCGCCTGCGGCGCCCGCCGCGTTGACACCGCCGCCGGGTACGACGCTCACCGCCACCATGAACGGCTCGGTACCCGGGTACCCCTCACCGGGCGCCGTGTCGAACATGACGGTGCCTGGCTCTTGGTACGGCTATCCCTCGATCCTGCCCGTCATCGCGACACAGCCGGGCTGGTTCGAGGTGCGCCTGGCGCAACGACCCAACGGCTCGACGACATGGGTGCAGCAGAGCGACGTCACGGTCGGGAACACTCCCTACGCCATCGACGTCAACCTGAGCACCATGCACCTCTCGGTGTACCTGGACGGACGCGAGACACTCGACTTCCCCGCGGGCATCGGCGCGCCCGACGATCCCACGCCGCCCGGCCAGTACTTCGTCTTCGCCCAGGTGCCACCGCCGAGCGCGGCGTACGGACCCTACGTGCTGGCAACGTCGGACCACTCCGACACCATCACCGACTGGGAGGACTCCGGCGACGCCATCATCGGGATCCACGGCCCCATCACGGACTACGACGACTCGCTCATCGGCAACACGGGTGCCGCCATTTCGCACGGGTGCATCAGGCTGCACGACGCCGACCTTTCGCGGCTCTGGATGATCCCGCCGGGCACTCCCATCGACATCGTCAGCTGACCCTCCGGGGCGGGTCTGTCACATCGGCCCGTCCTGGCGGGTCTCATTGGTGTGAGACGACGGGCGAGAGGAGCCGAACCCATGGCCGAGACCGACTGGCTGACGTGGCCGTTTCGAACAGCACCGGACCCACCTCCGGGCGGTCGCCTACCGCATGCTGGGCTCGCTCAGCGAAGCCGACGACGCCGTCCAGGAAGCCTGGATCCGTTTCAGCGGGGCCGACACGAGCGACGTCGACAACCTCGGCGGCTGGCTCACGACCGTTGTGGCACGCGTCTCGCTCAACATGCTCCGGGCTCGGCGGACCCGCAGAGAGGAGCCGCTCGAGGCCCACATGCCCGACCCCATCCTCGACCGCCCCGGCGCGGCCGACCCGGAGCACGAAGCGCTGCTCGCCGATTCCGTCGGCGTGGCCCTGCTGGTCGTGCTCGACACGCTGACTCCGCCGGAGCGCTTGGCCTTCGTCTTGCACGACATCTTCGCTGTGCCCTTCGACGACATCGCGCCGATCGTCGAACGGTCGCCTGAGGCGGCTCGCCAGCTCGCCAGCCGCGCCCGGCGTCGCGTCCGGGGTGAGCGCACCGCGCCCGACACCGATGTCGAACGCCAGCGCGAGGTGGTCGATGCGTTCATCGCCGCCGCCCGCAACGGTGACTTCGAGGCGCTGATGGCCGTGCTCGATCCCGACGTCGTGGTGCGGGCCGACCAGGGTGCGCTGCCGGCGGGGGCGCTGCGGATCGTCCGTGGCGCCGAAGCGGTCGCGCGCCAAGCGCTCGGCTACGCCAGCCTGGGGTTGCTCCACCAGCCGGCACTCGTCAACGGCGTCGCCGGCGCCGTCACGTCTCGCGACGGCGAGATCTTCTCCATCGGCGCCTTCACCGTCCGCGGCGGCAAGGTCGTCGCCCTCGACATCCTGGCCGACCCGGCTCGTCTGCGCGAGCTCGATCTCACCGTGCTCGACGCCTGAGCTCGCATTGACCCGACCGCGCGCCTCGGTCGCTCAGATGCCCCAGCCCTCCAGGACGTCGCGGGTTCGGGCAAAGGCGGTCAGGGCCTCGGGCACGCCGGCACTCGCCAGCCCCTGCCAGCCGTGCACCATGCCGGGCCACGACTCCACCGTCACGTCGACCCCGGCTGCGTGCGCCGCGTCCGCCACGGCCACCGCCGCCGCGTAGACCGTGTCGTGCTGGGCCACGGGCAGGTACAGCGGGGGCAGGCCGGCCAGGTCGGCGTAGCGCGGTGAGACCACGGGGTCGTCGAGGCTGACCGCGTCCGCCGTGTAGTCGCGCCCCCGGTTCCGGAGCCAGCCCGCGCTGAGAAAGGGGTCGCGGGCGCCGTCGCGTTGCGCGTCCGCCACCGAGAGGTCGTACCAGCCCGATATCGACGCGAAACCCGCGGCCAGCGGCACGCCCTCGTCCCGGGCCCGCACCAACGTGCCCAACGCGAGCAGGCCGCCACACGAGTCACCGGTGACCACGAGCAGGGAAGGGTCCACTCCCCCGCTGTGCACCAGGGCCCGGTACGCCGCAAGGCAGTCGTCGTGCGCGGCAGGAAACGGCTGCTCGGGAGCCAGCCGGTAGTCCGCCAGGAGCACCCTGGCCTCGAGCTGCTCGGCGAGGAGCGCGCCGTAGAAGTGGTAGTCGTCCAGCGGGCACGAGACCAGCGCCCCGCCGTGCACGTGGAAGACGGTGCGCGTCCGCCCAGGGACGCGGGAGTCGTCGTACCAGGCGCAACGAACTCCACCCAGCTCGGTCTCGGTGACGGTGATGTGGGGCGGCACCGGATGGCCATGGAACGGCGCCATCATCGCCCGCACGGCCCGGTAGTCGGCCGCAGGGTCGGCGAAGTCCGGCGGGACGAGGGCGAGGATGTCGGTGAGCGCTCGGCTGGGCAAGGGGCCTCAGACCAGCTCGTAGTCGGCGAGGTCGGGCTCGCGTGTGCGCGCCCAATAGGAATGCAGGTCGAAGGGCCAGTTCTGGGTCACCCGGCCGCGGGCATTGCGGTACCACGTGGGCACGTCGGCCACCCCCCACACCATCTTGGCGTTGCCCTCCACCATCTCTTCCCCGTAGCGCTCGTAGACGTCACGCCGGCACGACATGGACCGGTGGCCCGAAGCCAGGAGACGTCCGATCGCTTCGACGGCGTAACGCACCTGGCACTCGACCATGACGAGAATGCTGCCGTTGATCACCAGATTGGTGTTCGGACCGTAGAGCATGAAGAAGTTGGGGAAGCCCGGCACCGCGATCCCGAGGTAGGCCTGTGCGTCACCGGCCCAGACCTCGTTGAGCTCGGCACCACCGCGCCCGAGCACGCGCATGGGCGCCACGAAGTCCGACGCGCTGAACCCGGTCCCGTAGATCACGACGTCGGCTGGGTGCTCCTCGCCGTCAGTGGTCCGGATACCTCGGGCGGTGATCCGCTCGATCGGTGTGGTCACCAGGTCGACATGGGGGCGGGAGAGTGCCGCGGCCCAACGGCCGTCGTCGCGCAAGGCACGCTTGGCGAAGGGCGGGAAGTGCGGCACCATCTGCTCGAAGAGCTCGTGGTCGGCGACCTGGGCGCGCAGGACGTCGATGAGCATGGAGCGCACGAAGTCGTTGCCCGCGCTGACCGCTTCGGTGTGCTCGTCCCAGTCCGGATCCACCCGGGCGGCTCCGAGCAGTCCCTCGTGCATGATCCAGAACTGCCACAACCGATCCCACCGACCGTAATCGGGCAGGAGGGCCAGGAGCTGGTGGAATTCAGGTGGGAACGGGTCGCCGTAGTTCTCCGTCGGCAGGAGCCACGGCGGCGTCCGCTGGTACACGTCGAGGTGTGCCACCTCGTCGACCAGACAGGGAACGAATTGGGCCGCGCTGGCCCCGGTCCCGATCACCGCCACCCGCCGCCCGGCCAGCGCGACCGACTCGTCCCACGCTGCCGAGTGGAACGAAGGACCGCCGAATTCGGCTTGACCCTCAATGGCGGGAAAGGAGGGCCGATTCAGCTGGCCCACCGCACACACCACCGCGTCGAATTCCTCGGTGGACGTGCTGGCGTCACTGCAGCGCAGTGCGAGCTGCCACGTGGCGGACCGCTCGTCGTAACGCGCCTCGGTCACCTCGCAACCGAAGCGGATGTACTCGGCCAGCCCGAGCTCTTCGGTCATGCCGCGGAGGTAGGCCAACAGGTCGGGCTGCGCGGAATATCTGGACACCCAGTCGTTGGTCTGCGCGAACGAAAAGCTGTAGAGCTGGTTCGGGACGTCGACGCGGCACCCCGGATAGACATTTTCCAGCCAGGTGCCGCCCACGTCGGTGTTCTTCTCCAGGACGGTCACCTCGACCCCTGCCTGACGGAGCCGGTGGGCCGCCGCGAGGCCCGACGCGCCCGCCCCGATCACGGCACAGCGGAACGACCGGCCCGCGTCCCCTAGGTGCCACGAGGGCTCTCTCGGATCGCTGCCCGGCAGTGCCAGCTCCTCGGCCAAGAAGATCTCCCACTGCTCCATGGCCTCAGCCCCGACGAGGAACCCGAACAGATCACGGCGCTCGGCGGGCGTCAGCTGGTGGTCGGCCGCGCCTGACGCGACGTGGGCGCGCAGCGCCGCAGCGGCAAGGCGGCGAGCATCGCCCTCCTGCTCGGGTCCGAGGCCGCGCCCGGGAACGAGCATCTGGGTCTGGTCGGGCGCGAACTCCGGTCGCAACAACCCGAACTCGCCCGTGCGGTGCGCGACTGCACACAGCAGCGGATGGACGTCGGCCACGGCAAAGGCAGCCGCCAGGAGCGCCGGCTCGGGGACGGTCGAGGCCGGCGTCGCGCCGCTCGTCTCACCCGGCCGGTCCCCACGCATCGCCATGAAGCCTAGGGAACCGACGCCGACCGAGCGCGCCTTGCCCGCCCGGGAACCTGGAGCTCAGTCGCTTCTCATGTGCTTGGCCAGCTCGGTGATCTGGCTGTTGACCTCGACGGTCCGCGGCAACTTGTCCATCGCGGCCGCCAACGAATCCACGGTCCAGCGGTCCTCGGACTCGACGCTCTCGGCGATCGACCATCCAGCGTAAATGCCGACGGACCCTCCGTACACGCTGAACACCTGACCGTTGAAAGGGCAGGTCTCAGAAGCGAGGACCGCCACCAGCGGGGAGACATTCTCGGGATCGAACACCTGGTTCTGCATCGGCTCGCCCATGCCCGGCGTCTGCAAGGTGAGGCGGGTGCGTGCCACGGGGGCGATGCAGTTGGCCCGTACGCCGTAGCGGTGCAGCTCCATGGCGTTCACCACGGTCATGGCGGCGATGCCCGCCTTCGCCGCCGAGTAGTTGGTCTGGCCGACGTTGCCGTGCAATCCGGCGCCCGAGCTCGTGTTGACAATGGCACGGTCGATGATCGTCCCGGCCTTCGCCTGCTCGCGCCAGTAGTCCGCAGCATGCCGGGTGACGTTGAACGTCCCCTTGAGGTGCACCGCGATGACCGCGTCGAACTCCTCTTCGCTCATCGACACCAACATGCGGTCCCGCAGGATCCCGGCGTTGTTCACGATCACGTGCAGATCGCCGAAGGTCGACACGGCCTGGTCGACCATTGCCTTGGCTCCCTCGAAGAGCTCACGCTCTCGGTGTTGGCCACCGCTTCGCCGCCGGAGGCGACGATCTCGTCGGCCACGGACTGAGCCGCCGAGACGTCCGTGCCGGAGCCGTCGACCGCCCCGCCCAGGTCGTTGACCACCACCTTGGCTCCGAGCGACGCAAACAAGAGCGCGTGCTCGCGCCCGATACCGCGTCCGCCCCCGGTGATGATCGCCACTCTGCCTTGCAACATGGTCCAGCCGTCCTCTCGCTCCGTCGCTCGCCGCGTGCGCACGCCCTTCCGCCGGCCGGCGAAGGTTCAGGAGCGGAACGATTGCAACGGCGCCCCGGCCTGTCAAACCGGCGGATCGTGCGGGGGCGGTTCGGTCATTTCGCGCCTTCGGCGCTCGAGGTAGCGGCGCTCAGCATCGGTGCCGGCCAGATCCGAAGCACGCTGATAGGCCTCCGCCGCCTCGGCCCGCCGATCAAGGCGACGCAGCATGTCGCCCTGGGCCGCGGCGAGCAGGTGGTACTCACGCAACTGCCCTCCCGCAGCAATGGCCTCGACCAACGCCAACCCCGCAGCGGGGCCGTCGCTCATCGACACGGCGACGGCCCGGTTGAGCTCGATCACCGGGGAGGGCGCCATTTCGAGCAACCGGTCGTAGAGGACGGCGATGGTGGCCCAGTCCGTGTCCCCGGCCTGGCGAGACTGGACGTGGCACGACGCGATTGCCGCCTGGATCTGGAATGGCCCCAACCGTCCGAGCCGCGCCGCCGCTCCGAGCATCTCGAAAGCCTCGGTGATGCCCGCGTCGTCCCAGAGCGAGCGGTCCTGGGATTCCAACACGATCAGGTCGCCCTTCTCGTCGACCCTCGCGTCGCTCCGGGCGTCGTGGAAGAGCATCAGCGCGAGCAGACCGAGCGCCTCGGGCTCGTCGGGCATGAGCAGGCAGAGGACCCGCGCCAGCCGGATGGCCTCGGACGTCAAGCCTCGCCGCACCAGGTCGCTCCCCGAGCTCGCCGAGTAACCCTCGTTGAAGAGGAGGTAGATGACGGCGAGGACGGCCGCGGTCCGCTCGACCAGCTGGTGTGCCGGCGGCACGACGAAAGGGATGCCGGCGTGGCGGATCTTCCGCTTCGCCCGCACGAGGCGCTGTGCCATGGTCGCTTCTGGCACCAAGAACGCCCGGGCGATCTCAGATGTGGTCATGCCCGCCAAGGTACGCAGGGTGAGGGCCACCCTCGCCTCGAAAGGCAGCGCGGGGTGGCAGCAGGTGAACATCAGGCGCAGGCGGTCGTCGGGAACCTCGTCTGTTGCCTCCAGCTCGGCACCTTCCGCGTCCATCGCGGCCACCTCCGACGTCTTGGACCTGTCGCGTTGGGCACGCCGAACCCCGTCGATGGCACGGTTGCGCGCGACGGTCGTGAGCCAGGCGCCGGGGCGGCGCGGAACGCCGTCGCGGGGCCAGCGTTCCAACGCCACCGCGAAAGCGTCCTGCGCGCACTCCTCGGCCATGTCCCAGTCGCCGGTCAGCCGGACCAGGGTTGCGACGACCCGGCCCCACTCCGCATGGAAGGCGTCGGCGACTGCGGCCTCGACGCTTACATCTCCCAGATCGGCCTCACTTCGATGGAGCCTTCCCGGGCTCCGGGAATCTTGGCGGCCACCTCAATGGCCTCGTCGAGATCCTTGCAGTCCACCAGGAAATAGCCCGCCAGCTGCTCCTTGGTCTCTGCGAAGGGCCCGTCGGTCGCCAGGACCTCGCCGTTGCGAACTCGCACCGTCGTGGCGTCGCTCGTCTCGCGGAGCCGCTCACCGCCCAGGAGCACGCCGCGCTCGGCCATCTCCTTGGCGAAGGCGCCGTATTCGGGCGTCATCCCTCCTCCGTCCTCCGCTGCGCGGGCGTTCGTGCCCTCTTCGGTGGCGATCATCAACAGGTACCGCATCGGAACCTCCTTGGTGGGTGTGGTGCCCTTACGACGTTCGGCCCGGGCCCAGATCGACATCTCGTGACGACATTCTGCGAAATTGTGGCGACGGCCGGAGCCCTACGCTCCGCTGCGTGACCCGACCCGTTGACGAGGACCTCCTCGAGCTGGAGGTGGGCGCCATCGCCGGAGGCGGTGGCTGCGTCGCCCGTGCGCCCGATGGGCGCATCGTCTTCGTGCGGCACTCCCTCCCGGGCGAGCGGGTGCTGGTCCGCGTCACTGCGACCACCTCCTCCTTCTTGCGCGCCGATGCCGTCGAGATCCTGACCCGGTCCCCCGACAGGGTGACACCGCCGTGTCCACACGCAGGACCGGGACGCTGCGGCGGTTGTGACTTCCAGCACGCCAGCCTCGAGGCACAGCGGCGCCTGAAGGCATTTCGCATCGCTGAACAGCTCCATCACCTCGCGGGCATCGAACGCGCCGTCGAAGTCGAGTGCGTGGAGGGCGGGAATGACGGGCTCGGCTGGCGCACCCGCGTGCGGGTGGCGGTCGATCGCGAGGGCAGGACAGGCTTCCGCCGCCATCGCTCCCATTCCCTCGAACGGGTCACCGAATGCCCGGTCGCCACGCCGGCCGTCCTGGCGACCGGCGCGCTGGCTGCCCGCTGGCCCGGTGCGTCCGAACTCGAGGTCATGACAGGCAGCGAGGGGGACGCGCTGGTCGCGGCGACGCCGCCTCGGGGCCGGCATCTGGCGCGCCTGCCCGACCTCGACACCGGTCTGGTGGTCGGCGGCACGGTCCGACGCCCACCGGGTGCCGTGCATGCACAGGTACTGGGACGGCGCTACCGCATTTCCGCCGGGGTGTTCTGGCAGGTGCATCTCGGCGCACCGACCGCACTGCTCTCCGCCGTCCTCTCCGTGGTGGGCGAGTGTCCGAAGGCGGCAGTGGTGGACCTCTACGCCGGCGCCGGCCTCTTCGCCGTCCCGCTCGCCGAGGCCGTCGGTCCCTCGGGCTCGGTCCTCGCCGTGGAACGTGACCGGCGAGCCTGCGCCGACCTGCGCCACAACGGCGCCGAGCTCGCGGCGCTTCGGGTGCTCGAGGCAGAGGTCAGCCCCGAACTGGTGGCCGACGGCATCGGCCGTCCGGACATCGTCGTGCTCGACCCGGCACGAGAGGGTGCCGGGACCCGCGTCATGACCGCGCTGGGCACCCACGCGCCCTGGATCTCGCGGCTCGTCTACGTCTCGTGCGATGCAGCCGCATTCGCCCGGGACGTGCGGGTCCTGCTCGACGCCGGGTGGGAGATCCCGGTCCTGCGGGCGTTCGACATCTTCCCGATGACCGAGCATGTCGAGTTGGTCGCCGCCCTCGTGCCTCCCCGTCAGGGTTGAGCAAGGACGGGCAGTCGCTCCCCGCCCCCGGTCGCGTAATTCAGGTGTGCCCGCCGAGCTCGTGCTCGATATGCCGCGCCGACTCGAACTGCAGGGTCGAGTGCTCCACGTCGAAGTGCCCGGCGAGGCATCCTTGGAGGTGGTCGAGCACCCGGCCGGCCTCGCCGGTGTTGAGGCACTCCTCGGTGACCACGATGTGCGCCGTGAGGATGGGCAGGGACGACGTGAGCGTCCACGCGTGCAGGTCGTGGACCGACTCGACCTCTGGCAGCTCCAGCAGGTGCTGGCGCACCTCGTCGAGGTCGATGTCGTCGGGTGTCGCCTCCAAGAGGATGCGCAACGACGGCCGGAGGAGTTCGACCGCGGCCTTCAGCATCAACACGACGACCACGAGGGACGCGATGGCATCGGCCCGGTCGAAGCCCCAGAGCACGATGACGGCACCGGCGACCAGGGTGCCGATGAACCCGTAGAGGTCGGTGAGGACATGCCGGTAGGCACCCTCGATGTTGAGCGAGCGCCGATTGGCCCGGGCCATCGTCAGCGTGGCGACGACGTTCACGGCCACGCCGACCGCGGCAACGACGATCAGGACGGCGCCGTCGACCGTCGAAGGGTGGAGCAGCCGGACGACTGCATCCCACGTGACCAGCGCGGAGACGATCAAGAGCGCAATGGCGTTGGCGGCCGCGGCCAGGATCTCGGCCCGCTTCATCCCGTAGGTGTGCGAGCGCGTCTCAGGGCGTGCGGCGAGGTGGATGGCGACGAGCGACCCGGCGATGGCGCCGACGTCGACGAGCATGTGGCCGGCGTCGGCCAAGAGGACCAGCGAGTTGGACACGACCGCGGCCCCCACCTCGAAGGCCATGAAGCCCGCCAGGAGGACCAGCGCCACGACGAGGGCGCGCCGGTCGGCATCCGCCGACGCCCCGGGGACGCCGTGCCCGTGCGTGGTCTCCCCGTGGCGAGCCTCAGCCATGGGCGTGCACATGATCGGCGTGCGTCACCACGTCCTCGACCACACGGCGCACGTGGGCGTCGTCGACCACGTAGAAGATCCGATTTCCATCGCGGCGGCTGCGCACCAGCCGGGCCAGACGGAGCTTGGCGAGATGCTGCGAGACCGCGGCTGGTTGGACCCCGACAATTTCGGCCAACTCGTTGACCGAATGCTCCCCCTTGAGGAGCGCCCAGATCACCCGGAGGCGGGTCTCGTCGCCCAGCAGTTTCAGCATTCCGACGGCGGAACGGAACTCCTCCCGTGGTGGAGTCTTAAGTATCTGCGTAGCCACGCAGATATTGTACCCAGGCGTCCGGCCGGCGAGACCAAGACGGATTCGCCCGTTCCCGCCCTCAGGGGACTGGACCGGCTACCCCGAGGTGGATGCCAGCGCCGGGACCGGGCCGACGGTGCAGGGCTGGCTCACCGACCCCGGCGGCAGCGCGGCCTGCATCACCGCCTTGACGATCGGCCCGGCCACGTGGGCACCGTCGAGGGAGTTGGACTGGAAGGGCACGACGACGGCGACAGCGATCTGGGGGTGGTTCGCCGGCGCGAAGCCGATCATCCAGGTATCCGTGAGGCCGGTCTGCGTGCTGGTCTGCGCCGTACCGGTCTTGACGGCGGCGCACAGGTACGAAGGGAACCCGACCCCGGCAGCAGTGCCCGACGGGTTGGTGATCACGCCCTCCATGAGCGAGGTCACCTGCTGGGCCACGCTCGGCGAGGAGACCGTCGCCGCAGGCTTCGGGGTGTACTGGGTGACGAGCGCGCCTTGAGAGTCGTGGATCGACGACATCAGGTGGGGCGTCATCAACACGCCGCCGTTGGCGACCCCCGCCGCGACCATGGCGTTCTGGAGCGCGGTCGCCGACACGTCGAACTGGCCGATGGAGCTCTGACCGAGCTGGGACTGTGAGTTGTCGGGCAAGTCCGGGAACGTCGACTTCGACACGTTCGGGAGGTCGATCCCGGGCACCGAGTTGTAGCCGAACAGCTCGGCCTGCTTGGTCATGAGGGGGACACCGACCTGGACGCCGAGCTCGGCGTAGCCGGGGTCGCAGGACTGCGGCAGCATGATCGTCATGGTCCCGCCGCACGGCCCGGACTGGTCGCAGAGCGGCTGGCCCGGAGCGTCGGCGAACGTCTGGCACTTCTGGACCGGGTAGTCGAAATTGGCGAGCGAGGGCTTGAGGCTGTACGCCGCCGTGCTGGTCACGACCTTCATGGTCGAACCGGGAGGGAATGCGTAGCCCGTGGCGATCGGCTGCAGCGGTTGGAAGTTCTCGTGGTCCTTCGTCGTGTAGCTCAAGTAGGCCAGTTGTTCTGCCGCAAACGAGGTGCTGGCCATTGCATTGGGGTCGAAGGTCGGGTTGGACACCATGGCGAGGATGTTCCCGGTCGACGGCTGTAGCACCACGACGGCCCCGTCATTGTACGGTCCGGACGGAAGCGTGGTCAGGGCGCGCCAGGCGGCGTTCTGCAGCGATGGCTCGACCGTCAGCGTCACGTCGTCGGTCGTCTCCGGCATGGTCTGACGGAAGAGGAGCTGGCTCAGCGTCTGGGGCGCCTGCTGGTGCGGCCCGAGGTACGAGTCGTACTGCGCTTCGATTCCCGTCATGCTTTGATACGAGCGCGGAGTCGTATCCGGTGATGCCGGCGAAGAGGGGTCCCTGGGGATACTGGCGGACATAGTGGTAGCCGTAGTCGTCGGGGTTGACCGACGACGGCGTCTTGACGGACTTGGCCAGCACGGTGCCGTCAGCCGCATAGATGGTTCCCCTCGGGTTGATCAGTCGCTGTGATGCGAGGCGGGGATTGAAGGGCGAGTTCTGCAGGGCCTTGGCCTTCACCAATTGGATGTTGACCAGTTGCGCGGCGACGAGGCCCAGACACACCACCAAGATCACGCCGAGCCATCGGATCCGCCGGCCCATCAGCGCGCCAGCCGCTTCGTCGACGACCCGATCACGCGAGCATGGTACGCGGCGGGACCCCCGAAGGGGCTTCATACCTGTTCAACCCGGCTACGCGTGCCGCCAACCCGGTGGACCCAGCGGGTTCCCCGAACGCGGGATGCGGCGTCATCACGCACGGGGCCGCTGCCACGCACGATACTGGTGCTCATCTCGAGGCGGAATGCATGCGCGGTTCAAGATCGGGGCTTGGCGCGCCGATTCAGTACCAATGGTGTGTGCGCGCCGCCTTCGAGCCCGTCGGGCCACGAGGGCGGGACGAAGGTCCGTGGCGCACCAACGGCAGACGGCTCGTGCCGCCGGCACCTGAAGGGAGATTCGTGAGACGACGCGCGCCGAGGTCCTTCCTCACCGCATCCATGACGGTCGGGGCCGCCGCCCTGGCTCTGACGCTCTCCCTGCCGGCGGCCCCCGTCGCCCAAGCCGCCGAGATCGCCCACGCGGCCGGCTTCGTCGCTAACCAGACGTGGAGCCAGAGCCTCCCCGACGGCGGCAACCCGATCGCGTTGTCTTCGCCCAACGTCGCCGACCTCGACGGACAGCCTGCAGTCGTCGTCGGCGACCGCGGCGGCTCGGTGTGGGCCCTGCACATCTCGCGGCGGCATCGCTCGGTCGGCGGGTGGCCCTACCACGCGGGCGCACCCGTTGACTCCTCGCCGTCGGTCGCGCCGATCAACGCGGGCGGTCTCGATTCGGTCTACGTGGGGAGCGGGAACGCGGCGGCACCGACCAGCGGCGGCTACCAGGCGATCACGCCGGGCGGAGGCGACCAGTGGTTCGTCGAGGAGACCAACCCGATCTATGACCCCAACCCGCACAACGGCGTGCTGGCGTCACTGACCGTCGGCTCCTATGCCGGAGGCTATGGCGTCGAGGCAGGCTCGCTCGGGCAGAACACCTACGCGCTCGGGGCCGGCAACGGCGCTGTCCTCGGCGGCTTCCCCTGGTTCTCAGCCGACTCGGTCTTCTCCACGGCCGCCGTGGCCGACCTCTACGCCGACGGGAACAACGAGATCATCAGCGGCGGCGACTCGACTGCGGGGACCGGCTATGGGCAGACCTATGCCAACGGCGGCCACCTGCGCATCCTGTCGAGCGCCGGCAATGCCTTCACCGGGAACCCGGCCGGGGGCCTCGTCTGCGAGTACAACACGACCCAGAACATCGACCGCTCCTCACCCGCCGTCGGCGAGTTCCTCGGCGGTGGGGGCGTCGGCATCGCCATCGGTGACGGGAGCGGCTACCCCGGTGCCTCGGACTCGAACAAGATCTTCGCCATCGACACCAACTGCGGGCTTGCGTGGAGCGACACGCTCAACGGCATCACCGCCGACTCTCCCGCCCTGGCCAACGTGCAGGGCAACGGGCAGCTCGACGTCGTCGAGGGCACCCAGTCCGGCAACAGCGGATCCATCTACGTGCTGAACGGAGCCAACGGCAACGTCGTCTGGTCGGCGACGACCACCGGCGCCGTCGCCGGCTCCCCCGTCACGGCGGACCTGACCGGTGACGGGTACCAAGACGTCATCGTCGCCACCACCAACGGCATCGACATCTTCGACGGGCGTTCGGGAGCCCAGGTCACGACGCTCAACAGCGGCGTGGGCTACCAGAACTCGGCCCTGGTGACCGACGACCCCGACGGGCACATCGGTATCACCGGCGCGGGCTACCAGGGAACCGGGGGCGGCCAGGTGGGCGTCGTGACCCACTGGGAAATCGACAGCACCAGCGGGAGCGGCTCCGGCGTCTACGAGACCGGCGCGTGGCCACAATTCCACCACGACCCGCAGCTCACGGGCGACGCCGGCACCCCACCGCCGACCATTGAGGTGCCATGCAACGCGCCTGCAGGTGCTCCGAACGGCTACCTCCTCTCCGCCTCTGACGGTGGCGTGTTCGACTACGGCAACATCCCGTTCTGCGGGTCGACCGGAAACATCCACCTCAACCGGCCCGTGGTCGCCGACGCACTGACGAAAGACGGTGGCGGGTACTGGGAGGTCGCCTCTGACGGGGGTCTCTTCTCGTTCGGCGACGCCGGCTTCTTCGGCTCCATGGGCGGCAAACCTCTCAACCAGCCGATCGTGGGCATGGCCGCGACGCCAGATGGCGGTGGGTACTGGGAGGTCGCCTCTGACGGGGGTCTCTTCTCGTTCGGCGACGCCGGCTTCTACGGCAGCACGGGCAACATCCATCTCAACCGAGCCATCGTGGGGATGGCGGCGACGCCCGACGGCAAGGGCTATTGGCTGGTCGCCTCCGACGGGGGGATCTTCGCCTACGGCGACGCCAGTTTCCACGGATCGATGGGCGGCAGCCCACTCAACCGGCCGATCGTCGGGATGGCAACAGATGCCCAGACCGGCGGGTACTGGGAGGTCGCGTCCGACGGTGGAATCTTCTCGTTCGACGCGCCGTTCTACGGGTCGACGGGGAACATGCACCTCAACGCACCCATCGTCGGGATGGAGTCGAACCGCAGCGGCTCGGGCTACCGCTTCGTCGCCTCCGACGGGGGCATCTTCTCCTACAACGCACCGTTCTATGGCTCCATGGGTGGCCAGCACCTGAACAAACCCGTCGTCGCCATGTCCGGGGCCTAGCGACATCGCGGCGCTCGGTCGCCCCCCCGACGAAGGACCGGCAGAGCGGCGACCCAGGAGCGCACACCCACAACTGCCCCATCAGGTCCACCTGCGTCAGCGCCAGTAACGTGATCCTCTCGCGAGACTCAGTCGATCGGGGGTGCGTGTGAGCGGCACGGCAGAGGGCGACGGCGAGGTGGTGGTGACCCGGCGTGACGGGCACGTCCTCATCATCTCCATGGTTCGCACGGCCAAGCGCAATGCCATCAATCGGGCGATGGCGGACGCACTCGACGGCGCGCTGAACGAGCTCGACGACGACGACCAACTGTGGGTCGGAATCCTGACGGGAACTCCCGATGTGTTCTCGGCCGGCAGCGATCTCACGGCCGGCGGCGACGACGTCACAGACCGGGGCGGCGAGTACGGCCTGATCCGGCGGGCGCGCCGCAAGACCCTGATCGCCGCGGTCGAGGGCGCGGCCCTCGGTGGCGGACTCGAGGTCGTGCTCGCTTGTGACCTGGTCGTTGCGTCGCGGTCCGCACGGTTCGGCTTGCCCGAGGTCTCCATCGGGGTGGTGCCCACCTGCGCCGGTTTGTTCCGGGCTCCTCGGACGCTTCCGCTCAACGTGGCACGTCAGTTGATCCTCACTGGACGAGCAGTCGACGCCCAGCGGGGATACGAGACCGGATTTGTCAACGTGCTCACCGAGAACGGTGGCGCACTCGACGCGGCGATGGACCTGGCGCAGGACATCTGTTCCAACGCTCCGGTCTCGGTCCAGGCCTGCCTTGCGGCGGTGAACGAGGTCATCTCTCCCGACGACGATCTCGGCTGGCACGTCACCGAGCGTGCTCTCGAGGAGGCGACCGCCTCGGCGGACGCCCGCGAGGGTGTGACCGCGTTCCTCGAGAAACGCCCACCTGTGTGGTCAGGCCGCTAGGACACCCGTAGGACACCCGCCAGATCCGCACGTGACGACATGTGGTCAACCCGACGGCACCGCCGTGCGTGATGTCACGTGGAATGCGTCAACACATGTCTCCCCGACGGCCCTCGAAGGCACTCGTCGGGATCGTGCTCCTCTTCGCCGCTGCCGTGCTGTCCTCTTCCTCCCCCAGTGCCGGCGGGTCGGTGCCGACCAGAGCCCTGCGTGCAGCCGGCACCTGTGGCATCTCGACCCTCGTCGCAGCGGGGTCGTGGCAAGGAGCGACCGGATCGATGGGCGGCAACATCTTCATTGAGAACATTGGAGCCACGACATGTGGTCTCGGCGGCTACCCGCTGATGAGGTTGCGTGACCAGTCCGGACGGATGCTGCCGGTCAAGGTCGTCGACGTCGGGACCCGGCTGCTCCCCCCGGCGGTGCGGCACCCTCGTCCGGTCACCTTGGCGCCACAACAGCAGCACGGAACCGGTTTCAACGTCCAATGGTTCAACTGGTGCGGGTCCGCGCACGGCGCGGTCAGCCTGCGCCTGGTGTTGCCCGACGAGGGAGAGCTCCGCGTCGAGGCAACGAGCGCCGTCTTGAATTTCTCGGGCCGGCCGCGATGCGACGACCGCAACCGTCAGTCGTGGATCGACGTCAGCCCCATCGCGGTGACGCTGGACGGGTCGACGGCCACGCCGCAGGTCCCGCTGGGCACCCCCCTGTGCCGCGCGTCGCAACTCAGCGTGCACGGCGGTCTCCAAGGAGGCGGCTTCGGCACCGCGCTCGGGACGGTGGAGCTCACCAACATCGGCGGCAGCCGCTGCGTCTTGTCGGGCGACCCGGCGGTTGCACTGCTTGGGACGACGGGCACGTCCCTCGCCATCTCGACGGTTCCGTCGACGAGTCCACGGACCAGCCCGATCGTGCTCGAACCGGACGGATCTGGCCGATTCGAGTTCAGTTGGGCGAATTGGTGCGGCTCAGCGCCGGGGTCGCTCGAGATCGACGTCACCATGGCGGGGAGCACGACGGCGCTGGTGGGGGCGCTCGACGGACCCCCGGCCACTGCGTACGTGCCACGGTGCGAGAACAGCTCGTCTCCGAGCACACTCATGGTGATCGCGGCCTTCGGTTCGTGAAGGCCGCAGCGACGGACCCCCTTGGGGACTGCCTAGGACAGAGAGAGAACCCGGTCGCCATCGTTGGCGTGACTCAAGACGGTGAGGATCGCGCGCTCGGTGTTGGAGAGCTGGCTGAACTCGACACCGATCCGGGCCGAACGCAAGGTGCTCCGGGAAACATTGCGGACCTCGCCTTCGAACCGGATGTTGACTGCGTCACCGACCGCAGGCAGTTCGACCGAGACACGGCGACCGATCAAATCCGACGGGTGGGAGTGTTGCATCCTGAGCCCGATACCGAGCATCGAGATGTCGACGACGCGGCAATCGCGCCATCCTGATGCGCTTTCGCCTTCGACATGACAAAACCCGTTCCAGTCAGCCATCTGGCGTGCCGCTCGCCGGCGGTTTTCCATGATGCACCTGCCTTTCCCAGGCCCTCGTTCGGACCCGGATCGAGGCTTCCCTTGGTGACACCGCAAAGGAAGCCACGCAAGTCGGAACGGGGCCCTCGCAACAATCTTGTGTCCGTTGTGCGGTCGATTGCCGCCCGTGGGTCATTTGCACCCCCTCATCGAGGGGGTGCAAAGCTCATGTGTCGCTCGGTTCCATTTCGATCTGGCGCCGCGCCGGCCTCTGCTGGCGCAGTCGCCTACGTCTCGCCTCGGTGGAAGAACTTGAGTCGCTCCGGCAGAGGACGCACGGCCTCGGCCGGATTTCCTCGGTAGAACGTCAATTCCTCCGTGAGCTTCGTGGAGACCACCGACCCCGCCGCGACGACGCTACGGGCCGGGATACCTGTCCCCGCAGTCAACAGGCACCCCGACATGGCGACCGCGTACTCGCCGAGCACCACCGAACCGGCGACATACTTGTCCCTCATCAGATCGATGGTGTGGGTCAAGACAGTCGAGCGGAATCCGGCGATCGCAGCGTGTCGGCCCAGTTCGAGGGAGTCGACGCAGTCGATGTAGTGGTAGGAGGCAATCTGGGCATGCTCGGCCAGGTAGACCGAAGGGTTGCGCTCCGGCAACGTCTGACTCGGATGGTCCCACCACCCCTTGATCATGTTGCCAGAGCCGATACGTGGCGCCCTCGCCCAAGCGAAGTTCGTCGATGTTGGTGATCACGTTGCGACCACCGATCGACGCACCTGGACCCAGCGACACGTGCCGGACAGTCAGCACACTCGGTCCGATGTACGCCGTCGGATGGATATCCCACTTGTAGACGTACCGGGCAATGATCCGCTTGATCGACATGGGCACGAATGCGAAGACGTAGGCGATTGCCAACCGCATCGCTATCCCTCCATGCCCACGGCGGATTCAGCCAGTCTGGAAACGAAGGGCTCGGACAAACGGCTCGCTCGGGCCGGCTGCGGGTGCCATTCGATCATCACTCTCCTCTAACGGACGACCTGGGCGCATCGGGCGAAATCCGTGAAATCTTTCGCTTTCTGACCCCCGAGAAGCCGTTTGCCGTCCCTGGCCTGGGTACACGTTGCATGTTTTCGGAGTTCCACCTCGGACGTGGGGATCGGCCCCCATCTGCCCTCTCCAGCCTCCCGGGTCACCTTGTGAGCACCTCGGAGCACGACCATCGGGTCAAGGGTGGATCCATCGATCGACCCACATCCATTGCCAGATACTCGAGTCGCGCACAAAACTGCGGCCACTCGACTGAGCATCACTGGGGGCCCCCTTGTCACTTGCCGATCGACCGAGGTCGACCCGAGGAGCGGGCTTTGCCATGGGACCGCTTCTCGCGCTCATCGTCGTGGCAAGCTCTTTCGTCTTCGCGTTCCCCGCGCCATCCGCTGCAGCCAGTGGCAGTTCGCCGCGGATCATCATCGACACCGACCTCTCTCTGGTGGGACGACGCCACGGCGCTCGGTATGGCCAATGTCATGGAGCAACGGGGCAGGGTCCACATTCTCGGGGTTATGTCCGACGTTCGAAACCCGGTGGCCGCAGCCGCACTCGATGCCATCGACACGGCCTATGGCCACAGCACCGTCCCCATCGGGGTCGTGGCCGACACCGCCGCGAACACCGCTCCACACGGGCACAGCGACGTCTTGGCCGCGAAACTCCCCCATGCCATCCGGAACAGCTCACAAGCGTGCCCGGCGGTTCAGCTCTACCGTCGCTTGCTGGCGGGCCAGCCGGACCACAGCGTGACCGTCGTCGCCATCGGTGGCGACACCAACCTGGCTGGACTCCTGCAGTCGGGGCCCGGCCAGGGCAGCTCGTTGCCGGGACGAGCCCTGGTTGCCGCCAAGGTGAAACAGCTGGTGATCGAAGACGGGCTCTTCCCGACGGGCGGTCCCCCGTTCACCAACGAAAAGCTCGACGTTGCCGCGACCCAATTGCTTGTGGGGAGCAATGGCTGGCCGACGCCGATCGCCTGGGTCGACGGGTTCACGGGAATCAACACGAAGGTCGGCGCGAACCTCTGCACCTCGGTGCCCACGAAGAACCCGATGCGCATCGTCTACACGGACCTCTTCCACTGTGGGCCACCCGGGGACGGCGACTGGGACGGGCCAACGATGCTCTATGCGATCGAGGGCGCATCGGAGATCTTCTCGGAGTTGGGCCAGGGCGGTGCGGCGGTGATCAACAGCCAGGGTGGATTGACCTGGGGGTCAGGCGTGGACCATCCACCCGAGGTGTACGTGCACGTCGTGAATCAAACCGTGCTCAACGCGCGGATCAATTCGCTCATCGACAGTCCATGACGGGGAGTGACGTGGACAGGTCCACCTTGCTCGTCGCAATCAACACCTTCATGCCTGCCGTGTCGGGTCACGGCGGCGAAATCGGCGATAGGGACCGCACGCCGTTGTCGAGGTGTCCCATGTCGGTGGGGCAACGTGGCAGGAGTCCCCATTACCCCCGGGCGGAGTCACTATCGGCTCCATCACCTGCCTTGGGGCCGGCACCTGCATGCTTTCCGGAAGGACCCAAGGCAAAGGCGAAGCATCCGGCGTGATGTTCAGTACCACGAACGGGGGCGAGAGCCGGAAGTCCTTGCCCTTGCCGGACCCACCCGGCTGGATCGTACCCCTACTGTCGTGTGCGGATGCCCTCAAGTGCGATTCGCTGCGATCCATTCCGGGACACGACGGCCTTGGAGTCAGGTATGTCTTGGACGTCACCAGTGACGGCGGACGCACGTGGACATCGTCGCCCATGCCGGGAACCTTCCGTGGCTATGCCCTCGAATGCACGGCCTCGGACGACGGCATCGCTGGAGGACAACGGCCGAGTGCCTACAGCATCACCGACCTTCCCGACCGATTCCCGCCGCCGCGCTCTACAGCTCAGATGGCGGTGTGACGTGGCGCTCAGGGACCCTTCCGAAGAGTTCTGGCGCTGACCACGTCATCTCGAATCTGTCGTGCGCCGACCAGTCACACTGTGCGGCCATCTTGAGCGGCATCGGTCGACGACCCCTTACTTCCGCACTGGAGACGACAGACGGCGGGAAGGAATGGTCAGCGTCCCCCGGTGCCTCCCCGTCGGCAAACCTCCAGGCGTTGTCGTGCTCTACGCGCCTCGACTGTTGGGCGTCGGCATTCCCTTGGAATGGTCAACAAGGGGGCATCTACGTCAGCATTGACGGTGGGCGCCACTGGACGAGGGAGCGCTTGCCCACAGATCGAGGGTCGACGCTCCGGGTGATTCTCGACATTTCGTGCTCGACCCGGTTCCGCTGCGTCGCGCTGGCAAATCGGTCAACGTCACTCTCAGGCCCGAAGGTAGTGATCTCGTACGGCGTCAGGATCGGGTGAGCGAACCAAGCGTGAGCTGAACTTGTGACGCGCTGACGAGCATGCGTGTGTGCCGTCACCCAGGGCCTCGCAGCCCGTGTAGATACCCCACAGTGGTTCTCGCACGACCCCCGTGCGGCATTTGGCTTCGCTGTCCGGACATATCTGAGGGATCTCGAATACCACTGAGGCACGCGCATTGCAGCGCGAAAACGGCCGTATCGTTCGCTGAAATTCACTGTCCGGACATACGCGGGTCACTGAATCGTCTCGGACTGTTCGAACGCGTTTCCTACGCTCAAGCCGATCGGAGGATCGAGTCCAATAAAGGGAGTGAACTATGAAATCGAGAACGAACCTCGTCACGACGGGTCTCGCTGCGTTTGCACTCGTGATCGCGTCGTTGGCGGTGTCGTCCTCCAGCGCCGGTGCTGACGGCCACAATCAGATCAGGCACGTGCTGATGATCTCGGTCGACGGCATGCACCAGTCCGATCTGGACTGGTACGTCGCCAACTATCCCAACTCGGAGCTCGCTCGGCTGGCCACCGGCGGCGCCGAATACACCAACGCACAGACCCCCGACCCCTCGGATTCCGATCCGGGCGGCACGGCGCTGATGACCGGTGGCGACCCCAGCGTCACCGGCATCTACTACGACGACGAGTACAGCCACGGTGTCTTCCCCCCGGGGACGACAAACTGCTCCGGGCCGGTCCCGGGCGGCAATGTCATCTACGACTCGCCTGACGACAACCTTCCTGCCCTGCCGGACCTCCTGAACAACGGGAGCGGCAACACCTTCCCGTCGTTCGATGAGGGTGGCTCGATCTACCCGGGCGGCAAGGACACAAACCCCGCCTTGATCATGAACCTGAGTCCGCACCCGCAGTCGGGTCTGAACCCGGCGACGTATCCGGTCGACCCGAAGACCTGCCAGCCGATTCAGCCGTGGGACTTCCTGGGCGTCAATACGATCTTCCAGGTGATCCACAATGCAGGCATGCGTACGGCGTGGTCTGACAAGCACGCGATCTACACGTCGTTCAACGGCCCTGGCTCGAACGGCACGAGTATCGACGACTTCTTCGGGCCGGAGATCGACGCGCAGGCGGTCGAGCCGAACGGCGTGCCGTACCCCGTCGACGGCACATGGACGGCCGACAACGCCGCGACCAAGCAGTACGACTCCTACAAAGTCCAGGCGGTCATCAATTGGATCAACGGCTATGACCACTCCGGCACCGGACCGAAGGTCGGCACACCGGCCATCTACGGGATGAACTTCCAAACAGTCTCCACTGCCGAGAAGCTGAAGAGCTCCCCGGCAGTGCTGATTGGCCCGAACGCGCAGGGCAATTACGTCGAGGGCCCGTCGTTGCCCGGCGGCTACGTGACCGAGGGCGGCCAACAGGTGCCCGGCCTGCTGCTCCAGAGCGCTCTCGACTACGTCAATGACGCGCTCCAGCGGATGGCCGACACGATCCGGACAGATGGCGAGGCCGACTCGACGGCCATCATCTTGACGGCCAAGCACGGCCAGTCACCTTTGAACAACAACCAGTTGCAGCGCATCGACGACGGCCCGATCATTGCCGGCGTCAATGCCGCCTGGGCCGCACAGCATCCGAGCAACCAAACGCTCGTCGTCCAAGAGGCCGACGATGACGGGCTGCTCTGGTGGCTCTCGGACCGCTCGCAGGCGGCGACTGACTTCGTCCAGGACTACCTGTGGACCCATACGGCCCCGGCGGTCAACTACGCCGGGCAGACGATCACCGTCCAGCACTCCGGCCTGCAGGAGATCTTCGCCGGCCAGCAGTCGGCGCGTTTCTTCGGCGTCTCGACCTCGGACCCACACCACCCAGACGTGTTCGGGATCGCGCAGGTCGGCACGATCTACACGACCGGCTCGAAGATTGCCGAACACGGCGGCGACAATCCGGGCGATCGGGACGTTCCGCTCGTCGTCTATGCGCCGGGCACAGTCCAGCCAAGCCAGTCAAGGAGCGGAGTGGAAACGACTCAGGTCGCTCCAACGATCTTGAAGCTGCTCGGACTTTCCCCGAACTGGCTTCAGGCAGTCCAGCGAGAGGGCACGCGGGTCCTCCCCGGCCTCGGCGACGGGCGTTAACGGGTTCTGTTCGGGCTGCGGGGCGGCTCCCGGCCGCCCCGCAGCCCAACCGCTCGTCCCGGAAGATCCAAGACTCAAACCCGTCTTTCCGGGAGCCTCAGCAGTCGTGGGGATTCGAGCGGACCGGTCTGCTCGCACGTCTCCAGTCCCCTTGCGCCAGGCCCACAACGCACGACAGGTTCGGGTTCGCTGATTCGCGACAAGGCACGAAGGCACGGCGGACACCACCGGCTCCACCCGCGACAAAGAGAAGATTCCGGCATCTGGCAGGGGCCTGAGAGGGCCAGAGGACACCAGGTCGGCGCCGGTCATCATTGGTGCCATCACTACCGTCGGACGGGTACCACCACCTCGCCGTCTCCGAGGTATCACCCTTGGTGCGGGGCACTGTTCTTTGTACCGTTGACCCGAGACGAGTCTGAAGGAGGCGGTGCCGGTGCCAGTCGATTTGTCGGCCCTGAGGTCGCGGCCATCGAGGATGGGCCGGGGGCTCGACCTGGAATCCAGCTCGTTGCGCCAAATGGCGTGTCGGCTCCCCGCATGATCGGTTGCGTCCTACCGATCATGTTCGCCGTGGCCGTCCAGGCCCAATCGGTGGCGCGGCGCGTGCGTCGACCGGCTCCCACGCTCTAGCCCCGGTTCGGCGGTCGCATCGGTGGCCGGTTCGAAGTCGCCGTCACCGAGGACGGCGCTCCCAGGGCCGGTGAAAAGCTACATGCCATCGTGAGCGCGCCGAGCTCGGTGGAGAACACGGGGGTCAGGAGGTCATCGTGGGCGCAGTAAGGCTTGTGTTCAGTGCCGAGCTTCGCCGTCGCTGGCGGTCCTGGCTGGTCTTGGTCGTCTTGATCGCCGTCGTCGGCGGACTGGTTTTGGCAGCCGCAGCAGCCGGGCGACGCACGGCCACCGCCTTTCCGCGCTTTGTCGCGTCTCACGGATATGACGTCTACATCTACAATCAAGAACCCGTTTCTGGTCTGAGCACGCTTCCCGGAGTTTCCTCTGTCACGGCGATCGCCAATCCTGCCAGCGGACAACCGAGGTGCGCCTGCACCACCCATGCCATCAATCCGTCGGACTTCTACATCAACGAGCATGTCACCCACAGCTTTGAGGCGGGTCGTGAAGCTGGTCGCCGGCCAGATGCCCGCCGAATCGTCACCGTATGACGTGCTGGCGTCCTTCACCCTCCAGCAGGACTTCGGAGTGCACATCGGTTCGGTGTTCCATGTGCCGCTCTATGCATCCACACAGCGGCAGGAACTGGGTAGCGGAGCCAACGTGGCTCCGTCCGGGCCGATGGTTGCCCTGCATGTCGTGGGATTCGGAGCGGCTGAAATGGAGTTCCCCTCCGGGACAACGCCCGAATACGATCTCTTCACAACGCCGGCGTTCGCCCGCGCCATCAACAAGAGAGTTCCGAGCGCCTCCGTTTACCTCGTGCGGCTTCGTCACGGGACTTCCAGCCTCCCCCGGTTCGCTGCGGCCGCGGGTCCTCTTCACCTCGTCTATATCTCCAACCAGGCCACTGCTGCTGCGGCGGTCGCGGCATCGATCCACCCACAGGCCGTGGGATGGTGGGTGCTCGCCGCCCTCGCCGCACTGGTCGGACTGGCCGTCGTCGGCCAGGCGCTCGGTCGCCAGAGCGTCGTCGAGAGCGAGGCGTACCCCTCCTTGGTGGCGTTGGGCTTCCCAAGGCGCCACCTCGTGGTGCTCGGCATGGCGCGGAATCTGGTGGTAGCGCGTCGTCGGTGCGGCCGGCGCCGTCATCGTTGCCTTTGCTCTGTCCCCTCTGACACCGGTCGGGGAGGCGCGCCTGGCCGAGCCGTCGACCGGTCTTGCCTTCGATCCCTTCGTCCTCCTTCTCGGAGCGCTGGCAACGGTTGTCGTGGCTCTGCTCCTCGGGATCTGGCCGGCCATGCGCGCCTCGCGGGTGCACGTCGGCGGTGAGCGGTCATCGGAGGGGCACCCGTCGATCATCGCGTCGAAAGTGGTCGCCACAGGCGCGCCGCCAAGCGCGGTGATCGGGGTCCGTCACGCCTTGGAACGCGGACGCGGCGTTGCCTCGCTCCCAGTGGGCACCGCACTGTTCGGATGCGTGTTGGCGGTCATGGCGCTCTGCGCAACGGTCGTATTCGCTCACAGCTTGACGAATCTCACAGCGACACCTGCGCTCTACGGCAGCAACTACCAGTTGTCCTTCTCGAACTCGAACGGTGGTCCGGGTAACCCCACCTCTTGGGTCGCCAGTCTGCGGCGCGACCACTCCATCAGCGCGATCATGCTGGCGGCCACCGACGAGGTGTCGATCAACGGGCATGACGTCCTCGCCCTTGCCGGCAAGACGGTTCGTGGACCCATGCTCCTGTCGAAAGTGGACGGTCGGCTTCCCACAGGTGAGCACGACATGACGCTCGGAGTCACGACCATGCACCAGGTCGGGGCACACGTGGGTTCGGTCCTGGGCGTGAACCGTGCAACTGCCGACCGGCGGTTCCCGCACTGTGCCATTTCGCGTCGTTGGGACAACATCGTTCCCCAGCGACGCTGGGGGCGGAGGGTTCGGCGCCGGTTCGGCCTTCACCTTGGCCGGCTACCTGCACGCAGTGTGCCCACCTGGACATGAGCAGAGTCGATGCCAGCGGGCCTTCGCGAACAGTCAGAACTTCGTCGTCTTGGCGAGGGTGACTTCGGGCCCGAAGGGTCAGGCTGCAATCGCTCGCTACGTCGCCCAGGACGGCGCAACCCGGCCGACCATCCCAACCTCGTTGGTCAACTTCGGGGAGGCGGTGAACTTCCCGCTGATCCTCGGGTGCATGCTGGCGGTATTCGGCGTGGCAACACTGCTCCATCTGCTCGTGGTCAGCGTCGTCCGTCGGCGCCGTGAGATGGGTCTGCTCAAGGCGCTCGGCTTCGTGAGCGTGCAGGTCGGAGCGACCGTGTTTTGGCAAGCGACGACGGTTGCCCTGGTGGGCATCGTCCTCGGTGTCCCGCTCGGCATCGTCGTCGGAAGAGTCGTTTGGAATGCCTTTGCCACCAATCTCGGTGCTGTGCCCGTCGCCGCGGTACCTGGGTTGACGATCGTTGCCTTGGCGATCGGTGTGCTCGTGGTCGCCAATGCGCTGGCCGTGTTTCCAGCCGTGACCTCCGCGCGCAGACGGTCGGTCGGGCAGCTCTTGCGGACTGAGTGAAGATCTTTGGTCCGTGACGTGTCCCCTCGACTCCGTGAAAAGGCCCGGTGTCGCGAAACGAGTGGGCTCCGTCGGGACACGACTTCAGCCGTGCCACACCGGTTCAAAATCCAGTCCGTTAACTCGGGTATGCCGAAAGGCCACGTGAGACGCCACGCAACCTGACCACGGTTGACCGCAGCGTGCTCCTATTTCCCCTCGATCGCACACGGATCGCGCTGGAAGTCGCTCCCTTGCCGCCCTCCACCGAGCTTGATTCTCGGCAGAATGGATGCGTGGAGCTCAACGGCGCAACGCAGGACCTCTATCGGGTGGGTCCGAGCGAATTCACGGCGGCTCGAGACGCAATGGCAGCGGAGGCTCGCCTCGCGGGCCACCCAGATCTCGCGTCCTCGCTGAAGAAGCTTCGCAGGCCTTCGGTCGGTGCATGGCTCGCGAACCTCCTCGCGTTCGAACAGGCAAGCGACGTCCAGCGCCTGGTCGATTTGGGCACCGAGCTGCGAGCGCCAAAAGGCAAGCTCGAAGGAGAGCAGATTCGAAGAGTCTCAAGAGAGAGAAACGACGCGATCTCCAAGCTGGTGCGAGATGCGAGGGCAAAGGCTGCTCGAGTGGGCCAGTCCGTGACTGCTGCGGCCTCGCGGGAGCTTGAATCCACCCTTGAGGCCGCCTTTGCGGATCCCGAGGCCGCTGAGAGACTTCTCGGGGGCCGCTTGAGCAGTGGTCTCCACTATTCGGGACTCGGATTGGGTGAGCAGACTGCCGTCGGGTCGCCGACCGGTGCCAAGAACACCAGGTCCATACGTGCTCGGTCAGGGGCTGAGCGGATCGCAGCAAAGCGCGACCTCAAGGACGCGCACCGAGAGGCAGAGCGGGCTGACGGTGCTGTGAAGAAGGCGAGAGAAGCCTTGTCGGAAGCCGCCGACGAACTGACCCGACTCGAGACCGCCGAAGCGTCGGCGGTCCGACGGTCGAAAGAAGCTCACGCAAAAGTGTCGGCAGCCAAGAAGAAGCTCAGCACCTTGCAGTAGAACCGCGAAGGTCGGGCGTCTCGCGCTGTCTTCAGGAGTTCCAGTCGACCAGCACTTCGGGGGGCGGGCTTTCGGGCGGAGCGCCCAGGTCGACGCCAGTCACATCCTTGACTTGGCCACGAAACCAGATGGTGAATTCGTCGCCGGAGGTGGCGAGTTCCGTGAACGCCTTCTCGACGTCGGGAGCTTCGAACCACACCACCATGAACCTCCCCCATCGGAGTCTCCTGCAGAGCCCAGGTCTCGCGGGTAAGTCCCGTCCGAGCCGCCTGAGCCTCGAACCCCTTGCGGCGCTCCCCCATGCACGCGGCCGCGAAGTCCCTTCCTGCTTGTTCGTTACCGGGAAGGATCGGGAACACGCCATTGAACACTGCCATCGGGCTTCCAATCTCAACGGCAACAGGGCTCCTTCAGGCCGAAACACATGCCGGAGTGACGCAGGCACAACTGATCACGCTCACGAGGCAACTCCGACAACTCCCGGGCGAACCCTCGCCGGCGTTCTCGAGCTTTGAGACACCCAATGTCTGGATCTTCACGGTGACGATGCACGGAACACGCCGCGACGAGAATCGTGTCGAAGCGGTCATGAGGCATACGGGACTGTTTGCTTATGTGCAGCACAACGCGGGATGAGCAGGCTCCCGGGGGATCAGATGTCACGTCGTAAGGTCGAGAACGCCTGGACCAGCGATAACGAGTGAGCGCTGCGGGACTCGAACCCACGACCTCAGCTGTTTGAAGGTGAGGTCGGCTCGAACTCGGACCAAGGGTCGGCCGCACTCCCCCCTCACACATTTCGGGGCACGACTCCGGACACAACTCAAGCGTCCTCTGGCGCGCTCCTGGGGGTACAGTTCGGTGATCATGCCGTCCGAGGTCTGTGAGGTAAGGGACCGCAACTGATGCCGACGTTCCACGCGTCCCACGCCCTCGACCACATCGTATTGGTGCTCTTCGAGAACCGCTCTTTCGACAACGTCCTCGGACACCTCTATGGCCCCGAGGACGGCAAGAACTTTGAGGGGGTAATCGGCAAGAACCTGAGCAACCCGATCCCCAATTGGGCAGAGCACGGCGCCGACCGAAAGAATGTTCCGTACACGGTCGCCACCGATATGGACTCGCCCAATCCGGACTCCGGCGAGGAGTACTTCCACACCAACACCCAGTTGTTCAACATCCTCGACGAGCAGAACCGGTTCAAGATCGGAGAAGCAGTTTCGGCGCCGTGGAATGCTCCGGCTCCGGGAGCCTCTCCGACGATGGATGGGTTCGTGACCGACTACATCTCGACGTTCACCGGAGAGATCGGCCGCCAGCCCACTTACGACGAGTACGCCCACATCATGACTGGGTACACCCCAGAACAGCTCCCGGTGCTGAACGGTCTCGCTCGGGACTTCGGCGTTTTCGACCATTGGTTCTGCGAGGTCCCATCGCAGACATTTATGAACCGCTCGTTCTGGACTGCCGCCACCTCGTCGGGTGCGGTCGTGAACAGTCCGCTCAGGAAATGGTTCACGGAGAACGACGCCGAGACGATTTTTGAACGGCTGGAAGCCCACGGCAAGACCTGGAAGGTCTACGTCATGGAGCCAATGCCGCTGTCGTTCACGGGGTTGATCCATTTTTCCCGGTTGAAGGATCGCCTGGCCACCCATTTCGTGCCCTTCGCCGAGTTCGAGAGGGATGCCGCAGCGGGCACTCTTCCGGACTTCTCGCTGATCGAACCCAACATGATGGCTGGGCACGGCGACTATCACCCGGCGATGGGCCGCTCATTCTCGGACAAAGTGAACATCGAGGTCGATAGCCCATCCTCGACCCTCTCGGGCGAGGCATTCTTGGAGCGGGTGTTCAACGCCTATCGGTCAGCCACCTCGGAGACGGGTGCCAACGTCTGGAACACCGCTCTGCTGATCGGTTGGGACGAGCCCGGAGGCACCTACGATCACGTTCCTCCCGGGCAGGTCCCGCCACCCGACCCCTCGACACCCGCTGGCGAGTGCGGATTCACGTTCGAGCGCTCTGGTTACCGGGTACCTGCCGTCATCGTGTCGCCCTGGGTCGAGGCGGGATCGGTGTATAACGAGGAGTACAGACACACGTCCCTGATCGCCACACTGCGCAAGACGTGGGGTCTCGGTGAGGCCTTCACCGGACGGGATGCCTCAGCTCGCACGTTCGATCACGTCTTTTCGCTCGCCGCCCCCCGCGACCCAAAGACCTGGGCAGCCATCAAGTCGCTTCCCGTGCCCGCCTGGACGATGGATCCCGAGGTGGTGGGCAAGGGGCTGAGCACTCTGGGCAAGGGCCTGGGCCCAGCTCTCATTGCCAAGGCCAGGGAGATGGAGGTGAAGCTCCCGGCCGAACTCAACGACCCTGGAACAGCGCTGACGCCCAGATTGGTCGTCGGCTTCCTCAGGGGCGTTGCCGGCCACTTCTTCCCGCTGCTGGCAGGGGGCGATCACGCCAGCGCCCTGCCGTGATGAAGCGCATTTTGTGGGCGCTGCGGGACTCGAACCTACGACCTCAGCCGTGTGAATCACTTCCAGCCGCTTTCTGTCACTTGGGGTTAACAAAGGGATGCCCAGGCAGAACCCATAGTCGGACTCCATAAGACACCCCTCACTCCCGTTGTATTCCGTTTGTTCGCGCACGAATCGCGCACGACATTTGAGCCGACTCAATCAATTTCTGCGGGGCGCCTTCATCAACCGCGTGCCAAGAGGAGAGATCGCGAAGACGCGAACCAGCTCGCAGTGAGTAAGAGAGGCCCACGGACTCCATGGCCGTTTCACTACCCCCGTGAATCGGTTATTCAGACGTAACTCAGAGTCGTTACCGAGTCGTCAGTAATTGCACGTCGTCAGAGGCGGATGCGTCCGCGCTCAGCCCCTCATGGAACAAGCTGAATCGGCCACCACGCCTGATCATCCCCCTCGCCCGGGGCTGCCTCGCGGTGGTGGCTTGGGGAAGTTCGTTGGCACTACAAAGTGAGCCGGGCCGAAGGAGCCGAACTTGCTCAGGGATTCACGCAACTAACCCTCAAGCTCGGGCTTACGCAAATGCCCAAATCAGTAGAGCGATCGGTACCCAGGAAAGCAAGATCAGCGCGAGTCCCAACCTGGCGCGCGATGCGTCCGGCTGCTCTGATTCGAAGCGATAGTCGCCAAAGAGCGACAGCTGCTGCCCCTCGGTGACCGACACGGGCGGCAGAATGCCAGATGCAACGGACATTTGGACAACAGATGAACAACTATTTCCGAAGTCTTGCGTCTGGTGGCGCCTGCACCGGTCAGGATATTGCGCAACCTGAGCACGGGCCTCGCACAAAATCGGCGAACAGGTTGAGCCTCGATTTGTCCCTATTCGGTGATTGCGGCGTGGGTCCTGCTGCTCAGGAACGCCGGCCGCTCGCCACCTAAATGCGAGGGAGGTGAGAGTCCCCGGCGATCGGCGTTGTCTAATTGTTGTCATTCTGAGGGTCCGAACGGCTCTATGGGACTCGCTTCAACGGGGACACAATCACGGTTGGGTGGGACCGGCCCGGGCGGCAACAGGGGAACTCCCGGTCCCGCCCGCATCGGATGACCGCAGAAACGACCACAGAATGGCGCTCACGAGGACGCACGACCCTTGGCTTTGTTCTTGCGGCCGAGCGCCAGCTGTCGGGATCCCTGCGAGTCAATGACATCACCATGCTGGCGGCTGCCGATCGGCTCTCCGCAGCCACGAAGGTCGCGATGGCTTGGTTGATTGCGAACCCGTGTCCAGATTCTGGGCTTGGGGTGCAGACGGCACGGATGCTGAATAACTGCGCCGAGGTCGCTTTCACGGCTCAGGGACTCGCGACAAATCTGCAGTCGAACACCGTGGCGGTCAAGAGCCGAATCGAAAACCTCGCGGCGGTCATCCGCGTCGATGCCCGTGCGCTCGAAGCCTGGTAGGTGCGAGAGCCGGTAGAAGTGGTCACACATTTTCGCGACGCGCAGCGACCCCCATCCGGACAGGGATAGGGGTCGCTGCGCACCGTGACTGCGCTTGGGGTACAGGTTTACTGCAGCGGGCAGCCAATCAAACTGTGAAGTGTCCGACCTGGAGGCGGGGTCACCCTAACGGGTGGTTCCTCGCAATTTCAACGCAAGTCCCATGGCCCGCGTGAAGTCTCTAAATGAAGAGGCCCCGGCCCGCTAAATCCGGACCGGGGTCGCTGCCCCCCGTAACAAGGGGGTCTCGGGCATCGCAATGGTGAGCTCCATGGCAGAAAGCCCCACCGGGTCAGGCGGTAGACCCGCGACGCCCACCCATCTGTGTGCCAGCCACCAACCACCCTCGCCCGAAAATTCATCCGATCGGGTGATGGTGGGCCGGACGGGATCGCGCCAGAATGCTGACCGACGGTGCCCAACTCAGTGGGGGTGGCCGGCACCGGCCTGGCGCTCTCCGGAGGGCTGGGCTGCGCTCTTCGAAGGTACGCCACAGATCGGCGGTCAATGGCGTTGCTCGGTGTCCCAGCGACACCTCCACCCGAGCAGACCGCAGAGGACCCAGACCCCCGTCCAGGGCGGGGATGGGTTCGCAGATGGGTTCGCATAGCGAGACCGCGAAACGGCCCCGCGGGTCAGGAATGCCGCAGCAAACTCGCCGCGGATCCTTTTGTGCCCCGTCGAAACATCGCAAATCGATGGAGCCCGCAATGGTATTGATCTGTCTTGTAAGCCGGAGTGATGCGCAGCGACCCCCATCGCTTGCCGAGACAGGAATCGCCGGCACCGTGGCCGCATTAGGGGCGGAGATTAACTCCAGCAGTCAGTTCTAACTCTTCCCCAGCCCACCCGGCAGTTACATCGCCCGAACGGGTGATTTCTGGTGGCCACACGCTTGGAGTGGGTATCGCGCTCTAAACGGACATCGCGCGGAATGGAGATGAGATGGCTCAAACACCAAGAAGAGACAGCGACGGCAGGTTTTTGAGGCACCGCGCCGCGACCCCACCCTTGCGACCGGGTGTTGGACAACTGGCTTTGCTGACGCCAGCGATCATCCTCGGTCTGATCGGGTTCCTCGTACCGGTCTGTTGGGTCGGTTCACTCGTCCTCATGGGCATCCTCTGGGGTTCGGTTGCGGTGAAGCGCCAGCAATTCAACGGTGGCCGCGGAGTGCTCTCCGAAGTCGTCGATGTGGTCGTCGACGAGGCGAAGGACGTTGCAGACGCCGCTACGCATCCCAAGCGCACTGCGTAATAACCGACACAACACGCGATCCGGTCGCCACCCGAAGGCACAAGCCAGTTCAATTGCGCCAAAGCCGGGGCGGTTTCGCGCAGCGCTCCCTCCCACTCTGCCAAACTCTGCCGCCAGCGTCGTACCGACGCCTTGAAGTCCTCGACCTGCTTGGTGCTGAGGCATGCCTCAGGGACCCATTTCTGCCAGCAATTCCACAAGGTTCCATACGTCATGCTCGGCCACACGGATGGAAAAGTCTTCCCATCTTGGACCGAGCGGTGCCTCGTAGTCGTCCGAAACGATCACCCGAACGCGGCCCAGTTCACCTCGAACAAGCACTCACTGGCGGTGTTCGCGCCCCTAGGGCAGATGACGAACTGGGAACGACGCGTAAGTGTCGACGTATTACCACTGGCGCAACTCGCGATCTGCGGTTGAATAGTCCCAGCGGTCGTAGCAACTGACGCCGATCACTCGCATCAACTCATGACGAGGGCAACGAGTGGGCGCTGCGGGACTCGAACCCACGACCTCAGCCGTGTGAAGGCTGCGCTCTAACCAGCTGAGCTAAGCGCCCCTTCCGGGACATCTGCCGGAGCACAACCGTAGTCCGCACGCGTTCCCCACCAGCCAGCTGGGGTGATTTGGGAGGTCCCATGCGCACCGGTACCCTGAGACCGGCATGACCTGGACCACCCCCGACGACGGCGGCAAGAAACCTCAGAGCTGGAGCTCCCGGCTCCTTGGCGGCTTTTCGGGACCGAGATCGACGGGCGGCGCAGCCTCCCCGAGCGTCGCCGACGAGATTCTTCCGCCCGAGAAGCGCAGGGCGGCGATGTCCACGTTGGACCCACTCGAAGAGAAGCTCGCTCGATGGGCTCTCATCCTGGCGGCCATCGTGGCCCTGGCCGCTGCCATCTACATCAACTCGGCCAACAAGGTCACCAAGGCCGGGAAGAACTCCATTGCCGTTGCCCCCGATGCGTGGCTGCTGGCGGGTGTCATCCTGGTGCTCTGCGTCCTCGGGGCCCTGGCCGTGTGGAAGAGGAAGCGGACGTTCGTCACGTTCGACCTCTTCCTGATCGGGTTCGCCTTCACGCTGCCCTTCGGACTGATCGGCTTCGTCTTCATCCTTCTCGGCGGCTGGTTCATGCTGCGGGCGTGGCGGATCAATCGGTACGGGACGACGAACTCGAAGCTGATCGCCAAGGAGGCCGCCAGCCGGCCCCGCGGCCGCGACCGCACCCAGGCGGCGAAGACTGGATCCAAAGCATCGGCGACCCCCGCTACCCGCAAGCCGCCGACCGCCAACAAGCGTTACACCCCGAAGGCCCCGCCCCGGAAAAAGGTACCGAAGCCGATGGAGTAGCCGGACGGACGGCGCCTTCGCGATCAGTCCGCCGGCTCAATCAGCAACGCGGAACGCAGCAGCTGGAGGACGTCTGCGCGGCGTCGTACGAGGGACCGGGCAGTTGGCTCCTCGCCGAGTGCCCGCAGCACTTCGACCTCTGTCACCATCCCGATCACCGTGGAGTAGATCGCCAGGAGCAGCAGCCGGGGGTCATGGCGACGCATGGTGCCCGCATCCATCTCCGCCTCGAGGAACGATGAAGCTCGCTGCACCAGTGGCTCCAAGGCCAGCGTCATCTGGGTTGCGGCAGGCGGGCCGAGGCGTCCGACCTCGCGCAACAGTCCGAGGAGCTCGGGCTGGCGAGCGGCCAGGCGGAAGACCGAACGAACGACAGCCTCGACCCGGCCCCACCCCTCGCCGGCGCCTTGCAGCGCGGTCTCGAGCGCTGCCGACAGATCGCCGGCGCTGCGGGCGATGACAGCTTCCAAGAGCGCGTCCTTCGACGGGAACCAGTACAGGATCGACTGCTTCGTCAGCTCCAGGCTCTTGGCCACGGTGTCGAGCGACGTCGCCTCGTATCCCCTGCTCGCGAAGGACGACAGCGCAGCGTCCAGGATGCGGTCACTGGTCGAGAGGCCCGGCTCGGAGCTGGTCACTTACCAAATGGTAGACAGATTCGGTCGACGGTGGTAGACATTTCTGATGCCCATCGAGCGGCACCTCCGTGGGAAGCACTTCTTCATCACCGGCGCAACCGGATTCCTGGGGACTGCCCTGGTCGAGCGCATCCTGCGCTGTGTGCCCGAGGCGGATGTGACGGTGCTGGTCCGCCCCGGCCGTCGGGCCGACGCGGCCGCCAGGCTTGCCCGCGAGGTGATCAAGAACGATTGCTTCGACCGTCTGCGATCCGAGCTCGGCGACGACTTCGCCGACGTGGTGGCCCGGCGGGTGCGAGCCGTGGCCGGCGACGTGGGGCGCGACGGACTCGGGCTCGACGATGCAGGGCAGGCCGCCCTCGCTGAGGCCGATGTGGTCATCCACTCCGCCGCGACCGTTTCCTTCGACGCCCCCCTCACGCAGGCAATCGAGATCAACCTGCTCGGACCATCTCGGGTCGCCGCGGCCATCGTCGACTCCGGATCGTCTGCACACCTCATCGCGGTCTCGACGGCCTATGTGGCGAGCACGCACCAGGGGGAGGCCAAAGAAGAACTGCTCAGCGAGAACCGCTTCACACTCGAAGTCCCATGGGAGGACGAGGTGCGGTCGGCACGGCGGCTGCGCGACGACCTCCAGGCCGAGTCGCGCAAGCCCGACAAACTCCGCGAATTCACGAAGAAAGCTCGAGGTGAGATCGGAGCAGCGGGCGACCACCTGATCGCGGCACGTTCGGAGAAGCTGCGCGAGGAGTGGGTGAGTCACGAACTGGTCGAGGCGGGTACCGCACGAGCGATCTCGCTTGGTTGGCCGGACGCCTATCCCTTCACCAAGGCGCTCGGCGAACGTGCACTGGTCGAGCAATGGCAGGGCAAGGTCCCCATCAGCCTCGTGCGGCCATCGATCATCGAGTCGGCCCTGTCCGAGCCCCGCCCGGGGTGGATCCGCGGTTTCCGGATGGCCGAGCCGATCATCGTGTCCTACGCGCGCGGCCTGCTCGCCGAGTTCCCCGGCGTGCCCGAGGGGATCATTGACGTGATTCCGGTCGACCTGGTCGTCGCGGCGATTCTTGCGGTCGCAGCACAGGGACCTGAACCTGGCTCGCCCAAGGTGTACCAGGTGGCTTCGGGCGTGCGGAACCCACTGCGCTACGGGCGTCTCGTGGAGCTCTCGACCGGCTTCTTCCAGCGCAACCCGCTCTACGACGACCGCGGACAACCGATCAACGTTCCCGAGTGGTCGTTCCCCGGACGCGGAAGGGTGCAGCGCCAGCTGCGCCGGGCCGACACCGTCATGACGTTTGCGGAAAAGCTGCTCACTGCCTTGCCGATCCGTGGCCGTCAGGCGCAGCTGGCCGCTCGCATCGAAGACCGCCACGTGATGGCAAAACGCGCGCTCGGCTATGTCGAGCTGTACGGCGCGTACACCGAGACCGATGCCCGGTACCGAATCGACAACCTGCTCGAGCTCCGTGAGGTCGGCGACGCCGACGACGGTGCACGATTCGAGTTCGACCCCGCCGTCATCGACTGGGACCGCTACGTGCTCGAGATCCACCTGCCCTCGGTACTCGATCACACCCGGGTGCGCACGAAGCCAGGCAAATCCGTGGTCGACAAGCGCCCGGACAGACAGCGCCGCGCCATCCTCTCGCCCGATCGGCATCTCGCCGTCTTCGATCTCGAGCACACGCTCATGTCGTCGAACGTGGTCGACACGTACGCCTGGCTGGCCAGCCGGCATCTCACGCCGTCACGCCGGGCTCGCTTCGTCGCCGACCTGGTACGCCAGGGACCGTCGCTGCTGGCGCTGGACCGGCGGGACCGCGGCGACTTCCTGCGGTCCTTCTACCGCCGCTTCGAGGACGCGCCCATTGAGCGACTCCGGGACGACTCGTGGGAGCTCTTCCACCGCCAGCTACTGACCCGGTCGTTCCCCGACGGGTTCGCCAGAGTCCGCGCACACAGGGCGATCGGGCACCGCACGCTCCTCATTACGGGGGCGCTGGACTTCATCATCGAACCGATCCGGCCACTCTTCGACGACATCGTCTGCGCAGAAATGGAAGTGCGCAACGGCCGTCTCACCGGACACCTCACCACGCTGCCCCCGATCGGAGAGGCACGTGCCATCGTTCTGGCCGACTACGCGGCCGAGCATTCCCTGTCCCTCGAGGAATCGGTCGCCTACGCGGATTCCGCCAGCGACCTCGCCATGCTCGAAGCCGTCGGCTTCCCCGTGGCGGTCAATCCCGAGTCGCGGCTCTCGGCCATCGCACGTCGGCGAGGCTGGCATGTCGAGCACTGGGCCAAGGCCGAGGGGGGCTCCCACCGCCCGCTTCCGCTGGGTCCCTTCGACGTGAAGGCCCCACGGGCGGTGATGGGACGGTGAGCACGCTCCTCTTCGAGCGCTCGCTGCCTCGCTTCGCGGCAGCGCGTGTCGTGTCCTCACTCGGATCAGGGCGCGGCGCTGCCCTCGGCCCGTTGCGACTCGTCGATCGCGAGGCACCCGATGCCCCGTCCGAGAACTGGTTCCACGTCGACCCGATGCTGTCGGGCATCTGCGGGTCCGACCTGGCGACGCTCGACGGCCGAAGCTCTCGCTACTTCGAGGACATCGTTTCGTTTCCCTTCGTGCCCGGACACGAGGTAGTCGGCAAGGTCAGCCAAGACGCCGTCGGCGCGGATGGTGTGCCATTGCCGGCCGGGAGCCGGATCGTGCTGCAACCCGTCCTGGGCTGCGCCGCCCGGGGGATCGAGCCACCCTGTCCCGCCTGCCAGGCGGGACAGGTGGGGAACTGCGGGCGGGTCGCCTTCGGCCATATCCGGCCCGGATTACAGACAGGATTCTGTGCGGACACAGGGGGAGGCTGGTCGAGCACTGGATTGGTCGCACACTCCAGCCAGCTCTACGCCGTCCCCGACGGCCTTAGCGATGCCGATGCCGTCACCACCGAACCGGTCGCCTGTGCGGTTCACGCGGTCCTCGGTGCGCCGATCGCCGAGGGGGACGTCGTGGCCATCGTCGGTGCGGGCACCCTCGGACTCCTCGTCACTGCCGCCCTCACTCACCTCTCCGGCGTGGGACTCTGCCCGACACCGTCGGTGGTCCTCGTGGGCGCACGCTACGCACACCAACAGGGACTCGCCCGCCAGTTGGGATGTACCGAGGCCTTGCCACCGGATCAATTGCCTCGTGCCGTGCGACGGCACGCACACGCGATGTCCTATGGCGGTGCGTCCGGGATGACCGCCACCCTCTCGTCGGGCGCAGATGTGGTGATCGACTGCGTGGGTAGCGCAGAGTCGATCGCGCAGTCCATCGCCATGGTGCGGCCGCGGGGCACTGTGTGCCTCGTCGGCATGCCCGGCAAGGTGACGGTGGACCTGGCTCCCCTGTGGCACCGCGAGGTCCGTCTGGCGGGTGCCTACGCGTACGGCACCGAACGCGGCACCGCTGCGCATGACCCCGCGACGACCTTCTCCCTCGCCTTCGACGTCGTGGCGGCGCAGCGCACCGGGCGCCTGGTGAGCGCAACCTACCCGCTCACCCGTTTCGAAGATGCCGTCGCCCATGCCGGCGCGGCGGGTCGCCGTGGCGCCGTCAAGATCGCATTCGACGTACGGAAAGGATCCTCCCGATGAGCCGCCGACCTGGGTTCGTCCTCGAAGTGGACAAGTCGACGCCGCCCACCCTCTTCTGGGGCGGCGAGGGCTTCACGCTCGAGACCCTGCCTGAAGGGAGCAGGGTGATCTACGCGCCCGAACCCATCGAGCCCGTCGAAGACCCCTACCGGGCCATCCGCGACGCGTTGTTGCATCCCCAAGGGGACCGTGACCCGCTGCCGGCACTCCTGCGACCCGGCATGAAGTTGACCATCTGCTTCGACGACGTCTCGCTGCCCCTGCCGCCTATGGAGGCACCCGACGTCCGCCAGATGGTCATCGAGACGGTGCTCGACATGGCGGCCGAGGCCGGCGTGGACGACGTGATGCTGATTGCTGCCCTGGCACTGCATCGTCGCATGACCGAGCAGGAGCTCCGCCACGCCCTCGGCGACCGGGTCTACGACGCGTTCGCCCCGCACGGTCTCTTGACCCAACACGATGCCGAGGATCCCGACAACCTCATCTACCTGGGCCAGACGGATCAGGGCGAGGACATTGAGATCAACAAGCGAGCTGCCACCTCTGACCTCCTGGTCTACGTGAACATCAACCTGGTCTCCATGGACGGCGGGCACAAGAGCGTGGCCACGGGCCTGGCCAGCTATCGCAGCCTGCGCCACCACCACAACCCCCAGACCATGCGCCACTCCAGGTCCTTCATGGATCAGCCGGCCTCAGAGCTCCACTCGTCGAACTGGCGCATGGGCCGCCTGATCGCCGCCTCGGGCGTGCAGGTGTTCCAGATCGAGACGACACTGAACAACGACACCTTTCCGCCGAATTTCAAGTTCCTCCAAAAACGCGAGTGGGAATGGTCGCTCCGCGACCGAGCGACCTATGCGGCATCGTCGGCCGCGCTGGCCAAGTGCCCGCCCCGGGTGGCGAGGCAGATCTTCCAAGGCATCCGGTCGCCCCATGCGCTCACCTCGGTCCAGGCCGGCGAGGTCGAGGCCGTCCACGCACTCACGACCTCCAATGTCTGGGCTCAGCAAGGCGTCGACGTCGACGGTCAGACCGACATCCTCACCATGGGTTTGCCCTACATCTGCCCCTACAACGTGAACTCGATCATGAACCCGATCCTGGTGGCGTGCCTGGGCCTCGGATATTTCTTCAACATGTACCGGGGCAAACCGCTGGTACGCGAGGGCGGCGTCGTGATCATGCGCCACCCCACCCGTCCCGAATTCCACCCCGGTCATCACCCGAGTTACATCGACTTCTACGAGCAGGTGCTGACGCAGACGGTCGACCCGATGCGGATGCACAAGGAGTTCGAAGAATCCTTCGCCACCGATCCCTGGTACATCCACCTCTACCGCACCGGTCACGCCTACCACGGCGTGCACCCCTTCTACATGTGGTACTGGTGCGCCCACGCGTTGAACCATGTGGGCCGGGTCATCGTGGTGGGAGGCGACCCCAAGGCGGTGCGCCGGCTCGGGTTCTCACCGGCCGGTTCGCTCAACGACGCGCTGGAGATCGCTTCCGACGTGGTCGGGCCCTCCGCGACGCTCACCCATGTGCACAACCCACCCATCTTCATGGCGGACGTGCACTGATGTCAGGGAACGGTCTGGGGGCACGCGTCCGTTCCGCACGCTTCCCCCTCAGTGCGCCGTCGTGGCCGACGACGCTCGAACGGCCCGACCCCGATCGCCGCGTCGGCCTCGAATACGACCACGAGTGGTCACGCCGGTACCCGGTGCGACTGGCCCGTGCCGTCGTGATCGACAACGTCGCCCGCCCTGCTGCCCGCCTGCTCGCGCCCACCACCATCCGGGGTCTGGAGCATCTGCAGCACCTCGAAGGCCCCGTGATCTTCGCGGCCAACCATGCCAGCCATATCGACACCCCCCTGCTGATCACCACCCTCCCCCTCGAATTCCGCCATCGCACCATCGTTGCCGCGGCGTCGGACTACTTCTTCGACCGCACCTGGAAGTCCGTGCTCTGGTCCTTCGCCCTCGCCGCCATCCCCATGGAGCGCAGCAAGGTGAACCGCCGGTCGATGGACTCGGCCGCCGAGCTGATTGAGGACGGATGGAACCTCGTCCTCTTTCCCGAGGGGGGGCGTTCCCCCGACGGCTGGTCGCAGCCGTTCCATCCCGCCAGCGCCGGCTATCTGGGCAAACGGACCGGGCGTCCGGTCGTTCCCGTCTACTTGCACGGCACTCGCCACGTGCTCCCCAAGACGCTGGACCGCGACCTGCCTCCCCCCGGCGGGTCTGGCACCGAGGCGCGGCGCGGCGGGCGCCTGCGGCGCGCCCCCATCGCCGTGCTCTTCGGCGCACCGATGACCCCGGACGACGACGAGAGCGCGCGGCGCTTCTCCGAACGGGTCGAGGCGGCAGTCGCCACCCTGGCGCGCGAGGTCCAATCGGACTGGTGGCAGGCACGCCGATCGGTGAGCGCCGTGGCGCCGACCCCGGGGGCTGAGGCCGCTCACCGTGGGCCTGCAGCGTCGCCGTGGCGCCGGGCGTGGGCGCTCGACGAGCCCCCCTCCCGGGTGCACGATTCGGAGTGGCCCGACTGACGCCAGGCGGCCTCAGCCGGGCGCGTGCTGGCGCAGGACCTCGAGGAGATGTTCCTCGGTCACCGGCTTCTCCACCAGAGCAACCGGTCGCACGCCGCGATCGCGGAACGCCTCTTTGGCGTACCCCGTCATGTAGATGACGGCGATCTCGGGACGCTGCAGACGGATTGCGTCAGCCAGCTCGGTGCCCTGCATCCGCGGCATGACGACATCGGTGAGCAAGACGTCGATGGCGCCGTCATGATCGCGGCTGACCTCGAGCGCAGCCTCCCCGTCGCCCGCGGCCAGTACCGCGTAGCCGTTGCGCTCGAGGATCTCGCTGGTCATGGTCCGCAGCGCGCGCTCGTCCTCGACCACAAGGACGGTTTTGGCCGAACCGAGGTCCGACATCTGTGTGGCGTTCAACGCACTCACTCCCAAACCATCGCAAAGCATAATGAGGCCGTCGCGCCGAAACCGGTATGGCCAGCCTAGAGGCTTGCGATCCCGTGTTCATGGAGCGCCAACCAGGGCACCTCCTCGATCACCGGCGCTGGGTGCTAACACGGTGCCGTGCAAGTCATCGTTCTCGGAAGCGGCAACCCACTCCCCGATCCGGCCCGCGCCGGTCCGTCCACGCTCGTGCGGACACGAGCTGGTGACCTCCTCGTCGATTGCGGTCGTGGCGTCTTGATGCGAGCGGCTGCCGCCGGGTCCGGGGCAGGGGCGCTGCGAGGGCTCTTCCTGACCCACCTCCACAGCGACCACACGACCGACCTCAACGATGTCATCACGTCGCGTTGGGTCATGTCGTTCCAGCCGAATCCCCTCACCGTCTACGGTCCGGTCGGTACCGCCGATCTGGTCCATGCGACAGAAACCATGCTCGAGCGCGACGTCGGCTACCGGTTGGCCCACCACGCGGACCTGCAGTGGCGGCCGTCGACCGAGGTCGTCGAGTGTGAACACGGCGAGGTCTTCACCGACGGCGCCGTCCGCGTCGACCGCCTCGCCGACCGACCATGCTCCGGTCCGTCCGACCGTCGGCTACCGGGTGGACGACGGCAACGCCTCCGTGGTGCTCGCGGGCGACACCGTCCCGTGCTCCGGACTCGACGGGTTGTGCGAGGGAGCCGACGTGCTCGTGCACACCGTCGTCCGGCGAGACCTGATTGAGCCCATCGGCTTGCCGCGCCTGACCGACGTGCTCGACTACCACTCCACGGTCGAGGACGCCGCCCGCACGGCTGCCCGCGCCGACGTGCACACCTTGGTCCTCACCCACCTGGTCCCGGCCCCCCAGCCCGAAGCCGAAGAGGAGTGGGCCGCGCTGGCCTCCCGGCACTTCGGTGGCACGATCGTCGTCGCCCGCGACCTCATGGCCGTCGACGTCGGCTCGCCGGGGTGAACCCGGGCTGGGGGCCTTTCAGCGAGGCAGCGCCCTACTACGTGAGCGGTCGACCTCCGTACTCGGTGCGACCTGGTTCGGACGCTCCGCGACGCGCTCGATCTCGACGGCCGCGGACTCCTCCTCGACGTCGGATGCGGCCCGGGCATGCTCACGATCGAGCTCGCGCCCGCCTTTGCGGACGTGATCGCGGTCGATCCCGACCTTGGCATGCTGGCCGAGGGTGCCCGCCGTGCTGCCGAGCGAGACCTGACGACATATCCGCTGGGTGAAAGGGGTCGCCGAGAACCTGCCTCGCGCCGGGATCGCCGCCGGATCATGTCGCCTGGTTACCTTCGGGCAGTCCTACCACTGGACGGCCGGCATCCCCGTGCTCGACGCCGTCTACGACCTGCTCGAGAGCGGTGGCGCGGTGGCGCTCATCGGCCATCGCGTCGACGGGCGCCCGCAGCCGGCGCCACCAGACTCCTCCCTCCCCCGCATTCCCGAAGACGAGATTCGTGAGCTCGTGGTGCACTACACCGACGAGGACGCCCCGGCACTCCCCCAGGGCACGCACCAGCGAGCCACGCCGCACCTCTTCGTGCCCGATGTGGCCGCGTCTCGGTTCAAGGAGAGCCGGACCCTGTACGCGCCCGGGCGAGCCGACGTGGTGCGCAGCGTGGACTCCGTGGTCGCCGGCTACTACTCGACGTCGTTCGCGGCACCTCGGCGGTTCGGCGCTCGCAAGGACGAGTTCGAGACGGTGCTGCGCGCACTCTTGGGTGAGAGGGCGCCCGAAGGCCTCTTCTGGGACTGGCCCGGCGATACCGAGATCGTCCTGGCCACCCGCTAGATCCGGGTCAAAAGACGATGGCGCCCTGCTGGGCCCGGGGGTCGCTCGTTGGGACGATCTCCTTGCCGAGCGGCGCGATGGCGACGGCGGCCAGCTTGAAGTTCCCGAGCCCGAGCGGGATCCCGATGATCGTCAGGCAGAGCACCACGCCGAGGATCAGGTGCGCCAGCGCCATCCAGAGGCCGGCCAGGATGAACCACAACACGTTGGCGACCGTGGAGGGCGCACCGGCGTCGGGCCTGTGCACGACCGCACGGCCGAAGGGCCAGAGCACGAACGCCGCAAGCCGGAAGCAGGCGATGCCGAAGGGGATCGTGATGACGAAGATGCACAGGATGATCCCCGCCACCACGTAACCGATGGCGAGCCATAGTCCGGAGAGCACCAGCCACAACACGTTGAGCAGCGTCCGCATCAGCTGTCTCCTTGCTCGCTCGGTCCGCCCGTTGGCGCATCGGCACTGCTGGCGCCCACGGTCCCGCGGTCACGCCTGCTCGAGCGGCGGCCCAGCCTTCTCCGTCGCCCGACGCTGGTTAGGCGCTCGTCGCGGAGTTGCTCGCAGCAGGCGTCGTCGAGCGGTGCCAGCGGCACGTCGTCGACGGCCCAGCCCAACAGCAGGTCGGCCAGGCCGGGGTTCCGCGCCAGCACCGGGCCGTGCAGGTACGTCCCCACGATGCGGCCGCGGACGGCGCCCTCGCTGCCGTCCCCCCCGCCGTTGCCCACACCCGACTCGACACGCCCGAGGGCGACGGCCTCATCGGCCAGCGTGGTACGCCCGCCGTGGTTCTCGAAGCCGGTCAACACGGGGAGGCCCGCCACACCCGTGACTTCGGCCAGGACCTCACCGACCGCCCGCGGACCCTCCCCTTTGACGGTGTCGATCTCCAAGAGCCCGAGACCCTCGTGCGGCGCGCCGTCGGCGCCGGGAAACGTCCACCCGGCCAACTGGAAGCCGGCGCACACCGCGAGCACGACCGCACCGTCGGCCACACGCCGGCTCAGCATGCCATCGTCAATGAGTGTGCGAGCCGCGCGGACCTGCGGCCCGTCCTCTCCTCCGCCGAGGCAGTAGATGTCGGCCTCGGGAAGGGACCGGTCGGAGTCGGCCTGGAGCAGTTCGACCGGCCAGCCGCGCCATTCGGCCCGGCGGGCCAGGATCAGACCGTTCCCGCCGTCGCCATAGGTTCCGAGGAGGTCGGGGTAGACCACCGCGACCCGTAGGGTGCGCTTCATGCACCGGCCTCGAGCAGGTCGTGAAAGGCCGTGTAGTTCCCGATCACGTCCACCGTCACGTTGATCCCGTCGCCGGCACGCTGAACGGCCCGCACCGGATCGGCTTCGGTGGTGTGCGCGACGCCGGCGTAATGCAGGCGCACGGACAGGTCGCGGAACCGGTCTCCCGTCGCGACCACATGGCGTCCCGCGAGACGCTCGTAGGGGACGTCCCAGAGCCAGCTGGGATCGGCGCCGTCGGCCACCCGCGCGTTGATGCTCACGACCAGAGGCGTGTCGCCTTCGGCCACCAGATCGAGCAGCTCGTCCCAACCCGCGGGGTTCTTTGCCAGCATGAGGCGAGCTTCAACACTGCCGAACGACCGGACTGTGAAACGGCCGGCAACGTCGTGCACCGACCCCATCGCCTCGAGTGCAGTCCCGGCGTCCACGCCGCAGGCCTCACAGGCCACCGCAGCCATCAGCGCATTGGCCAGATTGAACCGCCCAGGCAGCTCGAGCCGGATGGGCATGGTCCTGCCATCGGTCCACACCGCGTGGGCCGTGCCGTCGGGATCGTGGACGAGCGTGGCCTCAGGATCGGGACGGGCGAACCCGCAGGACGCACACGACCAGGAGCCCTCACCAAAGGTGATGCGCTCTTCGCACGACGGACAGCCGACGGCATCGAGCTGCCAGCGCAACCCGGCGCCGACCCAATGGACGTCGCGCGCCACACCGGCACCCCATGCCACCAGTGGGTCGTCGGCATTGGCGACGACGTGCGTGTGCGGTGCGGCTGCCAGCGCGGCTCGCCAGCGTCCCGCCACCATCCGCACCTCGTTGGTGCGGTCCAGTTGATCGCGCGAGAGGTTCAACAGGACGACCGCCGCTGCCGTCGTCGCCGTGAGCACCCGCGGCAGGTACGACTCGTCGACCTCGAGGACGGCCCGGGTCGCGGCCGTCCCCGCCAGTGCGGCCACGTGGCCCGGGGGCATGTTGGACCCGGTCTCGTTACTCACCACGGCGTCGCCCGCCGCCCCCAGCCCGACAGTCACCAAGCGCGTCGTCGTCGTCTTCCCGTTGGTGCCGGTCACCAGCACCACCTGGCGGCCGGCGCTCAGATGCTCGAGCAGCCGTGGGTCGAGCCGCAGCCCAGCCCGGCCCCCGGCGACGGTGCCCTGGCCGCGGCCAAGCCGACGCGATGCGGCGTTGACTGCTCGCGTCGTCGCGCTGGCGAGCCGTGCTCTCACCGAGGAGGTTTCGTGCGCGCCAGCTCCTCGGCGGTGGGCTCGTGACGCTCCACGCGACTCGGGTGGCAACAACGCGCTCGATGGCCTGCATGATCGTCTCGGTGTCCGCCTTGGCATCCGTGAGCGAGAGCGCGACCGGCTTGCCGACGCGGGCCGACACGGCCGGCGGTTTGCGCACCAGAGTGACGTCTGGGACTCTTGCCGACCTCGGCCACACCTTCTCGGTGCCCCACAGCCCGACGGGGACGACGGTGGCCCCGGTCGACGCCGCGAGGCGCGCCGTCCCGGTCTTGCCGTGCAGCGCCGGGTCGAAGAAGTCGTAGCCACGCGGGATCGTCCCCTGCGGCAGCACGATGACCACCTCCCCCGCCTTCAATGCGGCCTCGGCGTCGCGCAGCGATCGGCCTGCGCCGCTGCCCCGGTCGACGGCGATGCCGCCGATGGCACGAGCGATCATGCCGACGACGGGCGCATCGAAGATCTCCTTCTTGCCCAAGAAGCGAACCGGCCGCCCGATCTCTCGTGCGACGAGGGCGAGTGCGGCCACGTCGAAATAACTCCGGTGATTGGCGGCCAGTAGGACAGGCCCGCGTACGGGCACGTTCTCCATCCCCGCGATGTCGAAACGTGCATACGGAAAGGACAGCTTGCGCACGAAGGGCCGAATCAGGTGGTACGGCTCGAATCCGATGACGCTCGGGACGCCCGGAGGGCGGTCCCAGTGCTCGACCGGCCAGCACCGCGCTGGTCGCGACGACCGTGAGAGACGGGTCGGGGTTGACTGCGTGCGGCGTGCCGACGCTCGAGAGCAGCGGGACGTCGAAGATGCTGTCGCTACAGGCGTGGCAGTCGCCCAAGTCGACGTCGTTGGCGTCGGACCACTCGCGGACGGCACGCAGCTTGCCGGTGCCCCACACGAATCCCTCGTAGAGGCGGCCCGTGTAGCGCCCCTCGCGGGTCTCGTAGGCCGTCGCAATCAGATCGTCGAACCCGTAGGCCTCCGCGAAGGGGGCGATCATGTCGACGGGGGTGGTCGTCGTGAGCACCAGTCGGAGACCCTCGGCACGGAAGGCGGCCAGTCGTTGGGGTGCGAACGGGGCGACCAACTCGCTCAGGGCCGAGATCGCCCGGCGTCCGGCCGCCTGGACCTGGTCTTGACGCCAGCCCCGGGCCACCCTGGCGGCCGCCCGCACGAGGCTCATCGACAACAGGTTCTCTCCGAAGCGGTTGTTGACCGCGTAGAGCAGCCTGTCGCCCGGGAGCGAGCGGCCTTCGGGGAGCACGCCCTCTTCCACCAGGGCCCGGTTGAGGACCTGGCCGGAGGCATGTGCGAGCAGCGTGCGGTCCAAGTCGATGAAGACGGCGCTTGCGCCTCCGCTGGTCGCCACGGCAACGCAGCCTAAAGCAGTTCGATCGCCTGGCCGGAGGCCCCGGGGACGTCCCGAACGGGCTGGCCTGACGGCCGCGGAGAGAACCCGGGCGATTCGGAGGCGACGACAGGAAAAGGGCCCGGAATTGAGAGAAGGGATCGCCGGGGGGGGAGGGCGATCCCTTCTCGAGACTCATCAGGGCTGGGAGGGGGGGCTTCCGAATCCCTGCGGTCTGACGTTCATTTTGGCCGCCTATCGGCGATCAGTCAAGCAGCTTTAGCAGATACTTTCCATCAGTTATACTGATGGGTAATGCAACTGAGGCAAGCACTTCTTGCAGGAGGCCCGTGATGGAGTTGAAACATCTGCAAGCACTTCTGGGCATCGCCGACACCGGCAGCTTCTCCGCCGCCGCCGCCTCCATCGGCACGGTGCAGTCCAATGTCTCGGCGCACGTGGCGAGGCTGGAGCGCGAGCTCGACGTCCAGCTGGTCGACCGCTCCTCGGGCCGGCTGACCGAGGAGGGTGACGTCGTGATCGAGCGCGCCCGGCGGGTTATGAACGAGCTGGAGGCGATGGTGGCCGACGTCACCGCGCTGCGCGAGGAGGTGGTCGGCACGGTGCGCCTCGGGATGATCGGCACGACGGGCCGTTGGCTGGTACCTCAGCTCTTCGATCTGCTCCGGGTTCGTCATCCCCACATCCACCTGAACGTGGCCGAGGGTTCGAGCGTCCAGCTGGAACAGCAGTTGGCATCGGGCCAACTGGACCTGGCCGTCGTGACTTTTCCGCTCAGCGGCGACGAGATCATGGCCGCGCAGCTCTTCGACGAGGACCTCGTCCTGGTGCTGCCGCCGGGGCATCCGCTCAGCAGCGAGGCCTTCGTGGACCTCGAGCACCTCTCCGAGCTCGAGCTCCTCCTGCCGGCGCCGGGCACGGCGCTCCGGGCGGAGATCGACAGCGCCACCGTGCCCGCCCGCATCGCCCTGCGGCCCGCCATGGAGCTCGACGGCGTCCGCCTGATCGCGTCGCTGGCCTTCGACGGCTACGGGCCGGCCATCTTGCCGGCCACCGCGGTGCCCGGGCACCTCCGCGGCCGTTTCTCGGTCCTCCCCGTCGCCGGCATCCCCCGCCGCCGTGTCGGAGTGGCGCAGCGCCGCCGCGGGCTGCCGTCGGCACCGGCGCGCGCCGTCATCGACGTCTTGGGCCTCGTCGTCAACGACAGCCTCTCCATGCCCGAGGGAATCCACCCCACCTAAGGTCTCGGGTCGCAGACGCGAGCGCACCGGGTGCGGGTGGCCCCTGGCGGAGCGCTTGGCTCAGGCTGCTGCCGGGCGCGGCTCGCGCCACATGGTCCACAGCGAGGGGCCCCCGGGAAGGCGCACCTCCTTGACCACTTCGAAGCCGTGCCGGCGGTAGAAGGGGACGTTGCGCTCCTTGGACGACTCGAGATAGCAGGGCATGCCCTCGCCGTCGCAGTGTGTGAGGACCGGTTGCATGAGAGCGCCCCCGATCCCCTTGCCCTGCTGGTCCACGGCGGTCCCCAGGCTGGCCAGGTACCAGTGGGGCTCGCGGGGATGGAGCGATTCGACCAGGTTCAACAACCGCAGGGTGGCCACCAGGTTGGCCGCCACGTAGGGAAGGACCGGCACCAGCGTGAGGATGCCCTGCAGCCCGGTGAGGAACGGCTTGCCCGCCGGCGCCCAGATGGCCGAGCCGGCATACCCGTCGGCGAGGTAACAGCCGCCGAAGGGGAGGTAGTCGGCCCGCATCTGGGTCCCGAAATAGGCGCGCAGTCCTGCGTCGCGGCGCGACTCCTTGGGGAACACGTAACCGGCCACGGGATCGTCCCAGAACGTCCGCGCCATCTGGGCGGCCATGGCGTCGACGTCGGCGGCAGTGGCGCGCCGGACTACTGGCAGGGCAGGTTCGCGAACCATGTGGGCGTCGATGGTGGCAGAGGCCCGGGCCAGGCGCCACCCGGAGCGGAGCTGGCGTGCGCCTGTCCCAGCGCGGCGAGCTCGGGAGCCAGCTTCAAGCCGACGAAGATCCCGCCGGAACGGGTGAAGTGGACGCCGTCAGCACAGCGGACGTTGACCGACCCCACCGTCGACGAATATTTGCCCCCGGGCGACACCAGTCCGTTCAGGTCGAAGACGTACACGTGACTCCCATCGGCTGCCGACGGTGTCGAGTTGGCGACCGCCCGCATGGTGTCGTTGTCGATCTGCACCCGCGTAGGGTCGTCCTCGGGCCAGGGAGTCCCGGTGGGCGAGGTCCCGCTGTCGTAATACGGCGTCGTGGCAAGGACCACACTGGCGCCCTTCGAACCGAGGACGGACACCGCCTGACGGAAGCGGTTCTCGAGATAACCGTCGAAGGTGCCTTGGCCCGGGTTCTGCCACTGGCCACCGATCTCCTGGTCGAACGTCTCGCCACGGGCGACGTAGACGACGACGTCGGGGTTGTAAGCGTCGACCCAGGTGCGCCAGGTGCGCAGCAACGAGCTGGCGTCGTTGTGCACGTCGCAGGGAGCGTCGGGGCTCACCGTATAGAAGAGGACCTTGATCTGCGTCTGCATCGACAGCGAGCACCCAGGCGTTCCTTCGTTTGCGATCTGGACGTCGTAGGGCTTGGCCTCCTGCGCCAGGCCGACTGCCAGCGTGCCCGCCACGGAGTCGCCGACCAACAGGACCTTGACCGGCTTGGGAGTCGAGCCCGGAGTCGCCGGCGGCGACGGGGTGAGGTAGGACGGCACGGTCGTCGTGGTCGTGGTCGGATCAGCCGTTGCCCCGGGGGTCGGTGAAGTGGCCGCGGCCGTGGCCACCGTGCTCGTCGTCGTCGGCGCCACCACGCTGAGCTGGGAGCCCTGGAGCTCGGTGGCGCCCACCGGCACCAGCGTGCTGACGAAGACGGCGCTGATTGCCGCCGCGGCACCGACGGGCGCCGCGATCCACGAGCGCCACCGCCGCAGCGCGCCGCGCCGTATCGGCATCTCCACCAGGTCGTAGCTGATGGCGGCGATGGCCACCGTGATACCCACCCGGGCCAGGAAGAGCGGGTACACGCCCCAGTGCAGGCGCTGCCCGGTCACCACCAGCAGGACCGGCCAGTACCAGAGGTAGACCCCGTAGGAGATCCGGCCCCACTGGGGCAGGGGTGGCAGCTCCAAGAGGCGGACAGCAAGCGAGCGCGGCGCCACCGCGCAGCCGAGGACGACGGCACCGGCCAGCAGGCTGGCCACCAGGAAGCCGCCGCTGAAGGCGAAGGTGGACGTCTCAGACGTCGTGCACCACAGCGCGGCCGTGCCGGCGATTCCGGCGACGGCAAGGACCGAGGCGGAGCGCGTGAACCAGCGGCGCATGCTCCCGTCGTGCCAGAGCGTCAACCCGATGGCGATGGCGGCCCCGACCAACAACGCCTGGGCCCGGGTGTCGGTGCCGTAATAGGCGCGGGTCGTGTACCCGTTGGGGGCGAGGAAGGCCATGAGAATGGCCGACGCCAGCGAGCCCAGGCACGCCACCGCGAACAGCACGTGGAGCCGGCGCCGCCGCGTCCATTCGGGATCCCGCTGGAGGGGCGGGCCGACGAGGATGCGGCCACCCCCGAGCACCGCAACGGCCCGCCTGCCGGTGCGACGGGAATGCCGGGAGGTCCCGAGTTTGAGCACCGCCAGGACGATGAGCGGCCACACCAGATAGAACTGCTCTTCGATCGCGAGCGACCACGTGTGCAGCAACGGCGACGGCTGGCTCGAGAGCGAGAAGTAGGTCACCCCGCCGTGGATGGAGTACCAGTTCGAGAAGTAGAACACCGTCGAGACGGCGTCGCCCAAGAGATGCGGCGTTCGCAGGACGTCGGGAAAGACGGCGAGCACGATGCCGATCACGGCGACCAAGAGGAAGAGCGCCGGCAAGAGGCGTCGGGCGCGACCCGCCCAGAAGCGGCGCAGGCGAATCGTCCCGCTGCCGCCCCACTCCTTGACGAGCAGCGAGGTGATCAAGAACCCCGAGAGGACGAAGAACGAATCGACGCCGTAGAAACCGCCGGGCACCGAGTTCAGACCGGTGTGGAAGGCGATGATGGCGAGGACCGAGAGGGCGCGGATGCCGTCGAGGCCACGGATGTGACCAAGCGTCGGCCGGCCCCCGCGTGCGTTAGCGTCCGTGCTCATGTCGCGCCAAGCTCCCCCGCCGCCCCCGGCGGGTCCTCCGTCCCATACTGGGGAAACGCCCTGGCGTCCCGCGTCCTACTGCCTCATCCGGGTCCCCCCGGCTCCATGACTGCGTGCTGAGGATCGGCATCTTGGGGGCGGCCCGGATCGCCCCCGTCGCCTTGGTGAAGCCGGCCCGGCGGACCGGCCGCGCGGTGGTCACCGCCGTGGCGGCCCGCGACCGCGCCCGGGCCGAAGAATTCGCCCGCAAACAGGGAATTCCTCGCGTCTTGGACTCGTACGCCGCCATGATCGCCGACCCGGACATCGATGCGATCTATAACCCGCTCCCCAACGGGCTGCACGGCCATTGGACAATTGCCGCCGTCAAGGCGGGCAAGCACGTCCTTTGCGAGAAGCCCTTCACCGCCAACGCCGACGAGGCCAGGGCGGTGGCCGAGGTCGATAACGGCAACCCCGGTGTGGTCGTCATGGAGGCGTTTCACTACCAGTACCACCCCCTGACCAAGCGACTGGTCGAGATCGTCCGCTCCGGCGAGCTCGGGAACATCTCGAACATCGACGTGGCCTTCTCGGCCCCCCTGTGGAAGAAGGGCGACATCCGTTACCAGCTGGCGTTGGCCGGAGGCGCCACGATGGACATGGGCTGCTACCCGATCAGCCTGTTACGGCTCCTGACCGCCGGGCCGCGCGTGATCAGCGCCGAGGCGAAGCTGTCGTCGCCCGGCGTCGACCGCGCCATGGACGCGCATTTCTCGCTGCCCGACGGAGGCAGTGCCCACATCGGCTGTTCCATGTTCTCGTCCTCCGTTCTGCGCCTGCACGCCGAGGTCATCGGCGACGACGGGAAGGTGTCGATCTTCAACCCGTTCGCGCCCCAACACGGGCACCGCATGAAGGTCACGACCGCGCTCGGCTCGCGCAAGGAGCGATTCAGCAGGCGGCCGACCTACGACTTCCAGCTCGAGGCCTTCGTGGCCGCGGTCGAGGACGGCGCGTCGTTCCCGACCACCGCAGCCGACGCCATCCGTACCATGGAGCTGATCGACGCCATCTACACGTCGGCCGGCCTGCCGGTGCGCCAACCAACTCCCGTCGACTGATGCCGCTGGCGGCGGACGACCTCTCGGCGCTGGCAGATGCCGCACTCGACGCCGCCTCGGGCTGCCAGGCGGCCGAGCTCAGGGTTGAGCGCATCAGGAGCCAGACGGTGCGCCTGCACGACGCCCACCCCGAGACCACGGCGGACGACACCGAATTCGGCATGGGCGTGCGCGTGGTGGTCGACGGTGCCGTGGGGTTCGCCGCCTCCGTCGACGTGCGGCCCGAGGAGGCGGCCTCCCTCGTCGCCCGGGCCAAGGAGATGGCGAGCGTCACGAGCAGAGCCGGCGGCGGGCGCGTCGAACTTGCGCCCGAGCCCTCCCACGGCCAGGTGACGTGGTCGAGCACCTTCGAGGTCGACCCGTCGACGGTGCCGCTGGCCGACAAGATCGCGCTGCTCGCCGAGTGGAGCGAGCAGCTGGCGCGCCACGAGGTCGTCTCGCACACCAGCGCTTCGCTCCTGGCCGTCTCCGAGCAGACCTACCTGGCCGACCTCAACGGGACCCGGGCCACCCAGCACCGGGTCCGCCTCCAAGCCCAGCTCGAGGCCTTGGCGCTCTCGGAGTCGGGCTTCGAGACCTTGCGGACGCTGGCCCCGCCGGTCGGTCGCGGCTGGGAGTTCTTGACCGGGCCCCCCAGCGCGGGCAATTGGGACTGGGAAGCCGAGGTCGCGGAGCTGCCCGAGCTGTTGGCCGAGAAACTCCACGCACCGTCGGTCCAGGCGGGCGACTGCGACCTGGTGATCGACCCTTCGAACCTGTGGCTGACCATTCACGAGTCGATCGGCCACGCCACCGAGCTCGACCGCGCCATGGGCTACGAGGCGGCTTACGCCGGGACGTCCTTCGCCACCTTCGACAAGCTCGGCACGCTCGCCTATGGCTCGCCCGTGATGCACGTCACCGGCGACCGCACCGTGGCTCACGGGCTTGCCACCGTCGGCATCGACAGTGAAGGCGTCGAAGGCCAGTCGTTCGATCTCATCCGCGACGGGACCCTCGTCGGCTACCAGCTCGACCGTTCCATCGCGGCCGCCATGGGCTTCGACCGATCCAATGGCTGCGCATTCGCCGACTCGCCCATGCACGTGCCGATTCAGCGCATGGCGAACGTATCCCTGGCTCACGCCGGCCCGGGCGGCCCGAGTACCGAGGACCTCGTCGCCGGTGTCGACCGGGGGATCTACGTCGTCGGTGACAAGAGCTGGTCCATCGACATGCAGCGCTACAACTTCCAGTTCACCGCGCAGCGCTTCTACGCCATTGCGAACGGCCGGCTGGCCGGGCAGGTCAAGGACGTCGCCTACCAGGCCACCACCACCGACTTCTGGGGCGCCATGGAAGCCGTCGGAGGCGAATCGACCTGGGTGCTCGGTGGCGCATTCAACTGCGGCAAGGGCCAGCCCGGTCAGGTCGCTCCCGTGTCGCATGGCTGCCCGTCGGTCCTCGTGCGCGCCGTGCGTGTCCTCAATGCGCGTGAGGAGTCCGGGCGTTGAACCGAGTCGCGCTGGTAGCGAGCAGCACGGTGATGACGTGATCCCCGCGCAAGACGTGATTGAGCACGGAATGGCGCGAGCCGATGCAACCGGCGCGGACGGCTGCATCGTCTTGGTGGAAGAGCGCAGCCACGCCGACGTCCGCTTCGCACTGAATACGACGACGACCAACGGTGTCCAACGCGGGCGGGCCGTCAGCGTGATCGCGTTCGCCGGGCAGTCGTCGGGCACCGCACGGCGCACCGGCGTCGTCGGGGCGGACGGTGTCGCCGAAATGGTGGACGCCGCGCTGGCCGACGCCAAGGCGGCGCCAGCCGCCGAGGACGCTGTCTGCACTCGTCGCACCCGGAGACGGCATCCCGTCGACGGATCGCGCCTTCGCCTTGCCGCCCGAGGAGACCGATTCGGGTGCGCTCGAGCCGGTCCTGTCCTCACTGTCCGGTGCGTTCGAGCGCGCCAGGGCCCGCGATGCCGTGCTGGCCGGGTTCGCCGAGCTCGACGTCGACACCCTCTACCTCGGCAGCTCCACCGGGCTCCGCCTCTCGTACGCACAGCCGACCGGCGCGGTGAGCCTGGTCGGCCGCACCGCAGACGGGGCCGGCTCGGCCTGGGTGGCAATGCCGAGCATCTCGCCCTCGCTCGGTCAGATGGAGGAGGAGGTGTGGCGGCGCCTGGACTGGGCGAGCCACCAGATCGCGCTCGACGCCGGGCGTTACGAGGTGATCCTGCCGCCGTCCGGCGTCGCCGACATGATGGCGATGCTGGCCTTCGGCGGCATCGGCGGGCAGGACGCCGAGGACGGGCGCACCGTTTTCTCCAAAGAGGGCGGCGGTACCCGCGTGGGCGAGCGGATCGCCACGTTGCCCTTCACCCTCTTCAGCGACCCCGCCGAACCCGGCGTCGAGTGCACACCCTTCGTCGCCACCGCCGCCGGCAGTTCGGAGGTCTCGGTGTTCGACAACGGGCTCCCGGCCGGGCGCACGGACTGGCTCCGTGACGGGATCCTGGCGCATCTGCGCTACCACCGTGCCGGCGCGGCCCGCTCGGGCGTCGAGATGGCACCTTACGTGGACAACCTGGTGCTGCAGTGCGAGGACGCAGACGGGGGGTCGATCGACGACATGGTGGCCCGCACCGAGCGGGGCCTCCTCCTCACCTGCCTGTGGTACATCCGGGAGGTCGATCCGGCGACGCTGCTCGTGACCGGCCTCACCCGCGACGGGGTCTACGTCGTCGAGGACGGCGTCGTGGTCGGGGCCGCCAACAACTTCCGCTTCAATGAGAGCCCGGTCGATCTGCTCGCCCGCGCGAGCGAGGTGGGCACCCCGGTGCGTTCGCTCGGCCGGGAGTTCGGCGAATACCTCAACCGCACGATCACCCCGCCGCTGCGCATCCCTGACTACAACATGAGTTCGGTGAGCCAGGCCAGCTGACGCTCGCGCCGGGCGGCTCCGACGTCAGGGGCGCACGCGGATGACCACGGTGCCCGCTGCCTTGTCCTGCAGCGTCTGATTGAGGGCATTGCCCGTCGCCCACAGGCCGGTGGTCAACAAGCCGGCGAAGGCCAGCAACCGGAGCACGGTGGATGCGACCGGCCGGGTCTGCGTGGTGTCGGCGAAGGTGATGACGGTCGCGACCTGGATCCACAGTTGGCCGAGGGCGAAGAACGTCAGCACACGCGCCCAGGTCTGGCGCGTCGACAGCGGCAGCCCTGACGCAGAGTCGACGGCGCGTACGCCGACTGCCATCATGCCGAGGGTCTGACCGCGGAGGCGTAACATCAGCAACGGGTAGCCGATGACCGCCACGACGGAGATGGCCACGATCAGCACCTCGGCGCCGGTGCTGAGCACCACGTGGCCCTCTGAGATCGACGCCTGGGTCTCGACGTCGGCGAAGCCGATGAACCCACCGACGACGAGGAGGGGCACGTCGAGGATGATGGCGTCGATCAGGTAGCCGCCAAAGCGCAACCACCACCCCGCCAGCACGAAAACACCCGCCCGTGTGGCCACCTGCGGACCCTGGGGGGCCACCGGCACCGGCGCGGTCCGTGCGGTGTCCAGGCGGCACCGTCCCACCAACGGAGCTGCGGATGGCCTGATGGATCGGGATACCAGCCGGGCGGCGGCAACGACGGTGGCATCGGGGTCCAGGACATGGGCGAACGATAGGTGGCATGCACGGCCTTGTCGCGCACCTCGAGTCCGACCCCGGCTTCAGGCGGGGCGGCGGGCCTCGACGAGCATCCGCCGAGCCGTGGAGACGAAGAGCCCGTCGCGCTCGATGCAGGCGTACATCCGTGCGAGCGGCTCGGCGTAGGCCTCAGGGGTGAACCCGGGCACGGTCCAAGGGACCTTCCGGAGGAAGTGCACCACGGCAGCCACGTCGAAGAACTCGACTCGCAACGCGCATTCCGCGAGCTGGAGCACCTCGAGACCGGCCGCCTCCGCGCCGGCTCGGGTGCTCGCAGCACTCCGTCGCTCGTTGACGGGCTGTTCTCCAATCATGAATTCGGTGAGCTCGCGGTTGCTGCCGGCGCCGATCTGCTGGGACAGGTAGGCGCCGCCAGGCGGCAGCACGCGGCCGATCTCGTCCCAGAGGACGACGACCGGATGCCGGCTCACCACCAGGTCGAACGAACTCGCCGCAAAGGGCAACGTCGGGGTGTCGGCGACGGCGACCACGCGGACCCCGAGTGGTCCCAGCCGTCCACGGGCCACGGTCACGTTCGGCGGCCAGGACTCGGTCGCAACCACGAGGCAGCGCTTGTCCGCACCCACGGTCATCCCGACTGCGCCGGCGAGGACCTCGCCCCCGCCTGTCTCCACGTCGAGCACAGCGGTGGCCTGCGCCACGCGCCGGCGCAACAGCCCGGCATAGCCCCATGACGGGCGTTCCTCGCTGGCGCGGCCGTCGAACCACGTGAAGTCCCAGCCTTCCAACGGCGCGGCCATCCCTTCGGCGACGAGCTCGTCGAAGGAGGTCACTACGTCTTCCTCAGCAACATCCGTCTCAACGTCCAAGCGCGCCAAAGAGCGCGTCGATCAAGGCACGGTTGCGCGTGCTCTGCCAGCGAGGGATCACGTCGTTCATGACGTACCCGAAGGCAACCCCGCTGTCGGGATCGGCGAAGCCGACCGCACCGCCTGTGCCGAAATGGCCGAAGCCACGCGGATCAGGTCCGAACGGGCGCCGGGACGAAGTCGGCTGGAAGCCCAGGCCGAACGTCACGTCGTCATGCAGGATCGGGCAGAACCCGCTCGACTGGGGCTTCGTGGCCTCGTCCAGTACGTCGGTGGAGACCAGGCGACCGGGCTCGAGCAGCGCGGCGTACAGGCGGGCGACTCCCGCCGCAGTGCCGTGGCCGTTGGTCGACGGGACTTCCGCGCCACGCCACTCCGACGAGTTCACGACACCCATAGAGGAATAGCCGGGCGGATTGAAGTAGCTGAGCATCTCCATGCGCGGCGTCGCCTTCGAGAGTGGCGAAGTCGGGCCCCGCGGGCGAGCTCGACCAGCTCGGGGGGTCCGATGCGTGGAAGACCACGTCGGCACACCGCGCGCGTGCAGCCGGCGGGACGCCGATGAAGACGTCGGCCCCGAGCGGTCCCGCCACCGCGGCAAGCCGCGCCGCGGTCGATTCGCCGCTCGCTCGGCGCACGACCTCCCCCACCAGGTGCCCATAGGTGTTGGTGTGGTACGCGTGCCGTGCACCCGGCTCCCACCACGGCTCTGTCGCGGCCAGGACAGCTGTCATACGGTTCCAGTCCCAGAGGTCCGCGTTCGTCAACGGTTCGCGGATGGCGGGGACGCCGGCACGGTGGCACAGGGCGTGCCGGAGGGTTGCCGCCTCCTTGCCGCGGGCTGCGAACTCGGGCCAGACAGAAGAGATCGGATCGTCGAGACCGAGAAGGCCGCCGTCGACGAGCTGGAGTGCGAGCAGCGCGACAAAGGCCTTGCCGACCGAATAGAAGTCCACCAGCGTGTCCGCCTGCCACGGCCGGCGTCGGCCGGAGTCGGCCCACCCGCCGGCGAGCTCGACCACCGTGGTGCCGTCGATCAGGATGCAGACCCCGGCGCCGAGCTCACCCCGATCGGTGAAGTTGCGGACGAACTCGTCCCGCACCGCGTCGAAGCGAGGGTCGCAGTGCCCCGAGATGGGTGCCTCCCGCGCCAGATCCGTCACTGGACCATCATCGTCGTTCTCTCGCCGACCGTGCGCGACGATGCCCTGTTACACCTTCACACCCGATCGATTGATGGTCGATTCGTCAGTCCCGAGATAGGACTCGATCACGGCCTGGTGCTCGAGCACCTCGCTCGGCGTGCCCTCCGCGATGACCTCACCCAGCTCGAGCGCGATCATCCGGTCGCAGATCGCCGTCAAGAGCGGCATGTCGTGCTCCACCACGAGAATGGAACACCCGGTGTGTTGCTGCACCCGGATGAGCAGCGGACCCATCGCCTCGGTCTCGCGCTGTGCGACGCCACCCGAGGGCTCGTCGAGCAGGAGGACGCCGGGCTCTTGGGCCAGCACGCAGGCCAGCTCCACGATGCGGCGTGTCCCCGTGGAGAGCTCCCCGACCAGCTTCTCCCGGAAGGCGTCGAGGCCCATCATGACGATCAGCTGTTCAGCTTTCTCGGCCACGTCGGCCTCGGAGTCGAGCGAGGCCGGCAGGCGGAGCCCGGCCCCCACCATGTCGCGCGAGCGCAGGTGGCGCTCTTGCGCGACCTCGATCGTCTCGGCCACGGTCAGGGAGGGGAAGAGACGGGCCTCTTGGAAGGTGCGGCCGAGACCCGCTGCTGCGCGCATGTGCGAAGGCCAGGTGTCGATCTCCATCCCGCCGAGACGGATCCAGCCGCCGTCGAGAGGTAAGAAGCCGGACACACAGTCGAAGAACGTTGTCTTGCCGGCACCGTTGTGCCCGATGAGCCCGAGGATCTCGCCGTCGCGCAGAGTCAGGCTGATGTCCTGAATGGCTGCGATGCCGCCAAAGCTCTTCCGCACGCCGTTGCACTCCAAGATGGCCGGAGCTTCCGCCGAGGGCGGGATGCGCCGGCGCGGGTCCGCCATGATCAGCGCCGAGGCCGCGTTGGCGTGGACGTGATGGTCGCTCGGGCCGGCGTCGGGGGTCACCACCGTGCCGTCGACGGAGCCGGCGCCCGCGATGAACACCGAGCGCAAGATGTCGGGACGCTCGAGCAGGTCAGCCGTGCGCCCGCTGAAGCGCACCTCACCCTTCTCCAAGAAGACAGCTCGCTCGGCCAGCTCGAGCGCCACGTTGACCGACTGCTCCACCACGACGATCGTGGTGCCGCCGGCATGCAGCCTCTTGACCACGCCGAGGAGCTGCGCCACCACCGTCGGTGCCAGCCCCAAGGAGAGCTCGTCGATCATCAGTACCTTTGGCTTGACCATGAGCGCCATGGCCAGGGAAAGCATCTGTTGCTCGCCCCCCGAGAGATTGCCCGCCTGCTGATGGGCACGTTGTCCCAGGATCGGGAAGAGCCCGGTCACCCTCTCCCGTGCTTCGGCAACAGCCCGGTTGTCCTTCCGCATCATCCACGTGCCGAGCCGGAGGTTCTCGTCGACGGTGAGTGTCGGGAAGATGCCGCGCCCGCCGGGCATCAACGAAAGGCCCTTGCGGGCAATCGACTCCGCTTGGTCGCCGCCGATCCCCTCGCCTTCGAGCCGCACCGCGCCGGCACCCACCTTGACCAGGCCGCTGGCCCCCTTCAACAGGGTCGACTTTCCGGCGCCGTTCGTGCCGAGCAGGGCGACGATCTCGCCCTCGTGCACCTCGAGGTCGACCCCGAACAGGATCTGCACCGGTCCGTAGGACACCTCGACCTTCTCGCAGGAGAGCGCCACCGGCGTTCTCGGGACAACCCCTCCGCCGTTGCTCGACGCGCCGACCACCTGGATCGGTGCCGTGTCCTCGTCACGCGTCTCGGGGGCGGGCACAAACTCGTGGAACCCGTCGCCCAACCTGTCGCCGGCCGCGGCGACGTCGTCCTCGTTGAGTGCGTGCTCGAGCAACGAGGTCTCTTCGGGCGCATGCTCGGCGGGCTCGACGCGCTTGTCGGCCACCAGGCTCGGCACCAAGATGTTGCGCCGCCTGGCGACGATCTTGAGCAGGCGGTCGCGGATGCTCTGGACGCCCTCGGCCAGCCCGCCCGGGAGGAACAACAGGACGAGCAGGAGCCCGACGCCGGTGAAGACCAGCTGGTACTTGGGAAACGTGTAACTCAGGATCTCGATGAGACCCACGCCCATCAGCACGCCGCTGATGGAGCCGAGGCCGCCGATCACCGCCATGGAGAAGACGACGAGACCGTAGGAGGGGTCGTAGGTGTTGAAGGCCACTCCCCCCAGGAGCACCGCGTAGAGGCCACCGGCGATCCCCGCGATCGTCCCCGCCAGCACGAAGCTGCTCAGCTTGGTGCGAACCGGCGGGACGGACATGGCGGCTGCCGCTCGCTGGTTGTCGCGGGTGGCCAGGAGGACGCGCCCGGGCCGGGCCCGGCGCAGACCCTGGATGAAGAGGATGGTCAGGACGAGGAAGCCGAGACAGCAGAAGTAGAACGCCTTGTTCGACGCCAGGTTGAAGCGCTGCCAGAGCACAGGGCGCAGGAAGGCTTGGGGGATGATGTTTGGGTAGTAGGTCGGATTGAGGAAGAAGGTGTCCATTGCCACCCCGAGTGCCAGGGTGACGGCGGCCAGGTAGGCGCCGCGGATGCGCAGGGCGGGCACCCCCACGACCACGGCCAGCAGCGCACCCGCCGCCCCCGCTGCGACCAGGCTGATGAAGAGGTCCACGTTCGCCTTCTCAATAAGGTCGCCCGCCAGCACGCCGCCCACGCCGGCGAAGGCGAACTGACCGAGGCTGACGTTGCCCGACCACCCGGTCAGCACGACCAGTGAAATGGCGATGATGCCGTAGAGGAGGGCCGCGGTGTACTCGACGGTCATCCCGGGTCCGACCACCAGCGGGATGACGAGCACCACCACCGCCACCAGCGCCATCACGGCGGCCCGCCCGGCGACGACCTCGGGCAGGGAGCGCAGCGCCGCGGGGATCGGCTTGAGGATCCCCGACGCCGAGAAGGTCTCCTCGGCGTCGTCGGCCCGGCTGCGCTTTCGCTGCAGGAACAACAACCCCACCAAGATCGCCACGAGGTTGACCACGTCGCCCACCGCGCTGCCGTAGCGGGGCATGTTGAACTCGAAGAGTCCGCTCGTGACGCCGAGCGCCACCCCCGCCCCGAAGGCGAGCGGGAGGTTCTCCATGCTGGCGATGATGGCGGCGGCGAGCGCGGGGAGGATCAACGCGGGCCCCGCGCCGGCCGCGATGGTGATGCCGGCCGACGGCGCGCTCACGATGCTCGTCAGGCCGGCCAGGACGCCGGCGATCACCCAGACCAGCGTCGAAAGTCGCCGCACCGGGATGCCGAGCAGGCGGGCCCGGTCCGAGTTGTCCGCAACCGATCGAACCGCCACGCCGGCGTCTGTGCGCAGCAGGAACCAGCCCAGCGCCACCAGCACCACGGGGACGACGATCGCGATGAGCAGGTCGTTGCCGCTGAAGAGCACCGGGAAGATCAGCACGTGGCTCGCGCTGAGCGGCGTCGTGAAAGCCCCGATGATCGACGGCCCGCCCAACCAGCCCGGGACCAGAAGCTGGATGCCGCCGAAGAGCTGCGCCAATCCGATGGTCACCACCATCACGATGAGTCGCGGTGCGTTGAAGAAGCGCCACCGGATGATGAAGTCGACAAAGAGGCCGAGGGCGGCGCCGACCAGCAAGGCGACGACGATGCAGGCGAACCAATTCACGTGGTGGGCCATGTTGAGCTCGACCGCCACCGTGGCGGCCAGCGCCCCCATGGCGCCGTAGGAGAAGTTGATCACCCGTGAAGCCCGGTACGTCAAGACGAGGCCGAGGGCAAGCAACCCGTTGACGGCGCCGAACTCCGCACCGTTGAGAATCTGGCCCCGCGGCGCGCTGTGCGGCCAGAGGGCGGGCACGCCGAAGAGGAAGATCACGGCGCCCGCAACGGTGACGATGACGGCGCGCAGACGCGGTGGCGTGGCCGCCCAGGTCCTTCCTACCGTGTTCGAGTCGGGGATCCTCACGGGTCGGGCTACCCGCCTGACGGCGCGATCGGGAAGTTCGACGGCAGCGGCAACGCGCCCCCGGCGTAAGACCCGATCTTGGTCCGCGTGGTCGAGGCGACGTAGGCCCCCGGCTTGTCGTTGTACGGAGACGTCTTCTGTGGGTTCCAGTAGATGAAGGCCCAGTCCATCTGCGGGGTGTAGTGGCCGGCCGGGAAGCCCCACGTGCCGTAGAGCGCATTCGGCGCTCCCGCTTGGCTGCCGGGGTAGGCCCGCATGCCGTTCTGGAAGGTCGCCGGCGTGAGGTCGGGGCCCGCCATCTGGATGCCGATGGCCATCTCGTACATCTGCGCGTAAATGAGGTCGACCGCGTTGGCAGGCTCGCTGCTCGGACTGACCTGTTTGTAGGCGGCATAACCGAAGGTGTTCTGCTTGGGTACGGTCGGGCCCTGGAAGGTCACGCCGAACGCATGCGACCACTCGTTCTGGTCGAAGAGCTGGCCCACGATGTCCTGGTCGGTCAATGCCACGCCGGCGACCACCCATTCAGGTGTGTACCCCTGCTCCTGGGCCCGCGAGGTGAGGTAGACGGGAAAGACTGGATCACAGCCGCAGACGACGGTCGTGATGCCGTCGTTCTGCAACTGGCTGACCACGTTGGAGGCCTGGCTCGACAGCGTCGAGAGGTTCAACTGGTACTGGATGTTGTCCGTGACGGGATGGCCGGCAGCCGCCGCCTCCTGGACCGCAGACTGCGCGGCCGACTGGTACCAGGGGTCGCTCGGGGCGATGATCGCCACCTTGCGCGGCTTGCCCTGCAGGCTGCCACCGGCGTAGGTGGCGTTGCCGCCCGCCAGTGACTTCAGATAGAGCTCGCTCGTGGCCTGCACGACGTCGTTCGATTCGGTGTCGAGGCTCCACATGTAGGGCGCGTACTGGCCCATGAACGACGCCGAGAGGTACGGAGCCCCGAACGAGATCACGTGCTGCCCCGCCAACGCCACGTCGTAGGGCTCGGTCACGCCGTTGAGCTCGGCGAAGGCGTGGTCCGACTGGGAAGCGGTCACCGCATCGGCTTCGGCCTGTTGCTGGCCGCTGCCGAGGAGCTCGTTGGTGATTGAGCCCTGGCCGTTGAAGAATTCGATGTTGAGTTTGCGGCCGTAGAACTGGAAGTGGTTGTCGAAATACGTCGCGAGGGCGGTGACCGTTCGCTCAATGTCCGCCGTGGTGTCGGTGATGTTGGCGCCGCCCAGTGATGCCAGGGTCTGCTGGAAGCTCTCGGAGTCCGACGTGATCCGGTAGGTCACGTTGATGGCGTTGCCCGACACGCCGGGCGACGTGGCGCCGCCGTTACTGCCGGAAAACGAGATGCACGGCGGAGAGTACGGATCGCCCGGAACCTGCTCGCCCTGACCCGGGCACCCGCCCGACTTGCCGAGCGCCGCCGGCGCCGTCGAGCCGGCCGTCTTGGCGCCGGCCGCGCCACGCAGCCGCGCCAGCCGCTGCGCCGCCGGCGGCCCCGGCCGCGCCGGCCGCAGTGCCAGCTCCGCCGGCGGCGCCAGCGGCACCGGACGTGTTCGCGGCACCGGCGGCGCCGGCGCCGGTGCCCTGCGACTCGCTCACGACGTCCTGCTGCGGCGCCTTGGTCGGGACCAGCATCGCCATGAGCAAGAACGCCACCAGGAGAGCGGCCAAAGGCCCGTAGCCCTTCAGCAGCCTGCCGTTGGCCTTTGCCGTCAGGCGCAGCTTGGACGCGCTGCCTTCGTCGGTCACACCAGTTCCTCCACTCATCCGATTGGTCGCAGGCCACGACCGGCCGCACCGCCGCCCTCGGGCGCACCGCCACCGGGCCCGGCTCCCCCGCCTCCGACCAGGACCGGGTGCATGCCGCGCAGTTGCAGGCGGCGCCGCTGGCGCAGGGCGTCCCAGGTGAAGAGCCCCACGACGAGGGCCAGCCCGAGCAAGCCGACCGGGATGGCGACGTTGCCGGTGTCGCAGCCACCCCCCGAAGGCCCGAGGCTCACGCAGGCAACTGTCTTGGAGAGCGGCCCGAGCGCACTCTGCTGGCCGGCGCCGCCCGAGGACGACCCGGGCGCCGAGCCCGACCCGCTGCCACTCGTGAGCGGGGCGGACGCGTCAGGCCACTGTTGCCGGTCGGGCTGAAAGCGCTGCTGGTCCCGAGCGCGCTGCCCGAGCTGCCGCTGCTGCCACTCGAGAGCGAGCCCGGCGCCAGCGAGCTCGATCCTGGCCCGAAGGGTGAGGCAGCCGCCAGGTCGTTCGTCATGGCGCTGGCACCCCCGAGGTCGAGGTTGAGGTTGCCGCCGCCCGCCAGCACGCCGAGACCGATGTCGCCGACGAGGATCCCGTCGGCCAGGTTGCAGTTGGCACTCAGCAAGGCGTTGACCAGCGCCTCGCGCACGGGCTGGACGCTGTTCTCGTTGGCACCGATCACCTGCTGGCCGAGCGCGTTGTTGTCGATGCCGATGACGAGCGGCGAGATCTGCACCGTGCCGTCGTCCAGCGTCGACTGCGAAGGCCATTGGATGTTGATGCCGAGCGGCGACAGTGCGGTGTTGATGATGGAGAAGACGCTCTGGGGAGAGAGTGCGCTGCCGACCTGGGACAAGTCGACGGGCACTCCGCCCACCGAGAGCGAACCGACCGAGAAGGTGCCGGTCGATGTGCTCGACCCGCCGGTCTGCTGTGTCGCCGCCCAGTGCAGCCCGCCCAGGACGACGGCGCCGTTGCCCAACGAAAGCTGGCTGATGTCGGCGGTCGCCGTCGCGGTGCGCGTGGCTCCGTTGTCGATGGAGGCCTGTGAGCTGGAGGTCAGCCCGTTGATGCTGAGCAGTCCGCCAGGCACCGAGATGTTGTTGACCGTCGTCGTCGCGGTGCCGTCGGGCTGTGTCGTCGCATTGGCCGACTCGTTGCCGATGCCGAGTCCGTCGGGCGACGACTGCGGCGTGATGCTGTTGGCCTGGCTCTGGTTCCCGCTCGTGGACTCCACCTGCACGGGTGGCGGGACGTCACTCGATGGCAGGGTGGGAGCACCGCCGTCACAGCCCTGTGCCTCGAGCGCAGTCCCGATCGCGCCGAGGTCGATGGTCTGCGAGAGCGACTGGGCCTCCATGTCCTGGTAGTCCGAGACGGAGGTGGCCAGCGTGATGGCGTAGTTGAGGCCGCCGGTGGTCGGCGCCAGGCTGACCGCCTGGGCCTGGGCCTCGGCGTTGCCCGGGACGAACGAGGTGTCCGCGCCCGAGTTCGAGCCGAGTTCGACGATGCAGACGGCTGCCACCACCGCGCACCCGAGGCCGATGCGGACCGTCGCCGGGGTGTAGCGGCGCCGTGCAACGCGCGCCCTCAGCGATCGCCATGATCCCTTCACCAGGTGGGCCCTCCCCTTGGATCTCGGGAACACAACGAACGCTGGGGCGTTTCCCTACGGCAGAGGTTGTTCGCGCTGGGCCTCGACTGCGACCGAGCCAGCTGCATCGGGCGTGTCCCCCGCGCCACACCCACTGGTGACCTGGAACGACCCGCCGTTCCATGCGCTCACGTCCCGCACACCCCCCGCCGGATGCCGTCCCGAGCCGCCTCCTGGCGAGTCCGAGGGCAGCCGCCGCACGTGGGGCGCTCAGGCCTCGGCGCCCCCCACCTGCTCGGACAACTGCCGCAGGATGGGTACCCAGTGATCCAGGTCCCTAACCACCAGACCTTCCGCCTTCCCGCAGTCGTCCGCCCGGCGCAGTGTCACCGCGTCATCCGCCCACGCCGACCGGCGGAAGGCGGCCGCCTCGGACCCGGTCATGACGCCGCCCTGGCGCGCCAGCGACATGACGCTGTCGCCCGTGAGCACGCCGCCGTACGCGTCCTCGGTCGTCACCAGGTAGCGCTTGGCCGCCACATGGAGGGCCACGATCCCCGCCACGCGCTTCCCGAACGCTCGGCGGACGGCGTTGCCGGCATCCTCCGCGTGGGTCTCGTCGCTCCCGCCCGGCAACAGATGGCCGACGTCGTGTACCAAACCGGCCGCGACGAGCTCGGTATCGTCAGGGTTGTCGCGCGCCAACAGCGCCGCGGTCTGCAGCGCGTGGTCGAGCTGGGACACCCGAACACCGGGCCCCAGCATGCTGCCGGCACCGCTCGCCAGCACGGCCGCGATCTCGTCGACCCCCAGGTTCTCCGGAGTGGTCACACCCCATTCTCCCCCGTTGCGGGTACGGTGACCGACCGTGTCTTGGCGACCACCGTCACGCAGCCCCTGGACCGAGAAGATGGTGTCCCTCGGACGGGGGTTGGGCGACGACGGCCGCTCCATGGTCTCGCTTCAGCCCCACGTCCTGCGCGACGCGGCTGCCACCACCACGGGCCTCGACGATTTTGGCGACGGTTGGTGGGAAGAACCCTTTCGCCGCCTGTGCACAGCGCTCGACGACGAGGCCCGGCTCCACCTTCCCGGCCGCATCCGCACCCGCGGCGAGATCCAGGTGATCCTGCAGAACCGCTTGCGCATGGTCGACCTGTGGAAGCGGGAGCCCGCGGTGCTGCGCGAGCCGGTGCACGCGCCCATCGTCGTCACGGGCCTCGGTCGGTCGGGCACGACCTTGCTCCACGAACTGCTGGCGTGCGATCCCGACAACCGACCGCCGCTGCTCTGGGAGCTGCTGCACACGGTTCCCTACGACGACGCCTCGGGCGAACTGTGCGACGACGAGATCCTCCTCATGGACGAGATGGTGCCTGCCTTCACGGCCATGCACGAGAACGGTGGCCGGTTGCCGACCGAGTGCATCTTCATCTTCGCCCACCAGTTCTCGAGCGATGTGTACACCGGCCTGTACAACGTCGGCGACTACACCGTGTGGAAGAGCGCCCAGGACCAATCCCCCATCTACGACTGGCACAAGCGCCATCTCCAGACCTTGCAGTGGGTCAGCCACGAACCCACCACCCGCTGGGTGGTCAAGGCTCCCTCCCATCTTTCGGCGCTGCCGCTGCTCTTTTCGACGTATCCGGACGCGCGGGTCGCGATCACCCACCGCGACCCCCTGCGGGTCATCGGATCCCTGGCCGATCTCATGGCAACCCTGCACTACATGCACTCCGACTCGGTGTCCTACGACGTCCTGGTCGAGTTCATGGCCATGGGCCTCGAACTGCAGATGGACGCGGTGACCAAGGAGCGCGACGCAGGCCTCATCCCCGAAGACCAGATCGCCGACGTCGTCTACCGCGACCTGGTCGCGGATCCGGTCGGCATCATCGAGGACCTCTACGCCAACTGGGGCCTCCCGGTGACGACCGAATTCCGTACCGCGCTCGAGGCGTACCTAGCCGCCCGGCACAGCGGCCGGGCCGGCGGTCACGACTACTCCTTCGCCGACACCGGCCTGGACCTCGCCTCGCACCGCGTGCTGGTGGCGCCCTACCAGGCACGATTCGGGGTGCCTTCGGAAGTCTGAGGGCTCGGGCGCGCCGGCGACGGTGAGCCGTGGTGAGCGGCGCTTCAGCTCAGGCTGTCGAGTTTGACCGCCTCGGCGCTCGGATGCGGGGGCTCGTCGGCCAGCACCCAGCGCACGAGCATGTAGCCCTCGAGCCGGCCGCCGGTATCGAGCCAGTTCTCGACACCCGGATCGCTTGGCGCGATGACAAGACGCCATGAGCCGTCGTCTGCGCGTGTGGCCCTCTTGTTGTTCAGATTCGTCGTCGTGTAGCGGTAGTCGTAGCTCTCCATCCACGGCGACGTGAGCGTCAGGCCCCAGTAGAGGTACGGCTTGTCGGGCTCGTGCACCGTCACGACGAGCGCCTCGTCCTTCTCGAGCTTGAAGCGGCCGCCGTGATAGGTCATCTCGGCGTTGGTGTGCGTGCGCACCTCGTCCTCTTGTGCCGCCACATGGGCAGAACCGGCCTGTCCTCCGAAGGTGTTTATGTTCGACGCCGCATCGCGCCACATATCGAGCGCGGTCGCACCCACGAAGGTGAGGAACATGGCGGCGAACTCAAGCTTCGGGGCCAGATCCTCGGTCGAGAGCATTGGCGGCGGGATCGTCTCGCCCGGCTCGGGCACCACCTCCATCGTGAGGCGCGAGAACTTCTCGGGTTGCTTGTCCCAGTGGGTCTCCCGGATCGCCAGCTGGGCGGTCCCGGGATGGAGGATCACCGCGTTGCGCGGCGGCGGGTCGGGCATGGACGCCGCCGGTGCGATCAGGATGTCCACCTCGCCGTTCGGCCCCAGCTCGAAGGCGTCAATGTGGGTCTGGGTCTGGGTACCGGTCCTCCCGCCGACCTGGCCTTGGCCAAAGGCCGTGCCGAACGTCATGCCGAGATACGCACATTCACCTCGGTACCCGGTCAGGCGGTAAGTCCGCGAGTCGTCGAGGACGCAGAACAGGTAGTGCACGTCGGGGTTGTCGACCAGGAGCTTCTTGTACTCGTCCTGGAGCAAGAAGACCTGCGGGTGGAGGGGGTCGGATCCCTCGACGATCCAGTCCAGGGCCAGCCGCGACAGACGGGTCACCCAGCGATAGCCCTCGGCGACCTCCACGTCGGTCTCGGGCACGCCCGTCGCGGTGCGCACCACGTCCAGCGCCGCCCTCTGCGCCTGCAGCCACGCCTCGAATGCCTTGTCCAGCCGCTCGTCTCGCATGGGATCCGACGCTACCCGTGTTGGAGCCGGGTTTCCCGCTTCGCGGCGCGCCCGGTAACTTCTCGTCAGGTCGACACAGGAGCGCGACGTGACCGATACCGCGATCGAGACAACAAGCACCGAGGAGCTGCTCAGCGAGCTCCGGTCCTGGCTGGCTGACAACTGGGACCCCGACCTCACCGTCGGAGAATGGTGGGAACGCCTGGGCTTGGCGGGTTGGGCCGCACCGGGGCTGCCGACGAACGCCTACGGCAAGGCCATGGCGCGCTCGGACACCGTCCTGGTCCAGCAGGAGGTGGCGAAGTTCGGCGCGCTCGGTGCGCCGGCCGGGCTCGGGCTGCTGCTGGCGGCGCCCACCATCGCCACCCACGGCACGCAGGAACAGATCGACCTTTACGTGCGCGATATCGTCACCGGCCAGAAGGCGTGGTGCCAGCTCTTCAGCGAACCACAGGCGGGTTCGGACCTCGCCGGCCTGCAGACCCGCGCGGTGCGCGACGGCGACGAGTGGATCGTCAACGGCCAGAAGGTGTGGACGTCAGGCGGGCAGTACGCCGACCTCGGCATGCTCCTGGCCCGCACGGATCCCGACGTCCCCAAGCACCAGGGCATCTCCTATTTCGTGTTCGAGATGCTCCAAGAGGGTGTCGACGTGCGGCCGCTCAAGGAGATGACGGGTCATGCGCTCTTCAACGAGGTCTTCATCACCGACGCTCGGGTCGCTGACAGCGCACTCATCGGCGGAGTCAACAAGGGGTGGGCGGCTGCCAACACCACACTGATGAACGAGCGTGCGGGCCTCGGCTCGGGCGGCGGCAACGCCGCCGGCGGTGGCCTGGCCCAACCCGGCACGGTGATGGGGATGCTGACCAGGCGCGTTGGCGACCTGGTCGCCCCGGCGCCGGCGACCGACGCCAAGGACGGCCAGAGTGGCAAAAACGGTACGCAGAAGTCGCAGGCACCGGGAGGAGCGCTCGGTGCCATGCGAGGCGGAGCCGGCCTTCTCATCGGCGTGGCCAAGTCCCGGGGTGTGTCCGACGACGCCGGCATCAGACAGGACCTCGCCCGCCTCTACACGCTCGGCGAGCTCGGTCGCTTCAACGGCCTGCGCATGAAGGCGGTCAAGGAGCAGGGCGGTGACATCCCCGGTATGCCCAACGTGTCCAAGCTGTCGATGAGCCAGATCGTACGTCTCACCCGTGACCTCGGGCTGCGCATCATGGGCCCGGCCGGCATGCTGCACGCTTACGACACCGACGACAAGGCTGCGCTCAAGCATGCCACCGGCGATCCCTTCGCCGGCGGCATCACCGAGATGGCCCTGTTCGCACAGGCGCCGCCCATCTACGGCGGGACGGACCAGGTGCAGCGCAACATCATTGGCGAGCGCGTGCTCGGCCTGCCCAAGGAGCCGAACAACGACCGGGTGACGCCGTTCTCGCAGTTGCCCAAGAACGCCTGAGCGACCCGCGTCGGCGCCGGGACGGGGGACTGCAGTGAGCCGCGAGGAACGAACTCTGCGCGGCGCAGCGGCCATCGTGGGCGTCGCCGATGACGTCTCCCCCACCGGCGAGCTCGATCGCTCCGGCCGTGAGCTCGAGATGGCCATGGTCCTCGACGCCCTCGAGGACGCCGGCTTGACGCTGTCCGACGTCGACGGAGTCTGCCATCCCGAATCCGCCGTCGCCTTCGCCGAGTACCTCGGCATCCACCCCGTCTTCACCGAATCGACGATGACCGGTGGCTCGAGCTACGAAGTCCACGTCGAACACGCCGCCGCGGCCATTGCGGCCGGCGTGTGCGACGTTGTCGTCAGCGTCTACGCGGCGACCCCGCGCAGCGACCGCGCGCGCCGGCGGCCCCGCGGGCGCCGCGGCTTCGCCGGTCCCAGCCCGATGGCGGAGTGGGACATGCCCTACGGGCTGCGCACTCCGATGGGCCCCTACGCGCTGGCCGCCGCGCGCCACATGCACGAGTTCGGCACCACCTCCGAACAACTGGCGCAGATCGCGGTCAGCACCAGGCAGTGGGCGGCTCTGAACCCACGCGCCCGCTACCGCGATCCGATCACCGTCGCGGACGTGCTGGCGTCGCCTCTCCAGGTCAGCCCTCTGCACCTGCTCGACTGCTGCCTCGTCACAGACGGCGCCGGGGCCTTCGTCATGACCAGCGCGGCGCGGGCCCGCGACCTGCGCAAGCAGCCCGTCTATGTGCTGGGCGCCGCCACCTGCACGGACCACATGGGGATCTCGCAGATGCCCGACCTGACGACGACGCCGGGGGCGGTCTCTGGAGCCAACGTGTTCGCCATGGCCGGCATGAAGCCCGTGGACGTCGATGTCCTCATGGGCTACGACAGCTTTACGATCACCGCCCTCTTGCACCTCGAGGATCTCGGTTTCTGCGAGAAGGGTGACGGCGGTCCCTTCGCCGCCGACGGCCACCTCGGACCCGGCGGGACCCTGGCGATGAACACCAACGGCGGCGGGCTGTCCTTCACCCATCCCGGCATGTACGGCATGTTCCTCCTGACCGAGGCGACCCGTCAGCTACGCGGTGAGTGCGGCGAGCGCCAGATCGACGGCGCCACCGTCGCGCTGGCTCACGGCTCGGGCATGTTCCTCTCGGTGATGTCCACGGCCGTGCTCGGCACCGAGGCGGCGTTGTGAGCTCGGCCGGCGACGCTCGTCCGGCCCGCTTCGAGCCCCCGGTCGGCGCGGAGAGCGGCCCCTACTGGGAGGCAACGCGGTGAGGGCACCCTGCTCGTGCAGTGGTGCACCGGGTGCGACCGCGGCGTCTTCTATCCCCGCGCCTTCTGCCCCTATTGCTCGGCCCCGTCCTCGTCGCTCGAGTGGCGACGTGCAACGGGCCACGCCACCGTCTACGCCGCCGTGGTCGAGCGCCGGCCCGAGGCAGCGGGCGCCGCATTCTCGGGTGGAGACCCCTACTGCATCGCCCTGGTCGACCTCGACGAAGGCGTACGCATGCTCACCAATGTCGTCGGGTGCCCGCCTGACGACGTGCACATCGGGATGGCGGTCACGGTGACCTGGGAGCCCTTGAGCGACGGACGCCAGCTGGCGATCTTCGAACCCGTTGGGAGCCCCGTCCGGTGAGGCCTGCCCGGTGAGTGTCGTCCGGTGAGCGTGCCCGAGGACATGCGCGCCGCCGCGGCGCAAGGCATGCTCCACGCCTGGTGGGCGAAACGGGTGCCCGATCGTCTGGCCATCGCGTCACCCCACGGGGACCGTTCCTACGACGACCTCAACGCCAGCATCAACCGCATGGGGCGAGCGCTGCGAGCCCGAGGCCTCGAAGCCGGCGATGCCATCGCGGTGATGTGCACCAACCAACCCGAGTACCTCGAGGTGCTCTACGCATCGCAGCGCATCGGTTTGCGCTTTACTCCGATCAACTGGCACCTCACGGGTCCCGAGGCCGCCTACATCGTCGAAAATTGCGAAGCCAAGGCGTTCGTCTGCGCCGCCGGGCTGGGTGAAGGCGTCGTCGGCGCCGCCGCCGCGGGAGGGGGTCCGGGGCTGGTCAAGATCAACACCGGCGGCTACCTGCCTGGGTTCGAGATGTACAACTCCGTCCTCGCCGTCGAGGACGGGAGCGACATTGAGAACCCGGTGGCCGGCACCCAGATGCTCTACACCTCCGGTACCACCGGTCGGCCCAAGGGTGTCCACCGCCCCGCCGCGCCGGTGAGCGCGCTGGCCGCCGTGAACTTCTGCGGCTACGAGGAGGACTGGGAGCACACCATCGACGCCCACCTCCTGACGGGGCCGCTGTACCACGCAGCCCCGCTCGCATTCTCGGTGGCCGTGCCCTTCCTCTACGGGGTTCCCATTGTCGTCATGGACCACTGGGACCCCGTCGAAGCGCTTCGGCTCATTGAAACGCACGGCATCACCCACACCCACATGGTGCCGACCATGTTCCACCGCCTGCTCGCTCTTCCCGAGGAGGAGCGGACCCGCTACGACCTGTCCTCGTTGCGCTTCGTGATCCACGGCGCCGCGCCCTGCCCGGTGCCGGTGAAGCAGCGTCTCATCGAGTGGCTGGGGCCGGTGGTGGTCGAGTACTACGCCGCCACCGAAGGCTTGGGCACTCTGGTCGACTCAGCCACCTGGCTGGCCCACCCGGGCACGGTCGGGCGCCCAATGGTGCCCGGGTTGGTCAAGGTGGCCGACGAAAGCGGGAACGAGCTCCCCGCGGGCGAGGTCGGGCTCGTCTTCCTCCAGGCCCCTCCCTCGACGCGCTTCGACTACTACGGGGACACCGAGAAAACCACGGGCGCCTTCCGCGGCGACTACTTCACCCTGGGCGACTTGGGCTACATGGACGGCGAGGGCTATCTGTTCTTGACCGACCGCACGGCGAACCTGATCATCTCGGGCGGGGTGAACATCTACCCGGCCGAAGTGGACGCCGTGCTCCTCGAGCATCCGGCCGTCGGCGACGTCGCGACCATCGGCGTTCCTGACGAGGAGTGGGGCGAGGTCGTGAAGGCCGTCGTGCAGCCCACCGAGGGCGTGGTGGGGAGCAACGAGCTGGCCGCCGAGCTCATGGTCTTCTGCCGCGAACGCCTCGCCCACTACAAATGCCCGCGCAGCGTGGACTTCGTCTCGGAGCTGCCGCGGGAAGATAGTGGGAAGATCTTCAAGAGGAAGCTGCGTGAGCAATACCGGACGGCCGCGGGGCCGCACTGACCAACAGCAAGGCAAAGGAGCTGATTGTGGGTATCTGTGACGGACGGGTCGTCGTCATCACCGGAGCGGGCCGGGGCATCGGGCGCGAGCACGCGCTCGAGTTCGCCCGCCAGGGCGCCAAGGTCGTCATCAACGACCTCGGCGGCGAAATGGACGGCTCCGGCTCCTCGACCGGCCCTGCGGGTGAGGTGGTCGAGGAGATCCGGGGTATGGGCGGCGAGGCGGTCGCCAACGGCGACGACGTCTCTGACTACGAGGGCGCGGGCCGTCTCATTCAGACCGCCATCGACACCTTCGGGACGATCGACGTGCTCGTGAACAACGCCGGCATCCTGCGGGACCGAATGCTGGTGAACATGACGATCGAAGAGTGGGACGCCGTCATCAAGGTGCATCTGCGCGGCACCTTCGCCCCCACGCGCCACGCCGTGGAGTACTGGCGCAACCGCACCAAGGCCGGCGAGGCCAACGACGCTCGGGTCATCAACACGACATCACCGTCGGGCATTTACGGCAACGTCGGACAAACCAACTACGGTGCGGCAAAGGCCGGCATCGCCTCCTTCACGATCATCGCCGCCATGGAGCTCGAGCGCTACGGCGTGACGGTCAACGCCATCGCGCCCGCCGCCCTGACCCGCATGACCGAGAACCTGGGCATGGGTGACCAGTCGGCGCAACGCAAGCCCGAGGAATTCGACGCCCTCGACCCCGCCAACATCTCGCCAATTGTCGTCTGGCTCGGCAGCCCCGAGTCCAAGGACATCACAGGCCGCGTCTTCAACGTGATGGGCGGAAACCTGAGCGTCGCCGAAGGCTGGGTTGCCGGTCCTGGACAGGACAAGGGCGACCGCTGGGACCCGGCCGAGCTCGGCACGATCGTTCCTGACCTCGTTGCCAAGGCCGCGCCCAATGCCAACATGGGTGGCCGACGAAAGTAGGCCGGGAACGAGATCCTCGGGGATAGCCTGCAGTCATGGTCACCGAGGGCACTCCGGCGGTGCCGGGCCGGAACGAGGTCGAGACGGCCGTCCAGGTCATCCACGACAACGCTGAGCGTCTGTTCCTCTGGGACTACGAGCGTGACCGCGGACAACTGGTCACGCTCTACAACAAGGCGATGGGGTCGCAGTGGAACAGTGTCACCGACCTGGACTGGTCGACGGACGTCGACCCCGAGCGCCTGGTGGCTGAGCAGGACAGCCCGATCCTCGCGTTGGCGCGGGTAGCGGGGACGCTGCCCGGATCGCCCATGGCGACGTGGACGGAGAAGGAGTACTCGCAGCTCGGCGTCGAGTTCTTCAAGGCCAGCCTGTCGCAGTTCATGCACGGCGAGCAGGGCGCCATGATGACGGCCGCCAAGATCGTCGAGACCGTGCCGTGGATCGACGCCAAGTACTACGCGTCGACCCAGACCATGGACGAAGCGCGGCACACCGAGGTGTTCGCCAAATACCTGCGGACCAAGCTGGGCGACGCCTACCCGATGAGCCCCTTCCTCAAGGCACAGATCTGGTCGCTCCTCGAGGATTCTCGTTGGGACATCGCCTATCTGGGGATGCAGATCGTGATCGAGTCACTGGCGCTCGCCGCGTTCGGCGACATGTTGCGGCGCACCAAGGAGCCGCTCTTGACGAAGCTCCTGCGCTACGTCATGTCCGACGAGGCGCGCCACGTGGCGTTCGGCGTGTTGACCCTCTCGGAGTTCTATGCGGAGCTGAGCGAAGCCGAACTCAAGGAGCGCCAGGAATTCCTTGTCGACGCCACGCTCAACCAGCGGGCGCGTTCCACGACACCCGAAGTCTGGGAGCGCCTCGGCACGACAGGCGAAGCCGTGCTCCCGTTCATCCTGCAGGCGGCCGAGCAGCTGAAGACCAACGTGTTGGGCGGCTTCGCCCGGGGATTCTTTGCCAAACTGGTGCCCAACGTCCGCAAGCTCGGCCTGCTCGATGCCAACAAGGGCTACCTGCGTGACCGGTGGGGTGCGGCCGGTCTGCTCGAGTTCGAATTCGCCGACGACACGGGCTCGGACTACGAGTCCTACGACGAGGTTGCCCGGGACCGGGCCGCGGCACCGGCGCCGAGCCCGACGGGTGAGCGCGGCATCGAGCCGCACCACGCTGGCGCGGATCCGCAAGGTGTGCCTCGCGCTGCCCGAGGCGGTGGAGCGGCCCTTCGGCGATCACACCGCACCGGCCTTCCGCGTCCGCGACAAGTTCTTCGCCATGGTGACAGAGGACGGCTCGTCCGTGACCCTCAAGGCACCCAAGGGCGTCCAGTCGGTGCTGGTGGCGTCGAACCCTGCGCGCTTCTTCGTGCCCAGGTACGTGGGGCACATCGGCTGGGTGGGGGTGCGCGTGGACCTGACCGATCCGCCCGACTGGGACGAGATCGCCGAGATGATCACTGAAAGCTACTGCCTCACCGCACCCAAACGCCTCGCCGCCCGGGTGGACCCGGCGGCGAGCACTCCTCCCGTCAGTGAGAAGGCGACAGGGCGGTGAGTGTGGTCTCCATCGATTCGTTGTAGCGAACGCTCCCCTGGTTCATCGTGACCGTCTCACGCTCGCGCACAATGAGCCCATTGGCCGGGACGATCCAGAAATCCGTCGGGTTCGTGCCGCGTTCGGTGCCGGCGAAGGTGAGTGAGAAGCGCGTGTGCTCGACTGTGACCGGATGCCCGTCGACGTCCATGGTCGACGTGCCCAGAGCCTCCCCGGACATGGCAACCTTCTCCTTCGGGTTCACCAACGAGCATGTGACGCTCCAATGTTGCCCGGAGTGCACCGCGGGCGGGAGCAGGTAGGCGGTCGACGGGCAGTCGACAGTCGACGTGCTCGTCGTCCCCGCGATCGACTCGTTGGTCACCAATCGTGGGATCTCGAGCGCACCGTCCGGCCCGCTGCACATCGTCGTCACCTCGGTGTGCTGGGTGATCGGGACCCAACTGACGATGGCGCAATGGTCGTCCGCAACGATCATGGAGGTCGTCGTCGGAAAGGAACGCTGCACGCCCACCAGGTTGAGACCTTCGCCACCGCTCGTTCGGTACGTGTAGACGCCGGACGCGGGCAGCTTGTTGCGCAAAGTCGTGAGTACCTTCCCCGTCTGCTCCTTGCGGTATATGCGCAATGCCTCTCGGAGCCCTACCGGCGACGACACGGTGCGGAAGACGAGCGCCCACGCCGTGCCTCCGGCGGTGCTGACGATCACGAAGGCGAGGATCATGACGGTGAGCAGTCGGTGCTGCTGGACCCAGTGCCAAACGAACACTTGGGAATCCTACCCCGGAGCGGTGGTGCCGAACCGGGTTCTCGAACGGACCTGCTCAGGAGCCGGCACGGATCCGTTGGGGCCCGAAGGGTGACCCGGCGGGGGTGACGGGCGCCTCAGGTCGAGGTCGCTACCCAGTTGCCGTGGAAGCCCGCAGGGACCCGCTGAGGCAGCGCCACGACGGCCTGGGGCTCGCCGGTGATGTCCCCGGCGTGGAGCACGTAGAGCGCAGAACTGTCGGTGTCGGGCGTGTAGACGAGAGTCATGAGCCACCCGTCTCCCTCATCGGCGGTGGTCTGTCGGGGCACGAAGACCGCTTCGCCGACCTGGGCGCCCGGCCCGAAGGACCGAGCTTCGCTGGTCCCCCGCTCGAAGTCGTGCCGGAGCACCTGGGACTCCGAACCCAAGATGTTGTCGCTCTCGCCGACCGCCACGGCGTAGCCATAGCGGTGAGGCCGGCCGACCAGCCGCTCGTCGACGCGCGGGAACTCCTGCCCGCGGTCGTCGAGGCGCTCCTCCTTCACGGCGCCGCCTCGCCCGTCGAGATGCCAGCGTTCCAGCGTCGGACAGCCCTCAGAAGGACCGAGGAGCTGCGTGCGGAACATGGAGGGATGGCGCACGACATCGAGCACGATGCCGTTGCCGTCAGGTTCGTCGAAGGCATTGAGCGGGTGGAACACATAGCAGGGCTCCACGTCATGCCAGATCGGTGTCGTCGAGTCGCCGCCGCGTGCCAGCAGGCCGACGCGGGCGTGATAGCCGTCCTGCCAGCGATACGGAAAGCGAGCACCCGCGGCGACCGCGTCCATGCTGAAGACCACCGGGAGATCGAGCAGGACGACGAAACGCTCAGTAATGGCGCAGTCGTGCAGGCTCACAGAGCCACCCATGGTGATCCGCCGCGCCGAGCGCACCCGGGCATCGACGTCGAGGATCGTGACCTCCACGTCGTCACCCCAACCGTAGAAATACGACACTGCATAGAGTTCACCCGTGCGCGGGTCGCGCTTGGGGTGGGCGCTGTAGCCGCCCTGGAGCGTCCCGGAGAAGTCACACGGTCCCACCGTGTCCAACTCGTCGGTCAGCTCGTAGGGTCGCGCGCCGGCTTCGACGATGGCGAAGGTACGTCCGGCGTGCCCGATCACGTTCGTGTTGGGCGCAAAATCCATGCCGGCATGGACCGGGCCCGGGCGCGGCGTCTCCCCTAGCGCCTGCGCCACGACCTCGGCACGGACCCAGCGGTTGCGGTACCACTCGGCCTTGCCGTCTCGCAGCCGGATTCCGTGGACCATCCCCTCGCCTGTGAACCAGTGGTAGCTGGCTGGCTCGGGGGGCGTCACGGGATTCGGCCCATTGCGGAGGTAGCGCCCGTCCAGGGACTCGGGCAAATGGCCGGTCACGGCGAGCTCTGTCTCGGTGACCTCCTCGAGCACCGGGGCATAGTTGCCCTCCAGGTAGGGATTGGCGGCGAGCGTCATGGCTCCTCCCCTTTCGACCGGTTTGAACGGTAGTTCCTACGCTAGGCACGACCAGACGTGTGAACAATTCGTGACCATTGCGGACGCAGCAGAGGGTAACCCGCACCCGCACCTGGGCCCGCGCTAAGGTTCCCTCCCGAGGGCACCACCATCACAGTTTGGAAATCCCTCTGGCCCGCAAGGGCTACCGGCCATGACCCCTCGTGAACACGGGTCAAATCTGGCCAGGAGAGGAGTGGATTTTCAATGGCAACTGGTTCCGTGAAGTGGTTCAACGGTGAGAAGGGCTTCGGCTTCATCACTCAGGACGGTGGGGGTCCCGACGTGTTCGTGCATTTCAGCGCGATTGCGGGTTCGGGCTACCGCAATCTCGAGGAAGGACAGAAGGTCGAGTTCGAGACCAACGAAGGCCCCAAGGGGCTTCAGGCCGCGAACGTGCGAGCCATCTGAGCCGCAAAGCAATCCGAGCACAGAACCCCGTCTCTTCGGAGGCGGGGTTCTGTCGATTCGGGCCGGTGATGCTACCTACCAGTAGGGCTTCGACTGGCGCGTCGTCACGTCGAGCACGGCCTCGGCGAACTCCTTTCGGCAGACTACGAGATCAGGAAGCCACGCGTCGGGATCGCCGTAGCGCAGGGGCGAGCCGTCGAGCCTGCTCGCGTGCAGGCCGGCCGCGGTGGCGACGGCGACCGGCGCGCAGGAGTCCCACTCGTACTGGCCTCCGGCGTGGACGTACACCTCGGCGGCCCCGAGGACGACCGCGGCGATCTTGGCGCCGGCCGATCCCATCGGGATCATCACGCCGCCGATTTCCTCGGTCACGTCGTACGCAACGTCGGGCGGCCGGCTGCGCGACACCACGACCCGGGGACGCTCCTCGGCGTCGAGCGCAGGCAGCACCGGCGGCTCCCCGGTGGAGAGCACGAGGTCGAGCGCCGGGAGGGCCACGGCGCCGACGACAGCGACGCCGCCCACGGCGAGGGCGACGTGCACGGCCCAGTCGCTCCGGTCGCGCTGACGAAACTCGCGGGTGCCATCGAGCGGGTCGACGATCCAGAGTCGGCCGTCGCCCGCGACGTGCTCGAGTCCCTCCTCCGAGCGCACCTTGTCTTCGGGATAGAGACGGTTCAGCTCATCGACGAGAAGACGGTGGGCCAAATGATCGCCGGCCGACCCGATGTCACCCATTGTCGGTGGCGACGCCCGCAACTCCAGGAGGGCACGGCCGGCGGCGCCCGCCAGGACGGCCGCGTCACGGTGTTCGGCGGCAAGGTCCTCTGGCATGGGGCCTCTGTTCTAGCGGGTTCTAGACCAGTCGCCGGTCAGTGGCCCACCTGGTCAGCTCATGACGCGTCGAGAGCTGCAGTTTGCGCAGCACCGAGGAGACGTGGGATTCGACGGTCTTGGCCGAGATCCCGAGGTCCCGACCGACCTCCTTGTAGGTGTAACCACGGGCGATCAAGCGCAGGACCTCACGCTCGCGCGGCGAGAGCTGATCGAGCTCGGGATCGAGGCCCGTTGCCGGCGCTGCACCGCCCTGCGCGAAGGCATCGAGCACGAAACCGGCCAGGCGCGGCGAGAACACCGCGTCGCCCGCAGCGACCCGGTAGACGGCTTGGAGGAGCTCGGGACCCGAAATGGTCTTCGTGATGTAGCCGCGGGCTCCGGCCCGGATGACCTCAATGACGTCTTCGGGTGCGTCGGACACCGACAGGGCCAGGAACTGCACTTCGGGGTGATGGGCATGCACGCCGCGCAACACGGCGTGGCCGCCGCCTCCAGGAAGATGGACGTCGAGCAGGACGACGTCAGGCAGGCGCTCGTTGATGAGCTCGACGGCGGCCTCCGCCTCGTCGGCCTCCCCCACCACCTCGACGGCGTCGCCCAGTTCCGCCTTGACGCCGGCGCGGAACACCGCGTGGTCCTCGACCAAGAAGATGCGGGGTCGGCCTGCGGGCCGCTCCGCCCGAGCGCTCGAAGCGGTCATCGGACGCGCGCCCGGCGGGGCATCGACAGCTGCACCTCGGCACCCTGGCCCGGTTCGGACCGCACGACGGCGGTCCCGCCGAAGCGCGCCATACGGTCGCGGATCGACCGGGCAATGCCCTGACGGTCCTGGGGAACGGCGTCGGGGTCGAACCCGCACCCCCTGTCCCGCACGTAGAGCATGACGGTCTCCGCCTCCACCTCGGCATAGAGGGAGACCTGGTCGGCACCCGACCACTTGGCCGCGTTCACCGTCGCCTCCCGGGCCGCATCGAGGAGGGCTCGCAGGGCCTCGTCGAGCTCGCAGTCGCCCACCATCACGACCTGGACGGCGATCCCATGATCCGCCTCGACCTGGCGCTGAAGGAGGCCGACGCCTTCAGCCAGCATGGTGACGTCCTCGCTGATGACGCCGGGGGGCCGGCCCTCGAACAGCCATGCCCGCAGTTCGCGCTCTTGGGCCCGGGCCAGCCGCACGACGTTCTGAGGATCGTCGGCCGAACGCTGAATGAGCGCCAAGGTCTGCAGCACGGAGTCGTGCACGTGGGCTGCCATCTGCGCCCGCTCCTCGGCGAGGGCGCGGGCCTGGCGTTCGGCGATGAGGTCTCTGACCAGGCTCAGCCACCACGGGCCGAAGATGACCACCGCCGCGGCGACGACAAGGGCAGCACCACCGACCGGGCGCAGGGCGGCAATGGTGGTGTGGCCCATGACCAGCAGCGCGATGCCGCACGCCCCGATGACCACCCCGATCGCGATACGCGCGATCAACCAGCTCCGGCCCTGGCCGTGCGAATCGGCACCGAAAAGCGGGACAACGTCGTTGTCGATGAACGCCTTCTCGGACTCATTTGCATTGCGCCAGATGAGGACGATGACACCGAGTGCGAGAAAGGTGGGCCATCCGATGAAACCGATGAAGGGGACATGCAGCGTGCTGGTGATCACCTGCACGGCGATGAGCACCGGGATGAGGATGGCGGCGACGAGACGAATGCCACGTCGGTCGCTCACCGCGCGGGCGTAAATGTTGGAGGACTCGCCCTCCATCGGGATCAGCAACCACGCCATCGCGTACACGAAGACCATGACGCCACTGCCGATGGCCAGCAACACGAAGCCGATGCGCACCCAGGTGACGTCGATCCCGGTCGCGCTGGACACGGCGCCGCACACGCCACCGAGGACGCGGTTCTCGGGGCTCCGCCGCAGCGAACGCAGCTTGCGGCCGACGTGGTGATGGTCGTGGTGATGGCGACCATCCGCCCATGGCCCGGCGCGTCGGGCCCACGGTGGGCCACGCGCCGCTCCACCCGCCGGGGGGCCCGCAAGGATTGGACGGGCGGGAGTCGTCGGAGGGCCGGGGCCCGCTCGAAGTGGCGGGCAGCGGGGGAATGTCAGGCGGGCTCGTCTGCCCCGACGGTGGCGCGGTCGGGCGGCCTCCGCCGGTGAGCGGGCGCGTGTCGGGATCTGGTGCTTCTGCGATACCCACGATGATCGCGCGCAGCAAAGGGGGGATCTATCAGGGTCATCCCTGAGGCCTCGGGGGTGCACTCAGGGTAGGACCAGGGTGTTGCCGGATTCACCCCAGGTCAGGGGACCGTCAGGCTGGCTTCATGGACACCACTTCGAACGAGATCCCCGCCCCCGAGCAGCCTGAGCCGGCCTCCGCATTCTCGCCCGGACCCGAGACCGGGCTCGGGCGGGACACGGGTGCGGCCAGCCAGGCCGCCGGGCACGGCGACGTGCCTCGGCTGCACCGAGGTGGCCGGGGACGCATGCTCGCCGGCGTCGCGGTCGGCCTGGCCGACTACTTCGACGTCGACCCCGTGATGGTCCGGATCGGGTTCGTCGCCCTTGCCTTCCTGGGTGGTCTGGCCGTGCCGCTGTACCTCGCCGGCTGGCTGCTCATACCGGACGAGGACAACGACCTCTCGGTCGCCGAGGAACTCCTCGCCCGCGAACGTGCCCGGAGCGCGTACTGAACCACCGGACCTGATTCCCCGACCAGCAACAACGCCGAGCAACGAACCCGAGCAACGAACCCGAGTAACGAAAGGACACTGATGCGCTACCGCTGGGACCCCGCCTACCCGATGGGTCGCCGGGACACGCAGTTCGCCGACACGAACCTGCGCGCATCCGACGACGAGCGTAACGCCGTGGCGGACAAGCTCTCACGTCACTACGCCGAGGGCCGGCTCGACGAAGCCGAATTCAAGGCCCGCCTCGACACCGCCATGTCGGCGACGACACGCGGCGATCTCGGCGGTCTCTTCCACGATCTGCCTTCGCTCCCGAGCGAACCTCCGCCGCCGCCTCCGCGACACCGTCGGATGCTGCCCTGGGTGTTCCTGGTCGCGTTCCTGGTCATCGCGGCGGGGGCGACCTTGCCGTTCTACCCGCTCTACCACGTCCCGTGGCTGCTCTTCGCCGTCGTCGGGTTCGTGCTGTGGCGGCGCGCCGCCGGCCGGGCCCATTGGCATGACCACCATGACCATCGCCCCAGCTCGGTCATGGACCACTGACCGTGCCCGCCGCACTCCCCCACCCGGCGCCTGAAGGCACCGTCGAGCTGCTCCGCACACTGCCCCTCTTCGCCGGAGTGGGACCGAGCGAGCTCGAGGACGTGGCGACGCTCTGCGACGTCGCCACCGCGCACCCCGGTCAGGTGGTCCAGGCCCAGGACGTACCCGTGCGCCGCTGGCACATGATCACCGCCGGCCACGCCGTCGTGCAGCGCGACGGCGTACCGATCGGTCTGCTGGGCCGAGGTGACTCGTGGGCGGAGCACTCCCTGCTCAACCAGCTGCGATCGTCGATCACCGTGGTTGCGCTCTCACCCATTACCCTGTTGACCATCCATGACAGGGAGTTCTTCGCCATCCCCGAGGCTCACCCCGTGTTGGCCGGGCGCCTGGTTGCCCGCTCAGCCGTCTCGGCGGACCGTCTGGCCCTGCCCGTATTCAACGCGTTGATCCACTGTGCCGAGAGAACTGCATGAACCGAGGGGGCCCCGCCAGGCCAGTACGCTCTAGGTCACCCCGTGACGCCATGGTGGCGGCGTCAGTGTCCCCGAGGAGATTTTCTTAATGCGCACCCTGGCCGGCTGGTGTGTCGGTCACCGCCGTCTCGTCGTGCTGTTCTGGTTCGCCCTGCTCATAGGTTCGATCGCGCTCGTCGAGTCCGTGGGGACCGACTACTCCAACAACTTCAACTTCCCCCATACGCAATCGTTCGACGCCATCAACCTGTTGAAGTCGGTCGCGCCGGGACGCTCGGGCGACAGCGAGCAGATCGTCTTCGGCACGTCGGGTGACGCACGCGTGAGCGACTCCGACGTCGGTCTGCGCATCAACAAGATGATCGAGCAGATCAAGACGCTGCCGGGCGTCTCCGTCGTGGCCAGCCCCTACGACAGCGCGGGGAGCCTGGTCAACACCCAGAACATCAACAGTGCCCGCACGGTTGGTTGGATCCCGGTCAATTTCCGACAAACAACCCAACAACATCACCAACGCCGAAGCCAAGCACTACATGGCCATCGTCACGGGCACCTCCGGTGACGGGTTGACCGTGTCCGACACGGGCCCCCTCGCCGAGAACGCCAACAACCAGTCCTTCAGCAGCACCGGCCTCGGCGTCCTCCTCGCGCTGATCGTCCTGTTGCTGGTGTTCGGCTCCATCTTTGCCGCCCTCCTGCCCATCATCTCGGCCCTGTTCGCCTTGGGTACCGCCATCGGCCTCATCGGGGTCTTGAGCCATGCCATCGGCATGCCCTCGATCTCACCCGAGCTCACGCTCCTCATCGGTCTGGGCGTCGGCGTCGACTACGCCCTCTTTATCGTCACCCGACATCGCCAGGGACTCGTCGCCGGCCGCGACACCGAATCGTCCATCATCAACGCTGTGAACACGTCAGGGCGCGCCGTCCTGTTCGCCGGCATCATCGTCTGCATCGCGTTGCTGGGCCTGTTCGCCCTCGGCGTCAGCTTCCTCTACGGCTTGGCCGTGGCTGCCGCCATCGGCGTGGCCCTGACCATGGTGGCGGCCCTCACCCTCCTGCCGGCCCTGTTGGGCTTCATCGGCCCCAAGGTCATGAGCCGCAAGCAGAAGAGGAACCTGGCTGAGAACGGCCCACGCATCATCGGTGCCGACAGCAAGGGGTTTTGGCCCAAGTGGGCGGACCGGGTGCAGCGCTACCCCTGGGTGTCGGCCGGCGTGGCCCTCCTCATCCTGGTGGCCATCGCACTGCCCTTCTTCTCCTTACGCCTGGGCTCGGCCGACCAGGGGACCGACCCGTCGGGGACCCCGACCCGGGTCGCCTTCGACACGCTCGCCAAGGGATTCGGTCCGGGCTACAACGGCCCACTCCAGCTGGTCGCGGTCGTGCAATCCGACCAGCATCAGATCATCGACAACGTCGTCCACGCCGTCTCCGAGCAACCGGACGTCGTCAAGGTGCAACCACCGATCTACATCCAGAGCAAGACGGGCAGCGGCGACGTCGTCCTGGTCAACGTCATTCCGGGCTCCGCACCCCAGGACGGGGCGACGACCGACCTGGTGAACCATCTCCGAGACCAGACCGTGCCCCAGGCGGTGGGGCATTCCGGGGTCAACGTGCTCGTGGGCGGCACGACAGCCATCTACATCGACTTCGCCAACGTGTTGAGCGCCAAGCTGCCGCTCTTCGTGGCCATTGTCGTCATCCTGTCCTTCTTGTTGCTGATGACCGTGTTCCGATCACTCGTGATCCCGCTCACCGCCGCGTGTATGAACCTGCTCTCCATCGGCGCGGCCCTCGGCATGCTCGTCGCCGTCTTCCAGTGGGGCGACCTGGGCTCGCTCATCGGCTTGCAGGGCACCAGTCCGGTCGAGGCCTTCTTGCCCGTGATGCTCTTCGCCATCCTGTTCGGCCTGTCCATGGACTACCAGGTGTTCTTGGTGTCACGGATGCACGAGGAATACATCAAGTCCGGCGGCAACAACCGCGTGGCTGTGCGCAACGGGCTCGCCGCCACCGGCAAGACCATCACGGCGGCCGCGCTCATCATGATCCTGGTTTTCGGCGCCTTCATCCTCGGCGGCAACCGCGTGATCAAGGAGTTCGGCATCGGATTGGCCGGCGGCATCCTTGTCGACGCCATCTTGATCCGCATGGCCATCGTGCCGTCGATCATGATGCTCTTCGGCAAGGCCAACTGGTGGTTCCCGCGCTGGCTCGACCGCATTTTGCCGCGGCTCTCCGTCGACCCGGACGACCTCGAATCGCCCGCTCTCCTCCAGCAGCCCGGAGACCCCGAGCCCGAGCTTGCGGGCTCGGTACGCTCTTAACCCTGCCTACCTACCAGGCGTAGTCCTCGGGCGCCGTGCGGTGGCCCGGGAAGATCTCGTCGAGGCGCGTCAGCACCTTGTCGTCGAGGGTCACGTCGACGGCGCGCAAGGCCGAGTCGAGATGCTCAGGTGTGCGCGGCCCGACGATCGGACCCGTCACGGCCGGGCGCGTCAGCAACCAGGCCAGGCCGACCGTGCCGGGCTCTTCGCCGGCCTCGGCGCAGAGGTCCTCGTAGGCCTCGAGCTGCGAACGCTTGGCCTCGACGGTCTGCTCGAGGTGACTGCTGTAGCGCCGGCTCCCGTCGCGCTGCTTGCGCACGATGCCCCCGAGCAGTCCACCGGCCAGCGGCGACCACGGGATGACGCCCAGGCCGTGGTCCTCGGCGGCGGGCAGCACCTCGAGCTCGATCTGGCGGGTCAACAGGTTGTAATGCGACTGCTCGCTGACCAGACCCATGAAGTGACGGCGGGCCGCTGCTGCCTGCGCCTTGGCGATGTGCCAGCCGGCGAAGTTCGACGACCCGACGTAGAGGATCTTGCCCTGGGAGCGCAGGACCTCCATGGCCTCCCAGATTTCGTCCCAGCCGGTGCCCCGGTCGATGTGGTGCATCTGGTAGAGGTCGATGTAGTCGGTCTGCAACCGCCGGAGGCTGGCGTCGCAGGCGCGGCGGATGTTCAGCGCGGAGAGCCGGCCTTCGTTGGGCCAGTCACCCATGTCGCCGTAGAGCTTGGTGGCCATCACGACCTTCTCCCGCCGTCCGCCGCCCTGGGCGAACCACCGGCCGACGATCTCCTCGGTCGCACCCCGGCCCTTGGAACGCCCATAGACATTGGCCGAGTCGAAGAAGTTGATCCCGGCCTCGAGGGCCGAGTCCATGATGGCGAAGGAGGTGGCCTCGTCGGTCTCGGGCCCGAAGTTCATGGTGCCGAGGCAGATGCGGCTGACGGTGAGGCCTGTCCGGCCCAGGTGTGTGAAGCGCATGCGGCCGAACCTACCGGTCCTGCCCGGTCCGCGCGCCGTGACGAGGTGCGCCGAACCCGCTCGGGTGAGGTCGCCGCCCGCGGCCGCCGGGCCTCGACCGGCGGCCGGCGCGGATTCGCCGGTCTCCGCGGGCCGACGGTAAAGTGAAGCACGCTATTTTGAGAACAGTGTTTTCGACCCGAGCTTGGGGGCTTTGATGGCGCAACAGATTCCGCTGGTCGACTACCTGGTGCTGGGGGAAGACCCTCACCTGGTGGCCAACGAGTGCACCTCGTGCGGAGCCCGGTACTTCGACCGCCGCAATGCCTGCGCCAGCTGCGAGGCCACCGACTTCAAGAAGGTCGACATCCCGACGACCGGTGAGGTCCGGACCTTTACCATCGTCACATTCGCCGCCCCGGGGATTCCGGTCCCCTACGTGGCCGCGGTGGTGGACTGCGACGGCACCAGCGTGCGGGCCAATCTGGTGAACGTGACCCCTGACCCCGAACACGTGAGCACGGGCATGAAGGTGCGACTGGCCACCGAAGTGATCGGCACGGACGAGAGCGGCACCGAAGCGGTCGGCTTCGGATTCGAACCTTTGGGAGGTTGAGCGCTATGGCATCGGCATCTGAGGAGGTGTGGGTTCTCGGGATCCACATGACCAAATTCGGGAAGCACCCTGACCTCGACACGGTCGACCTGGCGTCCGAGGCGGTGCGGGGAGCGCTGGCCGACGGCGGGGTGACCATGAAGGACATGGGCGTCATCGGCGCCGGCAACCTCATGGGAGGCGCCCTGCCGATCGGACAAGTGCTCCAGAAGCAACTGGGCCAGACCGGCATCCCCGTCTACAACGTGTCGAACGCCTGTGCGACCGGGGCCACTGCACTGCGGGTGGCCGTCATGTCCATCAAGGCGGGCGAGACCGACATGGGCCTGGCGTTCGGTGTCGAGAAGCTGGCCGGCGCGGGACTGTTGGCCGGCGGGAGCCGCAAGAGCGATGACACCACCTGGACACCGTCCGGCCGCTACGGCGCGGTCGCCGGGGTCGACGGCCGGATCGGGACCGAGATCATGCCGGGCGTCTTCGCCCAGATCGGCATGGAGTACGGCCACCGCTACGGCGGCACGAGCTTCGAGCTCTTCGCCAAGATCAGCGAGAAGAACCACTCGCATTCCACCTTGAACCCGCTGGCGGCCTACACCAAGAAGATGACGCTCGACGAGATCATGAACGACGTCATGATCGCCTATCCGAACACCCGGCCCATGTGCTCGGCCAACTGCGACGGCGCGGCGGCCGCCGTTGTCGTCTCGGGGTCCAAACTCAAGACGCTGTCACTGGAACAGCAGAGGCGAGCGGTGAAGATCACGGCTTCCATTCTCACCACCGACCCCTGGGAGGAGGCGTGCCAGATCCTCCCCAACGTCAACGACCTGACCCGTAACGCGGCCGCCCAGGCCTACGAGCAGGCCGGCGTGGGTCCCTCGGATCTCAACCTGGTGGAGCTGCACGACTGCTTCGCCACGGCCGAGCTGGTTCATTACGACAACCTCGGGCTGTGCGAGCGCGGCGGCGCAGCCGACTTCTTCAACTCCGGCGCCACCTGGCGTGACGGCACCACCCCGGTGAACGTCTCGGGCGGCCTCGAGTCCAAGGGACACCCGATCGCCGCCACCGGCATCGCCAACGTCTGGGAGGTGGCCACCCACCTGCGGGGCGAGGGAGGCAACCGTCAGATCGAGGGCGCCAAGGTGGGCCTGACCCACGTCATCGGGCTGGGCTCCGCCTGCGGCGTGCACATCTTGGAGAAGTCGGCCGCCTGAGCCGGGTGCGTCCGTGACGACGTCGCCCGTCTACGACACGATCGGGCGGGGCTACGTCGTGCACCGCCGTCCCGACCCGCGTTGGGAAGAGGCGGTCGCCGAGCACCTCGGCGTGGACGCCGGTGACACGACGTGCCTCGTCGTCAACGTCGGGGCCGGTTCGGGCTCCTATGAACCGGACTGCCCCGTGGTGGCGATCGAGCCCTCGTCGGTCATGGTCGCCCAGCGCCCGGCGGCCGCCGGCCCGGTGGTGCGGGCCAGCGCGTCGGCTCTCCCTCTCCCCTCGCAGTGCGCCGACGTCGCCATGGCGATCCTCACGGTGCACCATTGGGATGACGTCGCCGCGGGTCTGGCCGAGCTGTGCCGGGTGGCGCCGCGGCGGGTGGTGCTCGCCATCGACTTCGAGATCCACTCCGACTTCTGGTTGCTCGACGACTACCTGCCCGAGGTCGGCGAGGTCACCAGGCGCATCGGTCCTGACGCGGCCGACATCGCGTCGGCCATCGGTGCCGCCACGAGCATCGCCCTGCCCGTGCCCCGCGACATGCACGACGGGGTGCTCGGTGCGTACTGGTGCCGGCCGGAGGCGTATCTCGATCCGGCCGTGCGCGCCACCTGCTCGGGCCTGGCGTTGGCGGACCCCGCCGTGATCGCCCGCGGCATGCGCGCGCTCGAGCAGGACCTGGCGAGCGGGGCGTGGGAGCGCCGTCATGCCGATCTCGCCGGCCGCGAGACGCTCGACCTCGGCTACCGCTTGCTTGTCGCCGACGCGTCGGAAGCGACCACCCCCGACGTCGGGTCCTCGGCAGCTGACGTGCCGCTCCACCGTCGTGGCACTACGCCGGCGCCGGGAGGCCAGGGGCACGGGTCGGGCCAGGCTCCAGCTGAACGTGTCCTCGATGTCGGCGAGTTCGAGCGGGCTGGCCAGGTCCGCCACCGTCGGCCCGACCCTGTCGGCCACGGCCTGGAGCTGTTCGGCGTCGAAGCCCCACAAGTCGACCGGCGTTGCCGCCGAGGATGGGGCGCAAGTCCTCCTCGGGCATGCCGCCGAAGATGTAGCGCAAGGTCTGACGGTGCACCGGCGCCGCCCCCTCGAGGTGGGGGTAATCGGCACCCCACATGAGCTTGTCGATGCCGATCTCATGGCGCATCTCGGCCTCGTAACGCTTCATCAGGGAACCGCCGAGCCACACGTGCTTCTCGAAGTAGTCGCGCGGCCGCATCTTGAGGTAGCTGCGCACCGGTGCCCCGCCATGGGTGTCGAAGAACGACTCCATGTCACGGATGAGCGAGGGCAGCCACTGCACTCCGTTCTCGGTGACGACGACGCGCAAGTCGGGGTGCCGGTCGAAGACGCCGCCGAAGATCATGAACCAGAGGGGGCGCCGGGTGAAGACGAAGACCTCGTAGAGGCCGAGCATCCCACCATGGACCGGGTCGTAGAGGAATTTGGTGTCGGTCGCCGATCCCGACGCGCCTGTGTGCAGGTTCACCACCATGTGGTGGTCCTCGCACGCGCTCCAGAACGGCTCGTAGTACTCGTCGGCGTAGCCGGGCAGCCGCGAGCCCACCGACATCGCCGGCAGCATCACCCCGCCGAAGACACCGTGTTGGCGCGCCCACGCCACCTCGTCCACCGCATGGTCCATGTCGTGGAAGTCAATGGGCATGCAGCCGGCGCGGCGACCCGGTGCAGCGGCGCAAAAGTCAGCGAGCCAACGCACGTATGCGTGCAGCGCGGGCCACACCACCTCGAGGCCCTTGTCGCTGTGGCCCCCGAGGTACATGGCCGGGGACAACCCGCCGGCCAGGATGGGGCCCGGCAGGGTCACCTCGGCATGGATCCCCTGCTCTTCGAGGACGGCGAGCCGGCGTCCGTCGCCGTCGCCCGGGATGACCCAGTCCGTGCCGTAGTGCGCCAACCATCCCTCGGCCGCGTCGACGTCGACGCCCATACCGGCCAGGCGCCGAGCGGCGGTGGCTCGCACCGGGTCGGATTCGTCGACCTCGCCCGGGTCGAAACCACCGAACATGGAAATGGCCAACGCCGACATGTCGCCGAAAGCTGCGACGGCCTCGCGGTGTGCGGGGTCGACGTAGGAAAGGAAGTGCTCGAGGCTGTCAGGTGAGGCGTGGGTGTCGGCGGAGACCACCACGTAGTTCCGTCCGCTCAGGTCCCCGCGGTCCGCACCCTCGCCCATCGGCCCCACTCCCTCCGAATTCCCCTGGTCAGTGCCCCGCACACTACTGCTGGCCCCTCAGGTCCGGGACGGGCGGCCCACCCCGGTAATTTCGGCAGCGATCATGCACACCTCCTCGACGGTTGTCCTCGTCCTCGCCGTGTTCGCCGCCAGCCTGGTCGAGATGGTCGAAGCGCTGACGATCGTCGTGGCCGCCGGGGTCAGCAGGGGCTGGCGCTCCGCGCTCGAGGGCGCCGTTGCCGCTGCGCTGGTGCTCGGCCTCCTGGTCGTGGTGGTCGGCGTGCCGTTGATCCGTTACATCCCCCTCGACACGCTGCGGGTGATCGTCGGGGCCTTGCTTCTGGTCCTCGGCTTGTCATGGCTGCGAAAAGCCATCCTGCGCGCCAGCGGGCACAAGGCCATGCACGACGAGGACCAGATTTACGCCGAGACCGTCGCCGAGCTCAAGGCCGAGGAGGAGGGTGACGCCGGCAACCACAAGGTGCGACGCGACGGCATCGGCTTCACAGTCGCCTTCAAAGGCGTGTTCCTCGAGGGCACAGAGGTCGTCTTGATCGTCATCAGCCTGGGCGCGGCGCAACACCGTCTTGGTCTTGCCGCCCTGGCGGCGGCCGCGGCGTTCGTGTTGGTCGCGATCGTGGGGCTCCTCGTGGCGCGCCAGCTGAGCGAGGTCCCCGAGAACACCATCAAGACGGTGGTCGGTGTCATGTTGACCAGCTTCGGCGTGTTCTGGGTGGGCGAGGGAGCCGGGGTGCACTGGCCCGGCGACGACCTGGCCATCCCCGTCCTGGTCGGATTCTTCGCCGTCGTCTACCTCGGGTATACGGCGCTCATGCGCACACGCTTTCCCGCCCCCGCCAGCGCCGTCGAGGCGGAGGGAGCGCGGCCGTGACGGGCGTCCTCGGGCGGGCGCTCCGCGCCTTCGGCCACTTCTGGTGGGACTTCCTCATCGGGGACACCCCCGAGCTGGCCTTGGCAACGGGCATCATCGTCGCCGCGGCCTTCGCCCTTGCCGGCAGCACGATCGCGGGTGCCATCGCCCTCCCACTCCTGGCCGCTGCCTTCCTCCTCGCGAGCACGCTGCGCGGACGCCGTCGCGCCCCCGGAGGCAACTGAGCAGACCTACCCGGGGTGGTGGCACCGCGATGGTGCTCCGTCGTGGTGGCACGTTGTGTGGCGGGCCGACGGGACCGAACAGGTGACCTATGAGGGCCACCCGCTGTATCTCTGCAGCCAGGAGCAGCCTCTGGCCAACGAGTCAGGACTCATCACGACCGGGAGTGCCGGCAACGGCAAGGGCGTCAGCGCCTTCGACGGAACCTTCGACCTGGTCACGCCGTAGCGGCCTGAACCACAGACGACGAGCGGTCAGCGGCCCTGCTCCGGCGGGGCCGCTGACGCACCACCCTTGTCAGCGGCGACCCCGGCGATGGCTCGGCGTCAAGGGCGACCGGTGGGCTCTCGAGCGTGCGTTCGGGCAAGAGCAAGAGCGCACCCACGAAGAAGCAGACCGCGCCGGCAAACGTCCCCAGATTGGTGAGCGCGAGGCTCACCAGTTGGCCATTGGGCTTGACGTACGACGCGATCGCCGACACCCCGAAGGCCACCGAGCCCACCAGGTTCACCGCAGTGATCCACCACGAGATCGACGAGGGGCGCCAGGCGAAGGGGCCATGGCACGCCTCGGCCCAGGCCAGCCAGCTCGAGACGAGGAAGCACACCGAGCCCAATGCGTCGGGTCGCCAGACCGGGTGGTGTGCCGGCGACGCCCCCAGACTGACGAGGTATGCGCTGAGCGTCGTGCGGTTGAACCAGAGGGTGCCGATCAGCTGGATGCCAGCGGCCCACCAGTCGATTCGGTGGTGCTGCACCGTGAGCAGCGAGCGGGGGCCGCGGCGCGCCGTGCCTTCGAGCATCGTCGGCGTCGTGGCCACTTCGTAGTACTGGAGGAACGAGGCCGTGGTGAAGAAGACGGACCCGATGAAGAACGTCAGGTCGTCCGCGTTCGTGCCGACCCACGTGGCGTAGCCGGGAAAGGCACCGAGGGCGAAGCACACCGAGCCGGCGGCGAAGAGCACGCCGATCCACCACGCCATGGCCCGCGGCGCCCACCAGGTCGAGTCGATGGACGACCAGCTCGGATGTTTGCGGCTCCAGCGTGACTCCCAGGCGACGCGGGTGCCGTCCGGGCGGCGAAGGATCTCTCGGGTGACAAAGGGACCGAAGCCGTGGCCATGGAGACGCCGCCACCCTCCCGGTACCTCCACATACCCAGCGTCCATGGGCGGTCACCCTAGATGTCGCCCTCCTGAGCGCCTGAGGATGCGGCCCTCGGCGGACCTACCTAGTTTCGACGTGTGAACGCGGAGGCGAACGCGTGGGCGGCGGTGGACGTCAGCTGCCCCGATATCCCCATCGCTCCGTTGAAGGAGGTGTACGCGCTCTGCTGTGGCTCGATGAGGGGCGCCGAGAGCACAGACCCGTGGAAGTCGATCGCGATCATGCTGTGGAACGCTTCCGCCGCCAGGGCGTCCCACCTGGCCGCAGCGGCTGATGTCAGATTGAGGTAGACGATCCACTGGCCGACGTCGGTGCGCACCACCCGCGTGCTGACGACCGTCGAAGGTGACAGCTTCAAGGAGGCGGGGCCGAGCAGGTAGCGCGGGCCAGGTCCTCGCCCCGGTGTGGCCAGGAGCACCACGCTGCCCGGCGTGTCGTGGGCGGTCGTTGCATAGCCGGCCAGCGCCGGGTCGTTCTGACTCGGGTTCGAGGTGTACCCGACCGGATTCGAGCTCGACCTGCCCGCGACCGGCTTGATCCCGAGGTCGGCCGCCGTCTCCGCGTAAGGCGGCGGGCACGACGTCGGGAGAGGTCCTTGGAGGGTGGAGGCCGAGGTCGCTGGCCCGGCGAGGCACAACACGGGACGGACCAGGGCCACGGGTGTCGACCGGGCCGCGAGCACCGCGGGCGCGCCTGACCCCTCCCCGGGGCCTGCAGTGGCCCATGGAGACAGCACCGCGAGAACGACCAGGAGCCCGATGAGGCATGCGACGACCGCGGCGACGACGCCGGTCCGTCGATAGCGGGCCCGCTGCCGGCGCTTCGCCTCGGGAATGAGCACCGTGGCCGGCGGTGGCTCGGCCGACTTGATCCGTGCATCGGCCTGCTCTTCGAGCGTCGTCATGATGCTACTATGTATAGCACTATGATCGATGTCAAGGTCGACCGGACCGAAGGTGTCGCGCTCCACGACCAAGTGGCGGCGGAGATCCGACGGGCCATCGCAGAGGGCGAGGCGCTCGCCGGTGATCGCCTGCCACCCGCCAAGGACCTGGCCGCCGTGCTCGGCGTCAACGCCAACACGGTGCTGCGTGCCCTGCGCATTCTCCGCGACGAGGGTCTGCTCGAGTTCCGCCGAGGCCGTGGTGTGACGGTCGCGGGCTCGACGCGTCAGGGCGCGGTCATTGAGAAGGCGCGGGAGCTCCTCGAACTCGCCCGCCACTACGGATACCGCCAGGAAGAGGTGGTCGACATCGTGGCGCAGCTGTAGCGGCACACCTTCGCTCGCCGGCGATCACAGCACTCCGTCCCGCAGGGATCAGGCATCATGTGGGCTCGTACGCGGGGAGGAGACCGATGGGACAAGAAGTGCGCGGCGTCGTGTCCAAGGAGAAGGGCGCCCCGGTCGGCGTGGAGACGATCGTCGTCCCCGACCCGGGACCGGGCGAGGCTGTGGTGGCGATCAAGGCATGCGGCGTGTGCCACACGGACCTGCATTATCGCGAAGGCGGCATCAACAACGACTTTCCCTTCCTCCTCGGCCACGAGGCGTCCGGCGTGGTCGAATCCGTCGGTTCAGGGGTCAACGACCTGGCCCCTGGGGACTTCGTAGTCTTGAACTGGCGGGCCGTCTGCGGAGAATGCCGCTCGTGTCGCCGAGGGCGCCCGTGGTACTGCTTCTCCACTCACAACGCAACGCAACAAATGACCTTGGCCGACGGTACGCCGCTCTCGCCCGCGCTTGGGATCGGCGCCTTCGCGGACAAGACGCTCGTGGCCGCGGGCCAGTGCACCAAGGTGAACCCCGCGGCGCGGCCTGAGGCGGTGGGGCTGCTCGGCTGCGGCGTGATGGCGGGTCTCGGAGCCGCCATGTTCACCGGAGAGGTCGGGCCGGGTGATTCGGTGGCGGTCTTCGGGTGCGGCGGCGTCGGCTGCGCCGCCATCGCCGGGGCGAAGCTCGCCGGGGCGGCCACCGTCATCGCCGTCGACCTCGACCCGGGCAAGCTGGCGCAGGCGACCGCGTTCGGTGCAACCCACACGGTCGACGCCAGCAGCACCGATCCGGTCGAGGCAATCCGATCGATGACCGGGGGGAACGGTGCCGACGTCTGCATCGAGGCGGTCGGTCACCCCACGGTCATGGAGCAAGCCTTCTTCGCTCGCGACCTGGCGGGGACTTTGGTACAGGTGGGTGTGCCCACCCCCGACATGCGCGTCGACCTCCCGATGATCGAGTTCTTCGGTCGCGGCGGCGCGTTGAAGCCCAGTTGGTACGGCGATTGCCTGCCGTCGCGCGACTTCCCGGTGCTCGTCGACCTTTACCTCGGTGGCCGGCTCGACCTGGACCGCTTCGTCAGCGAGACCATCGGTATCGACCAGGTCGAGGAGGCATTCGCCCGTATGCAGCGCGGCGAGGTGCTGCGCTCGGTCGTCGTGCTCTAACACCGCCGTCCCCTCCCCGGGGACGTGCTATTCCTGACCCATGGCCCTCCCCCTCGTCCCGATGGCGCCCCGCTCCGGCCTGCGCGGCATGGTGGCCGCTGCCGACCAACTGGCGTCGTCCGCTGGCATCGGCGTCTTGGCCCGCGGCGGCTCGGCGGCCGACGCTGCCGTCGCCACGGGCGCGGCGATGGCGGTCGTCGGACCTCATCTCTGCGGCCTGGGCGGGGACGTCCTGGCCATGGTGGCCGCCCCGGGATCGCCGCCCGAAGCGTCTACTCTCGGTCGGGCGGGCCGGCGGTGGCTCCGATGCCGCCGCCATGCGGGCCGAGGGGATGACGGTGATGCCGCTCCGCGGCGACATCCGCAGCGTGCAGGTACCTGGCGCGCTGGACGGCTGGCTCACCCTGCACGAGCGCTACGGCCGGCTGCCCCTCGACGACGTGCTGGCCCCGGCCGTCGAGCTGGCCGACGATGGGTTCCCCGCGTCCATCATGCTGGCACTGGCCAGTCATCTCGTTCATGCCCTGCCCGGGGCAGGCGAGCTCTGCCCCGACGGTCCCCTGCGAATCGGCCAACGCGTGCGGGTGCCGGGGATTGCACGGACGCTCCGCGCCGTCGGGCGTGACGGACGGAGTGCCTTCTACCAAGGCGAGTTCGGTCGCGGCCTGCTCGAGCTGAGCGCCGGCCACTTCCATCCCGAGGACTTCGCCTCCAGCGCGGCGACCTGGTGTGCCCCGCTGCACCTCTCGGTGTGGGACCACGACCTCTGGACCGTCCCACCGCCCTCACAGGGCTACCTCACTTTGGCCGGGGCATTCGTCGCCGAGGCTGCTGGGCTGGGCTCGGACCCCGACGACCCCGAGTGGGCCCACCTCTTGGTCGAATCGTGGCGGGCCGTCGGGTTCGACCGACCCGAGGTCCTCTACGACGGAGCCGACGGAGACGCACTCCTCAACCGGCACCGCCTCGACACGGCAGCCGAGCGGGTCCACAGCGAGGCCGCGGCGCCGCCCGACGTCGCGCCAGGACGCAACACGCGCGGAGGAGACGTGGCACGCGTCGGCGACGGGGACACGACACACCTGTGCGCGATGGACGGGGACGGCCTCGGGATCTCCCTGACCCAATCCAATGCGCTGGACTTCGGCTCGCACCTCGTCGAACCCTCCACCGGTGTCTTCCTCCACAACCGCGGTGTCGGCTTCTCCCTCGAGCCGGACCACCCCGCCGAAGTGGCGCCCGGCCGACGGCCGCCGCACACTCTGTCGCCCATGTTGGTGACGGGCGCCGGAGGCGCTCTGACCCACCTGGTCGGCGCCATGGGTGGCGATGCGCAGCCCCAGATCATCGGCCAGCTCCTGGCGCGGTTGCTCCGCTGCGGCCAGGACCCGGCAACCGCCATCGCGGCGTCCCGACTGGCCCTCGATGCGCCGGGCGCCGGTCCGTTCCGCCTGTGGTGGGGCGACGATCTCACCGTCCTCGTCGAAGCGGACGCGCCTGGCGACTGGTTCGAGGACCTGCCCGGCCGCGGTCATCGCGTCAAGGCCATCAGTTCCTTCGATCCGGTCGCGGTGGGCTGCGCCCAGATCATTGCGGCCGACCGTGGCGGCGACGGCACCGTCCGCCTGGTGGGCGCCTCGGATCCCCGGAGCCCCGAAGGCGGCGCGGTGGCCCGCTGAATCGCGTCGGCGCCTGACCCGCGCCCGACCCCTATATCGTGACCCGCATCGAACGACCTGCCTCCTTGACCTGGCACGCCCTTCCAACCGCGGAATCCCCGGGGCCACAGCCGTGCCGCGCTGGCCCCGCACGGCGTCGAGCGCCATGACCCGGTCTCGCCGGGGATGCGCTGCGCATCGCCTCCCTCCTCAAACAGGTGCCGCTCGCCGAATCGCTCCGCCTCGAGGATGGCCGCCTCGTCCGCGACGGTGTCGCGGTCGAGATGAATCCGTATTGTCGCCGGGCCGTGGCAGAAGGGGTCACGCTGGCCCGGGAGACCGGGGGGTCGTGCACCGTGATGACGCTCGGTCCCCCCGGTGCCGAGGACGTCTTGCGCGAGGGCATCGCTTGGGGTGCCGACGCAGGCCTCCATTGCTGCGACCCCGCCTTCGCGGGCTCTGACACGCTGGCCACCTCCCGCGTCCTGGCGGCGGCCCTGGTGGTGGCGGGACCCTTCGACCTCGTCTTGCTCGGTCTCAACTCCATCGACGGCGAGACCGGACAGGTCGGACCCGAACTGGCTGAGCTGCTCGGTCTCCCCTTCGCGAGCGGCGTCCGGCACGTCGAGGATCTCGGCCCCTCTCTCCGCCTCGGACTCGAACACGACGACGGAACCCAGGATGTCGAGGTCACGCTGCCCGCCGTGCTCAGCGTCGCCGAGCGCCTCTGTGACCCGTGCAAAGTGGAACCCGCCGGCCGAGCGGCCGTCGCCCCGGATCGGCTGCGGCGCCTCACCGCCGAGGATCTCGGCTCCGGCCCATGGGGCGAGGCCGGGAGTCCGACCGTGGTAGGGGCAACCCGACCGATGGAGCACGCGCGCGACCTCCTCGTCCTCGACGGACCCCTCGACGAACAGGTCCGGCTGGCCGCACGCGAGCTGGTCCGCCGGGGCGCGCTGCAACCGCACGGTGGCCCGGGGCCGGGCACGGCGGCCCCTCTCGCCGCCGAGAGCTCGGCTGCGCACACTTCGGGCCGCGTCGTCTCGGTGCTGGCCGAGCCGGGACGGCCTCGGGTCGCAGGTGAGCTCCTGGGCGCCGCCGTCGGGCTGGCTCACGTGATCGGTGCGGCGGTACATGCGCTGGCGCCCCCCGGGAACCGACGCGGCACGCGCTCGCCGGCGCCGGCGCCGACCTCGTCATCACCTTGGACGGATCCGCTGTCGCCGAGGACGTCAGCGACGCGGTGGTGGCCTACCTCATGGACGCGTCCCCCTGGGCCTTCCTCGCACCCAGCACGGCCTTCGGCCGTGAGGTGGCCGGACGGGCAGCCGCGGCCACGGGGTCCGGGCTCGTTGGCGATGCCGTCGCACTCTCGGTGCGAGAGGATCGTCTCATCGCCGCCAAACCGGCATTCGCCGGCGCGCTCGTGGCCGACATCACTTGCCAGAGCGCCACGCAAATGGCCACGATCCGCCCTGGCGTCCTTCCGGCGGCACCCTCCTACCGGCGCGACCTCGTGGTCGAAGCGCGCCCGGTCGGAGCCCGTGGTCGTGTCCGTGTGATCGGCGAGCGCCGCAACGACGATGTCGAGACACTGGCGCGAGCCGACGTCGTCGTCGGGGTCGGCACGGGCGTGACTCCGGACGAATACGAACAGCTGAGCCCCTTCGCCGCGGTTCTCGGCGCCGAGCTGGCCGCCACCCGCAAGGTCACCGACCGCGGGCTGGGCGCCACGGGCCCGCCAGGTCGGGATCACGGGCAGGTCGATCGCACCTCGTCTCTACATCGCGCTCGCTTTGAGCGGGAAGTTCAACCACATGGTCGGCGTCCGAGGCGCCGGCACGATCCTCGCCATCAACGCAGACCGCGACGCGCCGGTCTTCACCCATTGCGACATCGGGATCGTGGGTGACTGGCATGCCGCTGTGCCGCTCCTCACCGAGGCCCTGCGCGCCACCGAGCTCGCGCCTGATGCAGCTGCGCTCGGATGACCGGGCCGGCCGACCTCGCGACACGAGACCTGGAGCCGGGACGGAACCCGACCTTGCGTCAGCCGGCCCGGGCCGAACCGAGGAGTCGGAGGTCCACGTCGGCGCTTGCGGTGAGCATCTTGCCGAAGTCCGCCGCTGCCATTGGGCGCGCGAAGTAGTAGCCCTGAGCGATGCCGCACTCGAGGTTCGCCAGCGTCTGCAGCTGCGGCAGCGATTCCACTCCTTCGGCCACCGTCATCGCCCCGATGGTCTTGGCCAGCGCGACGACGGCGGACACGATGGCCGATTTCACGGCGTCAACCTCAATACCGTGCACGAAGCTCTGGTCGATCTTGACGATGTCAAAGGGGAACCGGGCCAGGTAGCCGAACGACGAGTGGCCCGTCCCGAAGTCGTCGATCGCCGTCCGCGCCCCGAGGCCGTGGAGTTCAGCCAGGATGCTCGATGTCAACACCACGTCGTGCATCGCAATGCCCTCACTGATCTCGAGGCATAGCTGCGACGGCTCGAGTCCCGTGGACTCCAAGACGCCGGCGACGTGCTCGGCCAGGTTCCGTTGCTGGACGTGGAGCGCCGAGACGTTCACGCTGATCTGGAGGGTCGCGCCGAACTCACGGTGCCACGTCTTGGCCTGCCGGCACGCCTGCTCGAGCACCATCTGCTCGAGCCCGACGATCGTGCCGTTACGTTCGGCCAGCGTGATGAACTGGCCCGGCATGAGCATTCCGTGGTCGGGATCGTTCCAGCGCACCAGCGCTTCGGCGCCGATGATGCGGCGATCACTCAACGAGACCAGCGGCTGGTAGTGGATCTCCATTTCGCCTCGGTCGACCACGTGCTGGAACGCGCTGTCCCGACCGAGGCGGCTCATGGAACTCGGACTCGTCCGATCGATCCCGAACATGGCCACGTGACCCCCGCGGCCACTCTCCTTGGCCCGGTACATCGCCTGGTCGGCATCGTGGAGCAAGTCTTCACGCGACTTGCCCCGCTCGCTCAACGCGACGCCGATGCTCAGGGTTGCCACCACCTCGTGCCCCGTGCTCAAGGTGATGGGGTCGCGCAACACTTCGAGGACGGCGCTTGCCACCTCTCCGGCGTCCTCGGAAGAGCCCACCCCCTCGAGCAAGATCACGAACTCGTCACCCCCGAAGCGCGACAAAGTGTCGCCGGCGCGAATCGCTCGCCGTAGCCGGTCCCCGATGACGCGCAGCAGCTCGTCGCCGACCTGGTGACCCAACTCGTCGTTGACCGCCTTGAAGCGATCGATGTCGCAGAAGAGGACCGCGACATGGCTGCCGGTCCGTTCGGCTTGCAAGAGGGCGTGGTCGAGGTGGTCGAGGAGAAGACGGCGATTCGCCAGGCCGGTCAGCGAGTCCTGAAACGCGTGGCGGGCCAGTTGCTCCTCGAAGGCCTTGCGCTCTGAGATGTCACGGAACACGATCACCGCGCCTGCCGGAGACTCACCACCGACGACCGGCGAGGCCGTCATCGTGACCGGGAAGTGGGACCCGTCGATGCGGGTGAACCGCGTGTCATAGCTGGTGACGCTTCGCCCGAGCGCCATCGCCCGCCGCGCCGGCTCGAGGAGAAAGTCCGGCGCCTTCTCGCCCTGGGGGTACGTCGTCTTCTCAGACCCCTCCCGAAGCGAGAACCATCCCAGCATGTCGGCGCCCGAGGGGTTCATGAAGGTGATCTCGCCCCTCCCGTTCAGAGCGCAGACGCCCTCGCCCATGTTGCTCGTGACTGCCGAGAGCCCGTCCTTTTGTCGCTGCACCTGGCCATAGAGGTCTGCATTGGCCAGGGCGACGGCCGCAACCGAGGCCAGGGCCTCGAGGAGAGCGCGATCCTCGTCGTCGTAGGGCTCGCTCGGTCGGCGTCCCGAAACGCGCGAGGAAGAGCGTCCTGTCAGCCAACTGCAGCGGGGCGGTCGAGATCCTCGCCGGCGCGGACGCTGAGCGTCAGGGTGACTTCGGGCGAACGCAGCAGCGTCCCGGCCGCGCTCAGGACGGCGGACTTGGTCTCGGCAACGCCCATGGACCGGTTGACCTCGAGGGTGGCCTCGAGGAGGGCCCGAAGGCGGGACCGCTCGTGTCGGGCGCGACGGGGGCCCGACCTGTTGGTACTGCGACGCCGAAAAACCGCCACGCTCCCCTCCTCCGGACTTGCCTCCGGAATTCCCTCCGTTCGGGAACGTAACACCGCACCCCGTGACGCTTCAATGACTTTCCGCCCAGAGTGGGCAATTCGGCTCTATTTCACGGCGCTGTCACGGGTGCGTCGGCGCCATGACCAGCGTTTGTTGACAGACGGTGGCAATCCGGTTGCGACGGCCGGAGCAGAGCCGCCGCAACGGTCCGACGCGGGCAGCCTCCCGGCGCGGCGAGCGTCTGGACCTAGCCCGCAAGGACGGTGCGTGGAAGGAAGTCTCGAGTCGGGAGCGCCGCTGCCGCCCGGCGCGGAGGAAGTCCTCAAAGGCGTTCCCGGGCAAGGGCCGTGAGAAGAAGAAGCCCTGGGCGACGTCGCACCCGAGGCCCTCGATCTGTTCGAGCTCGGCGCGGGTCTCGACACCCTCCACGACCGTCGTGGAACCGATTGCCTCGGACAGCGCGACAACCGCGGAGACAATGGCCGACTTCACCGGATCCTGGTCGATCCCCTTCGCGAAGCTCTGATCAATCTTGATGACGTCGATCGGGAAACGGGCCAGGTAGCCGAGCGATGAGTGCCCCGTGCCGAAGTCGTCGATCGCGAGGCGCAGGCCGAGATTGTGGAGCTTCGTCAACACGTTGGAGGTCATCTCGACGTCGTCCATCGCCAGGCTTTCGGTGATCTCGAGGCAGAGCAGCGAAGGCTCGATTCCCGTCACTTCGAGGAGTTCTGCGATCTGCCTCTCGAGATCAGCTTGCTGGAACTGCCGCGCCGAGAGGTTGACCGCGACCTCCATGCGCAGACCCAGCGTGTCGGTCCACTGTGTGCCACGACGGCACGCCTGTTCGAGCACCACCTGGCCGATCGGAAGGATGGTGCCGTTGTCCTCGGCCAGCTCGATGAAGTGTGCTGGCGAGAGGATGCCGTGTTCGGGGTGGTCCCAGCGCAACAGCGCTTCGGCCGCAACGATGTCTTGGTGGGCGAGGGAGATCAGCGGTTGGTAGTAGACCTGCACCTCGCCACGCTCGACCGCATGGTGCAGGGCTGTGTCGAGGTCCAACCGCCCGATTGCGCGCCCGCCCATGCGATCGAAGTCAAAGAGAGTCACCTGACCACCGCGCCCGCGCTCCTTGGCCCGATACATCGCGACGTCGGCGTCATGGAGGAGGTCGTCGCGCGACATCCCCTCGTCGCTCAGCGCCATCCCGATGCTCATCGTGGGCACCACCTCGTGACCTCCACTGAGGATGACGGGTTCGCGAAGCACTTCGAGGATGCGACCGGCGACCTGCCCGGCGTCGTCGGGCGAGTTCACGCCTTCGAGAATCGCCACGAACTCATCACCGCCGAAACGTGAGAGCGTGTCACCGGGGCGAACGGCGCGCCGGAGGCGTTCGGCGATCACGCGGAGGAGCTCGTCTCCGACCTGATGCCCCAGGCCGTCGTTGACGACCTTGAAACGGTCGATGTCGCCGAAGAGGACAGCGACCTTGGTGCCAGTCCGCTGGGCCTGGAGTAGCGCATGGTCGAGGTGGTCGAGCAAGAGGCGCCGATTGGCGAGACCCGTCAGAGGATCCTGGAACGCATGGCGCGCCAGCTGCTCCTCGAATGCCTTGCGCTCTGACGTGTCCCGGAACACCAGCACTGCCGCCGACGGCTGCGCGCCCCCGACGACAGGCGAAGCCGTCATGGTGACGGGAAAGTACGAACCATCGGCTCGTTCGAAGCGAGTGTCGTCGCTGATGACGTTCTGGCGCTGGGACATCGCGCGGAGCGCGGGATCCAGCAAGAAGCGCGGCGTGGCCATCTGGCGCGGGCGCCCGTCCGGCCGCACGTCCTCCCACCCGAGCATGCTCGCTCCTGCAGGGTTCATGAAGGTGATGTCCCCCGACTTGTCGATGGCGCACACACCTTCGCCCAGGCTGCGGGTGATGACCGACAAGTTGTCCTTCTGACGTTCGACCTGCGCATAGAGGTCGGCGTTGGAAAGGGCGATCCCGCCCACCGAGGCGAACGCGTGGAGCAACGCCCGGTCGCCGTCGTCGAAGGGCTCGCTGTGGCGACGCCCCGAGACCGACAGCCACAGCTGGCGCTCGGCCACGTCGACGGGCGCAGCCAGCGTGTACTCGTCGGCGTGCGGACGAGTTGCACAAAGCTCCACGTCGGGCGAGTGCAAGAGGGTGCCGGCCGACGCGAGGACGGCGTCTCGAGTTTCCTCGCTGCCGATTGAGCGGTTGACGTCAAGTGTCGCCTCAAACAGGCCGCGCAGGCGGATCCGGTCGTTGCGGGCATAGAAGTGTCCCTCACCGAGATACCGCAGCACGACCAAGGGCAAGATCGCCAAGGGGAGAAACGCGGGCTGATAGGCCAACAAGAGAGCCGTCGGGATCGCGATGTCGATGGTACCCACGACGACGAGAAGCCGGACCTTGAGGCCTCCGAAGACGGCTTCGCGCCATGGAGTCCCAATGGCCTTGAGGATGGCGATGATGGCGCCGGTGTTCACGACGAGATAGGCCGCTGCGCCGACCAGCGCGGCGCCGACTTTGACGTAGCCCGTCGGATGCTGAGGGCCGTCGAGAAGCACGAACACGATCGCGGCGGCGCCGGCCGACGTGACGACCCGGCCCACGTTGAACGCGGTCCGAAGGACGGCTCGGCGCTTGACCACGTGGGCCACCACCGCCACGATCGCGAAGACCAGCACGGTGAGGGCCGGGGGTACGAGCAGTATCAGGAGCACGAAAAGTCCCTCGTCGATGTCGAAGACGTCGGACTTGTCGTGGACGAAGAGCTTGATGGGCCAAATCCAGCTGGCCGCCATCAGCGTGCCGAAGACAGCCGCGAACATGATGGAGGCGGCACCGGGCCACCCGCCGGTCACGGCCCTTTGCAGCGACACCGCCAGGACCACGAACCCCGACGCCGTCCACGCACCCACGACGATCCACCCGACCTTGGTCAGTCCTCCCGTACGAAGGGCTTTCACGGCGCCATCCGATGACGCGTCTGTCCAAGGACATTGGTGTTGCGAGACCTCGCCATGATCCCCCTCGCCCCCACGAGACCTCTTCTCGTTCAGCTCCGACTCATCGGACGCGTCGCGTCACCTCTCAGCGCCTCGTCAATGCATCGGCGCCTCGGCAGCCCAGGTTGACCACGGCTCAGCCAGGATCGTCAGGCTGGAGATGACGTAGTGAATCCGTTGCGACTCCGTAGTGACGGGGTTGACGCAAGAGCGCTTGTGCTTCGTCAACCTGCTAGGAATCAGCCTGCTCAGGAAGAGGTGTCGGTCTGTTCCATCTCACGCTGGCTCCGGTACGCACGCCAGCGATGGAGGAACACGACCACCACGGCGACCACGGCGAGCGCCCCGAGGACATAGCCCGCGTAGCTGAACGCCTTCAGCACATGGTTGTAGCTGCTTCCGAGGCTGTAGCCCAGCGAGCACAGCGCGGTGCACCAGATGGCACAGCCGATCACCGTGAACACGGTGAACTTCGCCAGCGCCATCTCGCCGAGACCAGCTGCGAACGAAACGAAGGACCGGAGCAGCGGAATGAAACGACCGAAGAGGACGAAAGGTTCACCACGCCGAGCGAACCAGGCCTCGGCCCGGTCCAGATCCTTGTGGGTCAACAAGACGTACTTGCCCACCCGGTCAACCAGGGTGCGACCACCGAAGCGCCCAATGCTGTAGCCGGCGGCAGACCCGAGCACCTCCCCGAGGATGGCAATGATGATCACGACCGCGAGGTCCAGCGGCTTTCCAGCGCCTGGGACCTGCCCGCTCGCGAGCACGCCCCCGTAAATCAGGGCGAGCTCTGCGCCCACGGGGAGACCCATGGCCGAGATGAAGCTCAGCACGAAGACCGCGCCATACCCGGCTGACTTGAGAAATTCCTCCACGGCCTACTTTGCTCCCGTCGTGAGTGAAGCGGTCATATTGAACGCGTCGGGGTGAGGACGCAATTCCTCGGGCACACGTCGGGGGTCCACTACCTTGAGGTTCCCCTGAAGGTCACGACCGGCCTGGTGGTCGTCGTTGTCGGGGGGCTCGTCTTCGTGAGCCGACGAATCCAGACCTCGGCGTGCGCGAGCGTGCGGCGAGCCGGATTCAGGTGCTCGCCTCGAAGGCGCATCAGGGCGGGCCTGCCCCTGCACCCGCACGCGGTCATTTCCATGCTCCACGGCTGCGCCAGATGATAGGCGAATCAGGTGACGGATCGATGACTTTTGGCTCACAACCGCCTTGACTCGCTATCCGGGTTGAGTCTGAGGGGTGGGATCGGGTGCCTGGCCGACCCGCCACGACCTTCCGGCGGCCCGTATCCTGAGCACGTCCGAGGAGGGTGCCCATGCTCTTCATTGAGTACGACGTCAACAGCAACGGCATGATCGAACTCGTTGGCCTCATCAACGCAGTCGAGTCCAACGGTGAGGATCCCGACGGTGAGGCGTGGCTGTCGTGGCGCCGGAACGAGTTCGACGACGGTGGCATGGGATGCGTCGCGGTGCCTCACGCCGATCTGGCGACCATGGAGTCGGCCGGAGATCCCGATGAACTTCTCTCGATCGTCGAGCGCATCGTCTTGGCGGACCGCGCGACGAAGGAACACGAGACCACATGAGCACGACCAGGTCTCAGCTCTATCGGTTCGCTCGGGACCTCGGGACCTCGGGAACGTCGAGGCAGTCGAGCACGGCTACTCGCGCGGCGGTCTCTCGGGTGCTGCCGGCGGGGCGGCACAACGCGAGGCCCGACGGGTCATCTACCGACAAGGAAACCGGCAGATCAACAAGTTCGTCCGCGCCATCGGACTGAGCCCTCGGCGCTGACCTTTCCCCGGGGTCGATCAACGTCGGCCGGGACGACACGGCAGGCCTCGTCCGTGCCCCTGGTTGACTTCTGAACATGGTACTAGTAAAAGTAGTTCTATGGATCCGGGATCGCGAGCGGGGACGTGACCCTTGTGCGGCCGAGCCCGCCGCAGGCCGGAGGCTCCCCTCCGGACGCGGAGGCCCTCTTCAGGGAGGCTCGCCGTCGAAGGCGGCGGCGGCGGTTGGGCGGTGCCGTCGGGATCTTGGCCATCGTCGGAGTGGTCATCGCGAGCGTGCAACTGACCTCCTCGTCACCGGCTTCGCGTACCGATCCGGCTGGGACACGAACCAAACCGCCTGGAACCGCTGCGGCGCCGATGCCCGCGACGATCGTTGGTTGGAGCGCCTCGGCGGACCTTGTCGTCGTGTCGACGAAGACGGGCCAGGTCGAGAGAACACTCGACAGCAACGTCAGCACCTTTGCGCCCGGCATCCCGAGCGTCTCGGTGGCGCCGGACGGCACGGTCTACTTCGAGTCGGCAACCTCGAGCACGGTCCCGGCCGAGAGCACCAGCGGTGATCAGATCCTGAGCGTCTCTCTGTCCGGAGGCCCGGTCCACGATCTTGGTGCAGGGTCCGATCCCCAGGTCAGTCCGGACGGAAACGAGTTGGCCTACATCGCAGCGGACCCACAGGGCGCGGCTGGCGAAGCCCCCTATCTGGTCCCACCGGTCGGCATCGTCATCGCGTCCGTGTCGCCAACCGGCATCCTCGAAACAGAGCGGACACTCGAACCGGGTCCGGCGCAGGTGAATCAGGGTGCAATGGACCTGTCCTGGTCCTCGGATTCAGCGTCGCTCTCGTTCGACCTCTACGACCCGACCAACCAGACATCCTCGACGTGGATGGTCTCCGTGGGCCCAGAGGTGACTTCGTTGGCTGGGGCCAGACGAGTCCCGGTTCGCGGAGGGGCCTGACTTGGACCGGTTTCTTCGGAAGGAGTCGATCAGGCCAAGACCTAGGCATTGGCGTCTCCTCCGGCTCCGGCGATCGGCAGAGCATCGTGACCATCGACGAACACACCGGGAAGATCACGAGCCGGCTCTTCACCGTGCCGGCCGCCGTCTGCGCCTCGGTCACGCCCTCGCCAAACGGTTGCAGCTCTCAGTTCGCCAATCCCGTCGTCGGAGACGACGCGGGCGCGAATGTGCTCGTCGCAGACGCCATTCCTTACTTTTACGGAAGCCCGACGACCTCGGGCACCTCGTACCTGTACGTGTGGCACCGGGGCAGCCGAACACCGCTGAGGCTCTCGGGGCACATCGACGTCGCCAGCTGGGTCCCTCGGGGAGCGGGCGGCTAGAAGCCGCTGGCCTCAGGCAGCGATATCGAGCGTGCGGGCAGCTGCCGTTTGGCGCACCATCCGCGCCACCGAGGGTGCGACCTCGAGTATCCGGCGGAACTCACTCCGGGATCCGGCATAGATCACCGCGTCCGTGGTGGTCGTCACGGTGGCGTTGCGCCGCCCGAAACCGTCCGGATTGAGAAGGGCCATCTCCCCAACCAGGTCGCCGCGCCCGAGGGTGGCAATGGTCTGGCCTGCTTGGCTCACCGTCGCGTGGCCCTCAGCGATGATCATGAACTGGTCGCCGCGCGTGCCCTCCGTGACGAGCACTCGGCCAGCGGGAACTTGGAGTGGCGTCAGGTGACGCCGGATGACCGCCAATTCCGATCGGCTGGCCTGGGAAAACAGTGGCAGTTGCGCCAAATCGTCTTTGAAGAGTCCCATGTGCACTCCCCTCTCTTCTTTCTGTCATCTCTTTCAACACTCAGGCTGTCGGTTTCCTTCCTATCTGTCAACGTGTTTGAGGTGATAGTTCACATCTGTTAGACAGATTATTGGACCGGGCAGCCCCCCACCGAAGACGCTCTCGCTGCGGCCGACCCCTGACCGAGGCGTCGAGGGCGGCGATGCCCCCACTCTCCCTCTCTGGCGTGCTTCGGGCGGCGTGCTTCGGGCTATCCGACCTCGGATCGCCTCGACGTCACGCCACTGCGTCGCTTCGGCGGGGCAACACCCACCCCGGCCGCGGGAAGTGGCAGGTGTAGCCGTTCGGGTAGTGCTCGAGGTAATCCTGATGCTCCGGCTCGGCCTCCCAGAACGGTCCCGCAGGGGTGACCTCGGTGACGACCTTGCCAGGCCACAGTCCAGAGGCCTCTACGTCGGCGATGGTGTCCTCGGCCACCCGACGCTGCTCGTCGTCGAGATAGAAGATGGCGGAGCGGTAACTGGCGCCGACGTCATTGCCCTGGCGGTTGAGCGTCGTCGGGTCGTGGATCTGGAAGAAGAACTCGAGGATGTCGCGATAGGACGTCTTGTCTGGATCGAACGTGATCTCGATCGCCTCGGCGTGATTCCCGTGGTTGCGATACGTGGCGTTGGCCACGTCGCCGCCGGTGTAGCCGACGCGCGTGGCCAGCACGCCGGGGCGCTTGCGAATCAGGTCCTGCATGCCCCAGAAGCACCCGCCGGCCAGGATCGCCTTCTCGGTGCGCTCGCTCATGTGGCAACCTCCTCTGTCTTCTCGGGTCCGTCGAACAGCTGCCTGTACCGTCCATAGCCTTCGGCCTCGAGGTCTTCGTAGGGCACAAAGCGCAAGGCGGCCGAATTGATGCAATAGCGCAGGCCGCCGTCTTCGGGAGGCCCGTCGTCGAAAACGTGGCCGAGGTGACTGTCCCCGTGGCTCGAACGCACCTCGGTCCGGATCATGCCGTGGCTCTGGTCCGTCTTCTCGAGCACGTTGGCCGGTTCGAGGGGCACGGTGAAACTGGGCCAGCCACACCCGCTGTCGAACTTCTTGGTGGAGGCGAAGAGCGGTTCTCCCGACACGATGTCGACGTAGATGCCCGCTTCCTTCTTGTCCCAGAATTGGTTGTCGAAAGCCGGCTCCGTCGCTGCTTCCTGGGTCACGGCGTATTGGCGTTGGTCGAGCTTCGCAATGGCCTCAGGATCCTTGCGGTAGACGTCTGCCATTTGCCGCCCTCCTTCTTCATCGGGCTCACGGCCAAGGCCCCGGGTGACCCATCCAGAATAGGGGTGGCCCGCCGGAAATGGGCCGGTTTCGTCCCCTGCTCTGCCCCGCCCCGTCTCGGTCGCTTCCCGCCAGGAGGACTCCGGGCGCATCGGGCGGCCGGCCCCAGCAGCAGCGCGGTCGGACCCGAGGAACAACAGCTCTCCGGTACCTTTTCTGGATGCCTCTGCCAGGTCCGCCGGAGCTTGGCCGCGGCGTCGTGGTGCTGCCCGGGGTGGTCCCTCCCGAGCCCTGGAGGGAGTGCCCCAGGCTCCTCGTCGATCACGGTGCTCTCGCCGACCCGGCCGCCATCGTGGAGTCGATGCATCGGGCGTGGTGCGAGCGCCAGGCGGTCGTCGTGGAGCTGGCCGTTGATCTGGCGGCGCTCCGCGATCCCGACGTGTGTCGCCGGCCCGTCTATGACCTGAGCCCACGTTTCGAGTTCTCCCGAGAGCGGCTTCAGTTCCTCGTCTGGGCGAACAACTACGACGCCCGGAACGGAGAGCCGATCTGGTGGCACGGCCGCAAAGCCGCCCGACGCTTTCACGATGGCGGCGTCAGAGAGGCCGGCCCCGCTGACATCGTGCTGGGAGATGGCACGCCTCTCTACGTGGACGCAGGACCGTTCGCTCCCCTTCTGCTGTCCGAGGCCATCGGCATCGTGCACCGTTGGAACGCCGAGGCGGGGTCACTCTCGGCTGTGACCCACCACGCGCCCCGGGCTGACCTTGCACCGGACCAGATGGCGGCCGTGCGGCATCCAACGGGCGGGGCGAGGGTGATCGCACCGGCGGGTTCGGGAAAGACACGAGTCCTCACAGGGCGTCTGCGCCACATCATCGAGGACTGCGGCGTGGACCCAGCCACGGTGACCGCCCTCGCCTTCAATACGAAGGCGGCCGGGGAGATGCGCGAGCGATGCGGCGCCCTGGTCACCGCCCGGGGCCCGCACATCCAGACGCTCAACAGCATCGGCCTATGGATCTGCAATGAATTCGGCGATGCAGGGCGGCTGCGCGTCGTCGAAGAGCCACAGGTCCGAGAGCTCGTCCAGGACGTCTTCGAGGTCCGCCGCCAGGCGAACACCGACACCGTGCTGCCGTATATCGACGGGCTCGCCGCAATTCGGCTCGGCCTCAACGCGCCGGCGGTGGTCGAGGAGCTGATCCCCGACGCCCATGGCCTGGCCTCGGGCTTCGATGCCTACCGCGAGGCGCTGGCCGAGGCCGGCGCTCTGGACTTCGACGAACAGATCTACCGGTCGATCGAGATCCTGCTCGCCGACCCCGCGGCGCGGGCCGCCGTACAGAGCCGCTGCCGCCACCTCCTCGTCGACGAATTCCAAGACCTCAACGCCGCCCACATGCTTCTGATCCGACTCCTGTCGTCACCGTCGTACGACTGCTTCGGTGTGGGCGACGACGACCAAGTGATCTACGGGTACTCGGGAGCAACGCCCGAGTACCTGGTCAACTTCGCGGAGTACTTCCCAGGTTCGCAGGACTACGCGCTCGAAGTGAATTACCGGTGTCCACCACAGGTCGTCGCCGCGGCACGTCATGTGCTGTCCTACAATCACCAGCGGATTCCAAAGACGATCACGACGCCCGCCGGGCGCAGCGACACGCTGGCCGACTTCGACCCACCCGTCGGCGGACGAGGGTCCATGTCAGTCGTGACCTCACCGGCCGAGCAGCTCCCGAGGACGGCTGCAGCCGTGATCGCAGCGTGGAGGGCAGGCGGTGTCGAGCTCGAAGAGATCGCTGTTCTCTCGAGGGTCAACTCCTCGCTCCTCCCGGTGCAGGTCGTCCTGACCGAAGCAGGAATCCCGTGCACCACCCCCCTCGGTCCGAGCGTGTTGCAGCGAACGGGCATCCGCACCGCCCTTGCCTATCTCCGGATGGGTCTGGACCCCGATGCCATGCGCCGCGAGGACATCGTCCAGACGATCCGTCGGCCTTCGAGAGGGATCGCACCCAATGTGACCGCAATGCTCTCCGAGCGAGCCGTGATGTCCGTCGCGGACATCAGGCGCCTGGCGAACCGCCTCTCGGGACGCGACGTTCCCAAGCTGTCGGACTACGCGGACGCGGTCGAATCGCTCGCAGGGGCGTGCCAGGAGTCGGCGGGGACGGCCCTGCGGGCCATCCGACTGCAGATCGGCCTGGGCGACACGATGAACGTGTTGGACTCCTCCCGGCGGGAAGCAGACAGGTCGACCCATGCCGACGATCTCCTCGCGCTCGAGTCGGTCGCGGCCCTCCACCCGGACGTGGCCACCTTCGAGGGGTGGCTCCGAAATGTCCTCGAGCAGCGACGCCCCGATGGGCCGGCCGTCCTCCTCTCGACCATTCACAGGATCAAGGGGCGAGAATGGGAGCACGTCGTGATCTATGGCGCATCTCAGGGTCTGCTGCCTCATCGCCTGAGTGACGACGAAGAAGGAGAGAGGCGGGTCTTTCACGTCGCACTCACCCGGGCGATCAGACAGGTCCTCGTTCTGGTCAATGCCGATGAACCCTCCCCATTCGTGGCCGAGCTCGACGGCACGAGACCCCACAGCCCGCTCCCCCGCGCCAGCGGGGCCGGCGGCCGCTCAGATGCCGCACCTTCACGCCGAGTCGCCGCCGTGCCGACGATCGCAGCCGTGATCGACCTTGTCGTCGACTACGGGGGGCACACCGGCACCGTGGTCGATCTCACCGAGTCGGCGGCGGTGATGCGCGTCGGCAACGCACAGCTCACGGTGCCCTTCGGCTCCCCCGTGCGGGTGCAGGGACTCAGCGTCATGCTCGGTCCCCCAGGCCGCGGCGGCGGGCCCCGGGAAGCCAATGAGGCGTGTGAACTCGCACTTCGCGCTTGGCGCTCAGAGGCGGCACGGCGTGCCAAGGTGCCGGCCTACGTCGTGCTCAACGACAGCGAACTGATCGGAATCGCCGAGTGCCGACCGACGACGCTCGTCGAGCTGGCACGGTGCAAGGGTATGGGGGCCATACGACTCGAACGCTGGGGTGACGAGCTGTTGGCCGCGCTGGGTACTGTCGACGACGAGTGATCACGAATTCTCGATCCGTCACAGCGAAAAGAGGAGAGCGACATGACTGAGGACACGCTGAACGGTCCAGTGCTGTTCTGCTTCGACGGTTCTGATGGATCACGGGGGGCCATGCGGGCTGCGGCGAATCTGCTGGCGCGGCCCGTGGACGCTGTGGTCATCACGGTCTGGGAGACGATCGCGACGCGCCTGGCCCTCTCCGGGGCGTTCGCTGCGGGCTCGACCACCGGGGGCGCCGACTTGGACGCCGAAGAAGAGTCGTTTGCCAGGTCCGTTGCCGACGAAGGGGCGCTGCGGGCGACGGAGCATGGCTATAAGGCCACGCCGATGGCCAGGGAGTCGTTCGAGGGGATTCCTCGAGCGATTCTCGACGTCGCGGACGAGATCTCAGCCCGCCTGATCGTGTGCGGCCAACGCGGCCGGGGGGCGTTGCGGACAGCGTTGCTCGGAAGCGTGTCACACACGCTGGCGTCACACGCGCGCCGCCCGATCCTCATCGCGCACGAAATGCCGCCAGGCGACCGATAGGAGCGTCCGCGCCCGGCGCGCCTACTCCTCCGATGCGCGCAGCCGGGCCATCGCACGGGTCGCGGCACCAAGGATCAAGCGGACGACGACGGCAAGAACCGCGAGATCCGAGAGCATCTGCACCATGGCCACGATACGGGCCGGATCCGTCTTGGGCGTGATGTCGCCGAAGCCAACGGTCGAGAAGACGGTGACCGTGAAGTAGAGGGCGCTGGTCCGGGAGAGCTGCTCCCCGAATGCCGCCGGACTCGAGGCGGACATCGTGAGGTAGATCCACGCGAAAAGGACGAGGAAGAGGGGAATGATCGTGGCCATCGACACACCGGCCCGAAGCATCGGGTGATCGTCTTTCGCAATCTGGCGAACCTCGATGGCCAGCACGACGGCGAACAGCGCCAGGGCGACACTCAGGCGCAATGCCACGGATTGATGCGCTCGATGCTCAATCGGAAGTTCGTAGTACAGCACCACGAGGATCACCGCGGTCACCACGGCGCGCACGACCGTCTTCACGAGCTGCGAGCGTTCAAACTCCCTCAACGAGGTGTCGCCAGGCAGGACCATGCCTATCCCCTCACCGGGTCGGACAGGAACGGCACCAGTTTGCCTCGCCGCTTCTGCGCCATCCACACGCCCAACCGTTGTCCGCCGACCGCGCAGACGAGAGCGATCCCGCAGGCGACGGCGACTCCTAGTCCAAGATCGTGATCCGGCAACCTCTCCGAGAGACCGTGCGGTGCCGTGAAGCCCCACAACAACAAGGAGGGGACCAGCATCAACACGGCCAGTGTCGGAACGAGGACGTAGGGAGTGACCACAAGGATGAGCCATCGCACCAACATGCGCCTCCGAGGCTGACGATGCTCCCACCGATACCGAAGTGGCATCGGGTGGTACGGAAACAGGATTCCGACCCAGCCCGAGATGGCCAGGAATCCATAGGGAATGACACCGATCGCCACGACTGTGTAGAACGTTGACAAAAGCGAGTGATGAATCAGCCCGTTGACGACCGCCACGACAGCACAGAGTGGACTGATGATCAACCACAGAACGATGTTCTTGGCGAACAACAGCCTGCGCAGCATCCTCGGGTCGTCCATGGCGGCCGCGACCCGGGCCGCATCGGGTCCGAGCACGTTGGTCGAGGGCACATCCGAATACATCCACGTCGCAAGGATCAGGGCGAAAGCCAATGTGCCATGCACGGTGAAGACCTTGTCCCGTAACCCCACCGGGAGGAAGAACCATGCCGAACTCATGAGGGCACCGTTGACGGCGACCGTGACAAGAGCCTCATAGGGGGGTTCCAAGGTCAGGGCTATCTGCCGGCGGACAGCCTCCGGCGTGCCGCCTGGCAGCGCTTCCCCGTCGGATGGGTGGTACCGGCCCTCGAACCCGGCGGAGTCAGCCACCGCTCGCGCCAGCCGCAGCAGGGACCGGGGTCGGATCAGCTGCTGGCGCCGGACTCGGTTTGATCCAGACGGCGACGACGTACGAGACGACGACGGCCACGATCACCAGCGGCATCAGTGGCACCGCGTCGGACAGAAAGAGAAGGCTCGGAAGTAGCACGGCCGTCATAGGCATCTTGAGGGCCGCCGCGATCATCGCACCGACGCCCATCGCCGTTCCGGCGATCATCGGGAGACCGCCGACATGGGACAGAGCGATGCCCCCGGCAGCACCGATGAACATGCTTGGAAAGATGGGGCCTCCCCGAAAGCCGCTCAACGAAATGGCATAGGCCAGCCCCTTGCAGAGCACGAGAAGGAGGAGCGCGCCCACCGTCCAGCCCGCCGCCTGTTGGACGAGAGACGGCAGCGCGTTCTGTCCCGAGAACAACACCTCTGAGGAACTTCGGCCGGTCCCGGCAGCGAAGGCGACGGCCAGACCGCCAACGGCCAAGCCCGCGATCGGCGTCACCAAGACCCTGGAGCGTTCGACCAGGGGGCGGAGCATGATGGCCAATCGGAAGATCCCGGTGGCAAGGACGGCGGCGGCGATGCCGATGGCGAGCGCCCAAAAGAACTCGCCGACCGTGGGCGACCCCACGTGTGGAATGGAGGACACGGTGAGTGAGAACGACCCGAATCCGGTCAACCCGTCGAGCCCCACGAAGATCAAGGACCCCACACCGGCCGCAAGGAGACCGGGGACGAGCACGATCTCCATCATCGGCCCCCCGAGTCCGGCCATCTCCATGAGAAGGAAGGCACCGACGAGAGGCGATCCCAACAGGGTGGCGATGGCCGCGAAGCTCCCGGCGGCCCCGATGACAAGGACCGCCATCGGTGGTGCGTCTCGCTTGACCAGATGAATCGCCAGAACACCCAGGCCACTTCCGATAGCGATCAAAGGTGCCTCAGGTCCCAACACCACCCCGAGGCTGAGCGTGGCCAGCGCCGCGGCGAGAATGCCGAAGAGCTCGATGGGAGCCACGGAACCGCCTGACTTGAAGCCCTCCGAAGGCTCGTGCCCTCCGGTTCCCGGCAAGTAGCGAATGGACAGAGCAACGAGCACTCCGCTCAGCGTGAGCCACGGGAGCGGCCACCACAGCGGCACATCGTGGAAACCGAGCTGCTTCGGAAGATCGCTGAAGATCTCAGTCTGGAGCTTGGACACCGCGGTCAAGAAGAAGTACGCCACCGTCGCAACCGGGACGCCCAAGAGAGCCCCGAGCGCGAGGAGAACGAGGTAGCGCCGGGACTTGATGACCGCAGTCGGATCAGGAGCCGGGGCGGGCCCGGTCGAAGCAACGGGGTCGGTCATAGTCCGGTCCTCGTACAACTCGCTGGTCTCACGAGGTCGGTACTGACGCGCAATGTCATCTCCATCGACATGTTCTGCGAACCCACCCGACGCGCGTGAAGACGACCCCCGTGGAGCACACGCCGATACTAGATGGATCGACTCCTCGCATGCGGGAACCGAAACGTCACGCACTCGCGGCATGCACCGGCACACATATCCGAAGAGGAACGTCTGACGGAATGGGTCCACTCCGCCATTTCGTTCATTTCTTCACAGTCGGCGGCTTCGGTTGCGCCACACAGAGTCCGTTGCTAGTACTGCGGGATCACACGGATCGGGTCTCGCCAGTAGACAGGCGGGTCATCGCCGTTCGCAGCTACGCACACCCGGAGGTGTTGGGGGTCAGATGAGCGCACTGCAAGAGGTTCCACAACTCGGCCCAATCGCTCGATACGAACAAGAGGTCATTCAGCGGATAACCGACTTCAACGATCCGCGTCAAGAATGGCGCCGTCTGTTCTCGGAACTGCTCGGGACCTTCTTCCTGGTCTTGGTGGCCGCAGGCGGGGGCATGATGGGCCACGCCTTCCCCGAGACGATCAGCCGCACCGCTGCGGTCGTGGCGCCTGCACTGATGGTCATGGCGATCATCTTGTTCATGGGCAAGGTATCCGGCGCCCACCTGAATCCGGCCGTGTCCATCGCTTTCGCCCTGCGTCGTGATTTCCCTTGGTGGCGCGTGCCTGGCTACATCGTGGCGCAGCTGCTCGGGGCGACCCTCGCCGCACTGTTCCTTCGCTCCGTGATCAACGTCTCGGCCATGTACGGATCCAACTATCCGGCGCACGGTTACTCGAACATGGCTGCGTTCTGGATGGAATTGATCTTGACGATGGGCCTGGTCAGCGTCATCCTTGGCACGGCGTCGGGAGCGCAGAACATCGGCATCATCGGCGCGTTCGGCGTGGGCGGTTATATCGCGCTCGCCGGCCTCTGGGCCAGCCCGATCTCCGGAGCCTCGATGAACCCCGCGCGTACCTTCGGACCCGACCTCGTCTCGACGACCTTCACCGGATATTGGGTGTACGTGGCCGGTCCGATCGCCGGAGCAGTGCTCGCTGTCGGCATCGCCTTCATCCTTCGTGGGCGGGGTGGTGGCAGGTCCGGGTCGGGGGCCGCCCAAGGCGACATCTTCACGGAGGTGTACAAGGAGGGGCAGTCCTAGGGTGCCGCCGCCGAACTCCCGCCCTCTGACGCCAGGGTGATTCCCCAGCTCCGGGCGATCAGGGACAGGGAGCGCAGCCGGACCTCGTAGGAATGCGCTCGGGTCGAGAGCATGATCTCGTCCGCACCCGGTTCGATCCTCCAAGTCTCGGAGCCCCTCGGTGACTGTGACGGGGTCTCCGATGACGTGTGTCGACATCGCCTCTTCGACGAGCGACCTCTCGGCAGCCGTGAACGAATACTGCGCCGCCTCCTCCGGCGAGGGCAGTGGACCCAAGCGGCCCGTCCGCAGTTGGAGGATGCTCAGTGCGCTGGACCCCGACAGCCAGCGAGCTTCGTCCTCGCTCGGAGCGCACAACACAGATGCGGCCACCATGACTCGGGGCTCATCGTGAAGCACCGATGGGCGGAAACTGGACCGATACGTCGTCAGCGCATCGTCGAGGAGCTTCGGAGCAAAGTGATACGCAAACGAATACGGGAGTCCGAGCAGCGCAGCCAGTTGCGCGCTCGAAGAGAGACGAGCCAAGCAGCCATACTTCTGGAAGGTAGCCACGACCGGGATTCGCGAATGGTCGAATCGTTGAGCCCTCGCCCGGCAAGAGGTAATTGATCAACTCGACGACGTCTTGGGGGAAGGAGTCGGCGTGTAGGTCGGGCCGTCCCCGAAGCGCGCGCACCGTCAACTGGTCGGTCCCGGGAGCACGCCCCAGCCCGAGATCGATCCTCCCCGGGTGCAGTGCCTCCAGAGTCCCGAACTGCTCCGCCACCACGAGTGGCGCGTGGTTGGGCAACATGACCCCACCCGAACCGACCCGCAGGGTGCTCGTGGCAGTGGCCAGGTGAGCGATCAGGACGGCGGGCGCGGAGCTGGCCACGGCGGGCATGCCGTGATGCTCTGCCACCCACAGTCGGTGGTATCCGAGTCGCTCGACCTCCGAAGCAACCTGCACCGTCTCACGTAGTGCCTGGGCGGGGGTCGAGCCGGTGGCGACAGTTGCCAGATCGAGCACTGAAAGGGGCACCACTCCCTGTCCAACACGCCGACTCCCTCATATCTTCCGGCGCCACAGCTCGATCTTGATGCAACCCTCTCCATCCGACAGCCCAGAGCGATACTCGGCTCCGGCAATCACGACAAAATGAGGCCACCGTGACCACGGAATTGATTCTGCTCGGGACAGCAGGCGCTCCCCTCCCCGTCGCCGGCCGCGGCGGAACTTCGTCGGCGCTCGTCGTCGACGAGAGAATCTTCGTCATCGACTGCGGCCGGGGGTCGCCGTCCGCCTTCGCCGACGCGGGCCTCGATTTCAGGCGCCTCGAGGCCGTCTACATCACGCACCTCCACGCGGACCACACCGGTGACCTAGCCGGCATGCTCCTCTACCCATGGGGCATCCGCGCGGGCAGTGAGGGCCCACTTGCGCCGGTTCGCGTCTATGGACCGGGGCGTCCCGGTGCCCTTCCGAGCGGCGATGTCGACTTCCACCGCGAGACAACGATCCACCCGGAGCTGCCGGCACCCGGAACGACGGACTTGGTCGACCACATTGTCGCCGGCTACGCCTACCACCTCAACATCATGCCTCTCGACGCCCACATGCCGGACCCGGCAGAACTCGTGCGGGGATTCGACCTCTCCCTTCCGCCCGAGACCGCTGGCACCGCGCAGGTCCCCGTCGTCGCGTTCGAGGACGAAGGAATTCGAGTGCGTGCGGTTGCCGTCACGCACGGTCGAGCAACTCCCGCCCTGGCGTACCGCTTCGACACCGCGGACGGGTCCGTCGTGTTCTCCGGCGACACCACCGTGAACGACAGTTTGATTGCTCTTGCCCGGGGCGCTGACATTCTCGTTCACCAGGTTGCTGATCTCGCCTATTTAGAGCGGCACGGATTCACAGGCGCCGCCCTCGAACGAATGAAAGCCCTTCACACCGACGTGCACGAGGTCGGGGCCGTGGCTGAGCGCGCGCAGGTCCACGAGCTCGTCCTCAACCACTACCTTCCGGCAGACCGGGATGCGATAACGGCTGCGAAATGGGCAGAACGTGCCGGAAAGAGCTTTCGCGGGACCACCACTGCCGGCCACGACGGCCTCCGAAGAGTGCTTCCGCGCCCGACCTCGAGCGGGGCCTACGCACGAGACTAGGTGGTGGACAATTCACCGGCGGTGCGTCATTCTGACTCCATGCACTCGCCGGCGTTCTCGGCTTCCAAGCATTTGCAACGTCACGCGTGGCTCGGAGCCCTAACCCTGGGCACCTCTGCCGTGTTCGTGATCGGCACTGCTGGAGGGAGCCCCGATGCCCACGCGCTGGGAACGCATCCCGCTCGCCTCGACATGTCGTCGGAAGCATCACAAGCGCACTTCAAATCACAAGACCCAGAGTGACGAACAAGGCACCAACGGCCCCTGCTTGGAGGGGCACTGGAACGTGACGAGCATTACCTTGAGCGCGACCGGCCTGACCTTCACCGGTGGTGCAGGGACCACCGTGGACATCATGTCCAACGGGAACGCGCTCGGAGATTTCACTCCGGGGGCGCCGCTCGTGGGCAGCGAGGGTTCGGCCAAGTTCAGCGGCACCGTGACAGACCACTACGGGTTCTCACCGAAGACCACGGCACACTCGGGTACCTTCCCGGTCTCGACGGTCACCGACGAGGCCACCATCACGGTGGGCGGTGTGACCAGGCCCGTGACCTCCTCGCCCGAACAGGGTTCGTTCACCTGCACAGGCGAAGATCTGTCACTGACCTTCACCAGCGGCAGCAGTACTTTGCGATACCAGATGTCACCTGCCAGCTAACCTTCCGTGTTCGAGGTTCGTACCCTGACATGATTCGCCTCATCGCAGCGATCGACTCCCGCCGGGGTATCGCGACGGAATCGGGCATCCCCTGGAAGCTGCCGGGCGACACGGCGTACTTTCACAAGAAGACTTCGACCGGCGTCATCCTCATGGGTTGGGCCACCTACAACGAATTTGCCGCACCGCTCCATCAGAGAGAGAACTTTGTGCTGACGAGGGACTCGGGAGTGTTGCGCGCGGGTTTTCGAGCTGTCGGCAGTCTCGACCAATTGCTCGCGGCACATCCGGAGGAGGACGTCTGGGTGATTGGCGGTGCCACTGTCTATGCAGAGACGATCGTCGAGGCCGACGAACTGTTGCTGACCCAGGTGGCCGGGGACTTCCACTGCACCAAATTCTTCCCGCCGTACCAGTCTGGGTTTCGACTGGCCGCTCGAGGTGACGATCGCCAGGAAGGCGGAACGACGTATCGATTCGAAACGTGGCAACGCTCTGAATCAAAAGGGGCGCATTCCGGCTGAGGCATACCCTGGGTTGAGCACCCAGAGAGGACAATCCGTCGGGCGAAAGGAATGGCTAACATCCGGCTCGTACCGCAACCGAGTTGAGTGTCCAATCCCTTTTCGGGAATGTCGCACCGCACGGAAGGAACGGAATGAAGGTATTGGTACTTGGAGCCGGGTTTGGCGGCTTGGAGCTCACCTCGATGCTGTCCGACGAGTTCGAGGACGACATCGAGATCCTGCTGATCGACAAGGCCGAGGGTTTCATCTTCGGCTTTTCAAAGCTCGATGTCATGTTCGGCCGGACATCGGAGGCTGCTGTCACTCATCCCTACCGGGACCTCGTGAAACCCGGTGTCCGTTTCGTGCAGACGACTGTCCGGTCAATCGACCCGGAGCGGCGCCGGATCGAGACCGACGCGGGCGTGATCGACGGAGACATCATGGTCGTTGCGCTGGGGGCGGACCTGGACCCAGCAGCAACGCCAGGCCTGCTCGAGGGCGGCCACGAGTTCTACACCGTCCCTGGTGCGTTCGCGCTGCGAGACGTCTTGGCCAACTTTGACGGCGGTCGCGTCGTGATCGGAGTGACCTCTACGCCGTTCAAGTGTCCTCCCGCACCGAGCGAAACCGCACTGCTCGTCCACGACTTTCTCGTTGGCCGGGGCTTGCGAGACCGGTCGGAGATCTCCCTCGTCATGCCTCTGCCCACTCCGATTCCGCCGTCACAGCAGGCATCGGAAGCGCTCCTCGTTGCGTTTGCCGAACGTGGGATCCACTGGCGTCCCGGAACGCAGGTCGTCTCCCTGGACCCGTCCAAGCATGTCGGCACGACTGCAGATGGCGGCGAGATCGGCTACGACCTCTTCTTGGGGGTGCCGGTCCATGTCGCCCCGGACGTCGCGCTGCGATCGGGCATGTGTGAAGACGGCTGGATTCCGGTGAACGCCCGGACGCTCGAAACCCGATATCCGGGCGTCTATGCCATTGGTGACGTCACCAGCGTGGGCACCCCGAAGGCAGGGGTGTTCGCAGAGGGTCAGGCCCGAGTGGTTGCATCGGCGATCGCTGCCAGTATGTCGGACCAGCGCTCGCCTCGCGAGTACGACGGACGCGGCCAGTGCTATCTCGAATTCGGACGCGATCAGGTTGCGAGGGTCGACGTGACATTCACCTCCGGAGCCGCGCCGTTTGGAACATTCGAGGGCGCCTCGAAGGACTTGGCCGACCAAAAGGCAGAATTCGGCTCGTCGAGAGTGCTGCGCTGGTTCGACCGCGCCTGGTCGACGTTCTGACGCTGCGACGCCACCTGGTCACACCCTGCGCGGGCTGGCGCCGCGGAGCGAGACCGTGAACCCGATTTGAGCCTTTGAACTGGGAGAATCCAGGTGTCGAGCCCACGGCCTTCCCACGTGCATTGCCACGATCTCGGCGCGACAATCTGGACACAACCAACCGAGGAGGGCGCCGCATGAGCTCGACCGATGGGCCGCACGGGAAGACGACGGGTGACCAGCACGTCGACCTCAAGCTCGAAGTCCTGGTGATCCCCGTCGCGGATGCGGACCGCTCAAAGGAGTTCTACACCGGTCTCGGATGGCGGCTCGACGCCGACTTCTCCTACGACAACGGCTTCCGTGTCGTGCAGTTCACACCGCCCGGGTCGTCGTGTTCCATTCAATTCGGCACCGAGATCACGGGGGCGGCACCAGGATCGGCACACGGTCTCTACCTGATCGTGTCCGACATCGACGCAGGACGCTCTGAACTCATCGATCGGGGAGCCAAAGTGAGCGATGTGTTCCATGCAGGCACGCCCGGGGCGCAACTCCAACCCGACGACACGAGCGGTCGCATCGATGGACCCGATCCGGATCACAGGACATACAGCTCTTTCGCCACGTTCGAAGACCCGGACGGCAACGGCTGGCTGCTTCAGGAGGTCACCGATCGGTTGCCGGGCCGGGTCGACACGGACATGACTTCGTTCGGCTCGGCCGGCGACCTGGCCAGCGCCTTGAAGCGAGCGGCCGCTGCTCACGGCGAGCACGAGAAGCGCATCGGCAAGGCAGACCCCGACTGGCCCGAATGGTATGCCACGTTCATGGTGGCCGAATTCGCCGGCAAGGAGCTTCCATCGTGAGCGACTACGACGTCATCGTGTTCGGCGGAGGGGCCCCGGGTGAGCATTGCGCGGCGGCGTTGGCGGCCCGGGGGCAACGCGTCGCCGTTGTGGAGCGCGAACTCGTGGGCGGCGAGTGCTCGTATTGGGCCTGCATTCCTTCCAAGTCGCTCCTGCGTCCGGGCGAGGCCGTCGAAGGCGCCCGAGCGGTCGGTGCGCACGCCGAGGTTGACGTCGGGGCCGCGCTCGCCTGGAGGGACTTCATGGTCTCCAACTACTCCGACCTCAACCAGGAACGCTGGCTGGCCAGCCGGGGCATCGATCTGCTGCGGGGTTCCGGCCGCCTCGCGGGGACCGGTGTGGTCGAGGTCGACGGCGTGCCCCACACCGCCGAGCATGTCGTGGTGGCCACGGGCGCGGCGCCGTCGGTGCCGCCGGTCCCCGGCCTCGAGCTCGAGGGGATCTGGGGCACGCGTGAGGCCACGAGCATGAAGGAGGTCCCGCGCCGGCTGCTCGTCCTGGGCGGAGGTTCAGCAGGCGTAGAACTGGCGCAGGTCGTGCGGCGCCTTGGAGGTCAGTCGCTCATCATCGAGGGTGCTGACCGCCTCCTTCCGCGCGAACCCGTACCGCTCGGCCGGGCGCTCGGTGAAGCGTTCGGCCGAGAAGGGATCGAACTCGCGCTCAATCGCCGTGCCACCAAGGCTCGCCAGGATGGGAACGAGTACGTCTTGGAATTCGAGGATGGAGAAGAGGTTCGCGGCGACCGCATCCTGGTTGCCACAGGCCGGCACCCACGCGTCGAAGACATCGGCCTTGAGACAGTGGGCATCACCCCGGACCCCAAAGGGATCCCCGTCGACGACCACCTTCGAGCTGGCGAACGTCTCTGGGCGATCGGCGACGTCAACGGGATCTGGCCGTTGACACACGTCGGCGAGTACGAGGGCGACATCGTCGCCGCCAACATCGCGGGTGATCCTCGCCCGGCGAATTACGAGGCGGTGCCGAGGGTCACCTACACCGATCCACAGGCCGCGGCAGTCGGAGCAGTGGAATCGACATACAACGCCACCGTGGCCCTCTCCGATGTGCCGAAGACTGCGACCTACACACATGCCTACGCCGACTCCAACGGATTCCTGACCCTCCTCAGTGACGGGACACGTCTGACCGGTGCCTACGCCCTCGGGCCTGGAGCCGGTGAGTGGATGCAGCAAGCGACACTTGCCATCCGGGCACACGTCCCGCTCGCCGTCCTCGTCGACACGATGCAACCCTTTCCGAGCTTCTCGGGCATCTACGACTCGGCCCTCAAGGAGCTCAGCATGGCTGTGGCGGACAAACCGCTGCCGGCGAGGCCAATGGCCGCCCAAATGTCCAGCCTCTCTCGTCAATGATCGGCGACGCACGTGGAGCTGAGGCATGAACCCAGATAGCCAGACGAGAGCCGCACTCGAGGAGCACTGGCGGGCATCTGAGCGCGGTGACACAGAAACGGAGCATTCGATTTACAGCACGGACGCGATCCTCGACTATCCGCAGTCCGGGGAACGATTTCCGGGCCGCGACGCCATTGCGGCACAGCGCGGCGGGCATCCCGCCGATCGGCACTTCACGGTCCTGCGGATCATGGGCGGCGGCCATCTTTGGGTCAGCCAGTGCATCATCACCTACGACGGGGTCCCCAGCTACTCGGTCAGCATCATGGAGTTCTCGAATGGATACGTTGTCCATGAGACGCAGTACTTCGCTGATCCATTCGGGGCACCCGAATGGCGGATGGCACTCGCCCAGCCGATGCCGGGCAGGGAGATCGCAAGAGCCTGACCAACGCCGGGAGTGAGTCAGCTGGGTAGGTGCCATTTCGTGCAGAGGTATTTCATGTGAGGCCGCCCCGTTTGATTCCGATGGTCTTGCCCTCAGTAAATCGGATCGGCTCATCGAGCGTATCGACCAGAAAGACATCTCGATCCCCGCGGTCCCAGGCCTCCCGAAGTCCTGGTGCGCCCAGATCGAAATCGGGACGGATCTTCTGCAGGAGCGCGCGCAGATCCACGTGCAACTCGTGCATCGTGGGTCGGCCCCAGTACCAGTAGCCGTTGTAGATGCTGAAGATGCGGAGCTTCGGCTCCAAAACGAACGTGTGAGGGATCATGGGATTGTGGGGGTCGGTGAACTCCTCGATGTCGAGGTCCTGTTGGATGGTTCTGTCGGGGTCAGCCAGAAACGGCCACGGAGCACCCAAGGAGTCGCGAAACTCGTTCAGATTGAGCGGATTGTCCGTGCAAACCACGACAAGGCGCGTGTATGCGACGCGGAACTCCGGGTAGCTCTCCACCAGATTCCTAAGAAAACGATGCTCCTTCGGGTCGTAGCTCCCTCGGGACAGATGGAGGACCATGGGATTACCGCCTTGGAGCTCAGAGAGTTTCCGAGGCACTCCGGACTGGTCCTCGAGCTGGTAGTCGGGAAAAGTAGCTCCAACCACGACGTCTGGGCGCACGCTATTCCCCGATTCCGTAGAGAAAGGCGTCCAGTGTTTTCCAGCTGTCCTCAGTCGCCGGCTCCCCGCCGGAGTGCCAGACCAATACGACGGCCACTTCATCGGGATCGCGGCCTACGACCGCAGTCCACTCGCTGTGGTCACGTCGGCTGGCGAGAAGTTTCCGCGACTCCAATTCGCTCGCGAGCTGCTCCAATCGATCGGCTGACTCCACTTCCAAGACAAACGCCCGCAGTCCGATATGACGAGCACCCGCCACGAGACCGCTCCCAAAAGCGCGGAGCACGATGACCTGAGCTCGGTCGCTCCCTGGAGCAGACAGTGCCGCCAACTGGTCCTCGTGGGACAACAGCGTAAAGCCGAGTACCCCGCGATAGAAATCGATCGATCGGTTGAGATCGGCAACGTTCAACACGACGCCCTCAAAGTTCATTTTGTACTCCACGTCGTCATTATCGGAGGCACCGTTCGATGACCTCACGTACCCTGCTGCATACTCAATCCAGTGTTGCTCATATCTGGCGCTTCATCGAGTGTGTCGAAGTGTGAGCCGGAGATCCGGGCTTGGCTACAAGCCAGACACCAGCTCGGCCACGATGTCCGCTGCCGGCTGTGGCTGCCTGGCGAGCGCGACGCTCTGTCCAGCCCACAAGGAGAGTGCGTCGACATCGCCGGTGGTACCGACCATCGGCGCAGCTGTCGAATACCGAACGATTGGGTCGCCAGAGTCAAAGTGAGCGATGACATCGCCCTCTCCGGGCCTGCTCCCCGGTGGAGGCCGACCCGCGGCCTCCCACATTTCTGCCGTCGAATTGCGGAGGGCTCGGTGGGGCGCGTCAGGCCACCCGACGTCGTAGAGGTTGGCGTACCACTGCGCGTCAACCTCAGACGCGTGCATCACGCGATGTCGATAGACCTCGTGGACAGGCGTCTCCTGGGCCAGTAGAAACCTGGTACCCAGCCACGCTGCCTGCGCGCCTAGGGCGAACACGGCGGCCACGCCGCGGGCATCCCCGATCCCGCCCGCGGCAATGACGGGCACCGGCGCCACGGCGTCCACGACTGCAGGCACCAGCGGAAGCGTCGCAACCTCACTCCGAACATGCCCACCGGCCTCCCAACCCTGCGCAACGACGACGTCAACTCCACTGCCGACGGCGCGACGGGCCTCTTCCGCGCTGCCCACCGTATGCAGGACGATTCCGTGGGCGTCGTGGACCCGTTCGACGTAGCCGGCGGGGTCTCCCCAAAACAACGACACGATCCGCAGACCGGCCTCGAGTGCCTCGTCCAGACGACGGTGCTGATCGGAGTTGAGGATCAAATTGCCGCCGAACGGGCGATCGGTGAGCGCGGCCGTTTCACGAACCACATCTCCGGCGGGTGTGGACCACGTCAGTGCCAACATGCCGAGCGCGCCGGCATTGGAGACTGCTGCGGCAAGTTCGGAGAGCGCCGACATCGGCGCCTGAACGATCGGCTGTTCAATGCCAAGCAACTCGCAGACCGGCGTTCGCACCACTGCTCTCTACCCCTTCACTCGTGCTCGCAGCCTGCAACCATCCTCGACATCGACCGGTCCGGAGCGTGGAAGCAGGTCCCCAATCAGCTACGACTCATACGAGGTCGGCATTGACTGCGATGCGTGTTTGTTCCATCCGTGGAAGTTTGTGTAATCACCTGCATCCCAGGCCTCGCGGAGCCCCGGCTTGCTCAGGTCCCAATCGGGACGGATCTCGCTCGTGGCTGCGCACAAGTCGCGCCACAAATCACAGAAGGAAGGGCGTCCCCAGAACCAGTAGCCGTTGTAGAGACTGTGAACCACCAGCCCCGGCTTGAGGACGAGCGTATGAGGGATCATCGGGTCGTGCTCGGGGTCGGTGTACTCCTGGATCTCGAGGTCCTTTTGAACCGTCCGAGCCGGGTCCGAGAGAAAGGGCCATTGCGCCCCTACTGAAGCACGGAACTCTTGTGACGAATGGTGGTCGTCAGTGGAAATCGTAACGATCTGCGTGTAGGCGACCGCGACCTTGGGGTAGTTCGCGGCGAGCTCCAGGTGCTGCTGGTGCTCCTTCGGGCAGTAATTGCCGCGAGCCAGGGTCAGGATCATCGGGTCGTCGCCCTGGAGTTCGCTGAGCTTTCGCACCGTGTCGGTGTGATCCGGCAGGGCGTAGTCCGGGAAGGTGCCACCGGGTCTGATGTCAGGTCGCATGAATCACCACCTTTTCGTCACCACAGCGCGGTTTTCGCAGCAAGGGTCAGGCCGGTGCTGCTGAGTGGCGGACGAGCTATCGGTCACAAGATAACCCGAGACAAACCATCACGTCACCCCCTCCTTGCCCCACCGCGCGTCAACCCAGGAACGGGTGGATTCCGATCGTTCCTGGACCTCCCGATTCGGTCAGACCTCGATCCGCTGAATGTCCGAGCATGTGGCTCCTCTCTACGACCACAATGGGCGGGACCCGACGCTCCACTGGAGCTGCCCGAAATCGACCACTCGGACGTACGTGCGAAGGAGCTCAAATGAGCACGACCCCAATAGCCGACTATGCACTCCTTTCGGATCGGCACAGCGCCGCGCTGGTCGGCCGGGACGGGTCGATCGACTGGTTGTGCTTCCCACGCTTCGACAGCCCGTCGATCTTCGGTCGTCTCCTCGGTGACGAAGCTGGCCATTGGTCGATCCGGGCGACCAGCGCCGCACACATGACGCGCCGCTACCTCGACCGCACCATGGTGTTGGAGACCACCCTTCGAACGCCGACGGGCGCGTTCACGATCACCGATGCCCTTGCCATGGGCGAAGGCAACCACGGGCATCAGCTCGGCACGGGTGCGCCGCACCTCCTGCTGCGGCGTGTGGCGTGCGTCGAAGGAGAGGTCGAATTCTCACTGGAGTACGTCCCGCGCCCCGAGTACGGACTGGTGCATCCCCTGCTTGAAGCCGTCGAGGGTGGGGTGGCCGCGTACGGGGGCGCCGACGTGCTTGTCCTCTCTTCTCCGATGAACCTGACCGTCGAGCAGTCGACGGTCACAGGCCAACTCCGGCTGCGCAACGGCGAGAGCGCCAGCTTCGCACTGCATCACAGGAAGCGGGCCGAGACGGGCTCAGCCAAGGTCTGGAGCCAGTCGGATATAGGCGCGCTGCTCGACGACACCGTGTCGGCGTGGGAGTCCTGGTCGGACCTCCACCAAGCCTACGTGGGTCCGTGGCGAGACCGGGTGCACCACAGCGGACGGGTGCTCCAGTCACTCTCCTTTGCACCGACCGGCGCGATCTGCGCCGCGGCGACCACGTCGTTGCCCGAAGCGGTGGGCGGAGCCCGCAACTGGGACTACCGCTACGCCTGGGTCCGGGACGCCTCCTTTACGATCGAGGCGCTCTGGGTGGCGGCCTGCCCCGACGAAGCCAATGAGTTCTTCGATTACGTGACAACGTCGGCAGCCGGCTCGCTCGACCGAGGCGGTGACCTGCAGATCATGTTTGGCATCGGCGGCGAACGGGACTTGACCGAGCGGGAACTGCCGCGCCTGGAGGGCTGGCGACATTCGGTCCCCGTCCGGGTCGGCAACGGCGCCTGGAATCAGCGCCAGCTCGACGTCTACGGCGAATTGCTCAGCGCGGCATACCGCCTCTCAGACCACCTCTTCGACAAAACCTCCCGCCGGGTTGGGCCAATGGCTGATCCTGACAAGTGGGGTGCGCCTCCAGATCTGGCACCAGCCACCCGGCGGTTCTTCGTCCAACTGGCCGACGCAGCCGCCCGGCGCTGGCAGGAAAAGGATCAAGGGATCTGGGAAGTTCGCGGCGAGCCTCGCGATTTCTTGTATTCCAAGCTGATGTGCTGGGTGGCGCTTGATCGTGCGGTGGCCTTGGCCGACCGTCTTGACGCCTCCGACCGAGTCGACGCATGGAAGCAGACCCGCAACCAGATCCGTGAGGCCATCCTGGCCAGAGGGTGGAACGACCGCGCCAACGCCTTTACCCAGACCTTCGGCTCCGAGGACCTTGACGCCTCCAGCCTGATGTTGCCCCTGGTGGGGTTCCTCCCCGCCGACGAGCCCAGGGTGCTGGCTACGATCGACGCGACTGAAGAGCGTCTCACCGATGAACGGGGACTCGTGTACCGCTACCGGTCCCACGACGGGCTCGACGGGGAAGAAGGCACATTCCTCTTGTGCACCTTCTGGCTGGCCCAAGCCCTGGCCAGGGCCGGACAAACGGCGCGGGCCCGCACGGTGTTCGAACGTGCCGCGGCCCTCGTGAACGACGTTGGGTTGCTCGCCGAGGAAGTCGATCCGGTCAACGGAGAGCTGTTGGGAAACTTCCCCCAGGCTTTCAGCCACATCGGCCTGGTCAACGCGGCATGGGCAATTTCCGAGGAGGAGCTCCGACAGAACTCACCTGCCGAAAATGCCCCAGGTCCGTCGGGTCCGTCGGGTCCGTCGGGTCCAACTCTGGCCTGATTGGCCAGGAGATGGTCAAAATAGACTTCCGATATCCGAACGATCCGGAGTAGTCATTGTCCGAGGTGGAGCGTCAAATTGTCAGGTGATGGCGGCATGAACGGCCCCAACAAGGAGGGCCGGTCTCCGATTGTCGTGGCGGACCCTTCGGACCGGCGCTTTCCCGTCTTCTCACCGGACGTCTTGGAAGAGCTGTCCGAGTTCGGCGAACGACGTGCACTGGCGGCGGGGGACGTCCTCTACCGTGCCGGCCAGTCGAATTACGACTTCTTCGTACTGGTCGAGGGGGAGGTCGAAGTTGTTCGAGACGACGAGTCCCAAGAACTCGTCGTCGTATACACAGCTGGGCAGTTCATCGGCGAGTTGGGTCTCGTCACAGGGCAGCGCACCTTTCTGACGGCTCGATGCACCCAAAAGGGGACGGCGTTAGTCATCCCGCGGGACTCGTTCCGCCGCTTGATGGCGACGAAGCCCACCGTTTCGGATGAGATCTTCGGAGCACTGGTCGCCCGCAGGGAGACGGTCCGGACAACCTCGGCCGCCCAAGCCATTCAGATCATCGGTTCGCGGTTCTCGCGTGAGGCCCTGGCCCTGCGAACATTCGCCACCCGGACGCGCCTCGCCTACACCTGGATCGATCTTGAAGAGGCTGAGGACGTCGGGGTGCTCCTTGCCAGCAAGGGCGTTCGCATCGGTGATACACCGGTCGTGATCACCCCGACCGCCATCCTCCGCCACCCGACGCCGGGAGAGTTCGCCGAACAGTTGGGACTGACGTACCACCCGATTCCCGGCCGGACCTTCGATCTTGTGGTCGTCGGCGCTGGGCCCGGTGGTCTCGCCGCCTCGGTCTATGGCGCCTCCGAAGGTCTCGATACCGTCTCCCTCGACGCAGTCGCGCCGGGGGGTCAGGCTGGGTCCAGTTCCCGAATCGAGAACTACGCGGGGTTCCCGAACGGTATTTCGGGGGGCGAGCTCGCGGCCAGAACAGCCGTTCAAGCCCAGCGACTTGGAGCTTGGGTCGTGAGCCCCTGCGAGGTCTCGGCCCTGCGCGTCGAGCACGGATTCCATGTCGTATCTCTTATCGACCAGAGCGAGATCCCCACCCGGTCGGTCATCATCGCAACCGGTGCCCGATATCAGCGACTGGCCATCCCGGAACTGGAGCAGTTCGAAGGTAACGGCGTCTACTACGCGGCGACCGACCTCGAGACTCGGTCGTGCAGCGGATCTGAGGTCGTGGTCGTGGGTGGCGGCAATTCGGCGGGGCAGGCGGCCATCTATCTGAGCCAGGGAGGGAGCAAGGTCTCGATCGTCATCCGCCGGCCCGACCTCTCGAGCAGCATGTCGCGATACCTCGTCGACCGTATCGCGGCCGATCCGAACATCGACGTCGTACCGAACACCGAGGTCCGGGCGCTCGAGGGCGACGGACATCTGGAATCGGTAGTCCTCGAGCATTCTCCGACGGGGCATCGGGACATCAAAGGGTGCGTTGCGCTCTTCTGTTTCATCGGAGCGGAACCCGCCACCTCGTGGCTACAAGGAGCCATTGCGCTCGACGAGAAGGGATTTGTCCTGACGGACCGCTTACTCCCCTCGCACGCGCTCGATCATCCGATCTACGCCGAGAGAGAGCCGCTGCCATTTGAAACTTCGGCCCCTGGGGTCTTCGCCGTCGGTGACGTGCGTTCGGGGTCCATGAAGCGGGTCGCAGCAGCCGTTGGCGAGGGGTCGAGTGCGGTGCGGGCCGTCCACGAATACCTCGCCACGGCTTCCTAGGGGGCCACAGGCTCGCAAGTCAACTCCGGTTGCCCGACGCTCGACCGGTTCGGGAGTTGCGGTGATTTTGCTTCAGCGCAAGGGAAAACCTGACGATTGGATACGGGCAGACATTCTGTGACCGACATCTTGAAGGGCTGTGCCCATGGGGGTGCATTCCGAGCCAAGGGCTTCCCCGACCAGTCGCGTGCCTGGATTGGATGCAGCCCGACCAATTTTGGATGCCCTGGCCCAACCGGTCGTCGTCACCGACCTGGATACAACGATCCTCTACTGGAATCCGGCCGCGGCCGCACTCTATGGCTTCTGCCCACGAGAAGCCCTGGGAAAGCCTCTTCACGCCCTGCTTGGAACCGCGCCTGATCTGAATGTCGCTGAAACTGCGGACACGCAGGTGCGACGGGGGCACGCATGGACCGGTCAGCTCGATGGCCACACTCGTTCTGGAAAGGCGCTCACCGTCTTGGTGACACTCACGCCAATCGGTCACGAGAACCATGCACCCGTGGCGTTGATCGGCACCGCCGTGGATGTGACGGCGGCCGCAAGAGATCACCGCCGCTTGACCCGGGCACTCGCCCTCGTTGAGGAGAAGTCTCGCGAGCTCCGTCATCAGGCGCTGCACGACTTCCTCACCGATCTGCCAAATCGCGCCCTCATTTTGGATCGGACCGAGCAGATGTTGACGCGGGCGCGCCGTGAGCAGACCCGAGTGACGGCCCTTGTCTTGGACTTAGACCATTTCGAGGACATCAACGACAGCTTGGGCCGCGCTGCGGGAGACGAGCTACTCAAATCCGTCGCCGAGCGCCTCAGGCGGGCACTCCGGCCATCCGACACGATCGGACGCCTTAGCAGCGATGAGTTCGTCGTCCTGGCAGAGGGCGCCTCCCTGGGCGCAGGGCCGGCGCTCATCGCCGAGCGACTACTCGACGTGCTCCACGAACCCTTCATCTTGAGCTCGAAGGACGGCGATCCGACGACTGCTCAGGTGACCGCCAGTATCGGCATCGCAACCGGTGAGCGATCACACCCCGAGGATCTGATCCGCGATGCCGACTTCGCGTTGTGTCAGGCGAAGGCGAGTGGCCGGAACCGTTACGAGCTGTTCGCCCCCGAGATGCGGAACTCAATGGAGGGCCGGCTCATTCTCGAAGCAGATCTCAAAGCTGCCCTCGGGGCCGGTCAGTTCTACCTCGAGTATCAGCCCACCTTCAGCCTGTTGAACATGAAGACTGTCGGCGTCGAGGCGCTCTTGCGATGGCACCACCCAACGCGCGGTGCATTGGCTCCGCTCGACTTCGTCTCCAGCCTCGAAGAAAGCGGCCTGATCCTGCCCGTCGGACGGTGGATCCTTTCAGAAGCTTGTCGCCAATGCTCCCTCTGGCATGCCGCCGGACTGCCGCTCACGGTCTCCGTCAACGTGTCGGCGCGTCAACTGGATTCGGACTCATTCGTTGCCGACGTAAAGGATGCGCTCAGAGCCAGCGGTCTTCCGTCGGACGCACTGGTCGTCGAAATCACCGAAAGCATCCTCATGCGGGACACCGAGATCACGATCGGACGCCTCAAGGCCATTAAGGCCGTTGGAGTCCGCATCGCAATCGACGATTTCGGTACGGGCTATTCCTCTCTCGCCTACCTTCGGCAATTTCCGGTGGACATCCTCAAGATCGATCAATCCTTCATCAGTGCGACCGGCGACTACGGCGGCGGCGACGCGTTGCTGCACACACTTGTTGAGCTCGGCAAGGAGCTGGGACTTGAAACGGTCGCAGAAGGCATTGATACCGAGGATCAACTCCATCGACTTCAGCGTCAGCACTGCGACACGGGTCAGGGTTTTCTCTTTGCCAGACCGATGAGTGCGGACGCGATCGTGGACTTTGCCCTATCCGCTCACGCCGTCAGCGCCGTCATCCCAGCTCCGAATCCGCCGACAGGGATCTCTGTGGCCCAAGGAACCACGAACTACGTCTCCGCTTACACCTCTCGACAGACGGGTGAGCTGGCACCGACAACCGATCCAACGGTCCCCGCATGACGGGCCCTGGTCGACCCGCACACAGGTTGGGTATCGGATCGCTGAGCTTTCGCTCCTGGCTTGTGCTCGTATTGGCATTCCCGATCGTGGTCGGGCTGGGTTTTGGCTACGCCGCGATCCACACTCTATGGGCGAGCCGCAACCAAGCGGTGGCCGCCCGCGCGTCTTCGCTCACGCTGGACAGCTACCTCCGGGCCGAAGACGCCGTACTCGACGAACAGGTACCCACGTCGGCGATCACCTACGCCAAGACCTACGGAGTCCCCATCTCCCAACTGGACTCACTTCTTCACATCAACTTCGGCAGCGAACTCTCCAGCACCCGAAAGATGGTCGATCGCCAGACGGTCTTGAGCCAGAACCGCTCCCTCGCGCCCTATTTCGCCAAGCTCATGGTGCTACGTCACGAAGTCGACAGTGGCACGGTTTCCTATGCAGACGTCCAAAGCGTATTCACCCAGCTCAATGATCACGTCCAAGCTCTTGCTCAGAACGTGATCAACGAGATTTCCGCTGAAGCCGACGCTTCCTCATCGCAGGCGACACGGCAGAGCCTCCGAGCATTCAGCGCGACCTTTACGGCGTTCACCTCGGGAAACCAGCAATCCTCACTCCTGCCGTCTCTTCTCCTCCAATCGACCGCGCCCGCGCAGGTGCAACAGCTCATAGAGGCCACCGAGGACTACGACAAGTCCGTCCAGGGATTCCCAAACCAACTCGGTCCCCTGGCGAAGTCCGCCTGGAAGCAAACGGCCGCCAACCCAGGGTTCACGACGTTCAACGACTCCGTCCAATTGGCCATCGCAACGGGGCTACGCGGCGGGCCAGCGCCGTACGCGACAAATCTGGCGAAGTCCGGTGCTGTCTTTCGCGCGAACCTGACGATGGTTCGCGCGAGGACGACCCTTGCGCTGGATGCCTCGAGCGACCTGCGCAACACCACGACGGCGCAAGAGCACACGGCGTCCCTGACGCTCTATGAGGATCTGATGTGGCTGGTCCTGGTCCTCGTTCTGGCATTCCTCGGTGTGCTCATCCTGAACCGGTCCGTCGGGCGTCCCCTGGCGAGAATTGTCAGGGCATCCCGATCGGTCCAGGCTGGAGAATTCGACATTCCTCCCCTCGAGGTGAGCGGTCCGAAGGAGCTCTCTCAGGCCACGCGGGCGTTCAATGACATGTCATCCACACTGTGCGCAGTGCAGGCGCACGCCGTTGCCCTGAGCGGAACCAATTTGGACGATCCCGTCTTGGGCACACCTTTGCCCGGCCAGACTGGTCGCGCTCTGCAGGAAGCGCTTACCACCCTGTCCGACTCGGTTCGAGAAAATCAGCGACAGCGAGCACTTCTCGGCGAGCGAGCCACTCACGATTCGTTGACTGGCCTGTTGAATCGCGGCGCCCTGCTCGAGTTCTTGGACCGCGATCTCGCCAGCGTGCACCGTGAGGGAGCGTCTCTCGGCATCCTCTTCATCGACTTGGACGGACTCAAGCAGATAAACGACTCCCATGGTCACGAAGCGGGGGACGCAGCACTTGTCGCCATTGCCAGCGCGATCGAGGCGACGACACGAAAGGCGGACGTCGTCGGGCGAATCGGAGGAGATGAATTCATCGTGGGTCGGCTCGGTGTTCCCGACCCACAGGGTCTCACCGAACTCGCCGACCGAATCCTCCGGAAGGTTTCCGGCCAGATCGCACAGATCGGTGACACCGCCATCGTGATCGGGTGCAGCATCGGAATTGCGGTTTCTGGGCAGGCGGACATCGAGATCGACTCCATCATCCACCGAGCCGACATGGCGCTGTACAGAGCCAAGATGCACGGCCGCGGCCAGGCTGTCTGGTTCGACCCCGATCTCGATGACGATCGGGCTTCTCCGCCGCATCCCGGCTACTCGCCGAAAAGCCCTTCTGTCTCTGTTTAGCTTGTACACCCGCGTGCGTACGAAGCGGAACTCACGTCTTCATCTGTCTCTTCGATCGCTTGACGCCTCCCGTCGGAACAAGGATTCGAATCTGCGGGCCTCTCTTTGGCAAGCTGGCGGAATGAGAGTGGAACCGTGAACGACAACGTGCTGGAACTCGACGCGGCCTGGCGCACGTACGGCGAGAGGATAAGAGACGCCGGAGAACGGATCACCGGTCCGGGCTACCCCGATGATCCGCGTCTGCGCGCAGAGGGTTATCGCTATGTCAACAGGCTCACCCACCTCGCGTATCAGATCTATGTCGAGTTCGGGGACCCAGCTCGCCCGTCGCTTTTCCGATACGGGGACGACACGACCCCGTTCGGCGCGACCAACACTGACAACAACTACTACCGTGCAGTGCTTGATCCGGCAGGGACCTATCGCATCACCGGGGACGTGACCGGAGTCAAGGAGTTGCTCTTTTCGGTTCAGGACGGCGAATTCGTATTCGGCAAGACGGACGTCTTGGCCGAGCTGTCACTCGAGGAGCTCGAAGTCGGTGCGGATGGAGCTCTCGAGCTCTTCCTCGGGGGACCAAACAAGCCCGCGAACTGGCTCCCGTTGGCGCCCGAGGCCGAGTACCTCAACGTGCGCGAGTTCGTCGGCGACTGGGAAACCGACGCGCTTGCCACGTTGTACATGGAGCGACTCGACCACGTGGACCCGATTCAGCACCTCACACCGGAGCAACATGCCGCCGCTCTCGACCAAGTGGCGACATGGGTCGAGGCGAGCGTCGAAATTTGGAAGAACTATGCCGCTGGATTGCGCAGTTTCGTGCCGACAAACGCGCTACAGGCTCCACTCAAGCCAGTTGGCGGCGCTGAGAACATGCTTCACGGTGCTGGGCAATGGGATCTCGAACCACACCAGGCGCTGCTCATCGAGTTCGACAGACCGGAGGTGACGTATTGGTCGATCCAGACATACCTGCTCGACTGGATGGTCCCGCTGGACTTCGCCAATCGGGTCACCAGCCTCAACGACGGCCAGCTCCGCCAGGACGACGATGGCATCTTCAGGATCGTCCTCTCGCACGTTGATCCCGGTGTGCACAATTGGCTCGACACCTCGGAACTGCCACACGGCCTCTTCACATATCGCTACGTGCGGGCGACTCACGCACCAGCCCCGACAACCCTCCTCATCGACGCTGAGAAGGTGATGGAAGCTCTCCCAGCGGGTACACCGACCGTCACGGCGGAGGAACGGCGGAGCCAAATTGCCGCCAGACGGCGAGGTGTCGCGTGCCGCTTCCGGCGCTGACGCATTGAACAGCGTGTCCTCTCATGCGTTGGTCAGGAACTGTCTCCAACCGCCGGGGAGCGTGGTTTGACCGACTTCGATCAGGTGACTATCGGGGTCGCGTATGTAGCAGCGGATCTCCGTTTCGTGCTGCTTCGGTGGCGTAAGGAATTCCGCGCCCCGCTCGCTCCATTCCGCGTAGACGGTGTGGATATCCGAGACCCGGATATTCATGAAGCTGCTTGTGCGGTCGAGGTCAGGTGGTGACTCGAGCGTGACCGTGGGTTTGTCATCCGTCGGTCCACCGCCAACGTTGATGATGAGCCAGCTGTTGGCGAGCGAAACGTAACTTGGCTGGCCCGAGCGGATGAGCTTGCCGCCGAGCACCTCCGTATAGAACCGCACAGATCGTTCTACGTCGTCTGAAACGATGAAATGCGTGAGAACTATCTCGTACGGCCCGGCGCCGCCTTCGGGCATGACTGCCTCCTCTGAGAACCTTCATTTGAACTGGCGGCGAGCTCGGTCAGGTCGCTGCGGGTTGCCGTCTAGCCTCAAAAATTGTAACTTCCAGATCACACCGCCGAGAGCTGGTCAACACGGAGGCCCGTCCCGCAAGGACACCGGCACCGAGCCGTATGGGGACATCCCTTTGGCCAACGCCGGGGAAGGGACTACCTCTGCCGCAGAGTGTCTCCCGGAGGCATTTCGCGCCGTGGGGTGTCATCATGAGATCAGTACGAGTTGAGACACCGGCCTTAAGAGCGAACGGATCGAATGGAGGTGCCGATGCCTGCTGTGACCGTCGACGACCTGTCGACGCTGCCGAAACTGCCCGTTCCCGACCGGGACGCGAAGGCTGAGCGCCCAGTCAGGTCCGTGACCACCGCGCCCAGCGGCCTGGAAGGCGAGGGTTTCCCCGTCCGCCGGGCATTCGCCGGCCTGCCCCTGGCCGACCTCGACCCTTTCGTTCACATGGACCAGATGGGCGCAGTCAACTACGCACCGGGAGAGCCCAAGGGAACCCCCTGGCATCCCCATCGCGGCTTCGAGACCGTGACCTACATGATCGATGGGACCTTTGCCCACCAGGACTCGCAGGGGGGTGGTGGCCTCATCACCGACGGGGCGACGCAATGGATGACGGCCGGTGGGGGGATTCTGCACATCGAAACGCCTCCCGAGGATCTGGTCGTCTCGGGCGGTCTCTTCCACGGGATTCAGCTCTGGGTGAACCTTCCGGCAAAGGACAAGATGATCCCGCCGGCCTACCAAGGACTCGAAGCCGACCAGGTCACGCTCGTCTCGACCGCCGACGGCGGCGGGTTGATACGGATCATCGCCGGACAACTCGGTGAGCATCGAGGTCCCGGCTCCACCCACACGCCCATGGCCCTGATGCACGCCAGTATCTCCCCCGGGGCATTGCTGGAGTTGCCCTGGGATCCCGGCTTCAACGCGCTCGTCTACGTGCTCGAGGGATCGGGGCGCGTCGGGAGCGACGGGACGCCGGTACGAGTCGGTCAATTGGTGGCCTTCGACTCAGGCGACTGGATGGGCGTCAAAGCGGACGACCGCCAGGATTCGGGGACCGGCTACCTCGAGATCCTCCTGCTCGGAGGCCGGCCGATCAGGGAGCCCGTCGAACACTACGGACCGTTCGTCATGAACACACGGGCAGAAATCGGGCAAGCGCTCGAGGATTTCGAGGCCGGTCGTTTCGGATCGATTCCACCGAACGCGCTCGATGCCGCACGTGCCGGACCCTGATCCGGTCCGGGCTGAACACACCGGGATCTGACGGACGAGTCCGGTTGAAGCGAGAGTCGATGTGGCGTATCGGCGGATGCATCCTTGTGATTTTTACCGAGCCAACCACTCTAACGGGGGAAGAACACGATGAACCTTGAGCAGACTCTAGAGAAGATTGTTGAACACGCGCGACGAGGAGCTCCGTATCGTCCGGAAGCGATCCGAACAAAAGACCGCCGCACGTGACCACGGCAAGGACTACCACGAGGCTCAAACCGCTGCCGATCGACTCGACCACTACGCCCATCTGATCCGGCGGTTGCATGATGCCGAGTACAAGGATGGTTGGCGCCACGAGAGTTTGAACGAGAGCAGTTAGATCTCCAAGGCGCTCGCCTGACCATCCTCAGTGGTGTCCTGGGGGAGAGGAACGCGTCCGGGGCCACGACGGGTCGGATGGAATGGGGGCTTGAACGGAGGATTGGAGATGCGACACGACACCCAAGTGGATGCGTCCTTCGGGGTTGCGCCGTTGACGGCCATCATGGTGGGCGAGTGGTACTTACGTTCCCACACCGCTCACCGCGATCCCAAGGTGATGGAGGCGTACAGGCAACTCCAAGAGGAAACAGACCACCTGTACAGCGTTCTCACCCACGACAGCGTGCCAGGGGGCGGTTCGAGTGGCATTCACCCATTGTGACCAACCCTATGGGAGCGACCAAGAGCTCATTCGTGCGGTGCGCGCCAATGGGACTCTCGAGATCACCTCAGCCGCTGCCGCTGGGGAGCGGCTTCATCCTCTCTTCGGCTGTGAGTTCGCCGGTGCATTCGATCGTTTCCGTGCCGTCCATGACCTCATCGGCCACGCCTGGTGTCGATACGGATTCGATCTCGATGACGAGTGCGCAGCCTGGAGCGTTCAGGACCACCTGCACAGTGGTCTCGCACGGTTCGCTCTTGCGACGGAGCTCTATGGAGTGAACGCAGCACGTGCCATCGCAGGCGAGGCGCCGGATCTCAGGGCATTGCTCCTCTCGCCCTCAATGTTGAGTTCAGTCGGCGCATCCGAGACGTTGCGGACCACCTCCTGATCATGTACCCCCTTGACAGGTTGTGGGCCAGGAAATACGAGTGAGGTTGGGAACTCCACAGGATCCGGCACCTCTGCTGCGGTCCATCGTCCCCACCCCAAGCCATCGGGAGGCTGACTCGTACAGACCCCACGACCAGGGAGGATGCAATGCCATATTTTCGCTGTCGGGCAAGAGAACTCGGCCCCGGTCGAGCTGTACTACGAGGATCATGGCTCCGGTCAGCCGGTGGTCCTGATCCACGGGTACCCCCTGGACGGCCACTCATGGGAGAAGCAAATCCCCGTACTGCTCGATGCCGGCAAGCGCGTCATCACGTACGACCGGCGCGGATTCGGACGTTCCAGCCAGCCCACGACGGGTTACGACTACGACACATTCGCCTCCGACCTGAAGGTTTTGGTCGACAAGCTCGATCTGCGCGACGTGGTCCTGGCCGGGTTCTCGATGGGAACTGGCGAGGTCACCCGCTATCTCGGCACGTACGGCTCTGACCGGGTGTCCAGGGCGGCCCTGTTCGGACCGATTCCACCCTTCCTCCTCCAGACCCCCGACGACCCCAAGGGTCTGCCCCAGAGCCTGTTCGACGGCTTCATGGACAGCGTGCGCAAAGACCGCTACGCCTGGTTCAAATTCTTCTTCGACAACTTCTACAACGTCGACAAATTGGGTGGCACGCGCATCAGCGACGAGGCCTGGAACGCCAGCTTCCAGGTGGCCGCCGGTGCGTCTGCATACGCCACCTTGGCGTGCGTGCCGACATGGCTGACCGACTTCCGCGCCGATCTGCCCAAGATCGACGTACCGCTCCTCGTCGTTCAGGGCACCGAGGACCGCATCCTGCCCATTGATGCGACCGGTCGTCGCCTTCCCGAGCTGGTGAAGGACATCGAGTTCATTGAGGTCGATGGTGGACCCCACAACATCGGCTGGACCCACCCCGACGAAGTGAATGACGCCCTCATGAAGTTCGTCGGCTAGAAAAAGTCGGCTGGATCACCCTGCCAACCTGCCTTTGACTGCTTCAATGAGCCGCACGTAGTCAATTAGGTGGCGGTCACTGAGAAAATTGGACCGAATGTGCCGCCGGGCGCGGCGCCCCATGGCCGCCATCTCCGACGGGTTCGCCAGTAGGTCCGTCAGAGCTCCCCCGAAAGCGCTCAGGTCAGAAGGGTCGGTGAGCAGGACCCCGGTTCCTGGCGCCACCTGGTCGACAATGCCTCCTACGGCGGAGGCAACGAGCGGACGCGCTTTCCACATGGCCTCGGCGACCGTGAGGCCGAAACCTTCCTCGAGGCTCTTCTGCACGACCACAGTTGCGTGGCGCTGTATCGCGTTGACCATCAGTGCGTTGAGTTCATAGTCGTCCATAGCCAACTCGACGATCCGTATGGTGCTCCGCACATTGGCTGGAAGGTTCCCCCAGATCGCCACACACTCGTTCAGGACCCTGGCGCCCTCGGGGTCGTCGGACACCGCGCTCACCTCGGGGCCGACCAGCGCGAGCCGCAGGCCGGCATCGCCAGTCACGATGTCGGCAAATCCTTCGAGAACACCCTGCATGTCCTTGAGGTGATCCCAACGCGACACCTGGACAACCAGGCGATCGTTGCGCGACACCGAACCAGCGCGGCCGAACATCGACTGAGCTGAAGGGTCACTGTCACCGCTTTGTTCGAAGAGGCCGGTCTTTACCAGAAGCCGGTCGACGCGGGCGGCATCCAGGCGCCGGTTCTTCGGGGAATACGGGTCGATCGACGGCGCAATGATGAAGACCGCAGCTCCCTCCATCAGCTCGGGCACAAAGCCGCTATGGGAGAAGACGAAAGCGCGACACGGAGCGAGATACGGCCCTAGAAAATTCCAGCCCTGCTCCGTGTACTGATTGGCGAGGTCTGTTCCGACGTGACACCGCCACACCACCAGAGCTCCTCGCTCAGCCAGTGTCGGGGCGAGACCGAGCGTCTGCGGATCATGCAAGACAGCCACATCACCCTTCTTGATCCGGCTCAGAAGTGCGACCGCATTGTGCGACAGCACCGCTTCGTAGTGCTCCGCTTCGCGCGCTTCCAGCACGCCGTCGTCCCCTCGTGACCCATGAAGCCGGTTGTGAAGCCGTTTCGTCGTGCGGAAGAAGGCCGGATCGCCCTCGATCACGACCCAGCGTGCATCGATCCCGCTGCCGACCGAATACCCAATAAGACTCCGCAACATCTCTGCTACGCCACCGCCGACCGACGTCGAGCTGATGTTCCACACGCGGGACCTCCCGAGCACGGCCCGCGCTCGGCCCACGGCGCGGAGGAGCTCGTCGTACCGTGTGGTTCCGATCAGACCAGAAAGGCGCTGGACGGAGAGGCCTCTTACCCCGATCTCACGAGGCTCGGCCATCCCCCAATCATGCCCTACCACTACCGGACGAACACGGACACCGACCAACAAGACCCCCCGGACTCCACGTTGAGCAAAGCGCAGGTCACAAACCGCACTGGGCCGCTGGCTCAGCAGGGCACACCCGCGCCCTCAACGGCACGTGCAGCCTCGCCACGAATCGCCCGGTCCTGAGTGAGCGATCACTCTTTGGCTTTGGCAGGTGCTCGCTCAGTCTTGATGCGAGGCCGTCTCGTGAACGATCACCCGACCAGTTATTTCGGTGGGCGCGATGCAGACCAGCGCGTGGCGGTTGCCGCCCGCCCAGGCCTCGAGATCGAGTGAAGAGAGGCGAAGGAGCTCTTCGGGGTCGTCGACCACTCGCGCCCGTCCACTCACCAATACACTCCAACCCTCGCTCAGGGCGTCGTCGACGCGATCGACCTCAAACCCCACAACGGACGATTCTTCGAGGAGGGACGCTTTCTTCACATCGGTACTGAGCACGATCTGGCCTTCGGTGTACTCGAAATTCACGGGGAGGGCGACGGGTCCCCTGTCCGTGCTGAACACGACTCGGCCTACTCCCCCGGCTCCAAGATGAGCGTCACACTGCTCCGCGGTGAGCACCTCGAGTGACGGGTGACGGCCGGCGCGTCCCGTCCCGGGGGGGCGGTCGACCTGACCGCCCTCGAGCTCGGTGGGCGTTGTGCCCAGCACCAGCGCGACAAGGTTCAACGTCCCGAAACTGAGGCGGGCATCGGCGTTCCGCTCGAAGTACGCAAGGTATTTCGGATCGACCCCAGCGCGCTGTGCCAGCTCCTCGACGCTCATACCCACCTCAGCACGACGGTGCGCGACGCGACGGGCCAGGTCACCGGCGTGCGTGTTCCCTCCACCAGGATCCTCGCGAGTAATTGAACTACTGGTTCCTCCGGAATCGGATTCAGACGTAGGGCCCATATAGGAAGAGTGGACCGTGGATCGGCTCTTGGCAAGGGAGAAAGGTCCGCTTTTGGACATGGACTTTGGTCCCGGATTCGCTTGCCCTTGCATTCGCTCAGAGTTGTCCGAGCCCCGAAGCCCTCGTCTTCGCTGTCCTTCTGGAGCGATGTACGCGGCCGATTGAGCGGAGCCACGCCTGCACCTGATCGACATCCGCCTCAGCACGACCGGACCACGCCACTGTTCGGTTTGACGCGATTCTTCGCATTGGGATCTCCCACGGCTCAGACGATGTGAGCCGCTTCAGCGCCTCTGGAGAGGTTTGGCCTGAGACGGCAATGTCGATAGCACCTCGCGGGACGAACACTCGTCGAACGGTCACGTCTCACCCAAGCATGCTTCGCAATTTCTTGGATGCGCCTTCTTCGACGGGTCGGTCTCGGCGAACAATGCCCCGACGAACCCCAGCCCAATTTCACGGCCCCAGTAGATCCAAACGACATTCGCTCGACACGCTCGTTTCCCGCGACAAGTGGATCCCCCGTTTCGCCAAGATTCGCAGGGGTATTGCCCACCGCAGCGGATGGGGAGGTTTGCAGTGGTACGAGCTGGAGGGTTCGTCGCGAGCATCATCGCTTTCGCCGCTGGGGCCATTTTGGATTACGCAGTGACAGCGAGCCCAGACCAACATGGATTCAACGTGAACAAAGTGGGCGTGATCTTGATGATCGTCGGTGTGGTCGGAGCCGTGCTGTCCATCATTGCGATGATGGTGGCTAACACACGGCGACGTCGAACCGTCGTTGACGATGGTCAGGGAAATGTTGTGCGTCGCGTTGATTCCACCTACTAGAGACAAGCTGGTCAGGCTCCCAAGTCAGCCTGGCTGTACGAGCCCAAGCACGCGAAAGGATGCCAATGTCAACGGTGAACAAGGCTAAGAACAAGGCGCAAGAAGCAAAGGGCCACATCAAAGAGACCGCTGGAAAGGCAGCCAACGACCGAACACTTCAAGCAAAGGGCAAGAGAGACAAGTCCGCCGGCAGCCTAAAACAAGCAGGCGAGAAGGTGAAGGACGCCCTCAAGAAATAGCGTCACCGCTGTCTGCGCACTCTGAGTTCAAGACAGTCATTGGAACAGCTTCATTCGGATAGGTGTGTCCAACCGGACACCTGAACAAGGGGAACAATCATGGTCATAGTTTTGCTCGCTCTTCTCGTACTCATACTCTTTGGTGCAGGATTTGCAATTCACTTGCTGTGGATTGCGGCCGTCGTGCTCGCTGTGGTGTGGGTCGCCAGCTTTGCACTGAGTCGAGGTGAAGGCGCCAGCGGCAGGTCGCTCCGTCGCTAAACACTTAGGAGATCCTGAAGGGACTGCGCCTGGAGCGAAACAACGGACAATCGATCCTTGGTGGCGCCCACGAAGAATCGTGGATGGATTAGCGGTGTCACCAGTAGCTCGTTTGCGGAGCGGCTTCTTGCGGACGCTTGGTGTCGCGTGGACGTTGCCTCTCGCATTTGGCGCAAGGCCAGCCCTCTGCAATGGTGGGCGGGTGAGCACCATTGTCGTGTCGTCCGGAGACGCGGGCTATGGCTTTTTCGTCGACGACGAACGTCGACTACGCCAGGCGGGATTCGAGCCCGAGATCGACGCCCACATGCAGCGTTTGCCAGGTCGGATCCCGCCGGCGCTCTACCCCCTTGCCTACCCCGCCTACGACGAGGAGCCGACCCGGGCGCCCGCATTACGCGTCACGCACAGTGACGGGACCACGACCACCCGGCCGAAGGTGGAGGACGTCCAGGTGGTCGGCTCCCGCACTGACATCGTTCTCGTCGACGTCGACTGCCCGCTCGAGGTCACACTGTCGTTCTGCGCAGAGGAGCACGGCATCCTGCGCCAGTGGGTGAGCATCACCAACCGGCAGCGCGGTGTGGTCACCCTCCACGAGGTCGCTGCGGCCTCACCCTTGCTCACCACTCCCGCGCCGCACCTGACCCACTTCGGCGGAGGCGACTGGGCCGCCGAGTGGACGACGACCACCGAGGCCCTGACGCCGGGAACCAAGGTGGTCGATTCGCGCGGCGGTGTGCAGCCTCACCTGCGGTCCTGCCCTTTCTTCCTCCTCGCTCCCGACGGTTTGCCAGAGGAGTCGGGCGGTACCGTTCTCGCCGGCGCGCTGGCATGGGGTGGCAACATCCGCTTCGCCTTCGAGCGGACGACCACCCCTGCGCTCCGCATCTGGTGCGGACACAATCCGGCATCGTCCGAGTACGTGCTCGACCCCGGTGCCACTTTCGCCACCCCCGAGCAGATCTGGACGTGGTCCACCGAAGGTGTGGGCGCCCTCACGCGCCGTTTCCACCGCTGGGTACGCGACCGCGCCGTGCGCGATGGCGACAGGCTGCGGCCGATCGTGGTGAACAACTGGGAGGCCACTTCCTTTTCGTTCGACACTGACCGGCTCCTCGGGCTGATCGACCACACGGCAGGCGTGGGCGCAGAGCTCTTCCTGCTCGATGACGGCTGGTTCGGACACAGCCATCCCCGTGACGACGACACCACTGGGTTAGGCGACTGGGAGGTCGACGAGGCCAAGCTGCCTGGCGGCCTCGGGGACGTCATTGCGCGGGCGGACGCTCGTGGCGTCCGGTTCGGGTTGTGGATGGAACCCGAGATGGTCAACCCCGACTCGACCCTCTATACCGAACATCCCGACTGGGTGGTCGGCCAACGGACGCGACGCCCACGCCGATGGCGCCACCAAATTCGTCCTCGATGTCCTCCAACCAGATGTCATCGCATTCGTCCGCGGTGTGGTGGACCGCATCCTGGCCGAAAACCCGGGAATCAGCTACCTCAAATGGGACGCCAACAGGCCCCTGACTGACCCCGGGTCCCCCACGTTGGGCGCCGATCGGCAGGCCAACTACTGGGTCGACCACACCCGGGCGACCTGGCACCTGATGGAGACCGTGGCGAAGCGCCACCCAGAGCAGACACTGATGCTGTGCGCCTCGGGCGGCGGCCGGGTCGACCTCGGATCACTGCGCTGGTTCCACGAGGTCTGGCTCTCGGACAACACCGATCCAGTCGACCGGGTACGGATGCAGTGGGGAGCGTCGCATTTCCTGCCGGCCAACGTTGTCGGCGCCCACGTGACCCGGGAAGGAGACAGGCCGCTGGCCTTCGGGTGTGCCGTCGCGATGAGTGCTCGGTTCGGCTTCGACGTCGACTTTGCGGACATGACCGACGACGAGCTGGCTGCCTGCCGCCGCGCTGTGGCGCTGTACCGAGACATACGGCCGCTCGTCCAACAAGGCGACCTGTGGCGGCTGGTCCCCCCAGACGAGCGCGCTGCCCTCAGCTACGTGTCGCCCGATGGTAGCCATGCAGTGCTCTTCGCCTTCCAACTCACCAGGGCCACGAACGATGCCGGCCCGCTACGCCCTCGCGGTCTGGACCCAGACCGGACCTACGAGATCGTCACGGTCGACCTCGCGGACGACACCGATCCGACCGGAGCCGACGTGGAGCGACGACTCGGCGCGGCACTCATGGAGGAGGGCCGGGAGTGGCCGCTGTCTGAGCCTTACACAGCCCGAATTCTCGTGCTCCGGTCCGTATGAGCTCCCGGCGGAACACGGACGGCGTTGCCATGCTTCGTTGGGCTGAGCGTCACGTCATCCGCTGCTGGCCGGCAGCGGCGTCCAATTCTGCTCGATGACCCAACAAGCACCCGCTGGGGGCGACCCAACCGGGCCATGCTTGCAGAGGGTCGTCGGTGGGTGATTGTCGTGGACCTCGACCACCCGGTACTCCGTTGGACCATAGAATTTGTCCGGCCCGTAACTCAGCACCGGTGAGTAACCTCCCGGGAAGTTCGTGACAGCGCGACATTGCCTCGACAAAGGTCCGCCGATTGAGGTTGCTTCCCGCCATGGTCGCCGCTTGCGCGAAGAGGCGGATCTCTTGGCACCAGCCCTGCACCGGCCCTTGCTCCTCAATGTCGTCGTTCAGGTTGCCCTTGGGAGTCTGCGGGTAGGCCTTGTGCCATACATCCCAGCAGCTCCGCACACCTGGGTCGTACCCGCCCTGTGACTCAGGTCTCGGAAGGTCGATGCCACCGAGAGTCTCCGCCGTGACACCCGCCTGGTTGTTGAGCGCTTTCTCGTAAGGAATCGGGATCAGCCCGAGCGCAACTTCAATTTCTGACTGGTAATCGCTGAGGAGGAGCTTGGGGAAGTACTCCTGCGAGGTCTCGGCGCCGATGAATGGAGTGAAGGCGTTCTCGGGTAACAGAGGAATCACCGACTGGACCCCTGCCGCCTTGAGCCGTTCGACCGCCAGCGTGGCGGTCGAGTCGGTCGTGGCGGTCTCACTGACGTCCGCCGTCACTGTGACCACTTGCGGGACCACGCCGATCTTCTTCAAGTCGGGCAAGAGGTAGGAGTTGAGCGCCCCTTGGTCACTAGCCTGGTCAGAGACCACGACGGCGACCTTCTTGCCGTGGCCGAGGCGACCCGAGCTGAGGCCCCAGCGCACAGTGGCCGCGAGAATGGGCGCGTCATCCGCCCCGGTCCACCAAAGATACGGAGACCCGAGGTCCGTCCAGTTGGTGGTCGTCGTCCACTGAGAGAGCATCGGCGTCTGACCTTCTCGGGTGATGCAGAGCTGATTGGCCCCTTCGTATGTGCCGAGCCCGTCTACGACGGCGAAGACGGGCGGGTTACCCTGGGTCCACTGCTTGCACAGCGCTCGCTCCTCGGCCAAGTTGGTCGGGTCGAAGCTCACGATCATCGGGTTGATCTTCCGACCGTGTATTCCCCCGGCGTCGTTGATCTGGTTCACGAAGAGATGGATCGCTTTTGTCTGCTCGCCGTACTCGGCGTCCGACTCGATTTCGAACTGCCCCTCGATGCTGGTGAACGAGATGATCGGGAAGACGACGTTGATGGAGCTGCCCGTGACACCACGTGCGCTCGTGCTTCCCTTGGTGACGGGGGTCGGTTGCGTGGCGGCACCAGCCGGCGCTGCGACCCCGAACGCCACCGTGCTCCCAAGGACGGCGAGGGTTCCCCCGGCGCGGAGCAGTCTTCGTCGTGCTGCCGATTTTCCCCAGCGTCGCATCACCATCTCCCCCGGGTGTGCCGTTCGAACCGGCCAGCCCCGCTAAAGGGTATCGTCGGCGATGCAAAGAATCACGGCAGCTCTCGCTGACCCTTTCCAAAGAAAGGAAAGGGGGTCGATGATCAGTCGCTCGAGTTGTTGTAGGACACGCTCGGACGCGGGAATCCATCGAGCCGGTTACAGCATGCACTCGACCGTCGGATCAACCAACCCTTCCGCAGTTGCCGGGTGATCTCGTACAGCGACAGTCGCCTTGTTCGGCCTGAGTCAGGAGCCGAAGCGAGCACGACCGACTCACTGGCCTCAGGCCAGGGTGCGATTATCGGGTCGCTTCAGTCCTGATCACACCTGCAGACTCCAGCTTGGCGATTTCAGACTCATCGTATCTCAAGCCTTTGAGCACATCCCGAGTGTGCTCGCCCAGGCGAGGCGCCCTGAAACGCGGTTTGGCCGGTTGCGCCTCGAAGTCGGCAGGTGTGGCCAGCATCATGAGGGTCCCCTGTTCATCGGGCACCTCCACCAGCCCGCCTGCAGCCAGGAACTGCTCATCGGAGAGGAGGTCTTCGACCGTCTGAACGGGCGACCAGAAGAAATCTGGTTCTGCGTCAAACACTTTTGCCCACTCGGAGAGCGGCCGAGTAGCGAATATTTCGTCGAGGAGGCGAAGGAGCTCAGCGCTGTTCTTGAATCGGGCCATGGGCGTGTCGAAGCGTCCATCAGTGAGCCATTCCGGATGGGCAACTGCCCGGGCCAAGGACGGCCAATGTCGTTCTCCCTCGAGTCCGACGACCCAGAAGCGTTTCCCGTCGCCAGCCGTGTAGTTATTGATGGTGGGCATCGTCATGGTCGATCGGCTTCCCAGCCGGATCGGCGTTCCCCACATCAGAGCCACATTCACGTCGAATCCGATCGTGTACGCACCTTGCCGAAGGAGTGACGCTGAGACAAGGTCGCCGAGGCCGGTTCGCTCGCGGGCCACGAGCGCTGCGCAGATCATGGCCGCGCCCGTCATCGCCACCGAGTGGTCACCCATGCCTCCTCGTTGGAAGGGAAGGTCGGCACCGGGGGGCGTGAGTGAGGCGGCCAGGCCGGATCGAGCCCAGAAGGCCCCAATGTCATATGCAGGCCGGTCGGCTTCGGGACCAGTCAGACCGTGCCCGCTGATGATGGCGTAAACGAGCCTTGGGTTGCGATCCCGGACAGGCACTGGGTCCAGGTCGAGGCGCTCGAGCGCCGACAGGCGGATGTTGGTGACGAAGACGTCGGCCTCGTCGATCAGCGCGTTGGCGATTTGGCGGCCCTCGATCGAGGAGAGATCGAGAACGATGCTTCGCTTGGAGCGATTGTCGAGTTCGAAGACCGGGTTGCTGTCGAGATCTCCTCCAAGCATCTTTCGAAACCCGCGGGCAGGATCCCCGCTCGGAGGCTCGACTTTGACGACGTCGGCTCCCCAGTCGCTCAATATGCCTCCGACGGCAGGTCCGGCGACCCATACGCCCAACTCGACCACTTTCAGACCCTGAAGTGGTCCAGTCGGTTCAGCTGCTGTCTGCACGGTTCCCCCGTTCAGCCCGAATTCGTTGCAATCCATGTGCCATTGTGGAACGACCCGGATTTCGACCATAGCTGAACGCCGGCTGGAATCACGTGGCAGGCCACGACGACATGGTGTGATTTTGGAAGGGCCTCCGCAGCCGATGGCCGACTGTTGCCTCGTCCAAGGACGGCGCACATGCGAATGGTTTCGAACCCGTGACCTTCACTTGGGAAGGCGGTGATTGCCGGAAGCTGCGAGTCGTTCGACAAACCCGAGCCCCAAGAAGCCAAGCATCCCGGTGAGCAACTCGGACCGATGCTGCCGACAGGACGGATCGCGGCGTATCCGGCGAGGGTCGCCATGGCAGCCCCTGGCCTGAGCCCGTACCTCAGCGACAGCTGCAATCAGCCAATGAGTCCTAGGCCCGTTGGGACTCGCTACGAGGGAAGGCCTCGCCGAGACGCTCCACTGCGGCTTGCCGCCGAACACGACTGCTAGTTGCCTTCGCCCCAACTGTTCAACGGACGCAACAGGGCCGTCTTCTTGCGCTGATGTCCTGACATACGACGCAGAATGTCGTCGAGAAGGATGATGGCCATATCGAGATGAGGCCCTTTGTTCAGCATCACGCACTCCGCACGCTGTGCCATGGCTGCATCTGTAACCTCGGCCCGGGAGGGATGGCCCGTGCGGGCGAGGTGGTCGAGCACTTCCGTCGCCCAGATCACAGGCAGATGGGCGGCCTCGCACAACCACAAGATCTCCTCTTGAAGTTCCGCCAGCCGCTCGTATCCAGCTTCGACGGCTAGATCGCCGCGGGCAATCATCACGCCAACGAGCGGCGACCGCATTGCGTGCAAAAGGATCTCCGGCAACCGTGTGAAGGCCGCTCCAGTCTCAATCTTCAGAATGAGGCCGCAGTCTCCAGCCCCCACTCGACCGAGATACTCCCGTACGAGGTCGACATCACGTTCATGACGGAGGAACGACACGGCAACCATGTCCGCATGCGCGGCCGCGACTCGGAGAAGTGGTAGATCGGCGTCTGTCACTGCGTTCACCGGGAGTTCGCTTCCGGGAAGGTTAATTCCCTTTTCCGCACGTAGTTTCGTACCCTGTGCAGAGGCGCGATCGATCCGGATGGCGATCTCGCTCGAGTCAACATTCTCGATGACGCCGATCAATTTGCCATCGTCGAGCAGGACCTTCTGGCCTGGTTGAGCAACAGTGAATGCGGCGGGGAGCGTGCAGCCGATGCGGGCTATCCCCGGTTGACCGTGTCGCCATGGTTCTGCTGGTTCCAACGACTCGGTGAGCATCAGGCGATCACCGATGCACAACAAATGGTGCTGCGGACGCGGCGGGAGGTAACCCACAATGGTGGACTCGCCGTCGCAGCTGAGACTGGAGCCGGTCTCGATATAGGTCGTGTCCCAGGCAAGTGCGGTCGCTTGGCCTCGGCTGCATTTGGAGACGTGGAGTTGCCGGTGCGAGCCCCGGGTGTCGACGAGCTCTACCACGTCCCCCGGTTCGCGGCGCTCCAACCATCCAGAGTCGACGGAAAGAACGCACGACGCCTCACTCGCAATCGTCGATGCGGTGAGCTCCACCTGGGCGGGTGCGACGGATACTCCCCGTAGGTCCCTTTGAGGGCGCAGACGGACGACCTTCGGGCCTTCGACCAGGGGCCCGGTGCGCATCTTGGGGCCAGGCAGGTCCATAGAGATCCGGCACGGTCGACCGAGCTCGTCCGACGCCTTCCGAACATTGCAGGACATGCGCACCCACTCTTCGGGGCCGTCATGAGCGCCGTTGATCCACGCGACGTCCATCCCCAACGTGATCAGGTGACGCACGAAGTCATAGTCCGAGGCCGCCTCACTCGGAAGCGTCACCATGACTCGTGGGACCCTCCCGGGGGGCCGTGGTCCGAACAAAGCGTCCGTGTTCCGGTCGAGGGCGCTTCGTCCGGCCTCGAAACTGACGGGTGAGGGCCTCGGCGCGTCGGTCGTCGAATCGAGAGCGGCGCGCACGCTCGCGACGGTGGCGAGGACATGTGGCTCGCAGCGGCCCAGAGACGACAGTCCGAGCCGGCCGAGCTTGCGCTGCAGGGACCGCTCGTCACTCTGGCGAAGCGCTAGGTAATGGGTGAGATTTACGGCATCCGCCCGATGCTCTGGTCGAACCAAGGCGATGTCATCGGCGTGGCTCGATTCCAGCCGCGACATCGTTCTCTCGAGTACCGCGAGATCGTCTGCGAGTGTCACGCGCTCGGTGTCCAGGGATGGGTCTGCAGTCATGCGACACTCGCGTCAGAAGACTGTGACCGAAACCGCACGCCTGGCTCCACCTCGCCGGAACGCGCTGGGTCGGCAGCTACGCGCTCGATCACGTGGTTGGAGAGAGGCGGATCGGTCGTTTGGGTCGGCATCGCCTGGTTGAATGATGCCTTAGGAATGGTACGGCACAACGACGGCGGCAGCGTCCAAGCTGAAGGCGGTGACTTTTGGCCGGAGAATTCCTCGGGCTCCCAGGTCGAGTACCTCGAGCAACTCGGGGCGACTACCACTAGGTTGCCCGAACTGAGACTTCGTACGGCACGGAGAAGAACGACACTGAGCGTGTGCCGCCAGCCGATGCCGACGATGGTGAGGTCGCCGAGCACTCCATGAGTCGCAGCACCCTCATCAGATGTCCTCCTTGTACCCGGCCAAGCCTTTATGGCGGCATTCTCCGGCCTGATTTCATCGCTGGGCGTACAGCGCGACTTCTCAGATCGTCTGGGAAAGTTCACCAGCCCGTTGCAGTGCCGGGTCGAAGACCACCTCGCTCAAGACGGGGGGAAGCAGGTACGATGGCAGCCTCTCGGAGGAGACCCCCTTCCGCCTACGCGGCCGACGCTTCGTGATCTTCATCGTCTCCCTTTCCACTGGTTCCGAAGGTCATGACACGAAAACCAGTATGCGCCCACCGGCCATGGCACAGGCAGGGACCAAGGTCACAACGTCGGCGAGGTCTCGAGCAGCGAGAGCAAACTCAACAACCGTTGGATAGGGCCTTTGACCCCCCAGACATCGAGACTCTGGGTGACTGATGAACAAGTCGCCGCTGGTATTGCATCGCCGATGCACGCAGAATAATGAGGTGACCCTTGGCACCGCTGTCATAGATCGCCAGGGCCTGGACGAGCTCATCCGGTCCCTTGCCGAGCGCGGCTACCGCACACTTGGGCCGGTGGTGCGCGACGGTGCCATCGGCCATGGCGAGATCGGCAGCACAGACGACCTTCCGGCCGGATATCGCGATGAGCAGGGTCCTGGCCACTACCGGCTGCGTCACGACGAAAGCGAGATGTTGTTCGAATGGGCGGTCGGACCAGCCTCGTGGAAGTCGGAATTCTTTCCCCCGCGCGAGACCATTTGGAGAGCGACTGGGATCGGCGAGAGGATCACGATCCAGGAACCGCCCTCAGACCCCACCCCCGTCGCCATCATCGGCGCCCGTCCTTGCGAGTTGGCCGCCACTCGGGTGCTCGACCACGTCCTTGAAGGCGGGGCGGTGCCTGATCCCGCATACGCCAAGCGGCGGGCGGGGAGCTTTGTGGTGGTGGCTGAATGTGGTGCACCTGCGTCGACCTGCTTCTGTGTGTCCATGGACAGCGGCCCAGCCGCAACCGACGGGTACGACCTGGCCCTCACTGAGCTCCCGAGCTCGGACGGCAACCACCGCTACCTGGTGCGGGTCGGATCCGACCAGGGGGCCGAGGTCCTCGAGGGGATCACTAACCGGTCAGCCACGTCCGAGGACCTCGAGCACCGGGACGGGATACTCAAGTCGGCGAAAGACGCCATGTCCCGATCCTTGGACACCGAGGACCTCCCTGGGCTGCTGGCTCGGAACCTCGAGCATCCCCGCTGGGGAGAGGTCGCGGAACGCTGTCTCTCCTGCGGCAACTGCACCCTGGTCTGCCCGACGTGCTTCTGTAGCGATGTCGACGACGTGAGTGACCTGACGGGGACCGTCGAGCGCCAACGCAGCTGGGCTTCTTGCTTCGACCGAGCTCACTCGTTCATCCATGGCGGCCCGGTCCGGCCGACCACCGAGTCCAGCTACCGACAGTGGCTGACCCACAAGCTCTCGACGTGGTGGGACCAGTTCGACAGCTCGGGTTGCGTGGGGTGTGGCCGATGCATCGCCTGGTGCCCTGTCGGAATCGACCTGACCGAGGAGGCCGCCGCGATCCGCGCGACCGACGGGCTCACGACCGGCGGCGACCATGCCTGAGTCGATGGCCGAGCTCTTGTTCGACCAGCCGCTGTTTCGAGACCTGCCGGCCGATGCCGCTGACACCGTGGCCGGCTGTGCCCGAAACGTCACGTTCGACACGGGGCGCCTCCTCCTGGCGGAGGGGGACGAGGCCACCACGCTCTACCTTCTGCGCCGAGGACAGGTCTCCATAGAGGTCCATGCCCCCGGTCGCGGTCCGCTCGTCGTTCAGACGCTGGGTCCGGGTCAGGTCGTGGGCTGGTCGTGGCTGGTGCCGCCCTACCGATGGAACTTCGACGCCCGGGCCCTCACCCCGGTCGGTGCGATCGCCATAGACGGCGCCTGCCTGCGGGCCAAGGCCGACGAGCGACCGGAACTCGGCTACCCGCTCCTTCAGAAGATCTCGGCCATGCTGCTCGAACGTCTCCAGGCCACGCGGACCCAACTCCTCGACGTCTACGGCGATGACCGAACTCGCTGATTCGCCCACGACGGCGGGCCAGCACCCCCTGACTCCGTCGCTCTGGCGGATCGTCGGCCGCAGTGTCGAGACGGTCGATGTGGTCACCCTCGCCCTTTCCTCGGAGGCTGGACCACCCCTTGACTTCCGGCACGGCCAGTTCAATATGCTCAGCGCGTTCGGAGTCGGAGAAGTTGCCATCTCCGTTTCCAGTGCCCCCGGGTCGGTAGGCCCGATCGAACACTCGATCCGCGACGTCGGGGCGGTCACGCACGCCCTCTGCAACCTTCCCCTCGGCGCGTCGATTGGACTCCGGGGCCCGTTCGGGACGGGATGGGACGTGGAAACCGGCGTCGCAGACGGAGCCGACGTTGTCGTGGTCGCCGGCGGCATCGGGCTCGCCCCACTGCGCGGGGCGGTGCGAGCCCTCGTCGAACGTCAGCGCCGGGGCGAGGTTCGGCTCTTCGTGCTCGTCGGTGCCCGGTCACCCGATCAAGTCGTCTTCGACGAAGACCTCGTTGCCTGGCGGGCGGCCGGAGTCCAGGTGAGAGTCAGCGTGGACGTCGCTCCCTCGGGGTGGCGGGGAACGGTAGGGGTGGTCACCACCCTGCTCCCGGACACACCGTTCGACCCCGCCCGGACCGTCGCCATGATCTGCGGCCCCGAGATCATGATGCGGTTCACCGCCATGGCGCTCGTCGACCGGGGTGTCGACCCACAGTGCATCCGGGTCTCGCTCGAGCGCAACATGCAGTGTGGCGTCGGCCTCTGCGGCCATTGCCAGCTCGGACCTCTGCTCGTCTGTCGCGACGGTCCCATCGTCTCCTACGGTGGCGTCACGACCGAATTGCTCCGCCAGCGCCAGCGATGACTACGGCCCCACCCAACCAGACACCGCCCTCGGCGGACACGCGACCCACCGTGGCGGTCTGGAAATTCGCCTCATGTGACGGGTGCCAATTCGAGCCTGCTCGACTGTGAGGACGAGCTGCTGTTGCTCGCGAGCACAGTGCGCATCGCCCACTTCACCGAGATGTCGAAGGCGTCGGTCGAGGGTCCCTACGACCTGTCGCTCGTCGAAGGATCGATCACGACCGCAGCCGACGCCGAGCGGATACAGGATGTGCGGGCCGCCTCGCGGACACTGGTCACCATCGGCGCATGTGCGACTTCCGGGGGCATCCAGGGCCTCCGGAACTTCGCGTCTGCAGGTGACTATGTTGCTACCGTTTACGCCCACCCCGAGTACATCTCTTCCCTCGATCGATCGACGCCCATTTCCGAGCACGTCGAGGTCGACTACGAATTGCACGGCTGTCCGATCGACCGGCATCAGCTGCTCGAGGTGATCACTGCCTTTGTGGCGGGCCGGCAGCCGGTGGTTCCCACCTACAGCGTGTGCCAGCAATGCAAGGCCAACCAGACCGTCTGCGTCCTGGTCGCTGCCGGTACCCCGTGCCTCGGCCCGGTGACGAGAGCGGGATGCGGGGCTCTGTGCCCGGCCCACGATCGGGGCTGTTTCGGGTGCTTCGGCCCGACCGAAGCCGCCAATACATCGTCTCTGGCGGCCAAGCTTCGGGCAGAAGGCCTGCAGCCGGTCGACGCGTCTCGTCTCTTTCGAACTTTCAACTCCGGCGCACCGGCCTTCCGCGATGAATCCATCGCTCAGGAGGAGGGCCTGACACCACCGAGCCGAAGTTCGGGACCTCGAGCGGACGGCCGGCAATGAGCCACGGTTCCCGACGCACGGTCGGGGTGGACGGCCTGTCACGAGTCGAAGGCGAAGGCTCGCTGCACATCGAGGTGCGCGACGGAACGGTGGGCGAGGTGTCCCTCGAGATCTTCGAGCCCCCACGGTTTTTCGAGGCATTGCTCGAAGGACGCCGGTTCACCGAGGCACCCGACATCACGGCCCGCATCTGTGGCATCTGTCCAGTGGCCTACCAGATGAGCGCGTGCGCGGCCATGGAGGATGCCTGCCACGTGGCGGTCGGCGACCGGATCACCGCGCTTCGTCGCCTCCTCTACTGCGGTGAATGGATCCAGAGCCATGCTCTCCACGTCTACCTGTTGCATGCGCCGGACTTTCTCGGCTGTGCCGACGCGGTCGAACTGGCTGAGCGGGATCGGGCATCGGTGGAGCGGGGGCTGCGTCTCAAGCGTGCCGGCAACCTGTTGATGGAAACCGTCGGCGGTCGGGCCGTGCATCCCGTCAATGTCTGCGTGGGGGGCTTCTACCGCGCCCCCGACGTGGCCACGATCGCGGGTTTGGCCGAACCCCTCAACCGGGCCCTCGACGACGCCCTGGCGACCGTGGCCTGGGTCGCCGGATTCGACTTCCCGGACACCGAGTGCCCGTACCGGTTCGTCTCCCTCCGGGCACCCGCCGGCTACCCGATTGAGTCGGGCCGGGTCGTGTCCTCCGACGGTCTCGACACCGACCCGGCCGGCTTCGCGGACCTGGTCGAGGAGGAGCACGTCGCGCGTTCCACGGCGCTCCACGCCCGCATCCGGGGTCGAGGCCCGTATCTCACCGGCCCTCTGGCCCGCTACGCGTTGAATGCCGAGGCCCTACCGGACGTGGCCCGGCAGGCCGCGGCAGAGGCGGGCCTCGGACCCGTCTGCTCAAACCCCTTCCGCAGCATCGTGGTGCGATCCGTGGAGCTGGTCTTCGCCTGCTCCGAAGCCCTACGCCTGATCGCCGACTACGAGCCACCCGATCCGCCCGCGAAGCCGCTGACACCGGCTGCAGGTGTTGGCACGGGGGCGACCGAGGCGCCGCGCGGCCTCCTCTTCCACCGCTACGAGATCGACGATGCCGGAGCCATCCGCTCGGCGCGGATCGTCCCTCCAACCTCGCAGAACCAACTCACGATTGAGGAGGACCTTCGCCGGGTCGCCGGCGCGAGCCTGGAGCTCGACGACGAGGAGCTCACCTGGCGGTGCGAACAGGCGGTCCGCAATCACGATCCCTGCATCTCGTGTGCCGCCCATTTCCTCGACGTGGAGATCGACCGATGACTGACCCTTGCGCGGCAGAGACGATCGGCGGCGTCGTCATCGCCGGCCTCGGGAGCGAGTACCGACACGACGACGGTGTCGGCATCGTCGTGTCGCACGCGAGCGGCCGAGCTGGACCGGGCGCGGGACATCGGGCCCGTCGTGGACCCCCTCGACCTCTTGAATCGTTGGGACGACGCCAGGCTCGCCATCGTGGTCGACGCCGTTCGTTCCGGGGCGAGCCCGGGTTCGATCCGGCTCATGGACCTCACGCTGCCGCCTTCGGATCCCGTTCCGTCGGTGCCGGTCGGATCGGGATCGGACGACCACCAGCGGGTGCCACTGCCCCCCAGAGCGAGGTCGACGAGCAGCCACGGGATCGGGCTGGTGGGCGCGCTCCGGCTGGGGCGGGCGGTCGGACGGGCACCGTCGCGGGTGGTGGTCATCGGTATCGAGGGGTACGACTTCACCCAAGGGTTCGGGTTGAGTCCAGCGGTGGAGGCGGCTGTTCCCGCTGCCGTCCGAGAGGTAGTGCGACTCATCGAGGAACTATCTCCGTGTGCCTGAGTTCACTCCACCAGGTGGTCGAGGACGACGGATCGGACATGGTGACGGCCGAGGACATGGACGGGAAACTGCAGCGGGTCTCACTGCTCGCCCTCGACGGGGATCGGCCCGAGCCTGGCGAGTGGTTGGTGGTCCACAGCGGGTACGCCATCGAACGGATATCAGCCCAAGAGGCCCGTGCCGTGATCAGCGACCTCCGAGCCGTCAGGACAGGGGTGCAGCCGGACCCAGCTGAGCAAGTGGCGAGTGCTGTCGACCGCGGAACGACCGAGCCCGTGAAGGGAGAGATGCAACCATGAGCGAGTTCGACGCCACTCGACGGGGGCCGATTCCCGGCGTGCTGGTCGCAGCCATCACCGCGCTCATCAGCGGCGTCTCGGTGTTCGTGAACAGCTATGGCGTCCGCGCCATCGCACAGCCGGCTGTCTACACGACGGCGAAGAACCTGGTCGCCGCGGTTGTCCTGGCTGGCTTGACCCTGGGCGCCAGCCGTCTCGGAAGCGGGCGGGGGTGGGTCGCCGCTCGACGTTGGATTACCCGACCAGCAACGGCAAAAGGCGACCCCCTTGCGGAGGCATGGCGGTCCTGGAGCATTGGGCGGTGGCTTGCCGTCGCCTACGTCGGGGTCATTGGCGGCGGCGCGGCTTTCATTCTGTTCTTCGAGGGTCTCGCACACACCCAGGCCACCCCAGGCGCATTTCTCCACGATGGACTGGTGGTGTGGGTCGCTCTGATGGCCACGCCGCTTCTCCGGGAGCGACTGAGCGGCTGGAACGTGGCGGCCATCGCGCTGCTGATGGGTGGCCAGGTGGCAGTCCTCGGAGGGATCGGACACCTCTCTCTTGGGCGCGGCGACGTGCTGGTGCTGGTGGCCACCTGGCTGTGGGCCATCGAGGTCATCATCTGCAAGCGGTTGCTGTTCGAGATCGCCCCTGCGACGGTCTCGCTCATCCGGATGGGGGTGGGATCAGCTGTCCTCGTCGCATACCTGGCCGTTAACGGGGCCATCTCGGTCCTGATCAATCTCTCCCCATCCGAGCTCGGTTGGGCACTGTTGACTGGGCTGCTCTTGGCCGGCTACGTGGGAACCTGGATGACCGCCTTAGCCCGGGCACGAGCGGTCGACGTGACCTCCGTGCTCGTGGCCAGCACGGTGGTCACGAGCCTGCTTTCAGCAATCGCCGGAACGTCCCCCGTCGTGTCCCCCGAAGTCTTCGGTCTGGTGCTGATCGCGCTCGGGGTGGCCATCCTGTTTCGGTTTGGCACACGCCGGGTCGTGGCATGAATCGAAGCGTTAGCGAGGCTGCAGGTCTCGACGGCCGGTCGGTCCTCGGCCCGAGCAGTCGGGACGGAATCGGGGCCGACCGTACGCCATCGACCAAGTCGCCTGGGCCGGTCCTCTTCGCGCGCTACGCCTACCCTCCGAATGCGCTCGGCTACTGCGGCCCGGCCGATCCGGCGGCCCTCCTCGGAGCGGCCTCGGCCGGGGAACGCGAGATGGTGGAACTGTCCCACCTGGCGTCGAAATTCGAAGGCGCATGGCCCTACTTGCAACTCATCGCTGCATGCAGCGGGATCGCCGAACCGCTCGACCGGCGGGTGGTTCAGGCCTACTGGACCGGGAACGCGCTCTTGACCCATGTGCCCGCAGGCGCCTTGTGGAGCTCCCTCGATGATCGGTTCCATCGGCGAGCCGGCCGCCTCTTCGAACCGATGGCCGCAGCGGTCCCCCTCGGGGGCGTCCCCCACCACAGCTTCCACGTCTTCGCCGTCTACCCGTGGCTCGGACTTCTCCGGGCAGGCATGGACGGGCCCCCGCTCACCGTGCTTGATCGTTGTCGCATCCGCTGGGGACGAGTGGAGGCGGTTGACGGGGACGTCGTCATCGTCCGCAACCGCGTCCTCGCGTTCGACGGGTCCCGCCTGGTACTCGGCGACGAACGAGTGGAGGAGGCGCACCGGAGCCTCGACGGCACCGGATTCGTGACCGATCTCGTTCCCGGCGACGTCGTATCGCTGCACTGGGATTGGGTGTGCGACCGCCTGAACCGTGCGGAGCTGGCGAACCTGGTCCGGTGGACGGCTCACAACCTCACGGTGGTCAATGCCACCCCGCGCCCGGGGCCGGCGGTCGCCGCCGACGCCTGAACAACCGGCCTCCGGCGGCGGACCCGCCGGAAAGTCGATGTCACAAAGCGCCGGACTCGGCATTTAGGACTCGCCCACTCGGGCTCTTAGGGAGGCACCAGTCCTCTGCCCATTGCATCAGATTTGCTTTGGGCTTTCCTGAGGGAACGCTGACATCGGGCCACTGCACCCACCCCGCCGATGAGGTTTTGCTCCGACGAGCATGGGAGCTGGTCCCTTCGCACACAATGCCGTTGTCATCCCAGAGACCGGTGCTGAGCTACACGCCCGTCGGTAGGCTCGCCGCAGCCGTATGGCAGTCATCGACCCTTCCGAGAGCTCCACTCGCACGGCGTGGTTACAGCGCGACAACGCCCTTCGCCGTTTCCTGCAAACGGAGACCGCAAGTGCGGCCCTCCTCCTCAGCGCTGCAGTTGGCGCGCTGATCTGGGCGAATGCCGACACGTCCTCCTACGACCAGGTGTGGCAGACCCGACTGTCCGTACACGTCGGTCAGGCAGCAGTGTCCATGGACCTGCGTGGGTGGATCAACAGTGGCCTCATGAGCTTCTTCTTCCTGGTCGTCGGGCTCGAGGCACGCCGGGAATTCGACATCGGCGAGTTTCGAGAGCGTCCCAGGATCATCCTTCCCGCACTGGCGGGACTAGGCGGGATGATGGGCGCGATCGGGCTCTACGTGGCAATCAATGCCGGTAGGACCTCTGCACACGGCTGGGGCGTGTCGATGTCGACTGATACTGCCTTCGCCCTCGGCCTGCTTGCTCTCCTTGGCAGGCACGCTCCCGAACGACTGCGCGGCTTCATCCTCACGCTCACGGTCGTCGACGACATCGTGGGCCTCGTCGTCATCGCCACGGTCTACACCCATCACCTGACAGTCGCTCCGCTCGTGATCGCGATCGGACTCATGGCGCTTGCAGCCTTCGCGGCGTCGCTCAGGATCCACTACGGACTGCTCTACTTCACATTGGCAGCGGCGAGCTGGGTCGCATTGGTCGAGTCCGGCGTCGACCCGGTCGTCGTCGGACTTGCGGCAGGTCTCATCGCCTACGCCGCCCCGCCAGCTCGCACCGACCTCGAACGGACCTCGGATCTCTTCCGAGACTTCCGTGAGCAGCCGACCGCTGGAATGGCAAGGCAACTTCGCGCCGGCGTGCGGACCGCAGTCTCTCCCAACGACCGCCTGCAGCAGCTGTGGCACCCCTGGACGAGCTACCTCATCGTCCCCCTCTTCGGCCTCGCCAACGCCGGCATCCCAATTGATGTCGGATTCCTCGCTAAGGCGTACTCCTCGCCCATCACGCTCGGGATCGTGATGGGTTACGTCGTCGGAAAGCCGGTCGGAGTCATGACCGTGTCCGCCGTTGTCAACAAGGCCACGAGGGGCCGACTCCGACCGCCAGTTGGCTGGATCGCTGCCCTCGGAGGCGGCACCTTGGCCGGAATGGGCTTCACCGTCTCACTGCTCGTCGCCTCAGTCGCCTTCACGGGTGTCCAGTTGCAAGAAGCCACCCTCGGTGTCCTCACCGCTGCCGTGGTGGCAGCGCTGCTGACCTGGTTCGTCTTCCAGCTCGCGGGACGGCTGCCGTCGTCACTTCGCGCGCGGGCGCTGCTGGGGCAGTCACCCGCGATCGTGGACCTCGCCGATCCCGTCGATGGCGACCGCGACCACATCCGCGGGCCAGAACACGCCCACGTCACCCTCGTCGAGTACGGAGACTTCGAGTGTCCGTATTGCGGGCAGGCAGAGCCAGTCATCCGGGAACTGCTGGCCGACTTCGGCGACCTGCGTTACGTGTGGCGCCATCTGCCGCTGAACGACGTGCACCCGAGTGCTCAGATCGCGGCCGAAGCATCCGAGGCGGCGGCGGCGCAGGACGCCTTCTGGCCAATGCACGACCTGCTGATCGAACATCAGGATGAGTTGGCCCCCAGGGACCTGATCCGGTACGCGGAGCAGCTCGGACTCGATGTGAAGTCTTTTACCGAGGATCTCAAGAGCCACCGGTGGCGTGAACACGTCGCAGCAGATGTCGAGAGCGCCGACGTAAGCGGGGTCGCGGGCACTCCCAGCTTTTTCGTCAATGGTCAACGTCAAATGGGGGCATACGACCTCGCGACACTGAGTCGGGCCGTAACGACCGCTCGGGCACAGGCGGTCATCAGAGCCCGAACTAGCCAGGAGCAGGTACATCGGAGGCTGCAATCCGGGAGTGACTGATGTGCGGAGTCGAGTAACGCTTCGTTACGGCGGCGGATGTCGGAAAAAGGGCCCTGACCTGCTACGATGGAGCGGACCACGGGATTCGAAGCCGCGACCCACAGCTTGGCAATGTGTTTGAGTTCGTCCACGACATCCAGGCCAGTTCTCTGAGCTGGACCCCGCCCTGCGGAACGTCCACCGAATCCGCCCGCATTCAACCCTGTTGTAGAGCGGTCTACTACGGGACAGGGTCCTTCATCCGGAGAGCGCGACAACTGCCAGAGGCAGAACGAGAACCGCACCAGCCAGCAGTCCAGAGGCAAGGGCAGTCCTCTTGGAGTTCCGAGAAGACGAGAGCAGCCGGCTGACTCTTTGGGGCACATCTGAGCCAGCGGCCGAAAGCGCACACCGGGGGGCACATCCAGACGCCGCCATGTCGACGAGGGCCCCAGCAAGGGTCAGCGGGTCAAACCGCCGAACGGAATAATCGTCTGCCGACATCTCGAGCAGTGTGGCGATCTCCGGGGGCGCGAGGCGAGCGTAGGGAATCCACCGGAAGAGATTCTTCAGCCCGACCATCGGGAGCATCACGAGCCCGTGGCGCTCGTGGATATGACCTCGCTCATGTTCAATGACCGCTGCGATCTCCGTTGGGCCAAGGAGTCGCAGTGTCCCTTCGCTCAACACGATCCTCGGTCGGACGCCCGGAACGCAGTACGCCACCGTTCTGGTGTCCGAGATGAGATCAGTTCCTGGGTAGGCAGCCGATCGATGTCCCACGAGATCGAGAAGGCGGCGGTGCCGCGCCCTCGATCGGACGGTCCGTGTGACGAGGGCGCTGAAGATGACGACGAGCACAATGCCGAGGTCGGCCGCGAGGGTCAGGGCGAGCGCGTCGTAGAGGCCTAAGCCCTGGAGTGGGTGGCCGCTGAAGAGGCTGCCGACGAGCACTTTCATGCCGCTGGCGAAACCGACCCGATAGCGCGCCACAGCCACGGAGAGTCCCGCCCCCATGCCAGCCGCGATGGCACCGAGTCCGATGCATTGCCAGCAGAGCACCGCCGCACGAGGAGCTTGCGACACCCAGGCAGCCTGCGAGAGCCACTTCGAAAATGGGCCGAGCAGCACAACAGAGAGAACGGCGAGAAGGCCCGCCGCAACGAAGAGGTTCATTTGCCCTTCTCCTCAGGTCCTCCCGCAGCTTCACCGAGTGCTCGCCGCAGAATCTCCGCCTCATCGGGCGACACCGACTCGGCAAACCGGACCAGCACGGCGCCTCTGTTCGCCATCGCTTCACCGAGGGCGTCAAGCATCAGTTCGGCTCGATAGGCCTCACGGGTGTCGGCCGCCGCGAATCGATGCGTCCGGCCATCCGTGCTGCGCTCGACCAAGTTCTTCCGGCGCAAGCGCTCGAGGATCGTCAGGACCGTCGTGTAGGCCCTGTCCGGCAATTGGTCCGCCACTTCCCGACCGGTCAGCGGCGTGGTCTCGGAGTCCCACAGGACGTCCATCACCCGGCGTTCCAGCTCGCCCAGCCGCCTCATGGGCGTTCCTCCTGATCAGTTGCCGCCACAGCGTCCATCTTCACGGACCCCGTTCTACTACTACGCACCGTAGTTGTACTACTACGTTGTGTAGTAGTACTTTTCGCCTCGTGATCGCAGCTCTCTACGACGAACCTCTGCCACCTCTCGCCGGCCACGAGTTCGTCTCGACGCAGTTCGACTTCGTCCCGGTGGCGATGATCCTGGTCGCGCTCGTTCTCTACCTCTGGGGCGTCAAGCGCAACAACGCCCTGCACCCCCGACACCCCTGGTCGGTCGGCAAGACCGTCGCCTGGCTCGCTGCGCTCTTCACGACTGGTGTGGCCATCTTCAGCTTCGTCGGCGTCTACGACGGCGAACTCTTCTGGGACCACATGATCCAGCACCTCATCCTGATCATGGTGGCAGCTCCCCTCTTCGCCATCGCCTCCCCTCTGGACCTGGCCTGGCGCTCGACCTCGGGCACCGCACACATCGTCGTCACTGAGGCCTTGCGCTCGCGGGTCGCCAAGCTCTTCGGCCATCCGGTGACTGCCTTCGTCCTCTATGCCGTGATCATCCCGGTGAGCCATCTGACCAGTTGGTACAACCTCACGCTCGAGCACGAGAGCGTCCACAACGCCGAGCACCTGGCATTTCTGGTCGTTGGGTACCTGTTTTGGCGCCAGATCTTCGGAAGTGATCCGAACAAGTACCGACTCCACCCCGCACTGCAGTTCTTCTATCTCTTCATGGCCATTCCGATCGACACCTTCACCGGGCTGTCTCTGGCAGGTGCCAGCCACGAGATGTTCCCCGCTTACCTCGCCACCCACCGGACCTGGGGCCCGTCTTACGTCACCGACCTCCACGTGGGGGGCGACATCATGTGGGTCGTCGGCGACACGTTGATGCTCTGGCCGATGATCCCCGTCGCGCTGCGTTGGATGCACATGGACGAGCGCAAGGCGATCCGTGTCGATCGTCAGCTGGATGCAGAGCGGGAAGCGGGCTCGAGCCCTGCCCCTGTTTCCTCTGGGCCGTGACTCCTTGGTCGAGGCGGACTCATCGGGGGCGACCGACCGCAGGGTTCCTACTCGTGCTCGTCATTCTCGGAACCTTGCTGGCCGCGTGCGGAAGCTCAGGCGATCCACCCGCCCCACCGGCCTCACAGGGCGTTGTGCGTGAACCGGGCCATACCCGATGTCCCGCTTAATCTCGAGCTCGGGGACACCGACCTCGCTCGCTCGCTTACCGCGGCAAGGACATCGTGATGGCGCCGTTCCTCTCCCTCTGCCAGGACGAATGCCCGCTCGTCACCGGTGCGTTCATCGCCCTCCAGCGTGACGTCCGTGCGGCGGGTCTGGGAAGCAAGGTGGTGTTCATGGAGATCACCGTGGATCCGGGCGCGACACCCCCGCTCGCCTTGCTGCCTACTCCAAGGAGTTCGGTGCCGACTGGGTCCTGGCCACCGGAACGCCGGCCAACCTCAATGCGCTGTGGAAGTTCCTTGGCGTCTCGGTGCAGATCGTCCCTGAGGATCAGCCGGCCAAGATCGACTGGTACACCGGTACGCCGCTGACCTACGACGTGGACCACACCGACGGCTACTTCCTCATCGACTCCGCTGGCCACGAGCGCTTCAGCGATTCGAATCCGCCCGATCTCGACGGGCGCTTGGACAAGAAGTTGACGAGTCTGCTCAACGACGGCGGGCTGCAGAACCTCGACCACCAAGGCAGTCCCAACTGGACCCTCTCCGATGCGCTGAGCGCCATCAGCTGGTTGGTGGGTCAGAACATCCCCGGCGTCGCGAGCACCTGATGGCGCCTGACGGCCTCCACGGGCATCCGGAGGCAGAGCCACACCGTACCGCCTGGTGAGAAAACGCCGACCTGGATGGATCGATAGGGGAACGCGAAACATGGTTGACGCCGCCGAAGCTTCAGACAGGAGCCGACATCGGGACTTCCGCCTCGTGCGGACTCAGCGCGCCCTGCAAATCGTCTTGGGGCTGTTCTGGCTCCTCGACGCCGGCCTGCAGTTCCAGCCCTACATGTTCAGCAGCAACTTCACCACGACCTACCTGTTGAACAACGCCCAGAACCAGCCCGATGTGATCCGGTGGATCATCACCAATGTGGGCAACTTCGTCGGGCCACATGTCGCGGTCTGGAACACCTTCTTTGCGCTCATCCAAGTGGCCATCGGACTGGGGTTGCTCGTTCGCCAGACCGTCCGACCCGCCCTCGTCGTCTCGTTCCTCTGGGCCTTCGGCGTCTGGTTCTTCGGAGAAGGGCTCGGCCTGATCTTCACCGGCTCGGCGTCTGCCCTCACAGGAGCCCCGGGGTCGGTCTTCCTCTACGGACTGATCGGGCTGATGGCATGGCCACGGTCAGCTCCCACCGAGGAGGGTGAGATGACAGAGCCGAGGGTCGGCCTCGCGTCCTCGGCCGCCGGGAATGGCCTCGGCGGGGCGGTGACTCCGCTGCTGGTGTGGTGCGGGTACTGGTCGCTGGCGGCGATCCTGTTCCTTCTCCCCGACAACCGGACCTCGACGTCGGTGTCGAGCGCGATCACGGGCATGTCATCGGGCGAGCCGAGTGCCTACTCCCACTTTCTCAATAGCTTCGGCAACAGTTTCGGCAGCAGCGGCGTATGGACCACCTGGCTCCTGGCCATCGGATCCCTCGTCATCGGTTTCGGACCCCTGGTGTTCCGCCGACCGACTCCGTTCCTGGCCGCTGGCGGCTTGTTGGCGACGTTCTTCTGGGTGAGCGGCCAGGGTCTCGGCGGCATCTTTACGGGATCGGGAACCGACCCGAACTACCGGTCCGCTGATCGTGCTCCTGGCGCTGGCCATGGTGCCGGCCGTGCTGCCGGACCCAACGTCTTGGCTTTCGCCGTTCTCGACCGCGCTTTTTCGATATCCCGTGTTGGTGCTGGGGAGCCTGGTGGCCCTGCTGGCGGGGCTCTTCCTCACCGCCGCCTACCCAGTGGCGGCCCAGGAGTCGACCAGCACGGCCATGGCCGGCATGACTGGCATGTCCGGGGCAACGTCGGGTTCGGGCGGCGCGACTTCGACGACCGCCACCTGTACTCGAGGGAACAATGGGGCGCCGAGGACGGGGCTGGACATCCAGAACACACCGAACATGGTCATGGCTGGGCCGGGCACCAGCATGAACATGAACGGGGCCGACGCCAGCGCGGCGGCTGGACTGAACACCACGAAATCGAACTGGCACTACACCGGTCCGGCATTGCCAGCGGCAGAGGCCCAGGACCTGCTGGCCCATGGCGCCAACGGGTCCGCCGACATCCACATGGCGGCCCAAGGATGCTCACCGGAGCCGACGTTCTCCCAACAGATCAATTCCACCCAGTACGTCCAAGCCACCAGCGAGGCTGTGGCTCGCTACTCCACGCCAGCGGCGGCACAGGCTGCAGGGTACGAACCGGTCAGTCCGACGGACTACCCGATCGTCTACTACGTGAATCCAACGATCGTGACGGCCAATCAATCCTCTGAACGCAGCCTCGATCCCTCTGCTGTCGATGGGCTCGTCTATGCGACGGCACCGTCGGGCGAGCAGGTTCTCGTCGCCGCTATGTACCTGCTTCCGGACACACTCACTCAAGATCCGCCAATGCCCTACGGCTCGCTCGTGCAATGGCACCACGCACCGGGCTGTGTGTCCCCGAGACCGGATCGCCGGCCGCCCCCTTGCAATCTCCGGATTCGCACCGTGTGCGACGGGTTCAACGACAGGGCCCACCCCGTATATGACGATGGTGTGGCAGGTTCCTGTCGCCGGTGGACCACTTGCGATTCAACCGCCCGACATCCAGATCGTCGAAGCAGCGACGATGCAGACGAGTCCCTCGACTCTTGTCCCGTGATGGGTCACTGATGGGCGGTGATGGGCAGAAAGGTTGGGCTGAACTCGGTGGCCAATCACATCCGCCCAGCCACTAGACAGCGCATCGAGAGCGGAAGACGGAATTCGAACCCGCGACCCTCACCTTGGCAAGGTGTTTGAGTTCGTCCATGGTGTCCTGGCGAGTCTGCTGAGCTGGTCCTCCGTCCACGGAATGTCCAACGAATCCGCTCGAATTAACCCTGTTGTAGAGCGGTCTACTACGGGACTGGGCCCCTGATCCCGACAGCGCCACAGCTGCCGGGGGCAGAACAAGAACCACGCCACCCACTAGTCCAGATGCCACAGCAGTGTCCTTGGAGTTCCGAGAACTCAAGAGCAACCCACTGACTCTTTGGGGAGATCCGAGCCCGCAGCCGACAGCGCACACGAAGGCGCACCAGATGCCGCCATGTCCACGAGTGCCCAGCGAGGATCAGCGGGTGATAGTGCCGAGCGCAATAGTCGTCTGCCGACGTCTCGACCAATGTGTGGCGATATCCCCGAGGTGCAAGGCTGGCGCAGGGAACCCATCGGTAGTGCGTCCAGGGAGAGCAGGACACATCACCATTTTCAACCGATTCTTCATAGGTCCCGTGGATGCTGCCGTTGTGCCACAGTTCAAGGGATTGCCGGATACTCTCGATCAATTTGATCTGCGTGGGACCCTCGGTTCTAGGTCGCTTGGACGATATTTTCCGGTCGCCACCAGAACGCCGGTCATGCCAAGGGCCTGCCCTCCTCGCACGTCGGAGTCGATGTCGTCCCCGAGATTCATTACCTCGTCGGTCTCAGAACCAAGCTCGAGAAGAGCAGCGCGGAAGAATTCGGGAGCCGGCTTACCAACAAGTGGGATCTCGATGCCGGCGGCCGCTTCGAGCCCGACGATGAACGCACCCATGTCCAACGCGGGACCTTCGTGTCTGAAGCGCGTATTGCGGTGCAAGGCGACGATCGGGACACCATCGACCGCCAATTTGAAGACGGTATCGAGTTCGTCATATCCGATCCCTCGACCGGCGCCGCCGAGAAGCACGACGCTCGGAGAGTCCGGACCGACGATATCGACTCCGGTGAGATCGTCATCAAGCGATCCTTCGTTGATGACCAGACATTGGGCAGATGGATATCGCACCGTGAGGTAGCGCGCCGGACTCGACACGGCGGTGAATATTTCTGAAACATCGACATCAATTCCAACCTCCGTCAAGGTGCCAGCGATCTCGCGGCGGGACCTTGACGAGGTATTGGTCACCAGAAGAAAACCGATTCCTTCGTTCCGTAGCCATTTCAGCGTCTGGGCTGCCCCGGGCAGAGCCTTCCAGGAGATAGTGAGAACGCCGTCGATATCAAGCAGAACAGTCCTGGCCATACATCACAATTATCCTTGGCGGCGTCGAGACTTACAGCCGCAGCTGGAAGATCC